>NZ_CP088156.1:1203636-1805454 GCF_021088345.1 Bradyrhizobium ontarionense | reverse complement strand
AATCGCGAAGTCGATCGCCTGATAGTAGCAGACCTCGAAATGCAGGAACGGGTGGTGCTCGATCGCCCCCCAGTTGCGGCCGAACAGCGTGTCCGAGCCGATGAAGTTGATGGCGCCCGCGATCCAGCGGCCCTCGCGCCTGGCCATCACCAGCAGGACATCCTCGGGCATGCTCTCGCCAATCAGGGAGAAGAACTTGCGGTTGAGGTATGGCCGGCCCCATTTGCGCGAGCCGGTCTCCATGTAGAAGTCGAAAAAGGCGTCCCAGGCATCCTCGGTGATGTCCTTGCCGGCGAGCTGGTGGATGGTGACGCCCGCGCTGAGCGCGTCGCGCCGCTCGCGCTTGATCGCCTTGCGATGGCGCGAGTTCAAGGTTGCCAGGAAGTCGTCGAAGCTGGAGTAGCCCTGGTTGTGCCAATGGAACTGCTGGTCGGTGCGCTGCAGAAACCCCTGTGCCGCGAGCAGCTGCCATTCGGCTTCCCGGGCAAAGGTGACGTGGACGGACGAGGCCTCGCTGATGCCGCACAGCGCCTTGAGCCCCTGGGCGAGGGCAGTCCCGATGACGGTCCCGTCCTGATCTGCGCGGACCAGCAGCCGTGGTCCGGTCGCCGGCGTGAACGGCACGGAAACCTGGAGCTTGGGGTAGTAGCGCCCGCCGGCGCGCTCATAGGCGTCCGCCCAGCCGCGGTCGAAGACATATTCGCCCTGCGAGTGCGACTTCAGATAGCAGGGCACGACGCCGACGATCTCGTCGCCGGCTTTCGCGATCAGGTGGCGCGGCGCCCAGCCGGTCCGCAGGGTGGCGGAGCCGGAGGCTTCGAGCGCGGAGAAAAAAGCGTGGGAAACGAAAGGGTTGTAGGACGGCCCGGAAAGCTGACATGAGCCGGGAGAGACCGTCACCGTGGGGTTTGCGCAGGCGTCCCAGGCGGCAGCGGGGATTTCGCTGACCCCGGGGACGGCTTCGAGCGTGATCTCAGGTGATGCCATCGAGTCCTTGGAAAACACGCTGGCGGGCGGTTGTGCCGGAGCGTGGCCTGAATGTCCTTTCCGCTCAAGATCGTGCATCGCAGCAGCGAGTTCAAGGCCGGCGTCACGTCTCCGGCGAAAACCCTTCGAAGATCATCTGATCCGCGTGGCGGGCTGCGATCGCGCGCTGCTCTTGTGTCCGGATGGTCCAGCTGAGGAGCGGGCAGCCGAACACGTTGCGCGCGATCCACGGCGCAGGCGCGGGCAGCTGCTGAACCCAATAGGCGACGAAATGCGGCTGGGAGCTGAACCCATGCTTCAGATGCAGCATGCTGTCGCGCTGCGCCTGGGTCAGCTTGGCCCAATAGCCATCCTCATAGGTGCGCTGGGCGACGATGCCGCGCGTCAGGTCCGGCATGGTTTCGCGCAGCGCCAGCATCTGGTCCGGATCGAACGACATGCCGACCACCGGGCCGGAGTAGGAGGCGAGCACCTCGGCCATCCGTTTGACCAGCCGGTGGTCGCCCTGGAACGTGCTCTTGACCTCGACCACCAGCGGCACGCGCCCGGCGATCAGGCTGCAGAGGTCACTGAGCGTCATCATCCGCTCGTCGGTCTGCTTGAACCGGACCGCCTTCAGCTCGGCCGCCGTCTTGTCGATGAGGGCGCCGGAGCCTTCAGTGAGGCGGCCCAGCTCGTAGTCGTGGTGGACCATCGCCTCGCCATCGGCCGACAGCTGGATGTCGCATTCGATGGCGAAATTGCCGGCCACGGCCGCGCGCGCGGCAGCCGGCATGTTTTCGATGATGCCGCTGACGGCATCGTGCAGGCCGCGGTGGGCGACGGGGCGGGCCGTCAGCCAGTCAGGTGCGCGCATTCGCCCCGTCCGTCTGCTGGCGCATGATCTCGTCGGAAAACCGCTTCACACTTTTCCGGATCATGCGTGCGTTTTTATTCAACCTCGAAGACGCCTTCCACTTCCACCGCGGCATCGGACGGAAGCGACGACACGCCGACGGTGGTGCGGGCGTGGCGGCCCTTGTCGCCGAACGCGGCGACCATCAGGTCGGAGGCGCCGTTCATGACCTTCGGTCCGTCGAGGAAGTCGGGCGCCGAATTGATGAAGCCGCCGAGCCGGACCACGCGCACCACCTTGTCGAGATCGCCGACCGCCGCCTTGACCTGGGCGAGCAGGTTGATCGCGCAGCCTTTCGCCGCGGCGTAACCTTGCTCGAGCTCCACGCCGCCACCGAGCTTGCCCGCCGCGATCATCTTGCCATCGGCGCCGAGGCAGACCTGGCCCGATACGAACAGCAGATTGCCGGTGCGCACGAACGGGACATAATTGGCCACCGGCGCCTTGGGCTGCGGCAGAGTGATGCCTTGCGCCGCCAGATTCTGTTCAACCGTACCCACCATGTGAAAATCCCCGTTCTATCGCCTGAAAGCCGGTCCCGTGCCGGACCGCGGCCCTGTTTGGCGCAGTTGCCAGTGACATGCAAGCCGCGGCGGCCGTCGGACGCGAACGGGCCGCGTGCCTCGCTCCGGGCTTTGATCGCACGTTTCCGTGAGGCAGCCGCAGTTGCGACGTAATGCAGCGGTCTTTAATGTGACGGTTTAACGATCCGCCCCTCAAGGAAAACTCATGGCTCATTCGTTTCGACTGTCGATGGGAGCGCTGGCCGTCGCGGCGATCACATTCGGTCCGGTGCAGGCCGAGGCCGGGGTGCCGTTCCTGCCGCATCAGGCGCTCTATGAGCTCAGCCTCGTCAAGTCGCGCGGGTCGAGCCCGGTCAACAGCGCCCGCGGCCGCATCCTCTATAATTTCTCCGGCAGCGCCTGCAACGGCTACACCTCCGAATTCCGCCAGGTCTCGGAGCTCGATCTCGGCGAGGGCAAGGTGACCTTGAGCGATCTGCGCTCGACCGCGTGGGAGGACGGCGCCGGCAAGAGCTATCGCTTCAAGATCGACTCGCGGATGAACGATCAGGCGTCCGGCCCGGTCGACGGCATTGCCGAGCGCACCGGCGATCACATCACCGTCAAGCTCAAGCAGCCCGAGGCGAAGACCTTCACGCTCGACGGGGCGACGGTGTTTCCGACCGAGCAGATCCAGCGCATCATCGCCGCCGCGCGCGAGGGCAAGTCGCTGCTCGAGCTGTCGGTCTATGACGGCTCGGACAATGGCGAGAAGGTCTACAATACGCTCACGGTGATCGGAGCGCGCGTGCCGGCCGAGAAGACCATCGCCAAGCCCGATGCCTCCACGGCCAGTGACGAGATGAAGGCCATGACGCGCTGGCCGGTCACCGTCAGCTACTACGACCGCGATGCCAAGCGGGCGGAGGGCGAGCAGACGCCCGTCTATGCCATGTCGTTCGAGCTTTACGAGAACGGCGTCTCCCGGTCGCTCGTGCTCGACTACAATGATTTCGTCATTGCCGGCGCGCTCGACAAGTTCGACGTCAAAGAGGCGAAGGACGGCAAGCCCTGCGGCAACTGACGGCGTCATCCGGTGTCCTCCGGGCCGTCATAGGCGATGCCGCGGATGACCGCGGCCTGGCCAAACTTCTTGCGCAGCGCATCCATTGCGCGCTCGGCTGAGGCCGAGCGGCGGTCGAGCATGTCGGTGTCGGAGGCCTCCGAGCCCGGCCGCAGCGCGCTGACACCTGTGCCCATCAGGCGGAACGATGTGCCGTCGGTCTCGCGCGCCAGCATCTCGCGGCAGATCGAAAAGATCTTGCCGGCGAGCTGCGTGGGCGCCGCGATCGATTGCGAGCGGGTGCGCTGGCGGAAATCGGCGGTCTTCAGCTTCAGCGTGATGGTCGAACCGGCGAGCTGGCTCGCCTTCAGCCGCGAGGAGACCTTCTCGGACAGCCGCCACAAGGTTTTTTCCAAGGTCGCATAGTCGCGGATGTCGGTGTCGAACGTGGTCTCGCTGGAAATCGTCTTGGCGCCGCGGTCGGCCACGACCTTGCGCTCGTCGATGCCGCGGGCCAGCCGCCACAGCCTGCGGCCGTCGCTCGCAAACTGCTTCATCAGCTCGATCTCGTCGGCGCGCTGCAGGTCGGCGATGGTGCGGAAGCCGCGTTGCGCCAGCCGCTGCTGGGTGGCGGGCCCGACGCCGAAGATGAAGCCGACCGGCTTGTCGGCGAGCATCGCGCGCGCCTCCTCCTGGTCCAGCGTGGCGAAGCCGCGTGGCTTGTCGAGGTCGGAGGCGATCTTGGCCAGGAACTTGTTGCAGGACAGGCCGACCGACACGGTGATGCCGATGTTGTGCTCGACCTCGCGGGCGAACCGCGCCAGCACCTTCGCGGGGATCATGCCGTGGACGCGTTCGGTGCCTGACAGATCCAGGAACGCCTCGTCGATCGACAATGGCTCAACCAGCGGCGTCAGTGCCTGCATGGCCAGCCTCACCTCGCGGCCGACCCGAACATATTTCGCCATGTCGGGGCGAATCACGACCGCAGACGGGCACAGCTCCAGCGCCTTGAACATCGGCATCGCCGAACGCACGCCGTAGGTGCGGGCGATGTAGCAGGCGGCCGACACGACGCCGCGCTTGCCGCCCCCGATGATGACGGGACGGTCGGCCACGTCGGGATTGTCGCGCTTCTCGACCGTTGCATAGAAGGCGTCGCAGTCGATATGCGCCAGTGTCAGCGCGGGCAGCGCGCGATGCCGGACCAGGCGCGGCGAGCCGCAGGCGGTGCAGCGGCGTGTGCCCGCATCCAGGTCCGTCAGACAGTCGCGGCAGAAGCAGGTCGGCCCGGTGACCGCGCGCGGCGCTCCCTCTGGCGCTGAGGTGGTCACGGCACGTCGCGCTCCCACAGGTCGCCCAATACCTGCCTTGCAGCCATGATATTGGTCGGATGTAACTTGGAGCTGGCGGCAAAAGCCTTTACGGTCTCGTCGTCGCGCAGGACGAAATCGAGCACGCTAACCAGGAAATTCGGGTCGGCGGCCGAGGATCGCAGCGTTTCGGGCCCAATTCCGGTCTCGGCCAGGAAACGGCCGAGACGCTCCGGTTCCCCAGCCAGGAAACCGAGTGCCTGAATTGCAACGATTTCAGCGACTTCGCGCGGTTTTTGAGCACGCTTTTTCAACGCCGCATTTGCCTTTCCATTAACTTGTCGTCTCTACTTTGCGCCCATCATGCCCGAGTCGTCGCAGCGGGTTCAAGCAAGTGGAAACCATCTCCGGGGCAAGATGGAATACCGACTTAACGGCTTAGAACGAATCTGGGGCTAGTTTGAATTAGATCAGGTGCGGTGGACAGGTGTCCGCCGGAGGGCAGGCGGGTGTCAGTGATTCGGAGGGACGGATGGGAAAGACCGTCCTGATCGTGGAGGACAATGAGCTCAATATGAAGCTCTTTCGCGATCTGTTGGAAGCGCATGGGTACCAGACGTCCGGTACCTCCAGTGGCGTGGAGGCGCTCGACATCGTGCGCCGCACGCGGCCCGACCTGATCCTGATGGACATCCAGCTGCCCCAGGTGTCGGGCCTGGAGGTCACGCGCTGGATCAAGGACGATCCGGAGTTGCGCGCGATCCCGGTGGTTGCGGTGACGGCATTTGCGATGAAGGGCGATGAGGAGCGCATCCGCGAGGGTGGCTGCGAAGCCTATCTTTCGAAGCCGATCTCGGTCGGAAAATTCATTGAAACGGTAAGACGCTTTATCGGCTAGGAGTTTCGAGTGTCCGCGCGCATTCTTGTCGTCGACGACGTCCCGGCCAACGTCAAGCTGCTGGAGGCGCGGCTGTCGGCGGAGTATTTCGACGTGCTGACCGCCTCGAACGGCGCCGAGGCGCTGCAGATCTGCCAGCGCGCCGAATGCGACATCATCCTGCTCGACGTGATGATGCCGGACATGGACGGCTTCGAGGTCTGCCGCCGGCTGAAGTCGAATCCGGCCACGCATTTCATTCCGGTCGTGATGGTGACGGCGCTCGACAGTCCCTCGGATCGCGTGCGCGGGCTGGAGGCGGGGGCCGACGACTTCCTGACCAAGCCGGTGTCCGACGTCGTGCTGATCGCGCGCGTGCGGTCGCTGACGCGTCTGAAGATGATGACGGACGAGCTGCGCATGCGCGCGCTGACCTCGATCGAGATCGGCGTGCAGGCGCCCGAGCGCAACGCGGTGGCCGACGCCGGCAGGGGCGGGCGGGTTCTGCTGGTCGACGACCGGCCGTCGTCCTACGAGCGGCTCGGGCCGATGCTCGCGACCGAGCATGCCGTCGATGTCGAGCCCAATCCCGCCGAGGCCGTCTTCAATGCGGCCGACGGCAACTACGACCTCGTGATCGTGTCGCTTGATCTCGACGATTTCGACGGCCTGAGGCTGTGCAGCCAGCTGCGCTCGCTGGAGCGCACGCGGCAAGTCCCGATCCTGGCCATTGCCGATGCCGAGAACAATTCGCGGCTGCTGCGCGGGCTCGAGATCGGCGTCAACGACTATCTGTTGCGGCCGGTCGACAAGAACGAGCTCCTGGCGCGCGTGCGCACCCAGATCCGCAAGCGCCGCTATACCGATCACCTGCGTGACAACGTGCAGAACTCGATCGAGATGGCGATCACCGATGCGCTGACCGGCCTGCATAATCGCCGCTACATGGAGACGCATCTGGCGACCTTGGCCGACCAGGCGGCGAGCCGTGGCAAGCCGCTGGCGCTGATGATGCTCGACATCGACTACTTCAAGTCGATCAACGACAATTACGGCCACGATGCCGGCGACGACGTGCTGCGCGAGTTCGCGATGCGCGTGCGCAAGTCGATCCGCGGCATCGATCTCGCCTGCCGCTATGGCGGCGAGGAGTTCGTGATCGTGATGCCCGAGACCGATCTGCACGTCGCCAGCATGGTCGCGGAGCGGCTGCGGCGCTCGGTCGCCAACGAGCCGTTCTCGGTCCACAAGGGCGAGAAGCGGATCGAGGTGACGATATCGATCGGGCTGTCGACGCTCGAGCAGAAGGGCGAGCCGGTCGCCGACGTGATGAAGCGCGCCGACACGGCGCTGTATCGCGCCAAGAACGAAGGCCGCAACCGCGCCGTCGCGATCCCGCCGACGCATCAGCCGTCGCTCCTGCCGCAGGCCGCCGGCCGCGGCCGCTGAGGGGCAGGGCGGCGGGCTCGGGTAACCGCTGCTTACGGGTACGCCGTCGGCGAGGAGCCGCATCTCCCTCCACCTCGTCATTCCGGGGCGCGCGTAGCGCGAGCCCGGAATCCATAACCACGATGGGGAGTATGGATTCCGGGCTCGCCCTCCGGGCGCCCCGGAATGACGGTTTGCTTTTGGTGACGTGCGTCCAGACATGAGAGTTAGCCCTCGCCACGCATCCGCGCCCGAGCTGTGACATTCTCAAAACCCTCTTCAACAACAGAGGGCGCAGGGAAGGCCGGGTGCTGGTCGCACCCATGGTCCGCGTGCAGCAAAAAAGCACGCGGCAGAACCACAGGTACGAAGCCGGACATCCGGCCCTCCCTGCGCAATGGCTTTACGGCGTACTCCGTGCTCTCCCCGGGGACCGGCGTTCTTGCCCCCGTCGTCCGCGAGCTCGTCGCATCACGGACTTGGCCTCAGCATCGGGAGGCCAGGACCACACGGCTTGACCGTGCGCATCAGGTTGTTCGTCGGCGCGGACAAGCCACGCTGCAACCCGACACGCCCACCGCAGCCCACCTCCACGTTCGTGACGATCGCGATACGTCCCTCTTGATGAGGTGGGATGCGCAGAGATAAGCATGATTTCCGAAAAAAAGAAAGAGAAGAATTGCCGTCCGGCAGCCGATGGGAATGATCCGACTGAAAAGATTCGGAAAATTAGTTTTTTGGCGCAGCGGTTTCCGTGACGCGGCAGCAGGCGTGGCTCAATCCACGATCGTCATCCGGCAGATCAAGAGATCACGTCGGGTATCCATTCGGATCCGAAAGGCAACATCGCAGATCAATGTTCAGCGGCGGTATTCCTGGGCTCGGGATCGGGACGCCCGCGGGTCTCTGGTGTTCCGTCCTTCGAGTGACAGGCCACCTTCCCAAGATTGAATATCGTTGTAAGGTGTTGCAGATACACCTTGATCGTGTAGGGCAGCATGATTCAGAAGATCCTACTTTTGGCTTCTAATCCCTCCCATACGGCACGGCTTCGTTTGGACGTCGAAGCGCGTGAGATCAGCGAGGGATTGAAGCGCTCAAAAAGGAGAGAAGAATTTGAGCTCATACAAGTCTTCGCGCCGCGGATCGACGACCTACGCAGAAGCCTGCTCGACCATTCTCCCCAGATTGTACACTTCTGCGGTCATGGTGCAGGCGCCGGTGGAATTCTCCTCGAGAATAACGAGGGAAACGCGTTCTCGATTTCGACCGACGCTCTAGCCGGTTTGTTTGAGCTCTGCGCGGACCACGTCAACGTCGCAATCTTAAACGCGTGCTATTCGGAGGAGCAGGCCGAGGCCCTTTCAAAACATATACGTTATGTCGTTGGTATGAGACAAAGTGTTTCTGATCCCGCCGCTATAAGGTTCGCTGTTGCATTTTACGACGCGCTTGGGTCAGGCAGGGAAATAGAGTCTTCGTTTAAGTTCGGCTGCAACGCAATCGCCATGTACGGGCTGTCCGAAGATAAGACACCGATACTGAAGAAAAAGCACTTTGCCGTGGAGCCTCATAACTCCCAACCTGAGAAGCCGGTCTCAGGTCTCGGTTTGGGTGAGGCGTTTGCGACGAGAATGCGCGCGTTGCAGGTGCGCTCTCGAATCCGCGATAGCATGCGAGCTGTGGCGTCACATCCGGAGTATCCGCTCTGGATGTCGGTTTCGGATACGTTGGTGAAGAACCCCATTTGGGAGAGTATGCCGAAAGGCAATATCAGTCCGGATTACCATCCCGCAGGTCCAACTCTGCCAAAGATCATGCATCTTGATATGCTTCTCATTCGTCGGAATGACGAGCGTGGCCATGGCCAACTGTATACATACTTCAGCCCGGATTGGGGCGCGGATCTCCTGACTTTCCGTCAGAGGTTTTCAGACGAAGAGAAGACCAGACGCCATCAGCTAAGTGCAGAGCAAATTGCAAGACACTGGCAGTTTGCGGCCGACCTTATCGAAGTGAAGCCTTTGAAGGACAAATATGCCATCAGCGTCAAGCCACATCCTAAGTATCGTGATTTGATTTTTTACGTGTTTGAGTTCTGTTCCGTAACGATAAACCCAGCCGCAAATACCCATGTGAATTGGAGCGAATTTCTCGATGGGCCCAATCTCTCCGGAAGGTGGGTCTCTCTCTCTTACTTGAGAAGTAACGAAAAGTCGTGGTCCGTGAATGGTGATGTCATTCGTGCGCTCCATGAGTTGTTCACCTACGATCTGGGCGCTCTTCCCCCTTTTTGCCCCGATGAGTCCGTAGGTCCGTAGGGCGGATCAGCGCAGCGTGATCCGCCGCTCTTGTACAAGGGCGGATTACGCTAACGCTCGTCCGCCCTGCGGGCTCTGGTGGTGACGAGCGATCAGCCGTTCAATGTGCTTTTGGTTGCGCGAAGAATATCGTTCGACAGCTTGGGATCATTCACGGCCCGGGCAAGCACGAGTGCCCCGATCAGGGAGGCTGCGGTCGCGAGCGCCTTGTCGTCGCGCTGACGCTGCTTCAAGCTGGAATCCATCCGAGCGCTCAGCAGCGCGATCATGCTCCGCACTCCGGCCGTGAAGCGTTCTCTCACGCCGCTGCTTTGACGCTGCATTTCACAACACAGGGCTGCGAACGGGCAGCCGCTTCCCGGCTGGTCGCGATGCGCCGCCGAGAGGTATCCTGAAACGTAGTCGCGGAGAGCAAAGACTTCGGGCACCTCCTGCGCTTTCGTGGCGATCGCGTAGGCCACCGCTTCTTCGACGAGCCGTTCCTTGGACCCGAACTGACTGTAAAGGCTGCCATGAGTCATGCCGGCCGCCTCGGTCAGCGCGTCGACACCTACGCCGGAGATGCCGCGCTCCCGCATCAGGCGGGAGGCGGCCTCGAGAATACGCTCGCGATTTTTGGCAGCCTGTTCTTTTGAGACGCGCATGTTCGCAGAATCCTGAATCACGGGGCTTGACAAGTATAATAGCGATCGTCATCTAATTCAATAATTACGATCGTTATCAAAACGGTTGAGGACCGGCGCTGCCGCCAGGAGAACCGCATGGACGGGATGAAAGCCAAGATCGCGCTCGTGACCGGCGCCTCGTCAGGCATCGGAGAAGCCACCGCAGTGCGGCTCACGAGGGCCGGCTACAAGGTCTACGGCACCAGCCGAAGGGGGGCCCAGGCGGGCAACCGGCCTTTCGAGATGCTGTCCCTCGACGTGACCAGCGATAGTTCCGTGGAAGCTGCCGTCGCTGAAGTGATGGGACGCGACGGCCGCGTTGATCTGCTCGTGAACAACGCCGGCTTCGGTGTTGCCCCTGGCGGCGCGGAAGAGAGTTCGATCGAGCAGGCCCGATCGATTTTCGAGACGAATTTTTTCGGACTGGTCCGGATGACGCGTGCCGTCGTGCCTCACATGCGGCGCCAGGGGAACGGCCGCATCATCAACATCAGCTCCGTGCTCGGCTTTCTGCCGATGCCCTTTGGCGCGCTCTATGCTGCAACCAAGCACGCAGTGGAGGGCTATTCGGAATCGCTCGACCATGAACTGCGCACGAGGGGTATCAGGGTCTCGGTCATCGAGCCCGCATATACGAAGACGCCGTTCGACGCGAACTTCATCGAGCCGGATACCAAGCTCGATGCGTATCACGAGGCACGCGAGGGCGTGACCAGACGCGTGAACGAGGTGATGGCAACGGCCGAACAGCCTGGCGTCGTGGCCGACATCGTCCTGATCGCGGCCAACGCGGCGCACCCGAAGATCCGATACGCGGCCGGCAAACTCGCGAACCGCCTGCGATTGCTTCGCCGGTTTGCGCCCGCCGGCCTGGTGGATGCCGGGATTCGAAAGGACCTGCGGCTTGACGCGCTGCCGGTCCGCACGGCCCGGTCATTCTGACGGCGTAAGACGGATCCAAGCGCCGCCTGCGTACGCTGCGGCCAAGCCTTTCGGATGTAGAAAACCATGAGAGCATTCGTTCTAAAACGTTACGCCAAATCAGAGCAGGCCGCGTTCGTCGATGTTCCTCGGCCGGTGCCCAAGCCGGACGAGATTCTTGTTCAGGTCCACGCGGCCGGCTTGAATCCCATCGACAACATGATTCCAAAAGGAATGTTCAAACCCATCCTCCGGTTCAAGCTGCCGGCTACGATGGGGAGCGATCTGGCAGGTGTCGTCGTGGAGGTGGGCGGTCGCGTGACGCGCTTCAAGCCAGGCGATGAAGTCTTTGCCAGCATCTTCGACCTGAGCGGCACCGGCGCTCTCGCGGAATTTGCCGTTGTGCCCGAGACTGCCGCCGCGCTCAAACCGGGAAATCTCGACTTCGTCCAGGCGGCCTCGATCCCGATGGTCGGACTGACGTCGTGGCAAGCGCTCAAGGAGCGCGCACGCCTGAAGTCCGGCCAAAAAGTGTTCATCCCTTCAGGCTCCGGCGGCATCGGCACATTTGCGATCCAACTCGCGAAATCTCTTGGAGCAAGGGTGGGAACGACGACCAGCACCGGAAACGTGGACCTGGTACGGAGCCTCGGCGCCGATGAGATCATCGATTACAAGAAGCAGGAATTTGCGGATCTCCTACGCGACTACGATGTCGTGCTGGGTACGCTCAGGGGCGAGGCGCTCGAAAAATCTCTTCGGATCCTGAAGCCCAACAGCACGGTCGTTTCCCTGATCGGCCCACCGGACGGCGCCTTCGCTCGCGCGCGACGCATGAATTCCTTGATGGTGTTCTTGTTCGGGCTACTGAGCCGCAAGATCATTCGCCGCGCCAAGCAACAGGGGGCCGCTTATTCGTTCCTGTTCGTGCACCCAGACGGTGGTCAACTTGCGGAGATCGGTGAGCTTCTCAAGGCAGAGCGCATTCGGCCGGTGATCGACAGGGTATTTCCGTTCGACCAGGTGAAGGAAGCTCTCGCATATCTCGATCAGGGTCGAGCCAAGGGCAAGGTCGTTGTCCAGATGACGTCGTCGCAGGGCGGATCGGCGAGGGCGTGATCCGCGGCTGTTCTACGATCGTATGAAACGGCGGATTACGCTAACGCTCATAATCCGCCCTACGTGCTCATGGGTAATAAGATCGTCGTCCAGCCCGGACCAAGTGCAATTCCAACTCCCGGTCGGGCGTCGAGGGGATGCTAAGGGGGGGTGTGAGCGCGGCAGGGATTTCGATCTCACAACGATCTCGTCCGTCGCTATAGACGAGGGTCCCTTGCGAAATCCGGAGTGCGATGTTCGAGCCGCGCTGGGCATCGCCGGACCACCGATCCAGAGCGGCTATGCAATCTGGCATCGCAAATCCTTGGAGCGCTCTGATCTCGTCAATGAGCCGTTTGGCCTGCAGGGTTCTGAAGAAAATGGATCTGGAAGCGATCTCGAACCAAAAATCATTCTCGCCTGATTGGACAATGGCGCTCACGCGCTCAAGCTCGATCGTGCGGCTTCGAACCCTGCGACGAACATTCGGGAGCCATGGCGAAAACAGCAGAGATCCGGGGAGCGCGTAGCGCATATTGCCCGTCTTCGTTCGCTGCCACGGCCACGGCCTGTCCTGGCCGCTGTCGGCTGATCCGACGAAAAGCATACCCTTTGTCTTGCGGATGACCGGCCAGAAATTGCGCGCGGGCGAGCAGCGAATGGCGTGGTGAAGCTGCGCAATCGCAAGAGTGACCGGAGCCGCCTGAGCCAGCGCCTCGATGGCCAGGATCACGTGCTGTGCGTTTTGACGGGCGTAGTCCTCCGCAAGGCGGCGGTTCGACCTGCGAAGATGCTCGCGATAGGTCTGCATCTGCGCATCATACGCGTCGGCTGTTCGATCCTGCATCGGTCACCACCTTCAGAAGCGTGCGCAATTGATCGAGCCGGGCTGTTGTCCGACCGCGCAGCCAACACTGGATAGGCTAGTTTCAGTTCGTCAGGGGAAGCTGAAGGTCTTCCGGGGGCGCCCCGCAGGGGCGGATCAGCGAAGGCGTGATCCGCCGCCTTGCTTCGCCGATACGGCGGAATATGCCAACGCTCATTCACCCTCCGAACTGAGCCAAGGGGGACGTCGCGTCAGGTCGAGAGAGATTGCCTCGAGATGCACGCAACGTCGGAACATCCCTTGATCTGGCGCAATTTCCGTGGTAACTACGTAGCATGATCAACGTCGTGCGCAACTCCAACCGCAAACATACGACCCGCTGCAGCCGGGCCGTGGAAGGAGTCGTGCGCTAGGAATTCGACGACACGATCTTTTCACCAGGCCCCGCCGGCATCGGACGGGGCCTTTTGTTTGGCCTTTGCTCCCTGCCGGCACAACAGCAGGAGCATGCGATGCCACCCCACCAGACCAGCCTTACAGCCGAGATCGAGCGCGATGCCGCAGGGCTCGGCCTCGACCGCCCGATTGCGTCGACGAAGAACATCACGGGCGGCGTTCCAGCCGCGCCGCGTCCCGATGCGTCGATCGCAGCGCTGCGAGACGCGTTGTCGGAAAAGGACGCCGCCGGACCGCCGGCCGCAGCGGCGCCGAGCGTGCTCAGCCTGCTCACGCGATATTGGCTTGCATTTCAGGACAGCCGCCGGCGCCGGAGGATGCGCGTGAGCCTGCGTGACCTGAGCGAGAGCCAGTTGATGGATATCGGCCTGACCCCGGGGGACATCGACTACATCGCCGCTCACCGGGCCGTCGAGAGGGTCAGGGACAGCATGACGTATCAACTGATGTGCCGAGGTGTGATGTAGCTGATGGCAAGTCGCCGCCATGCTGCACAAGCAAGCCCATAGGGCCGATCAGCGCAGCGTGATCCGCCACAATTCACGATCGTCGTGACATGGCGGATCACGCTGACGCTGATCCGCCATACGAGCTGCGTTGACTCGAATCGAAATGGACAGGAGAGGACCTGGGCGCAGACGGATGTCTTCGGCTCGCGATGTTTGTTACGGCTGTTGTCGTAGACCCCGTTGGAGAGTGGCGGCGTTTGGTTGCCTTGCGGCCCATTGTACGTTGCGCTCGCCATCGATCTTCATGAAAGCCGTGGCGCTTGGCGCGTCGCTCCCATCCAGTGAGTTGAAGGTGCATGTTGCACTTTCTCGAATGATCGCGCCGGTGGAATCCTGGGCTTGATAGGCGATGAGCGCGATGAACTGAACGGGCGGCAGCCGTGCAGCCTGGATCATGGCTTTTCTGGTCGAGTCCGACACGGACCGCTCGGGCTCGGCAAAGAACTCGTCCCATGAAACCTCTCTTGCGGACGCATCGACGCTCTGCCGCTGATAGGTGGAGGGGACCGCCAGCCGCTCCATGATCGTCTTTTCGCAGGTCTGCACCAGCTGAGAGGTCAGCGACGGGTGATCGCGAAGGTAGGCATAGCCAACAACAAGACCCGACACCACGACTGCTGCGATTGCTGGCTTGATCCGCATCTCTGCCTCCCTGAGGTCTGCCGCCTCGCCGTGATCATGGACAACGCGCTCACATTCCTCCACGCAAATCACAGGCGAAGGTAAATCATTGGATGTCAGTCATGACTAAACTCACGAGCAACGTTGGTATGTGCCAAAGACAGTCCGTAGGGCGGATCAGCGAAGCGTGATCCGTCGCTTTTCTACAACCGTCGTGACGTGGCGGATGAGGCTCACGCTCATCCGATCGACGATCTCAGAGTCGATGGAGACTTGGTGCCAGGTCAGAGGAGATCGCCGCTAGGGTGTGAAAGACAGAAATGCAGCTCTTGATTTCACTTAAAGTCAGTGGTATTTCTAACGGATGATTAGATCAGCGCGCATCGTTTGCCATAACCACATGACCCGCTTCGGCTGGGCCATGGAAGGAGTGGTGCGCTAGGAATTCGATAGCGCGATCTTCTCACCAGGCCCCGCCGGCATCGGACGGGGCCTTTTGTTTGGCCACGTTCCCTGTCGGCACAACAGCAGGAGCATCCGATGCCACCCCAACCGACGAACCTCACATCCGAGACCGGGCGCGATGCCACGGGGCTCGGCTTCGACCTCTCCATCGCATTGGCGAAAGACGCCATGGGCGATGTGCTTGCAGCGGCGCGCCCCGATGCATCCATCGCTCCGCTGAGAAACGTCTTGTCGGAAAAGGATGCTGCGGGACCACCGGGCGCATCAACGCGCAGCGTCTCGAGCTTGCTCGATCGATATTGGCGTGCCTACCAGGAACGGCGCCGACGCCGGAGCTTACGAGCCAGCCTGTACGGCCTCAGTGACAGGGAGCTGACGGATATCGGCGTGACGCGGGCGGAGATCGACTACATCGCCGCCCGCCCGGCTATCGACCGGCTGAGAGACGGCGCGACGGATCCATGGTTGCCGTCCCGCGGTGTCATGTAGTTGCTGGCAAGTCAGCGAAGGCGGCATGGTGCAGGCCGGCCGGCCGCAGGGCGGATCAGCGAAGCGTGATCCGCCGCTTTTCTACCATGTCGTGAAATGGCGGATGACGCTGACGCTTCGTTGGCAAGCGCGTCGAGCTTGCCACCGCGAGCCGTTCAACTCCGTGCCTCACGACCATGCCGGATCCGCAGGATTCGGCCGGAACCGCCTGATGCGGCAGACGTTGGTCCCGCCCAAGGAGGAGTCTCCCCGATGAAGAAACTGTCGTTCGTGCTCGCGGTGTCGCTGTCGACCCTGCCGTCATTCGCCCAGGCCCAGGGACATATGGGCACGCCGCAGGAGCAGAAGGCCTGCTCACGCGACGCCCGGCAGCTGTGCCGGAGTCAGCTCGGCGACGACAATGCGGTCCAGCAATGTCTGATGCAGAACCGCAGCAAGTTGAGCAGGAGCTGTTCGGCAGTGTTCCAGAGTCACGGCATGTAGGTCGCCACGTGGCCGGACTTGTTGTCGTCCGGCGTTGCAGCCGCAGCTTCCACAAAGCGCAAGGTGGCGGTGGTTCCGCCGCCCGGCGTGGAGGTGATGACGAACGCGCCGCCGTGGGCCGCCATGATCTCGTGAACGATCGAGAGGCCGAGGCCGGCGCCGCCTTGCGTGGCGTTGCCGGTCTGGAACGGCTCGATAAAGCTGCGCTCGTAGCCCGGAGAGAATCCGGCGCCGTCATCGCTGATCGAGACGCTGCCGCGGCCGAGCGTTGCCGTGACGCGTTTGGCGCCGCCGGCGTGGATCAACGCATTGCCGACCAGATTGGCGAGGGCGCTGCGGACGGCAGCCTCCACGCCTTGCACGACCGTGCCGTCCTCCTCAGCGTGCTCCAGCGACAATTCGATGTCCGCATCCAGCGCCGATGGGCCGAAATCGGCCAGCGCGTCCCGCGCCAGCTCCGCAAGATCGATCGGCCGCTTTTCGATCGCATGATTTTGCAGCCGTGCGAGGTCCAGCATGGCCGAGACCAGCGAGGTCAGCCGGCGCATGTCGCGCACGAGCGCGCTCCTCAATCGGGGCTCGGCAACATCCTCGATCCTGGCCCGCAGCAGCGTCAGCGGCGTCCGCAACTGATGTGCGGCATTGCCGAGGAAGCGGCGCTGCATCTTGATGTAGGCATTGATCTCGTCGAAGGCGCGGTTCAGCGCCTCGACCAGGGGCTTGAGCTCGATCGGGACCTCATCGAGCGCAATCGATCCTTGCGGCGCCGACGGGTCGATCGCGAGCGCGCGCCGCGTCACGCGATCGATGCCGCGCGCCACGAAACGCCCCGACAACCAGGCGCCGATGATCACCATCAGCGCGAAGGCGAAGGCCCCGAGGGACAGCGGAAAGACATTGCGGCCGACGAACGACCACAACATCTGGCCGAAGTGGACCTGCGCCCCGCCGACCATCATCACCAGATCGGACGGGCCCCAATTGATGACGGCCAGGCAGAACGTCGCGTTCTGATCCAGCGTGTTGAGGACCGAGAAACCGATCGGTCCGCCATAGGGCAGCGAAAACGGCAAGGCCGGCCTGCGGTCGCCCCCGAACTCGGTGATCAGCTTCTCGTAGGACACGACGTACCACAGGTTCGGGCTGAACGATTTCAGCTCCTCGACACGGCGCGTGGGCCGGATGGTCAAGGCGTGGCCGGGATCGACGACGGCTGCGTCGTAGAGAATGCCGGCAGCGACGCGGCAGACGACCGGATCGTATTCGCGCAGCTGGGACTGCCAGACGGTGATCGTGATCGTGGCGAGAAAGATCGCGGTGGCGGCGAGGCCGAGCGACAGCGTGAACGTCCGGGCGATCGACTTCATCGGCCGTGCGCCATCCGCAGCATGTAGCCGATGCCGCGCATGCTGCGGATCTCGACGTTGCCGCCGAGCTCGAACAGCTTCTTGCGCAGCCGCGACACCTGCGCCTCCAGCGTGTTGGATTCGATTTCGTCGTCGAAGCCGTAGATCTCCTCGATCAGGGCCGCGCGGGTGACGACGCGGTCGCGCCGGGTCAACAAGGCGCCCAGGATCAGCGCTTCGCGCCGACGCAACAGGATCCTGTTGTCGGCCACGACGGCCTCGTTGCTGCCGAGGTGCAGCTCGACGTTCCCGAACGACAAGGCCGGCTGGACGAGAAGCCGCGGCCGCCGCAGCACGGCGCGCACGCGGGCGATGAACTCATCCGGCTCGAACGGCTTGCCGAGATAGTCGTCCGCGCCGCCGTTGAGACCTTCGATCACGTCTTCCTTGGTATCCTTGGCGGTCAGCACGATGATGGCCGGCCGTTCAGCCAACTGTCCCAACGCCGTGACGATCACGAGTGCGTCGCCATCAGGCAGCATGCGATCGACGATCGCCAGATCGTATTTGAAGGTTTTCAACGCGTGCTGCGCGTCCGAAACCGATCCGACCGTGTCGACCACACCGTGCAATTGCGCCAGCAAGCGGCTGACATAGGCGCCGATCTGCGGTTCGTCTTCGATCACGAGGGAACGCACAACGATCTTCCTTGCGGCAGGCGAGTAACAAAGCCACGGGGATCGTGACATTCCCTGTTTGGCCTGATTGTGGCGCTTCGGGCCACGCAGACATATTCGTTTACGGCAGCCCGACCGGCGAAGGCAAGCGGCCGGCAGAGGGGACATCTCTGCGCTCCTGCAGAAAGAAAGGCGAGCGGCTCCCGCGCGGGCAATGTTCGGGCAATGTTGGGCTGCGGCGCGATGGTATCTTCGTCGGATGTCGTGGCGGGCAATCTTCGCGCAATGTTGCCCGGCGATTGAGGGACACGAATCCACACAACAGGCCCCGACAACGAGGCCCGCCGTCAAAGGTCCCTGCAATGAAGCATGCCATCGTAGCCGCTCGCCGTCGTCCCGCGAGGCGCGCGCACCGAACTCTGTTCGTCGCGACGCTCGCGGCTCTCAACGTGACGGCAGCCGCCTTCGACCGCGCATCGGCCCAGACTGCATTCACCTTGCCGGCGCCGCCATTCGAGCTGCCGTTGCTGCCGCCGGTGTCCGGCAACTGGACGGTCATGATCGGCGCGGAGGGCCGGTACAAGCCGGACTTCGAAGGCGCAAAGCACAGCCTGTTCAGTCCGATCCCGATCTTCTCGATCCGCCGCGCCGGCGCGATGGATCAGTTCCGCAGTCCGCGCGACAATGCGAGCATCGCCCTGATCGATTTCGGCAATCTGCGCGCAGGCCCAGCGGGCAAGTTCGTGCCGTCGCGCAAGGCAGGCAGCTATGCCGCGCTCAACGGTCTCGGCGACGTCAAGGCTGCGTTCGAGCTCGGCGGCTTCATCGAGTATTTTCCGGTCGACTGGTTTCGCGTGCGCAACGAAACCCGCGGCGGCTTCGGCGGCCATCAGGGCGTCGTCTCCGACTTCTCGGCTGATTTCATCGTGCCGGTGACACGGGCGATCACCGTGTCCGCCGGCCCGCGCTTCACCTGGGAAAGCGCCAAGGCTGTCTCGCCCTATTTCAACGTCGACGCCGTGCAGGCGATGGCGACGGGGCTTCCAATGTACACGGCCAAGGGCGGTGCACATTCGGCCGGCGCGGGCGTGCAGGTGAAGTATCGCATCGATCCGCAATGGGAGGTGCATTCCTACGTCGAATATGACCGGCTGCTCGGCGACGCCGCAAAGAGCCCGATCGTGACGGCGCGCGGCTCGGTGAACCAGGTGACGGTCGGCGTCGGCGCGTCGTACTCCTTCGACTTCAAGATCCGGTAGGGACCATGATGCGCTTCATCAGTCGATACGCCTGGGCTGCAGCGAGCTTCCTCTTCTGGTGTGCGATCGCGATCCTTCTTATCCTGAGCAGCGGCGCTCATGCGTTGTTCGAGACGCGCGACGAGAAGCTCAGATCGGTCAAGACCGTCGGCATCGTTTCTGCGGTCGGTGATCAGTTCATCCTGGCAAGGGCAGGGCTCACCGGTCTCGACAACGGCTCGCGACATGTACCGATCGCGTCCTGGGGGCTCGATGACCTGATCGTGCAGGAGGTGGGGAAGGCGCTGAGCGTCCGCTTCCAGGTGCAGCCGATCACCTATCCGCGCGCCGCGTTCGCGACGATACAGGACTCGGCGGTCGCGGCCGTCAATCTCGTTCGCGACGATCCGTTCAAGAAGCTCGTCCGGACCGAAGTGTCCCCGCAAGGCCTCGACGCCTACATCGTCATCACCAGGGCCAAGGCCAATTTCGGCGGCAGCAACCGGAAGGTCGAAGGTGTGGGCCTGATCACCTACAGCACGGTGCTGGAATCCTTCGGCTTGCTGCACGCGCTGTACGAGATCAGGGTGTTCGACGGCAAAACGTTCGACATCATCGAGAAGCTCGCGGCCGGGCCGTCCGATGACGCATCGAGCGTTCGGCTCGCTGGCCCCAGCCTCGTGCTCGACGGCAATTTCGGCGAGCCGGACGAGAGACTGCGCCGCGCGATCGTCGACCTGCTCAGCCGCAGCCTGCCGAGCACACTGAGCGATCTGCACCTGGTCGATCACACGCGCTAGACCGGGGTGATCGACGAACGCCGCGCCTGTCCATCGGGCACGCGCGTCGAAGTCGCGGTGATGGCGGCCAGGCGGCCATCCAGCGTCACCACGCAGGACAGCCGGCGCGGGAATGTCCGGCCGGTTGCCAATTTGCTGCGATGGATGGCTATGACGCCGCGCGCACGTTGCGCAGGAATTTTTCCAACTCGTCCTTCAGCCGGTCGCTCTCCCGCGACAGCGAGTGCGCCGAGGCGAGCACCTGCGAGGAGGCCGTCCCGGTGGCGTTGGCGCCCTTGCTGACGTCGCCGATATTGCCGGCGACGCGGACGGTGCCGCCGGCGACCTCCTGGACATGGCGCGAGATCTGCCCGGTCGCGGCGCCCTGCTGCTCGACGGCGGCGGCGATGCCGGCGGCGATTTCCGAGATCTGCTGGATGGTGCCGCCGATCTGCTTGATCGAGGCGACCGACGCCTGCGTCGCGTTCTGGATGCCGTCGATCTGCTGGCCGATCTCCTCGGTCGCCTTGGCGGTCTGCGAGGCCAGCGCCTTGACCTCGGAGGCGACCACGGCGAAGCCGCGTCCGGCGTCACCGGCGCGCGCCGCCTCGATGGTCGCGTTCAGCGCCAGCAGGTTGGTCTGGGCGGCGATCGAGGTGATCAGCTTCAAGACGTCGCCGATGCGCTCGGCGGTGCGCGACAGCTCGCTGATGCCGACATCGGTCTGCTCGATCTGGCGGACGGCCTCTTTCGCGATGGTGGTCGATTCCGTGACCTGGCGGCCGATCTCGTGGACGGAGGACGTCATCTCCTCGGCGGCCGAGGCGACCGACTGAACGTTGGCCGAGACCTGGCCGGAGGCAGAGGCCGCGCTGCTCGAGAGCTGCTGGGTCTGCTCCGCGGTCTTGGTCAGGGTATTGGCCGAGACCTCCAGCGTTTGCGCGTCTGCATGCACCTTGTTGATGATCTGGCCGACGGTCGCTTCGAACTCGTCGGCCATGCGCCGCATCGCGACATGCTGCTCGTTCTTGGCCGCGTCGAGATAGACCGAGATCGCCAGATCCATGTCGAGCATCGCCGCCTTGGTGATCGCGGCCTGCAGCACGGCCTTCCTCTCGCGCGCCGCCTGGCCGCCGAACCAGCCGTCCGACAGCTCGGTCTCGATCGCCCTCTGCAGGCCGGTCATGATCAGCGAATAGCCGGCAATGTACCAGCGGGGCTCGAGTCCCATCCGGTTGTGGGCCTCGCCGATCCGGGTCACGGACTTCACATAGGCGTCGTCGAACTTCGCGGTCGCCAGCGACATCCAATGGTCGAGCTGGGCCTGCTTGGCGTGCCGGAGCGCGGCCTGGCTCGAAAACATCTTCGCCAGCTGCGGGTACTTGCCGACATGGGCATAGAACTGGTCGAGCAGGCCGGGCAGCACCTTGCCGATCAGCGGCCGCAGCTCCCGCAGGCTCTCCCGGGTGGCATTGTCGATGCCGATGAAGTCGAGACGGGATTGCAGGGTCTGGGGAGCGGTCATCGTTGGGGCCCGGTAAGCTGGGTGAACACGGAAGAGGCGCACCTCACGCGCGGGTGCATCGCTACCCCAAAATTGCATAGGTTTGGTTGATGGTTCCTTACGGGAGGAACCATCATTTATGGTCGGCGAATGTTGCCGACCAGAGCGGGCAGGCCATCGGGATGGATACCCCAGTCTGGTGGGCGAGGAGTGCCCAATAAAAAGAGGAATGCCCAATAAAAAACGGGGCCGAAACGGCCCCGTTGAAGTCGCAGCAGCCCGCGATCTTACTTGATCTTGGCTTCGCGGAATTCGACGTGCTTGCGCGCCACCGGGTCATACTTCTTCTTGACCATCTTGTCGGTCATGGTGCGCGAGTTCTTCTTGGCAACGTAATAGAAGCCGGTGTCGGCCGACGACACGAGCTTGACCTTGATGGTGACCGCTTTGGCCATGTCTTGAACCTCTAGATAACGGAATCGGTGGGGGTGGGCGCCGGCCAAAGAAGGGGCACCGTTGGCGCGCAACGTACCCAGCCGGCCCCCAAAGTCAAGGTTGCTGGAGGTGTTCCTGAGCGGATTCTGGCACCTTTAGCCCTCGAAGAAGCGGTTTTTGGGCCGGGGCAGGCCCAGATTGTCCCGCAGGGTCGGCCCCTCATACTCCCTCCGGAAGATCCCGCGCCGCTGCAGCTCCGGAATCACCTTGTCGACGAAGTCGTCGAGCCCCGCCGGCAGATAGGGGAACATGATGTTGAAGCCGTCAGAGCCGCGGCTGACCAGCCAATCCTCCATCTGGTCGGCGATGGTCTTGGCCGTGCCGACGAAGGCGAGCCCGCCATAGCCGCCGACGCGCTGCGCCAGCTGCCGCACCGTGAGCTTGTCGCGCGCGGCGACATCGACCAGACGCTGCCGGCCGCTCTTGGAGGCGTTGGTCTCGGGGATATCAGGCAACGGGCCGTCCGGATCGAAGCCGGACGCATCGGTCCCCAAAATGACGGAGAGCGAGGCGATGGCGCTGTCGTAGTGGACCAGGCTGTCGAGCAGGGCACGCTTCTCCTTGGCCTCGTCGACGCTGTCGCCGACCACGACGAACGCGCCCGGCAGGATTTTGAGATGCTCGGGATCGCGGCCGACCTTCTCCATGCGGCCCTTGATGTCGGCATAGAGCTTTTGGCCGTCGGCGAGGCTGCCGCCGCCGGTGAACACGGCCTCCGCCGTCTCGGCCGCGAGCTGCTTGCCGTCCTCGGAGGCGCCGGCCTGAACGATCACCGGCCAGCCCTGGACGGGGCGGGCGATGTTCAGGGGTCCGCGGACCTTCAGATATTTGCCGTTGTGATCGAGCACATGCATCTTGCCGGGGTCGAAGAACAGACCCTGCTCGACATCGCGCAGGAACGCATCGTCGGCGAAGGAATCCCACAGGCCGGTGACGACGTCGTAGAACTCGCGCGCCCGCTTGTAGCGCTCGGCATGCTCCATGTGATCGTCGAGCCCGAAATTTAGCGCCGCGTCCGGATTGGAGGTGGTGACGATGTTCCAGCCGGCACGGCCGCCCGAGATGTGGTCGAGCGAGGCGAAGCGGCGGGCGACATGATAGGGCTCGTCGAAGGTTGTCGATCCCGTCGCAATCAGCCCGATGTGCTCGGTGACCGCCGACAGCGCCGACAGCAAGGTGAACGGCTCGAACGAGGTCACGGTGTGGCTGCGCTTCAGCGCGTTGATCGGCATGTTCAGGACCGCGAGATGGTCGGCCATGAAGAAGGCGTCGAACTTGCCGGCTTCCAGCTTGCGGATCAGCTGCTTCAGATGCGCGAAATTGAAATTGGCGTCCGGCCAGGCGCCGGGATAGCGCCACGCGCCGGTGTGGATCGAGACCGGGCGCATGAACGCGCCGAGCTTGAGTTGACGTGGGGCCATGGAAGGTCGTCCGCGATGGTTTCTGTCTTGGGGAGATAGGAACTCGGCCAATGCCTGTCAGCAACCCGCAGCAGAACACGATTTCGTTTTTGGTGGCCAAAGTAGCATGCGCATTCCAATGAGTGCCGAGCAGGCGATCTAAAAAAACGGTGTTATCCCGGCGAACGCCGGGATCCATACTCCGTGAGGGGCATGTGAGGCACAGTCTCGACCATCCGGGCCGACCGAGAGATTCCGCGGTATGGGTCCCGGCGTTCGCCGGGACGACAGCTTTGTTGTGGTTGGATCGTCCATCTCACCGTGAGCGTCGCGAAGTATTGCGCGACCACACTGCTAACGTCCCCGTGCGCGCTCGTCGAAGGCGGAGAGCACGGCGAGCGTCATTGCGGTGACACCGGTCTCGATGGTCGGCTTGGGCACCGGCGCGAATTGCGGGGAGTGGTTCGGCGGCAGTTGCGGACCGGTGCCGTTGCGCGCGGCGGCCACGCGCTCGGGCTCGTAGACGCCGATGCCAAAAAACATCGAGGGTACGCCGGCGGTGACGAACTCCGAATAGTCCTCGCTCGTCGTGCTCGGCGGCGCCATCGTGACCTTGTCGCCGAATGCGGCCCGGAGCACCTTGGCGCCGGTCGCGACCACCGCCTGGTCATTCATGACCGCCTTCGCACCCTCGCCGATCTCGATCTGTGGCGGCGGCGCATCCGCCATGGCGGCTACCGCCTTGGCCGTCCGCTCGATGCCTGCCAGCATCTTGGCGCGGACCTCGGGCTTGAAGCTTCTGATGGTGCCGAGCACGAGCGCATTGTCAGGAACGATGTTGCCGGCGGTCCCGCCATGAATCGCGCCGATGCTGACGACGCCGAATTCGGTCGGGTCCTTTTCGCGGCTGATCACGCTCTGCACGTCGACGACGAAGCGCGCTGCCATCATCACCGGATCGATGGTCTGCTGTGGTGCTGCGCCGTGGCCGCTGCGGCCGTGGAAACGAATGAACAGGCCGTCCACATTGGAGGAGCCGATTCCCGTGCGATACGTCAGGGAGCCATAGGCAAAGCCGCCATCATGGAGGGCGAAGCCGACATCGGGTTTCGGAAAGCGGGTGAACAGGCCGTCGGCCAGCATCGCTTTTGCGCCCGCGACCTCTTCCTCGGCCGGCTGAGCGATGAACATCAAGGTGCCGTTCCACTTGTCCTTGAGGCCTATCAGCGTCTTGGCCGTGCCGATCCAGCTCGCCATGTGGATGTCGTGGCCGCAACTATGGGCGACGAAGGTCTCGCGCCCGTTCCAACTGGCCTTCTCGTGGCTGGCATAAGGAAGCCCGGTCTTCTCCTCCATCGGCAGCGCATCGAGCTCGGTGCGCACCATGATGGTCGGGCCCTCGCCATTGCGATAGAGCGCGACGAGCCCGGTCTTGCCGACCTTCTCGGTGACCTCGAAGCCGATCGCGCGCATCTCGGCCGCGAGCTTCGCTGCCGTCCTGACCTCCTGGAAGGCGAGCTCGGGGTGGGCGTGGATGTCCTTGTAGAGCGCGTCGAGCGCCGGGTAGTCGCGCTCGAGCGACGCGGTAATCGTGCCCTTCAGCGCGGCGACGTCGAGCTCGGCATGGGCCGCTGGCGAGGCCAGGGTGAACAGCGCGGCGGACGCAAACAGAAGGCCGAGAGACTGCTTCATGGATTGGCTCCACAATGAATGGAGCCAATCTAATACTTTTCAGCGCGCCGCGCCCAGCACGTCCTTGTGTATATAAGGCTGACGCAACGATGGACGGCACCCGCCTTCACGTCGCCGTGGGGATGCGTTGCGACGATGCGCGCTTCGCACTCGGAGCTCAGCCCATGCCGTTTACCAGGGAGCATTCAACATGCCACAACCGCGGCTCAGCGTCTCCTCCGGCTATCCTTTCGAGGACACCTATGGCTATGCGCGCGCAGTTCGTGTCGGCAACCAGGTCTTCGTTTCTGGAACGACCGCGCGTGGTGCTGATTTGGACCGCGATGCGTATGGCCAAGCGACGAGCGCGATTGGCATCGTCGCTGAAGCCCTGCAGAAGGCAGGGGCGGACCCCCGTCACGTGGTGCGGACGGTCGTGTACGTGACCGACATGGCGGATACCGACGGCGTTGCCCGCGCGCGCAGCGAAGCCTTCGGTGCGGTTCGGCCAGCCAGCACGCTCGTGAAAGTCGCAGGTCTCACGCCCGCCATCGCCCGAGTTGAAATCGAGGCGACCGCCATCGTTCACGACTGATGACTGAAGCGGTGCGCCGCCTTGACCTCAGTATCAACCGCCCAGCACGTCCTTCTGCATCTTGCCGCCATAGAAGTGGAAGAACGGGACCGGCGCGTCGTGGCGCAGGGGGCCGGTGGCGAGGCGCTTGTCGAGCTCGTTGAGAACGTTCCTGGTCATCGGATGCAGGTCGGCGAGCGGCTTGGAGCCGAGCTCGACCCAGACCAGCTCGACCAGCTCGGCATCGGCGTGGATGACGCCGTCGACGCGGTGGGTGATGGCGGAGGCGTCGGCGGTGAAGAAGCGGGTGTCGAAGCGCTTGATGCGGCCGGGCGGGGTGATGGCGCGCGCGATCAGGAACAGGCTGGAGGGATCTGGCAGGAGGCTGGCGTCCGCGAACGGCGCCCAGGGACCTTCAAGCCGACCATCAAGATTGGGCGCAGGACCGTCGACCTTGCGTCCGAGGCACAAGCCGGTTTCCTCACAGGCCTCGCGGATGGCGGCAATCGCCAGCGACTTCGCGCGCGAGGCCGATGTCTGCGGCTTGCCCTTGAATAGATTGGCTTCGAGCTCGGCCGGCATGGGCGCTGCGACCGGGATGCGATGATCGGTCTTGTCGACGCGACCGCCGGGAAAGACGAACTTGCCGGGCATGAACACGACCTTGTCGTGGCGCTTGCCGACCAGCACCTTCGGCACCGCGCCGCTGCGGTCGACCAGGATCAGCGTCGCCGCATCCCTGGGCTTGGTGTAGGGATGGTGGTCCGCTTCCTTCTCGGCGGGCTTGCCTGCCGGCGCGCCCGTGGCCTGTGCCGTGTCGCTCATATCCTCCCCGCTTTTTCTTGTTTGTTGGTCGTTCACACCGGCGGGATGCCTTCCACCGGATTGTCGTCGAAGCCGTGCATGCGGAATGCCCATTGCAGCCCGACGACGGCGCCCTTGACCGGCTGCAGCAGCACGAGCGAGGCGATCAGCGTCACCGGCAGATAGATCGCGAGCTGCAGCGCTATCGGCGGCGCGTAGTTGGTCTCGATCGAGAGCACGAGCGGCACGATGATATGGCCGACGATGACGATCACCAGATAGGCCGGCAGGTCGTCGGCGCGGTGGCCGGAAAAGTCCTGGCCGCAGCGGTCGCATTTGTCGGCAACCTTCAGGAAGGCGCGAAACAGCTTGCCTTCGCCGCAGCGCGGGCAGCGGCCGCGGGCGCCCCGCTTCATCGCCGTCCATACGTTGCGCTTCTCGGCCGCGCCCGCGTCACGCGTCCAGGTTTGCGGTGGCAATGCTTGGGGCGTCAAGGCTTGGGGCGTCAAGGCTTGGGGCGTTGAACTCATGGCGTCCATGATCTGCCTTTCTTCGATGTGCCGGGCTTGCGTTTTGTCTCCGCCTTGGGGCTCTTTGTCCCGTGCTTCGGCTGAGCCTCGGATTTGGCGCGCTTCGATGACTTGGCCTTCGCCTTGACGGTCGTCTTGCTCTTGGAGCGGTCGCGGCGCGGGTGGCGCGACACCAGCACGTCGGCCTGGGTCAACAGCTCGAAGCGCAGCGCACCGGCCACCGGTTGAGCTTCTACCAGACGCACGTCGACGACGTCACCCAACCGGTGCATGGCACCACTGCGCTGGCCGATCAGCGCATGCCGGGTCTCGTCGTAGTCGAAATATTCCGTGCCGAGGGTTCGGATCGGAACCAGGCCGTCGGCGCCGGTCTCGTCGAGCTTGATGAACAGGCCGGCCCGGGTGACGCCGGAGATGCGGCCCTGGAAGGTGGCACCGACACGGTCGGCGAGATGATGGGCGATCAGGCGGTCGGCGGTCTCGCGCTCGGCCTTCATCGCGCGCCGCTCGGTGACCGAGATCTGCGCCGCGACCTCGGCGAGATGATCCGGCGTCTCGCTGTCGGGCAGGGCGCCGTCGCCGAGGTTCAACGCGCGCAGCAGGCCACGATGCACGACGAGATCGGCGTAGCGGCGGATCGGCGAGGTGAAATGCGCATAGCGGCGCAGGTTCAGGCCGAAATGTCCGTAGTTGTCCGTCGAATATTCCGCCTGCGCCTGCGAGCGCAGCACGACCTCATTGACGAGATGCTCGTAGTCCTGGCCGGCGACCAGGGTCAGCACGCGGTTGAACAGCGACGGCCTGAGTGCACCGCTCTTGGCGAAGGGCACGTCGAGCGTCTTCAGGAATTCCTGCAGTGCGTGGATCTTCTCCACCGTCGGCTCGTCATGCACGCGGTAGATCAAGGGCAGCGCCTTCTTCTCCAGCAGTTCGGCCGCGGCGACGTTGGCCGAGATCATGAACTCCTCGATCAGCCTGTGGGCGTCGAGGCGCTCCGGCACGACGACGCGATCGACGGTGCCGTCCTTGTTGAGCAGGATCTTGCGTTCGGGGATGTCGAGGTCGAGCGGATCGCGCGCGTCGCGGCCGCGCTTGGCAACCTCATAGGCCGCATAGAGCGGCTTCAGGATCGGCTCGAGCAGCGGACCGGTGACGTCGTCTGGCTTGCCGTCGATGGCGGCCTGCGCCTGCGCGTAGGACAGCTTGGCCGCCGAGCGCATCAGCACGCGATGAAACGAGTGTGACCGCTTGCGGCCGTCGGCGCCGATCACCATGCGCACGGCGAGCGCGCCGCGCGCCTCGCCTGGCACCAGCGAACAGAGATTGTTGGAGATGCGCTCGGGCAGCATCGGCACGACGCGATCGGGGAAGTACACCGAATTGCCCCGGACGAGTGCATCGCGATCGAGCGCCGATCCCGGCCGCACGTAGTAGGCGACGTCGGCGATCGCGACGTGGAGAATGAAGCCGCCCTTGTTGTCGGGATCGGGATCAGGCTCGGCATGAACGGCGTCGTCGTGATCCTTGGCGTCGGGCGGATCGATCGTGACTAGCGGCAGCTCGCGCCAATCCTCGCGGCCCTTCAGGTTCGCCGTCTCAGCGGCTTCGGCCTCCGCCACGGCCGCCGCGGAGAAGTCGAGCGGAATCTCGTGGGCATGGATCGCGATCAGGCTGATCGCCTTCTCGGTCGCGACCGAGCCGTAGCGTTCCTTCACGCGGCCCGCGGGCAGGCCGTAACCACGGCCGCGCAGCAGGTCGACGCTGATGAGATCACCGTCTTTCGCGTCCTTGGTATCGCCAGGGGCGATCGAGAGCTCGCGTCCGGCCTGCTTCTTGTCGACGGGGATCAAGCGCCCACCGCCGGCGGGGGTGCTTTTGAAAATGCCGAGCACGCGATTGCGCGCCTGATCGAGCACCTTGAGGACGCGGCCGCGATAGGCGACGCCTTCGGCATCCTTGATCGGCTCGACACGGAGCAGGGCTCTATCGCCGACGCCTGCAGTCGCGCCGGGCTTGGCGTGACGGGGCGTATGGATGCGGATGCGCGGCGGCTCGGACTGTTCGGCCTCGTCCCACTCGGCGGGCTTGGCGATCAGTTCGCCGTCGCTGTCGCGGCCGGTGATGTCGGCGACCAAGGTCGCCGGCAGCGTCGCGGGCTCGATGATGGTCTTGCGGCCGCCCTTCTTGACGGTGCCGTCCGCGACGAGCTCACGCAGCAACTGCTTGAGCGCGGCGCGATCGGCATTCTTCAGGCCGAATGCGCGGGCAATGTCCTTGGTGCCAACCTTGCCCGGATTGGCACGGATGAAGGCGACGATGGCCTCCCGCGGGGGGAAGCCGATGTCGCTCTCTTTGGTCATTTTCTCATCCGCGGGCCTTGCCGGCGCTTTTCTTGGGCGTCGCCTTCGTCGCAGGCTTGGCCGATGTCTTGGCAGCCTTGGCGACAGGCGCGCGCGCCTTGCTGGTGGACTCTGATTTCGGCTTGGCCGCGGCCTTCTTGGCCACCGCCTTCTTCACGGGCTTCGGCGAGTCGTCGTCGCCGCCGGCCTTCGGCTTGGCCGCCTTGCCGGCGGACTTGGCCGGCTTCGCAGCCTTGCCCTTGGCCTTTGCCTTGCCGCCGCCCTTGGCGGCGCGCTCGTCGAGCAGGGCGATCGCCTCGGCGAGGGTGATCGTATCCTTCTCCTTGTCGCCGGGGATCGTCGCGTTGACGCCGCCCGCGGTGACATAGGCGCCGTAGCGGCCGGCCTTGACGGCGACGGCGCCGAGCGACGGATGGTCGCCGAGCGCCTTGCCCGGATCGGCGCCGAAGCGCTTGCTCGGCCCCTTTGCGATCTTCTCGGCGATCAGGGTGACCGCGCGGTTGAGGCCGATGTCGAACACCTCGTCGCCGGCTTCCAGGCTCGCATAGGTCTTGTCGTGCTTCACGAACGGCCCGAAGCGGCCGAGGCCCGCGGTGATCGGCAGGCCGGTCTCCGGGTGTTTTCCGATCTCACGCGGCAGCGACAGCAGCTTCAGCGCCAGCTCGAGATCGACATCCGAGGGCTGCGTACCCTTCGGAATGCCGGCGCGCTTCGGCTTCTCGCCCTCGGCGTAGTCCTTCTGCTCGCCGAGCTGGATGTAGGGGCCGAAACGGCCGGCCTTGACCGCGACGTCGAGCCCGGTGTCGGGATCCTGGCCGAGGATGCGGTCGGCCGCGGCCTCGCTGTCGGCCGCCAGTGGCCGGGTGTAGCGGCATTCCGGATAGTTGGAGCAGCCGACGAAGGCGCCGAACTTGCCGGCCTTCAGGTTGAGCCGTCCGGTGCCGCAGGTCGGGCACTGCCGGACGTCGCCACCATCCTCGCGCGGCGGATAGATGTGCGGGCCGAGCATCTCGTCGAGCGCGTCGAGCACCTGCGCGACGCGCAGATCCTTGATGTCGTCGACGGCGGCGATGAAGCCGGTCCAGAAATCCTTCAGGACCTGCTGCCAGGCGATCTCGTTGTTGGAGACGCGGTCGAGCTGCTCCTCGAGATCCGCCGTGAAATCGTACTCGACGTAGCGGCGGAAGAAGTTCTCCAGGAACGCGATCACGACGCGGCCCTTGTCCTCGCCGTGCAGCCGCTTCTTCTCGAGCTTCACATAGCCGCGATCCTTGAGCACCTGCAGGATCGAGGCATAGGTCGAGGGCCGACCGATGCCGAGCTCCTCCATGCGCTTGACCAGCGACGCCTCGGAGAAGCGCGGCGGCGGCTCGGTGAAGTGCTGGGTGACGGACAGGTTCTGACGCTTCAGCGGCTCGCCCGCGCTCATCTGCGGCAGGCGGCGGCCGTCCTCGTCCTCCTCGTCGTCGCGGCCTTCCTGGTAGAGCGCGAGGAAGCCGTCGAACTTGATGACCTGGCCGGTGGCGCGCAGCTCCAAGGTGCGTGCACCCGCCTTGGCGATGATGTCGACCGTCGTGCGCTCCAGCTCCGCCGACTCCATCTGGCTCGCAATCGTGCGGGTCCAGATCAGCTCATAGAGCTTGGCCTGGTCGTCATCGAGCCGCTTGCGCAGGTCGGCCGGCTTGCGCGACAGGTCGGTCGGGCGGATCGCTTCGTGCGCTTCCTGGGCGTTCTTGGCCTTGGTCTGGTACTGGCGCGGGCTGTCCGGCACATATTTGTTGCCGTAGATCTCGCCGATCACCTTGCGCGCCTGGGTGATCGCCGAGCCGTCGATCTGCACGCCGTCGGTTCGCATATAGGTGATGAGACCGGTGGTCTCGCCGCCGATGTCGATGCCTTCATAGAGACGCTGCGCGATGCGCATGGTGTGCGCCGGCGCGAAGCCGAGCTTGCGGCTCGCCTCCTGCTGCAGGGTCGACGTCGTGAAGGGGGCCTGCGGATTGCGCCGCGCCGGCTTGGCGTCGACGGAGGTCACCGCGAAGCTGGCCGCGTTCAGCGCCGTCTTGAAGTCTTCCGCTTCCGCGCCGGTGCCGATGTCGAGCCGCTGGATCTTCTTGCCGTCGGCGCCGATGAGGCGGGCCTCGAAGGTGTCGCCGCGCGGCGTCGCCAGGGTTGCGATCAGTGACCAGTATTCGCGCGCGACGAACTTCTCGATCTCAAGCTCGCGATCACAAACCAGGCGCAGCGCCACCGACTGCACGCGGCCGGCGGAGCGGGCGCCCGGCAGCTTGCGCCACAGCACCGGCGACAAGGTGAAGCCCACGAGGTAATCGAGGGCGCGGCGCGCCATATAGGCGTCGACCAGCGCACCGTCGATCTGGCGCGGATGCTTCATCGCCTCCGAGACGGCCTGCTTGGTGATGGCGTTGAACACCACGCGCTCGATCTTCTGATCCTTGAGCGCGCGCTTCTCCTTCAACACCTCCAGCACGTGCCAGGAGATCGCTTCGCCCTCGCGATCAGGGTCGGTGGCGAGAATCAGTCGGTCCGCACCCTTGAGCGACTTCGCAATGTCGTTGAGTCGGCCGGCCGCCTTGGGGTCGATCTCCCAGATCATGCGGAAATTCTCATCCGGATCGACAGAACCGTTCTTGGCCGGGAGGTCGCGGACGTGGCCGAACGACGCCAGAACCTCATAGGAGGAGCCCAGATATTTGTTGATCGTCTTGGCCTTGGCAGGCGACTCCACGATGACGATGTTCATGTATTTCCAATGGCTTAGTGGAAGAATTGAAGCCGGTTTCGCGGGATTCGCGTCGGGGCTCGTTGACCCGAACATGGGTGGTGAGGCGGTTCCTGTCAAATCGAGGGGTGTTGAAAGTCGATTGCGTTGGAGCCGCGAAGTACCTATCAGGTTGTAGGAGCGCCAGGGTCCCGGCTCCGACGTTCGTACCAGTTCGCCGCAGGTTCGCTCACGAACGTCACGGTCAAAAGACACTAGCAGAATCAAGACTCTGGTGTAGCTTTGGTTCTGACATTCGTTTGCAGGACGCGCGGACATACTGAAACGAATGTCAGGTTCCGCCGCACGAAGGAAACCGTGCTCTTTTTAAGTTCGTTTCCGTCAAATACCCAATGTTGGATAGATTTGTTGGCCAAGGCAGCGGACAATCGCGATCTTGACGTTGAGGCGACGGTGGAGGATCCCGACGCCGCGGCGGCTATGATCGCCGAGGTGACGGCAAGCCTCGCACAGTTGGCCCAGCGCCATCACCTGGACATGCTCGACTATCTGCTGCGCATGGCGCACCTCGAGGCGGAGGAGCATCTCAGGCTGCGCAGCCGCCACAGACTCTGCTGACAGGCGCCCGACTCATCGTTGTGCCAGAGTGGTCTGCTCCGGCGCCAGGGCGGTACCGTCCTCCGCACAGAGAAGCAGCTTGCGCACCGGGCGGCCATGCGTGCGGTCGACTAGCATCGTGGCGATCTCGTCCGGGTGCTCGTCGAATTCCTCGCTCCACTGTCGTAGCGCCACCAGGATCGGAAACAGGCCGCGGCCTTTCGGCGTCAGGACGTAGTCGCGATACGAGCTGCCGTCCGCGGCCGGTTCGGTCGCGAGAATCCCGCGCTCGACCAGCGCCCGCAGCCGTACCGTCAGGATGTTCTTGGCCAGCCCGAGGCTGCGCTGGAACGCGCTGAAACGGCGAACGCCGAGAAACGCCTCGCGGATGATGAGAAGCGACCACCAGTCGCCGATTGCGTCCAGCGACCGCGCGATCGGGCAGGCGTTGCCTTCGAGGCTGGTGCGTTTGACCATTCGCCGATCCTCCATTCTTTGATCGAAGCCGAGCCATGGGGCACTCAGCACCGCGTGCGCGATCACGAGTTTGTGTGGTTGCATTATAAAACCAAAACGGTATCTAGGCCATACAGTTTAATAATGCAACCAGATGGAGGCGGGCGTGAGGCTTGCAAACAAGACGGCCCTGATTACCGGCGGCAATAGCGGCATCGGGCTGGCGACCGCCCGCCGCTTCGTCGCGGAAGGCGCCAAGGTGGCGATCACCGGACGCGATACCAAGCGACTGGAGGCTGCGGCCCGGGAACTGGGCTCAAGCGCGCTGGCGCTGGTCGCCGACGCCACGGACATCGCTGCGACCGAGGATGCCGTCGCGCGCGCAGCGGAGCGATTTGGCAAGCTCGATATCCTGTTCGCCAATGCCGGCATTCCCGGCGGGACGCCGGTCGGAGCTACCAAGCCTGAGGTGTTCGAGCAGGTGATCCGCACCAACCTGACCGGCGTGTTCTTCACGGTGCAGGCCGCGCTGCCGTATCTCAACGACGGCGCCTCCATCATCCTCAACGGCTCGGTGATCTCGGTGCTCGGCAACCCCGGCTATTCGGCCTATGCCGCCAGCAAGGCCGGCGTGCGGGCGATGGCGCGGGTGCTGGCGTCAGAACTGTCGCCGCGTGGCATCCGCGTCAACGTGGTTGCACCGGGCGCTATCCGGACACCGATCTGGGGCGCTGCCGTCGCAACACCCGAGGCGGAGAAACAGTTCGAGGCTCGGATCGGCGCGACCACGCCGCTCGGCCATATCGGCGAGCCCGAGAATATCGCCAACACGGTGCTGTTCCTCGCCTCCGACGAAGCTGCGCACATCCAGGGACAGGAGCTGTTCGTCGATGGCGGCGCAACCAGCTCGCCGGCAGGCGCGCCGATCTATCGCGGGTAGCGCGGGTAGCGCGAGCGGATCGTGGTGTGGCCCGCGAGGCCTCACCAGGGACTTGAACGGCGGCTGCCTGAGAACCCCTTCGGCAGCCGCCGGAGAACCTTAGGCGGCGAGATCGCCAGCGGTTTGAAGCGCGTTCGCAAGCGCCTGCGCGCGCTGCTCCGGGCCGGCCATGATGCCGTCGGCCGCGATGAACTCGGGTGCGGTGATGCCGATGAAGCCGAACACGCCCCTCAAATAGGTTTCGAGATGTTCGAGCGCCGTCATCGGCGCTTGCCCGTAAGAGCCGCCGCGCGACACTGCAACGATGACGCGCTTGGCGCCGGCGAGACCCTCGGGACCCTGCGGCCCATATTTGAAGGTCTTGCCGGGGACAAGGATGCGGTCGATCCAGGCCTTCAGCTGGCTCGGGATCGAGAAATTGTACATCGGTGCGCCGATCACGACGATGTCGGCGCGGAGAAACTCCTCCAGCACCGCTTGGCCGGCTGCGACGTCCGCCTTCACGGCCGGATCCTCCACCGGCGCTCCGTGCGCAATGGCGACATGCGCGCCCGACAGATGCGACAGCGGGGTCGTCGCGACGTCCCGATAGGTCACCACGAGCCCGGGCGTGACCTCGCGAAGGCGTGCGACGACCGCGGCCGACACCTGGCGGCTGACGGAATTGGGGCCGAGCACGCTGGAATCGACGTGGAGGAGTTGAGTCATAGGCAGTCACCTCAGTATTGGTTTGTAACTGGCGCACTATGAGTGACTGTGCTGTAACCCCGCAAGAACGCACATTTTTGAAACCCGGTGACATCCGTGACACTTGCGAACAGCGATGATCCTGCCCCGGCGATGCAGCCGGATCACAATGATTGCCGCGGCGTCGCGTCGATTCTGGCGCGCGTCGGCGACAAATGGAGCGTGTTCGTCATCATGATGCTGGGCGGCGGGCCCAAGCGCTTCAACGAGCTCAAGCGTCTCGTGGGAGGCATCTCGCAGCGCATGCTGACGCTGACCCTGCGCGGCCTCGAGCGCGACGGGCTGGTGACGCGGACCGTGTTTCCGACGATCCCGCCGCGCGTCGATTATGAGCTCACCGACCTCGGGCGAGGATTGTCGAGTCCGGTCAAGGCGCTGGGAGAATGGGCGATGGCGCACCAGGACCAGATCGAGGACGCACGGATGCGATTTGACCTGCGCGGTGATCGACAGTGAGCGCGCGATCCTAGATCAGTGCCACCAACCCGCCGCCGTGCCGTTCCAGGCGGCCGGCGAGCTCGAGCTCGAGCAGCACCATCCGCAGCACCGCGGGCGACAGGCCGCTCAGTCGAATGAGGTCGTCGATCGAGACCGGTGTCGGGCCAAGCAGGGCGATGATCTGGTCGCGATCGTGGTTCTCGGGATCGGGCGCGAACAACTCGTCGTCGGCTTCGCGCAGCAGATCCGGCTGCGGGCGATCCATGATCGGCGCCACCGCCTGGATGATGTCGGCGGCCTCGGTGACCAGTGTCGCTCCCTGCTTGATCAGATCGTTGGTGCCGGCCGAGCGCGGATCGAGCGGTGATCCCGGCACGGCGAACACCTCGCGGCCCTGTTCGCCGGCGATGCGGGCGGTGATCAGCGAGCCCGAGCGATGCGCGGCCTCGACGACGACCACGCCCAGCGATGCGCCCGAGATCAACCGGTTGCGGCGGGGAAAATCGCGCGCCCGGGGCTCGTGTCCGAGCGGCATTTCCGAGATCGCAGCCCCATTGCCAGCGACGATGGCGCCGAGCAGGTCGACGTGCTCCGGCGGATAGATCCGGTCGTGGCCGCCGGCGAGGACCGCGACCGTGCCGCTGGCGACGCTCGCGCGATGGGCGGCCTGGTCGATGCCGCGGGCAAGGCCGGAGATGACGACGAAGCCGGCCTGGCCAAGCTCGTGCGCAAGCTGGCCGGCGAATTTGAGCCCGGCGGCCGAGGCGTTGCGCGAGCCGACGATGGCGATCATCGGACGCATCAGGGTATCGCGCCTGCCGTTGGTCACGAGCAGCGGCGGCGCATCTTCGCACGCCGCGAGACGGGGCGGGTAGCCGTCCTCTCCCGGCGCGCGCAGCTGAAGGTCGCGCTGGCGGCAGGCGGCGAGCTCGGCCGCCGCCTCGTCCTTGCTGCAGATGCGGCCGACCCGGGCCGCCCCGCCGCGGCGCGCCATATCCGGCAGGCGGTCCAGGGCGGCGCGCGCGGTGCCGAAATGATCGAGCAGCGAGCGGAAGGTGCGTGGTCCGACATTGTCGGAGCGGATCAGCCGGAGACGGTCGACCCGCTCGGCCTCGCTCAGCTCGATGATGGGATTGATTGCGTCCATGCCGACCCCTGCCGGTCAGCAGCATGAAGCAACCCGACCGCGCAGGGAAGGGGGGAGCGCCACCTGGGCGCTACGCCGGCCGTTCAGGCGGGAACGATTTCGAGCGCGTTCTCCGACGGAAAGACCGGGCGCTTGTCGGGGATCGCCAGCGTGGTCCCGGCGGGAGCGTCCTGCAGCCAGCGATCGGCAGCCGCGCGCCCGCGCTGATGCAGCATCTCGATGAAGCCGCTGCCGAAGTCTGTCGCGCTGTGCTGGGCGAGCGCCTCGATCTCGTCTTCGGCCGCGAGCCGATGGACGCGCGGCGGGTGCAGGCCATCGCTGCGCGCCCATTCCAGGGCCGCGAGTTCGGCGTTGAGCACCGCGTTGGCGGTGATCTGGTCGAGACGACGATCGATCGCAGCCGCGGTCACCGGAATGTCGTCGTCGCGCGCGGGCGTGACCTTGACGACCAGCAGATCGGCCGCGCTGGACTCATGAGCGACGGAGATGATCGGTGGGTTGGCACCGTAGCCGCCGTCCCAATAGGCGTCGCCGTCGATGTCGACCGCGCCGTGGAGCTGGGGAGCGCAGGTCGAAGCCAGCAGCACGTCCGGCGTGATGTCGGCGTTGCGGAAGATCTGCGGCTGGCCGTCGCGCACCCGCGTGGCGGCGATCAGGAGGCGCGGCGCCGCAGCGCTCTGCACTGCGTCGAAGTTGATCGTGCCGACGAGCATGTCGCGCAGCGGATCGAGGTCGAGTGGGTCGGCGCGCCCACTGCGCAGCGCCGAACCGAACGACACCGCGCTGCTGGCGGGCGAGAAGCTTCCGAGCAGCATCAGCGAGCGGAACGAGGCCTCGTCGATCATTCCGTTCCAGAAGCGTGCGAGCAGGGCCCGTGCAGCTTCGCGGCCGCCTTCGGCGAGCCCGCTGGCGAGCAGCGCCGCATGGATGGCGCCTGCGCTGGCCCCGCTGATCGTGTCGAAGTCGCAACCGGGCTCCTCCAGCAGACGCTCGAGCACGCCCCAGGTGAAGGCCGAGAACGTGCCGCCGCCCTGCAGCGCCAGCGATAGCTTGCGCGGCGGCCAGATCCGCGGCGGTGGCGGCAGCGTGACGGTGGCGATGGTCTCCGCGAGCGATCGCTCGGGAGTATCCGAGAGTTTGGGCTCCGAAATGGCGGCTGCAGGGATCGCAACTACGATCGGGTCCGCCACGATCGGGTCCGCTACGGCAGGCGCGATCTCGGCGGGAGCACTCTCGGTCGATGGAACCTCGAGCGCTGGTTCGAGGGCGCATGGGACAGGCTCTGACAGCGCCGCTGGCGTGGGCTCGGCCGCAGGGCTCGTGGAGCCGAACGAACTATCCGTCGACCAGATCTGGGCGGCGGAGAGAAGGGCACTGGCGCTGGAGCGCACCGGGGCAGCTGCTTGCTGCGCCGGCTCCTCATGCGTGCGGTCGTCGCGCGTGGCCGGCGAACCGCTTGAATTGGTCTTGCGTAACCACATGCAGGAATCATGACAGGCAATCATGATTCACGCCAGAGTCTCTCGTTAACTTATTAGCTGATCGCGCGCCGGTGTTGCTGCGCAGCCTCTGCAAATATCAGGGCGCAACACAGATTTTCCGTATTTGTCCGGAGTGACTACTTCTTCGCGCCGATCTTGCTCTCGGTGCCGGCCTGCAATCGCTTGATGTTTTCGCGGTGCATGTAAATGAGCAACAGTGTGAGCAAGGCAAATAAGGCAGCAAGCGCCGTGTGACCGAAAGCCCACAGCACGATCGGCGTCAGCACGCTCGCGGCGAGCGCGGCGAGTGATGAGTAGCGGAGCGCGAACGCGGTCGCGAGCCACACCAAGCAGAAGAAGATGGCGGCAGGCCAGAACAGCCCGAGCAGAATACCGATGTAGACCGCAACGCCCTTGCCGCCGCGGAATTTCAGCCACACCGGGAACAAATGTCCGAGGAAGGCGCCGAGGCCCGCGACCATCTCGGCATTCGGGCCGCCGAGATAGCCGGCGATGATGACGGCCGCGGTGCCCTTGAGTGCATCGCCGAGCAGCGTGGCCGCCGCGAGCCCCTTGCGCCCGGTGCGCAGCACGTTGGTGGCGCCGATGTTGCCGGAGCCGATGCTGCGCAGATCCTGGGTGCCGGCGAGGCGGGTCAGGATCAGGCCGAACGGGATCGATCCCAGGAGATAGCCGATGATGAGAGCGACGGGCAGAAAGGCTTCGGATGCCATCACACAACTCCTTCCGCGCGACGCCGTGCGTCAGACATGTTCGAACACGGTGCGGCCGCCGACGATGGTGCGAACCACGCGGCCGGTGAAGCGGGCCTCGTCGAACGGCGTGTTCTTGCACAGCGATTTGAGGTCGGCCGGATCAAGAATCCAGGGCACGTCCGGATCGATCACGATGATGTCGGCCGGTGCGCCCGCGCGCAAGGTGCCGCCGGGCAGGCCGAGCAGCTCCGCGGGCCGCGTCGACATCGCGCGGATCAGCGTCGTCCAGCTGAGCTCGCCATTGTGTACGAGCCGCAGCGCTGCGGGCAGCATCGTCTCGAGGCCGACCGCGCCGCTCGCAGCCTCCGCGAACGGCAGCCGCTTGACCTCGACGTCCTGCGGCGTGTGGTCCGACATGATGACGTCGATGAGGCCTGACGCCAGCGCCTCGACCAGCGCGCGGCGGTCGGTCTCGGTGCGCAGCGGCGGCGTCAGCTTCAGGAAGGTACGGTAGGGGCCGATGTCGTTCTCGTTCAAGGTCACGTGGTTGATCGAGACCGACGCGCTGACGGCAAGGCCTGCCTCGCGCGCACGCCTGAGCACGTCGAGCGAGTCGACCGAGCTGAGCGCGGCCGCGTGATAACGGCTCTTGCTGAGCGCGACGAGACGCATGTCGCGCTCGAGCACCACGGCCTCCGCGGCAGGCGGAATGCCCTCCAGGCCGAGCCGCGAGGCGAACTCGCCCTCGTTCATGACGCCTTCGCCGACGAGGTCCGGATCCTCGGTGTGGTGCACGATCAGCGCGTCGAAATCCCGGGCATAGGTCAGCGCGCGGCGCATCACCTGCGCGTTCATCACGCTGGTATGACCGTTGGAGAAGGCGACCGCGCCGGCGGCGCGCAGCAGCCCGATCTCGGTCATCTCCTCGCCGCGCAGGCCCTTGGTCAGCGCCGCCATCGGCTGGATGTTGACGATCGCTGTGTCGCGGGCGCGCCGCAGCACGAAGTCGACGGTGGCCGAATTGTCGATGACAGGCTCGGTGCCGGGCTGGCAGATGATGGTGGTGATGCCGCCGGTCGCGGCGGCCTGGCTGGCGCTGGCAAAGGTCTCGCGATGGCCGAGGCCGGGCTCGCCGACGAAGGCGCACATGTCGATCAGGCCGGGGGCGACGATCTTGCCGGCGCAGTTGATGACGTCAGTGCCCTCGGGCACGCCGGCGGCGCCGATGCCGCGCTTGAGGTCGCGGATGACGCCGTCGGCGATGAGCAGGTCACCGGGGCTGTCGAGGTCGCAGGAAGGATCGATGACGCGCGCGTTGGCGAGCAGGATCGGGCGGCGATCGGTCAGCATGGCGTTTCGTCCCGACTTCTGTATCACGCGTTGGGCAGGTTGCGGGCCAGCGCCTCGAGCACGGCCATGCGTACGGCTACACCCATTTCGACCTGTTCCCGGATCAGCGATTGCGCGCCATCCGCAACGATGGACTCGATCTCGACGCCGCGATTCATCGGGCCGGGATGCATCACCAGCGCGTCGGGCTTGGCATAAGCGAGCTTCTTCTGGTCGAGTCCGAAATACTGGAAATATTCCGACGATGACGGCACGAAGGAGCCATTCATGCGCTCGCGCTGCAGCCGCAGCATCATCACGATGTCGGCGCCGTTGAGGCCCTCGCGCATGTCGCGGGCGACTTCGACGCCCATCCGCTCGATGCCGGGCGGCAGCAAGGTGGAGGGCGCGACCACGCGGACGCGCGCGCCCATGGTGTTGAGCAGCAGGATGTTGGACCGCGCCACGCGCGAATGCAGCACGTCGCCGCAGATCGCGATCACCAGCCCCTCGATGCGACCCTTGTTGCGGCGGATCGTGAGCGCGTCGAGCAGCGCCTGGGTCGGATGCTCATGCGCACCGTCGCCGGCATTGATCACGGAGCCGTCGACCTTGCGGGCCAACAGTTCAACGGCACCTGAGGCATGGTGGCGGACCACCAGGATGTCCGGATGCATCGCGTTGAGGGTGACCGCGGTGTCCATCAGGGTCTCGCCCTTGCGCATGGACGAGGACGACACCGACATGTTCATGACGTCGGCGCCGAGCCGCTTGCCCGCGATCTCGAACGAGGACTGGGTCCGCGTCGAGGCCTCGAAGAACAGGTTGACCTGGGTACGGCCGCGCAGCACCGTGCGCTTCTTGTCGACCTGACGATTCAGTTCGACATATTCCTCGGACAGATCGAGGAGACCGGTGATGTCGTGGGCGGAAAGGCCCTCGATTCCCAGCAAATGCCGGTGCCCGAGGACGAAAGTCGATTTCGGAGAGGTTGCCATTAAAGCCAGAGCTATAGGCGCGGTTTCCATAGGGGGCAAGGCCCAATGCCGGTGTTCCGAGTTATCCCCCGTTCCGTCTACCGAGCCTCTCAGGGGGCTCCAAACCGCGGGCTGGCGATCCATCGCCGCGAGAGGTCCGCTCCGATATGCCCTCATCCTGCTGGCAGCCATCGTGCCGGCCTGCGCGGCCGCGTTGCCGGCCGATTTCGTCTATCTCCGCGACATCGATCCGACGATCATCCAGGACATCCGTTATGCCGGCAGCAACAATTTCGTCGGGCGTCCTTTGCCGGGCTACGAGGCGGCCGAATGCATCGTGACGCGTGACGTGGCACTGCGGCTGAAGGCTGCTCAGTCCGGGCTGCGGCCGCGCGGCCTGTCGCTGAAGATGCTCGACTGCTACCGGCCGGTGCGTGCCATTGCGGAGATGCTGGCGTGGTCGCAGGACGGCGTCGAGACCACGGCCGGTCGCCGCTACAACCCGCGCATTGCCAAACAGGACCTGTTCCGTCTTGGCTACATCGCCGTGCGTTCCGGCCATTCGACCGGTGCGGCGCTCGATCTCACGCTGGTCGAGCTCGCGGCCGACAATTCCGCGGTGTTCGATCCGGCCAAGGACTACGCGGACTGCACGGCACCGGTGGCGCTACGTGCGCCGGAGGGCAGCGTCGACATGGGAACCGGCTACGATTGTTCCGACGTGAAGGCTCATACCGCCGCGCAGGACCTGACACCGGAGCAGCGCCGCTGGCGCAACGAGTTGGTCGCGGTGATGGCGCGGCAAGGTTTTGTGAACTATGCCGGGGAGTGGTGGCACTTTTCGCTGCCGGGCACTGGCGCGACCACTTATGTTTTTCCCATTCGGCCGCGCCGATGATCGTTCAGCACAGGGCACGGCCATGACCCAGCCATCGTTCGAGACCCACGAGGTCTTCAACCAGTCGCCGCCATTCGAGGACGTCAACCTGTTCACGGCCGATCGGCCGCTGATTGACGCGGTGAAGGCCAATGGCGGTGCTGGCGCCGAGCAGGCGCTGTCGGAGTTCGGCGCGCTGTGGGGCTCGGCTGCCATGGCGGAGCAGGGCCGGCTTGCCAACGAGAACACGCCGAAGCTGCGCAGCTACGATTCAAAGGGCTTTCGCCGCGATGTCGTCGAGTTTCATCCGGCCTATCATCGGATGATGACGCGCTCCGTCGAGGCCGGCCTGCACAATTCGACCTGGACCGCCGACGGGGCGCCCGTCGGTGGCTGTTCGGAGGTGGTGCGCGCGGCAAAGTTCTATATCGCTTCCCAGGTCGAGGGCGGCCACCTCTGTCCGATCACGATGACGCGGGCCTCGGTGGCGGCGCTCGCCGCGCAGCCGGATCTGCTCGCGAGGACGATGCCGGTGATCGCGACGCGTGACTACGATCCGGCCTTTGCGCCGTGGTGGGGCAAGCGCGGCATGACGCTCGGCATGGGCATGACCGAAAAGCAGGGCGGCACCGACGTGCGTGCCAACATAACGCGCGCGGAGCGAACCAGTGACGGCTATCGCATCACCGGCCACAAATGGTTCATGTCGGCGCCGATGTGCGACGCCTTCCTGGTGCTGGCGCAGGCCGATCAGGGCCTGACCTGCTTCTTCATGCCGCGCTTTGCGCCTGATGGCTCCGTCAACGCGATCCAGTTTCAACGCTTGAAGGACAAGCTCGGCAACCGCTCCAATGCGTCCTCGGAGGTGGAGTTCGCAGGCAGCTATGCCGAGCGGATCGGCGATGAGGGCAGGGGCGTCAGCACCATCATCCAGATGGTGCAGCTGACACGGCAGGATTGCGCGATCTCCTCGGCCGGCCTGATGCGCTCGGGCCTGGCGCATGCGCTCCATCACGCCCGGCATCGCAGCGTGTTCCAGAAGCATCTTGCCGACCAGCCGCTGATGCAGGCGGTGCTCGCCGACATGGCGCTGCATGTCGAGGCCACGGTGGCGCTGGTGATGCGGCTCTGCCGAGCGTTCGACTGCATGCCGGCGGATGCGACGGAAGCCGCCTACATGCGGCTGCTGACGCCCGCGATCAAATACTGGGTCTGCAAGAGCGCGCCACCGTTCCTGTACGAGGCGATGGAGTGCCTCGGCGGCAACGGCTATGTCGAGGACGGCATTCTCGCCCGCCACTTCCGGGAGTCGCCGGTCAACGCGATCTGGGAAGGCTCCGGCAATGTGATGTGCCTGGACGTGCTGCGCGCGCTCGCGCGGGAGGCCGAGGCGGCCACTCACGTTCTAATGCATCTGCGCGCCGAGACGAGCGGGTTGCCCGGTGCGACGGAGGCGCTCGCTTTCCTCGAGAAGACCTTCCGCCGGCCGGATTCCGAGCGCGTCGCCAGGCTCGCCGTCGAGAAGCTGGCGCTGCTCGCAGCCTGCGCCGCGCTCAACTCAGTCACGTCTGACCATGCCGAGCTGTTTGCCGCGACGCGGCTCGCCTCGACCCATCCGAGCATGTATGGCGCAGTCGATCTCGAACCCGCCGATATTCGTGCCTTGCTGGAGCGCGCCCTACCTTGACCGAGTCTCCCGAAACCGCCCTCGTCGATTCCCTCGATCCTGCCAATCCGCCGCAGCAGGTCGCGCCGGTGCAGCGTGAGCCGCGCACGCTCGGGTTCTGGCGAACCTTTCTATGGGGTGTCGTCATCTTCATCGCGATGCTCGCGGGGCAGGCCGCCGTCATCGTGTTTCTCGCAGCCGGGCTGGACCATCCCTTCGACCTCGCTGAGCTTGCCAAGATTTCGGCGCGCGGGCTGACCTTGTCGATGTCGGTGATTATGGGGCTGCCGGCCGTACTGCTCGCGGTCTACTTCGCCGTTCGCCACACCCGCACGCCGTTCGCCGAGTATCTCGGCCTGCGCTGGACGTCGTGGAAGTATGTCGGCATCGGCATCGTCGGCATGATCGTGATCGTCGTTGCGTGGGATCTGATGTCGCGCGCCACGGGACGCGAGATCTCGCCGGGCTTCATGTTGGATGTCTTGAAGACGGCCAAGGACGACGGCACGGTCTGGCTGATGGTGATCGCCTTCGCCGTCGCAGCTCCGCTGTCGGAGGAACTGTTCGCCCGCGGCTTTCTCTATCGCGGCTGGTCGGATTCGTTTTTGCGGGTGCCTGGCGCGATCGTCCTGTCCTCGCTGGTCTGGACCGCGATGCATCTCCAATACGACTGGTACTTCTTCCTCGAGGTGTTCGCGCTCGGCCTGTGGTTCGGCTATCTGCGCTCGGTCAGCCATTCGACCTTGCTGACCATCGTGCTGCACGGCCTGAACAACCTCGCGGCCACGGTGCAGACGATGTGGCTCGCGAGCGGTCACTCCTGAGCCGAGGTCTTCAGCTCACCCAGGCAATCGCGAGCGGCATGGTCAGCGCCGCCAGCACGGTCTGCAGCGAGATGATCTGCGCCAGCAGCGGCGCGTCGCCGCCCATCTGCTTGGCCAGGACATAGGCGCTCGGCGAGGTCGGCACGGCGGCGCAGATGGCCACCACCACGAGGCTCGGGCCGGTGACGCCGAACCAACCCGCGAGCCCGATCGCGAGCAGCGGCATCAGCACCAGCTTGAGCACGACGCCGAGTGCGGCCGCCGGTCCCGCGCGCCGCAGGCCTTCGAAGTGGAGACCTGCGCCGGTCACCAGCAGCCCGATCGGCAGCGACGCCTGCCCGAGCGCATCCGCGGCGTCGTGCCAGAGCTTTGGCGGCTGCACATGCGCAAGGTTGAGGGCGAGCCCGACGACGCAAGCCCAGATCAGGGGATTGCGGACGATCGTGGCGATGATCTCGCCGGTCGAGCGCCGCGTGGGCGAGGCATAATGGGCCAGCACGGCCACGCTGAAGACGTTGACCATCGGGATGATCGCGATCATTCCGACCGAGGCCGCCGCGAGGCCGCTCGGGCCGAACAGGCTGCCCGCGACGCTGAGCGCGACATAGGTCTGCCAGCGCGTCGCACCCTGGAAGATCGACGTGAAGGCGGGGCCATCGACGCCGGAGCGCACGAGCAGCGGCCGCAAGGCGAGGCAGAGCAGGGACATCACGAGCGCAGCGAGGAACAGCGCGCCGCCGACGCCGGCCACCGGCACCTTGCTGAGGTCCGCCTTGACCAGGCTCTGCACCAGGAGAGCAGGGAACAGCACGTAATAGGTCAGACGCTCCAGCCCGTGCCATTGCGTATCGAGCCGCATCAGACTTCGCCGCAGGCCGAAGCCGATCACGATCAGCAGGAACACCGGCGCCAGCGCTGCGAGGACGGCGCCCATGCTATTGGCCCGAGCGGCGCAGCGTCGTCAGCCGGTCGAGCGCGCCCTGCAGGATGAAGATCGCCGCATGGGTGTCGATCACCTCGGCGCGCCGGGCGCGGCTGACATCCAGGCCGATCAGCTCGCGCTCGACCGCCGCCGTCGACAGCCGCTCGTCCCACAGTCCGATCGGCAGCGTCGTCAGGTTCGCGAGATTGCGCGCGAAAGCGCGCGTCGACTGCGCCCGTGGTCCCTCGCTGCCGTCCATGTTGATCGGCAGGCCGAGCACCAGGCCCACCACGTTGCGCTCAGCGCAAATGGCGAGCAGCCTGACAGCATCGGCCTTGAAGGCCTTGCGCTGGATGGTCTCAACGCCGGTGGCGAGCCGCCGGTCGGGATCGGACACGGCGACGCCGATGGTCTTGGTGCCGAGATCAAGGCCCACGAGCGCGCCGCGCTCGGGCCAGTGCGTCGCGGCATCGATGAGGGGCAGAATGGGAGCGGGCATGGCGCGCCGCTTAGCACGAGCACCTCCGCTGGGCCAGCAGGTGTGACCGGCGCATGGGTTGTCGCTGCGCTGCAATCATTCTATATGCTCCACCAACCGTGAAGAGGAGTGGTGCCGTGGATCGCAGGACCGACATAGCCCGCCGCTTTGTGTCCCCTGCCATCACGGTTGCCCATGCCCTCCTTTCTGAGGCTCGACGCGGTCGCCGCCGCGACGCCTGATCACCATCGTCTGTTCGACAATCTCACGCTGTCCATCGGCGCCGAACGCGTCGGTCTGGTCGGCCGCAACGGCTGCGGAAAGTCGACCTTGCTGCGGATCGTGGCCGGCACATCGGAGCTGGCCGCGGGAACGGTGACGCGAAGCGGGACGCTTGGTCTGCTGGCGCAGCAATGGGATCCCGTGCTGCGCGTCGACGAGGCGCTCGGCGTCGCGAACGATCTCGCAATCATCAACCGGATCGTTGCCGGGGACGGTCACGACGACGATCTCGCTTGCGCGGATTGGACCCTGCCGGCTCGGGTCGACGACGCGCTGATCGCGGCGGGGCTGGCCGGAATTGGGCTCGATCGCTCCATGCACTCCCTTAGCGGCGGCGAGCGGACGCGGATCGGCATCGCCCGGCTGCTGATCGAGGCACCGGATCTGCTGCTGCTCGACGAGCCCACCAACAATCTCGATGCCGAGGGCCGCGCCGCGATCGGCCGGCTGATGCAAAGCTGGCGCGGCGGGGTGCTGGTCGCCAGTCACGATCGCGCGCTGCTGGAGACGATGGACCGGATCGTCGAGCTGACTCCGGTCGGAGTCCACATCGTTGGTGGCGGCTGGTCGATGTTCGCGCAGGCGCGGGATGAAGCGCGGGCGCGGGCGGCCGCTGCGCTGGAACGCGCTGATGCCCACTTGCGGGACGTCGGCCGCGCCGCGCAGCGCCAGCGCGAAGCCAAGGCGCGCAAGGACAAGGCCGGGCGCGCCTTTGCGGCGCGTGGCTCGGCGCCAAAGATCCTACTTGGTGCGCGCGCCGAGCGGGCCGAAAATACCGGGGAACGCTCGCAACGGCTCGCCGAGCGGATGATGACCGAGGCCAGCAAGCAGGCCGAAGAGGCGCGGCGGAACGTGGAGGTGTTGACACCTCTGTCGATGGTCTTGCCGCCGACGAAGCTCGGTGCCGGCACTGACCTGCTGGTCATGGAGGATGCGATCGTGGCTGCCGGCGACAGGACACTCGGCCCCTGGACGCTTCATGTCCGGGGCGGTCAGCGGATCGCGGTCGCCGGGCGCAATGGCGCCGGCAAGACGACGCTGCTCAGGGCTGCGATCGGCGCGCTTCCGCTGACGGGCGGGACGATCCGGCGCGCCGAAGGGCGGATTGCGATGCTGGATCAGCACGTCGCGTTGCTCGATCCCAGCGACAGCATCATTGGCAATTTCCGCCGCCTCCATCCGGCGCTCAGCCTCGAGGCGACGCATGCCGCCTGCGCGCGCTTCGCGTTCCGCAATCGCGATGCCGAGCAGACAGTGGAGACGCTGTCCGGTGGCGAGCAGCTGCGCGCCGGCCTGGCCTGCACCTTCGGTGGCGAGCAGCCGCCGTGGCTGTTGTTGCTGGACGAGCCGACCAATCATCTCGACATCTTTGCAATCGAGATGCTGGAGCAGGCGCTGCGCGACTTCGACGGCGCGCTGCTCGTCGTCAGCCATGATCCGTCGTTTCTCGCAGCGATCGGAATCGCGCAGGAGTTCGCCGTGGAGAGCTGAGCGGGCACGGCGCGGCACGCCATGCCCGCAAGGCAAAGTTGAAAGCTAGCGGATCGCGATCGGATTGATCATCCCCTGGACACCGCCGCGCCAGCGTGGCTGGCCCAGCACGAACAGGAACTCGTAGCCCTTGTCGGCGGCGAGCGCCGCGGTGTCCAGGTTCTCCAGGATATAGGTCCCGTTCATGGCGAGCAGGATCTGGTGCACCTCGAACAGGTTGGGCGACTCGAACGGGATCGCCTCGACGGCCCAGTTGTCGGCGCCGACTGCGACGACGCCCTTCGACGTCAGGTATTTGGCGCCTTCGACGCCGAGACCGGGCTCGCCGGCGCTGTAGCGCTTGTCGTCCTTGCCGACCAGGCCGAGCCAACCGGTATGGAACACGACGATGTCGCCCTGGCGGATCTCGACCCCTTGCTTCTTGGCGGCCTCATCGATCTCCTTGACGTTGAAGGCGGTGCCTTCCTTGACCACGTCGGTGTTGTAATAGGCGGCCATGTCGAGCAGTACGCCGCGCGCGACGAGAGGCGGCACCTTCTCGATGCCGAGCTTCTTGAGGCCGGTCGGGTCGGCGAAATCGGCGAGCTTGTTGCCGTTGTAGTAGACGTGCTCGATGCCGAGATGGCCGAGGCCGTCGATCTGGGTGCCGACGCCGACCCAAGTGTCGACGATATCGTCATTATACGTGGCCTTGTTCGGTCCGAGGCCGGGGATGCCGGCCTGGCCTGGCTGCACGATCGTGATCTTGAAGCTGCGCGGCGGATAGGCGGGCGTCTTGGAGTCGACGATCATGCCGAGCGGGTAGGTCTTGCCAGTCTTCACCAGCGAGGCCGCTTTGACCACGAGGTCCGGCGTCATGTAGTTGGCGGCGCCGATTTCGTCCGCCGGCCCCCACTTCGATTTCGTCCAGTCCTGGGCATCCGCCGTCCCGATCGCGCCCATCATGGCAATCGAGCAGCACAACACGAACGCGTTGCGCATCGCATTTCCTCCGACATGTTGACGTTTGTTTGTTGTGTTCAGCGCTGATCAGTGCCGCATCTTAACGTAGTGCGGTATTGCCGGACAGGATCTTTTCTGATGCGTGCGCTGCACAGCGCCCGAAAGTCGCATCGGTCGAAATGGCCGTGTTTGACTGCGCAAAAGCGCGATTTCTCGCGATGGAATGTGCCGTTCGCCGGCAATTTTAAGCACAATCTTTGGGTGAATCGGCTCAGGCCGCAATGTCGTGATCCCGGCCGGCAAGTCCCGCCATGAAGGCCGAGAGCGCGCTGCTGCGATGCGCGGCGCGGCGGTGGATGAAGAGCGTCTCGACCCGTGCATGGGACGGGTCGAGCGTATGCAGGCCGACGCTGCCGATCATCTCGTTCCGCGTCACCACGGCGCGCGGCAGCAATGCGACGCCCATGCCGGCGGCGACGCAGCCGATCATGCCGTCGAGCGTGCCAAGCTCGATGCGCGCTGCCGCGGGCCAGCCGAAATCGTTGAAGACCTGTTCCAGCCGCTGCCGGTAGGTGCAGCCGGCCCTGAACACCAGCGCGGTCGGCCCGGAGGCCGCCGTGGCGGCACGCAGAGCAGACAGGCTTTCGAAGCGCCGGGCCGTCACCAGCACCAGCTCCTCCTCGAAGGCGGTGACTCCCGTGAGTTCGGGATGGTCGATCGGGCCGGCTACGAAGGCGCCGTCGAGCGTTCCGTCGAGCACGGCGGCCACGAGGTCGGCAGTCGGCGCCGTGCGCAGGCTCAGCGTGACAGCCGGGAAGCGGCGGTGGAAATCCGCGAGCCGCGTCGGCAGGCGCACCGCGGCGGTCGTCTCCATCGAGCCGATCATCAGCGGCCCCTTCGGCTCGCCGTCATCGCGCGCCGCGAGCAGGGCTTCGCGCGACAGCGCCGCCATTCGGTCGGCGTAAGGCAAGAGGCGCAATCCTGCGTTGGTCAGGGTCATGCCCCGGCTGTGTCGTTCGAACAATGCGGTGCCGACCTCGGCCTCCAGCGCCTTGATCCGCTGGGTCACATTGGACTGCACCGTGTTGAGGGCTTCAGCAGCGCGCGTGATGCCGCCGGTGCGTGCAACGGCTGCGAAGGTCTGGAGGTCGCTCAGCTCCATGGCTGATCTCCGTTTTGAATCTCTGATGGCAGAGTTCTCAAGTATTCATTTTGAGAGAATGCTAGTCCCGCCTAGGGTCATCGTCCAGAGGCGAGGAGACCTTCATGCCGCTGACAACGCCGCTGACGGACAAGCTCGGCATCAGCCATCCGATCCTGCTGGCGCCGATGGATATGATTGCCGATGCGCGGCTGGTGCGTGCGGTCAGCGAGGCCGGTGGTTTCGGCATTCTCGGTGGCGGCTACGGCAACCGGACGTGGCTCGCACAGGAGACCGCAAAGCTCGACGGCCTGCGTGTGCCGTTCGGCATCGGCTTCATCACCTGGTCGCTGGCCAAGCAGCCGGATCTGCTCGACATCGCGCTCGCTGCCAAGCCTGCGGCGGTCATGCTGTCGTTCGGTGATCCCGCGCGCTTTGCGGCTGCGATCGAGCAAGCCGGTGCGCTGTTGGTCTGCCAGGTGCAGGACGAGGCGATGGCAGAGCAGGCGATCGCGGCCGGTGCCGACATCCTGATCGCGCAAGGAACCGAGGCAGGCGGCCATGGGGCTTCGCGCACCACGCTCGACATCGTGCCGGCGATCGTCGACCTCGCCGCAGGCCGCGTGCCGGTGGCTGCTGCCGGCGGTCTCGCCGACGGCCGCGGCCTTGCCGCGATGCTGTCTCTGGGCGCTGATGGCGTGCTGCTCGGCACGCGCTTCTATGCCAGCGAGGAAGCGAACGGCGCCGAGGAAGCCAAGCGGCGCATCCGTGCCGCGACATCCGGCGAGACCGTGCGCGGCATCATCTTCGACCTGTCGCGCAACAATGTCTGGCCGGCGCCGTTTACGGGGCGCTGCCTGATCAACGATCACGCGCGGCGCTGGATCGGCCGCGAGGTCGACCTGCTGCAGCAGGTCGAGAGCGTCTCGGCCGACTATATGAAGGCGAGAGCCGACGGCAATTTCGACATCGCCGCGGTGATCGCGGGAGAGGCGGTCGGCCTGATCCATGATATCCCGCCGGCCGGCGAGATCGTCGCGCGCATCGTCACCGAGGCCGAGCACATCCTGCAAGGGCGCCGCAACTCGTCCTGGCCGCTGCGGAATGAGATTGAAAGAGTGAGGTAGACCATGTGGCCCGATCGTAAATTTCTCGATCTCGTCAAGACCGAACATCCGATCGTCCTGGCGCCGATGGCTGGCGTGATGGATGCCGATCTCGTCATCGCGGTCGCACAAGGTGGCGGGCTCGGCTCGCTGCCCTGCGCGATGCTGAGCGCAGACAAGGCGCGCGAGCAGGTCAACATCATCCGTCAGCGCGTGTCGGCGCCGATCAACCTGAATTTCTTCTGCCACACGCCGGTCGAGGCCGATGCTATCAGCGAGGCCGGCTGGAAGCAGCGGCTCGCGAGCTATTATCAGGAGTACGGCGTCGATCCAGCGGCTCCGATCACGGCTGCCAACCGCGCGCCGTTCGATGCCGCGATGTGCGCCGTCGTCGAGGAGCTGAAGCCCGAGATCGTCAGCTTCCATTTTGGCCTGCCCGAGCCCGAACTGCTCGCGCGCGTGAAGGCGACGGGCGCGGTCGTGATGGCCTCGGCAACCGTCGTCCGCGAGGCGGTGTGGCTGGAGCAGAACGGCGCCGACGTCATCATCGCGCAAGGAGCGGAGGCCGGTGGCCATCGCGGCATGTTCCTGACCGACAAGCTTGCCGAGCAGGTCGGCACCTTCGCCTTGGTGCCGCAGATAGTGGATGCGGTGAAGCTGCCGGTGATCGCGGCAGGCGGCATCGCCGATGGGCGTGGCATTGCCGCCGCGTTCGCGCTCGGTGCATCCGGCGTGCAGGTCGGCAGCGCCTTTCTGCGCTGCCCCGAATCCAAGGTCAGCGTTCCCGCGCGCGCCGCGCTCGCAGCGGCCGACGACGAATCGACCGTCATCACCAACGTGATGACCGGCCGGCTCGCCCGCGGCGTCGCCAACCGGGTGATGCGCGAGGTCGGGCCGATCTCGCCGGATGCACCGGCGTTTCCGCATGCCGCGACCGCGCTCGGCCCGCTCAAGGCCGCCGCGGAGAAGCAGGGAAGGGTCGATTTCACCAATCTCTGGGCCGGGCAGGCACTGCCGCTGGGCCGTGAGGTGCCGGCCGCCGAGCTGACGCGGACGCTCGCCGAACAGGCTCTGACGCGCCTGCGGTGGATGGCGGGGTGACGGCTCGGCCGGGGCGTTGCCCCAGGAAAGTCCAACGGCTGCCGGTTGCGGCGCGAAAGCGGCCTCTGCTATAGGGCGGGTTCACCTTGTCCTGTGAGGCCCTATATAATGTCGGTCGATGCCGCCACCGTTCGCCGGATCGCGCAATTGGCGCGGATCGCTGTCACTGACGCCGAGGTCCCGCATCTGCAGGGCGAGCTCAATGCGATGCTGGCCTTCGTCGAGCAGCTGTCGGAGGTCAATGTCGAGGGTGTCGAGCCGATGACCTCGGTGACCCCGATGGCGATGAAGAAGCGGCAGGACGTCGTCAATGATGGCGAGATCGCCGACGACATCGTCAAGAACGCGCCGGCGACCGAGCTCCACTTCTTCCTGGTGCCGAAGGTCGTGGAATAGCCCAGGTAGCCGGATGGCGTGCGTCTATCGCGCGTGACCCGCTCCGCAAACCGACAAGCGAGCCAAAGCCATGTGCCTGCTCTGCGACGATGAAGCGGCCTACAAGGCCTATATGGACTATCTCGACGCGATGGAGCGGCAGGGCAAGGCCGCCGATCCGGACAAGGCCGTCAACGAGATTCTCGACCAGCTCGAAGCGGCCAACGCCAACAAGGCCAAGCCTGCGAAGAACAAGTTCTTCGCGGACGACCCGGCCGACGACAAGACGCTTTCCCCGTTCTTCTGCAGCCCGATCAACAAATGACCGATTTGACTTCACTGATGCTCGCCGAGGCCCGCAAGGGTCTGGAGAGCAAGACCTTCACGTCGCTCGAGCTGACCGACGCCCATCTCGAGGCGATCGAGCAGGCGCGGGCGCTCAACGCCTTCGTGATGGAGACGCCGGATCAGGCGCGCGCGATGGCGCGCGACGCCGACGCCAAGATCAGCAAGGGCGAGGGCGGGCCGTTGGCCGGGATTCCACTCGGGATCAAGGACCTGTTCGCAACGAGGGGTGTCCGCACCACGGCCTGCTCGAAGATCCTCGGCAATTTCGTACCGACTTACGAATCGACCGTGACCTCGCAGCTGTGGCGCGACGGAGCGGTCATGCTCGGCAAGCTCAACAATGACGAGTTCGCGATGGGGTCGTCCAACGAGACCTCGTGCTTCGGCCCGGTTGGCAATCCGTGGCGCCGCGAAGGCTCCAACACGACGCTCGTGCCGGGCGGCTCGTCCGGCGGCTCGGCCTCGGCGGTGGCGGCGCTGCTCTGCATGGGCGCGACGGCGACCGACACCGGCGGCTCGATCCGCCAGCCGGCGGCGTTCACGGCGACCGTCGGCATCAAGCCGACCTATGGCCGCTGCTCGCGCTGGGGCGTCGTCGCCTTTGCCTCGTCGCTCGACCAGGCCGGCCCGATCGCGCGCTCGACCCGCGATGCCGCGATCCTGCTGCGCTCGATGGCAGGGCACGACCCGAAGGACACCACCTCGGTCGACATCCCCGTGCCGGACTACGAGGCCGCGATCGGCAAGTCGGTGAAGGGCATGAAGATCGGCATCCCCAAGGAGTACCGGCTCGACGGCATGCCGGCCGAGATCGAGAAGCTCTGGAGCGAAGGCGCGGCCTGGCTGAAGGCGGCCGGCGCCGAGCTCGTCGAGGTGTCGCTGCCGCACACCAAATATGCGCTGCCGGCCTATTACATCGTGGCGCCGGCGGAAGCCTCGTCGAACCTCGCCCGCTACGATGGCGTCCGCTACGGACTGCGCGTGCCCGGGAAGTCCATCGGCGAGCTGTACGAGAACACCCGTGCCGAGGGATTCGGGCCTGAGGTGCGCCGCCGCGTCATGATCGGCACCTATGTGCTGTCGGCCGGCTATTACGACGCCTATTATCTCCGGGCGCAGAAGGTCCGCACCCTGATCAAGAAGGATTTCGAGGACTGCTTCGCCAAGGGCATCTCCGCGATCCTCACCCCCGCGACGCCGTCGGCCGCCTTCGGCATCGGCGAGAAGGGCGGCGCCGATCCGGTCGAGATGTATCTCAACGACATCTTCACCGTGACGGTGAACATGGCGGGCCTGCCGGGCATCGCGGTGCCCGCCGGCAAGGACGCGCAGGGTCTGCCGCTCGGCCTGCAGCTGATCGGCCGCCCCTTCGATGAAGAGACCTTGTTCTCGCTCGGCGAGGTGATCGAGCAGGCGGCGGGACGTTTCACGCCGGTCCGGTGGTGGTGAGCGTCACCACGTTCAAGGCAAGTCTCGCGGGCGACGCGCCCGCGAAGGAACATGCGCCGCCTCTTGCCGGCCTGTGGTGGCTGGCGAAGGGCGACTGGGACCAGGCACATCGCATCGTTCAGGACGAGTCCGGCCGCGATGCAGCCTGGGTGCACGCGCATCTGCACCGGGTCGAGGGCGATCTCGGCAACGCGTCCTATTGGTACCGCCAGGCGGGCCAGCCGGTCGCGACCGATGCGCTGGATATCGAATGGGAGCGGATCGCCTCCGCACTGCTTGGGAGATAGAGGGCCATGACGGCAACCAGCGGCAAGCTGATCAAGGGCGCCACCGGCGATTGGGAAGTCGTGATCGGCATGGAGGTCCATGCCCAGGTGACCTCAAGGTCGAAACTGTTCTCCGGTGCCGCGACCGCGTTCGGCGGCGATCCGAACAGCCATGTCTCGCTGGTCGATGCCGCGATGCCGGGCATGCTGCCCGTGATCAACGAGGAATGCGTCCGTCAGGCGGTGCGCACCGGGCTCGGGCTCAACGCCCAGATCAATCGGCGCTCGGTGTTCGACCGCAAGAACTATTTCTATCCCGACTCGCCGCAGGGCTACCAGATCAGCCAGTACAAGTCGCCGGTGGTTGGCGAGGGCGAGATCACCGTCGAGCTCGAGGGCGGCAGGAGCGCCACCATCGGCATCGAGCGCCTGCATCTGGAGCAGGACGCCGGCAAGCTGCTGCACGACCAGTCGCCCAGCCTATCCCATGTCGACCTCAACCGCTGCGGCGTCGCGCTGATGGAGATCGTCTCCAAGCCCGACATCCGCGATGCCGAGCAGGCCAAGGCCTATGTCACCAAGCTGCGCTCGATCCTGCGCTATCTCGGCACCTGCGACGGCGACATGGAGAAGGGAAGCTTGCGCGCCGACGTCAACGTCTCCGTGCGCAAGCCGGGCGGACCGCTCGGCACCCGCTGCGAGATCAAGAACATGAACTCGATCAACTTCATCGGCCAGGCGATCGAGCACGAGGCGCGGCGCCAGATCGAGATCATCGAGGACGGCGGCGCGATCGAGCAGGAGACGCGGCTGTACGACCCCAACAAGGGCGAGACGCGGTCGATGCGCTCCAAGGAGGAGGCGCATGATTACCGTTATTTCCCGGACCCGGACCTGCTGCCGCTCGAGTTCAGCCAGGCCTTCGTCGACGAGTTGAAGGCCGGGTTGCCGGAGCTTCCAGACCAGAAGAAGGCGCGCTTCATCACCGATTTCGGCCTCTCGCCCTATGATGCCGCGGTGCTGGTGGCCGAGCGCGAGAGCGCGGCGTTCTATGAGAGCGTGCTTGAAGCGCTGTCCGACCGGGCGCGCGACGGCAAGCTCGCCGCCAACTGGGTCATCAACGAGCTGTTCGGGCGGCTGAACAAGGAGGGCCGCGACATCGCGTCCTCGCCGGTGTCGGCAACCCAGCTCGCCGCCATCGTCGCGCTGATCGGCGAGGGCACCATCTCCGGCAAGATCGCCAAGGATCTGTTCGAGATCGTCTGGATCGAGGGCGGCGATCCGCGCGCGCTGGTCGAGAGCCGCGGCATGAAGCAGGTCACCGATCTCGGCGCGATCGAGAAGGTCGTCGACGAGATCATCGCCGCCAATCCGGAGAAGGTCGAACAGGCGAAAGCAAAGCCGCAGCTCGTCGGTTGGTTCGTCGGCCAGGTGATGAAGTCGTCGGGCGGCAAGGCCAATCCGCAGGCCGTCAACGATCTCCTGAAGGGCAAGCTTGGCATCTGAAACGACGATCTCTCGTCTTCGTTCCAACGGCGCGCACATGGTGCGCGCCGTTTCTCGTTGAGAGCGACGATCGCGAATCGCCGCGCGCGATTCGCAAAAAAGCCACCTTTGGCGAGCGGTCGAACGTGCACGACGGTGTGTGCAATGAAAATTTTTTCGTTGCCAAAATTTACGACTCAGAGTCCGCGAGCCATGCTCGCCGTGTGAGTCCGCGCGTCGCAACGCCGACGCCGCCGCTTTCGGCGCGCCTTGCAGCAGTTCATGAAATGCTTGCAGCGTAGGCTTTTCTTGCAATGTCGATGAGTAGCAAGCTCGGCCTTGCGCGCGCGTGCGCTCGCAATTTCGAAGTCGAACGTCGCGCTGCTTCGCATGTTGCGTCAGTCGAGCGCGCGCGCGCCTGTCAACACTTCCTTAAGCCGGAAGCTGTTTTTTTTCACTCGTTGGTGTATCGATGAGGAGTGCATCTCGATTCCCGAGTGCACGCATCGACTAAGCCATCTCACATCGGAGGGCAACATGGCCAAGAAAGCGAAGAAGGCGAAGAAGGCAGTGAAGAAGGTCGCGAAGACCGCGGCGAAGAAGACTGCCAAGAAGACCAAGAAGGTCGCCAAGAAGAAGTAACTCTCGCAGTCCCTGCGAGATGAGTCCGGCAGCTGATGCCGGCACGTCGTTGGAACGTTAGGTCGGCGCAGCTCCTCGAGAGCGAGGCGGATCTCCTGAAGCTCCAATCGACGATAGAGGGTGTCGGCGAGACATCAGGTCAACGGTCGGATCGAACTCCAAGGCGGCTTCGCCGCTGCGGACCGGTCCGGCAGAAGAAACAGGATTTCTTCGTTCGGTGCAGATCGTCATTCGGTCTGCAACCTCACCAGCGGCCTACAGCCAGGGTGAGATCTGATCCTGACGTGTTCGCCGACGCCCTCGATCCCCAGCACCACGCCCCCCGGGCGTTTGCATGCGCGTTACCTCCCTCCATTGAACGCCATATCCGGTCAGCCCGGCGCACGCACGCTTGCTGCAGTCTTCGACCGTAGCGCGGTGTTCTGCCTGCCGTCGCGAGCGACACCGCAGCCGTGTCGGCTCCCGCTGTCTCGGTCCGGCCGCCGTCCCGGCGTGCCGTGCGCTTCCAGCGTGCGGCTTCAGCGTGTTTCGCGGATGGTTATGGGTTTGCCAAACAGAACGGTAAACCGCTCTTTGACGCTTCGAAAATCCAGAGTGGAATCAAGCGAGTATGCCGCAGCCCGGACGATTGGGCGTTCGGTGTTCAGGCTTCCTTCAGCACGATGTTTAAACTGCCTTTCAAACTTGATCGGTCATCCTTCGCCCATAAGCCGCGAGACGGCACGGGGACTAACCAGGCGTTGAACAGTTGGACGGGGGCTGTGCTCGGGTCACGAGCCGCCTCTCTTTGCGAAGGAGAGCGACAATGTTTCAGGGACAACTCAATTTCGATGATGCGACGACCGCGGAGCAGGGCGCCAATGGCGACGTGCTGTTCGATCTCGGCATGCTCCATGCGAGCGGCCGCGACGGTTTGGTCGATCTGATCGCCGCGCACAAATGGTTCAATCTCGCCGCCCTCAGGGGACGCGTCGATGCGGTGGCGATGCGCCGTGAAGTCGCCGAACAGATGTCGGACGCCGACATTGCGATCGCGCAGCGCGAGGCGCGCGCCTGGATGACCGCGCGTTGAGGCCAGCGCCGCTCTTGCATCGGTCGTTGCGGGCGGAGAAGTGAGCCTGCCGAATTTGCCGGGCACCCCATGCGCCCGACAGGAAGGCATCCGGATCGCTGGCCCGCGCATGCGCTCGGTCATCACCGTGGTCGCAGGTGTGTCATGGCTCCGCGTGCAAACGGCCTGCGGATGTGGGGCGTCGCCCACGTCTCTTGTCGACCGCCCGGCGAGCGCTTAAATCGCCCGCGTGAGGCAGACCAAACACCAACATCAGCGGCGAGAGCTCATCAACTGCCACGATTGTGGCGCGGGCGTCTCCTTCACCGCCATCTCCTGTCCGCGTTGCGGCTCGACCGAACCGGCAGGGCCATATGTGCAGAGCCGGCGCGAACTGCGCAGGCTGCGCGCCGAGGCGGTCAACGACCGTCGGCTGATCATCGTGACGCTCGGCTGCTGCGCGCTGGGCGTGCTCTATGGTGCGCTGATCGGGCCGGGCGGGGCGGCGGCGTGGTTGGGCGCGCTGGCCTACGGTTTCGTCGGCGCGGTGATCGGCGTTCCCGCGGCCTTCATCATCAATATGAGCCGTAGCCTGTTCGACTGACGGATCGGCGCGCTGTTCCGAAGCGCAAAGTTGCCGCACGACACCGCTTCCCATATGCCGGCAATGTCTCCGGTCCGTCAGAATGACATCGAGGATGGATGCCCCGCGTTGCCGGCATCGGTCACGCCGGGACTTGGCGGAGACCGTGAACTGGCGGGTCACGAACGGTGGCCGTGAGCAATATCGCTTCAGCATGGCCTTCGGTCCGCTGCGCCGGCCCCTCAAGCGACCCGCACGGTGAATTCGTTGCCGCGACCTTCGTCGAACGGCAAGCGGCTGCGAGAGATAGCCGTTGGCGGGATTGCGGACGTAGTCGAGATAGTCCAGCGCGAACGCATTCTCTCCGAGGATTGCAGCTCCAGACGCCAATCGCGGCTCGATCAGCTTGAGCACCGGCAGGTAAAGCTAGAATGCGCCGTCGATCAGGAGCGCATCAACCTCGCCGCCAACGTCCTTCAGCGTCTCCCGCGCGTCGCCTTCGCGGAGTTCCACCAGATCGGCCAGGTCCGCCGCTTCGAGATGGGTTCGCGCCCGCGCAACCTTCGTGGGCTCGAGCTCGGAGCCGATCAGCTTTCCGCCGCCATTGTCGCGAAGTGCAGCCGCGAGATAGATCGTCGAGATCCCCATCGACGTGCCGAACTCGACAATCCGGGTCGCCCTGCGCGCACGCGCGATGGCGTAGAGGAACCGGCCATAGGCTGGCGATACGGCCAGGAAATGATTGGCGTGACCACGGTACGTCGTCCGGTAGCTCACCCGCTCCTCGGCGACCAGATTGGCGGCCGCATCTTCGATCGTGTCACCGGACGCCCCGAGCTGCGCCGTGACCTCGGCCATGAAGTCGCGATCCGCCGCATCCGCATCCGCGTGAAGTCTGTCGAGCGTCTCGGCGACGCGCCCATTGCTCAGTAACGTCATGAAAGCCCCTTGTCGTAAGGGGTCGAGGCGATGTCGGCCTCGACCGGTCCGTGGGGCTGGGGATAACGGGAGGTCGCCCTGGCGTCATTACGAAGCCTGGACAGATTATTATCCATTTGCGCCAGACGTCTATAAAATCGAACTATGCCTATTCTGACAGACACCTCAGTCGCGTCCGACTGGATCGAGCCGGATGAGGTCGCGCGCCCTGTGGTCACCTACGGTATCGCGTCGAACGGGATCGGCACGATCGAGCTCGACATGCATCGGCATGCCAAGGGCCAGATTCTGCTCGTTCAGCGCGGCGCGCTCAGTTGCCAGGTGGAGGGTGGATTTTGGGTCGTCCCGCCCCAGAGCGCCATTTGGATACCCGGGGGCGCGCTCCACGCCATCAAGGCGACCGGCTCGCTGGAAGGCTATAGCGCGTTCGTCGCTCCCGATGTCGACGCGCGCCTGCCCCGGCGCTGCTGCACCGTCTCGGTGAAGCCGTTACTGCGCGAACTGCTCGTCCGCGCCGCCAGCCTGCCGCTCCTCTACGATGAGGGCAGCGCGAATTCGCGGTTGATAGCGGTGCTGCTCGACGAGATCGCTGCCGCCGAGGTCGAGCATTTGCATCTGCCGGTGCCTGCCGACGCGCGGCTGCGCGCCTTGATCGACCTCATGATGGCCGCACCGTCGCAGCGTGGCTCGCTGGAGGGCTGGGCGAAGCAAACCGGCCTGAGCGGGCGGACGCTCGTGCGGCTGATCAGACGCGAGACAGGGATGAGCTTCGGACGTTGGCGCCAGCAACTCGGCGTCGTGCTTGCTGGACAATGGCTGGCCGGCGGCGCGTCGGTTCAACAGGTGGCCGCCGACCTCGGCTATGAGAGCGTGACGAGCTTCGTGACGATGTTCCGCAAGACGCTCGGCGCCTCTCCGGGCAGGTACATGGCGGAGCGACATGCCGGCCGGCATGCCGGCCCGGAGATCTGACAGCTCGCTTCTCAGATGATTCGTAGACATCGGCTCTGCGCCAAGGAGTGGACATGCGCAAAGGTGGCTCCGGGCACGACACCGAAATCGTGATGCCCGACGAGCGTCGGTTATCGAATGAAGGTCGGGACCGGGACGGGCAGCCCAGATCAGGAACGCGTACCGCGGCACAGCGCTCGCGGTGCCGTCCGTCCTGAGATATGCTGCGCTGGTCAGCCAGTGTTTGCGACGAACGCGCGATGTCGGACGTATCGAAGGCTGCAAGGTGAACCAGGCCGAGCCCGGGCGTCACACCATAAGGCGTCCGCATCCGCAGTTCGAAGCGCAGCCCGCTCGGGCGCTGGCTACGATTTCAAGCGTAAACCGCTCACTGGCGGCGCTCGCAGTTCTGTAGAGGCTGGCGGAGACGGAGGGATTCGAACCCTCGATAGGGCTTTACAACCCTATAACGGTTTAGCAAACCGCCGCCTTCAGCCACTCGGCCACGTCTCCGGCCCGGTCGGTATGCCCGACGTCGCGCGAAGCCGCAAGCGGCAGATTGCAGGCGATTTGAAATCCTCACAGGCGGGAGGGGGCGCCAAGCGGAGGTCATGGGCCTCATTCCGGCGTCTTGCAAGGAAGGAGGGGCGGGATTCGGACTTGAGACGGCAGCTCGGCGAGAGCAAGGCGGTACCCGCCATCCGCGCATATATTGAGAAGGGATGCCGGATTTGGCGGCGGCACCATTGGCTTTGCTGCGTTCTTGCCACAGCGCCTCGAGGGGCCGGGCAGGGGGCCACGACCGTTCCATATCCATCGAAATACCATTGCGTGCTTTTTGCAACAGCGGGAGAGAATTGCCCTCAATGGTTGCATGGCCCGTGTTCTCCCGGTTGTGGGGAGTCGGGGTTCGATGATCATTGTCCCGGCGACGGGGGAAGTCCTCCGTTGTCCCGTCTGTGTCGTGCGCCCGAGTGCCTTGCGTTAGGACGCCGTGTCCGAAAGCGCGAAGCGACTGAGCGACGGGAACGAGCGGGGACCAGGGCCGACCAGAAGCGGAGCCTCCCCCTGACTGACAAACCCGGAGGTTTTACTTCATGAATATCATCAAGAGTCTTGTCCTGGGCTCGGCGGCGGCGCTGGTCGCCATGTCCGGCGCTCAAGCGGCTGATCTGCCCATCAAGGCCAAGGCGGTCGAGTATGTGAAGGTCTGCTCCCTGTATGGTGCGGGTTTCTATTACATCCCCGGCACCGACACCTGCATCAAGCTCGGTGGTTATATGCGGGTTGAAACGGCCTTCAACGCGAACGGCTTCTACAACAACGCCATCAGCGCTCCGTCGGGCCTGCACAACCGCTACAGCAACTACTTCTACACCCGCTCGCGTGAAGACCTGAACATCGACACGCGCACCGCGACCGAGTATGGCGTGGTCCGCACCTACTTCGACGCGGTCTTTACCTGGACCTCGGGCAATTACGCCGGTACCGGCAACGGCGGCACCTTCTACGGCACCGGCGCGGCCAACACCGCCGGCCTGACCTCGGTGAATGCCTTGAGCAACGACGGCATCGCCGGCGGCTCGCTCGGTGTGTACTACGCCTTCATCCAGTTCGCCGGCTTCACGATGGGTAAGGCCGTGTCGCAGTTCGACACGCCCTGGACCAACTATCCCGGCAACAACTTCGACGGTCTGTGGGGCGGCGGCGGCACCGTCACCGGCGTCAACCAGCTGACCTACACCGCCGACTTCGGCTCCGGCATCACGGCTTCGATCTCGGCCCAGGAGCAGGCGCTGTACTACCAGACCAACATCTGGAACACCTCGGGTGCGCTGCAGACCGCCTCCAACGTGTTCGGCGGAACCTACGGCACCAACGCGATCGGCGGCACGGTGGCTCCGGACGTCGTTGGTATGGTCCGCGTCGACCAGGCCTGGGGTCTGTTCCAGGCGTCGTTCGCCGCGCACGACAACCATGCCGGCTACTACGGCGTCGCCGAGACCTCCGGTCATCCGTCCGACAAATGGGGCTGGGCTGGGCAGCTGGCTCTGTCGATCAAGAACATCCCGACCGGCCCCGGTGACGTGATCAACATCCAGGGCGTCTACACCAACGGTGCAACCCGTTACAACGCCCAGAGCCTCGCGCCGATCACCTACCAGCTGTTCGGCGGTTCGGGTCTCGCGGGTGCCTATCAGAGCGTCGGTTTCGCCGGCGCGTCCGACTCGGTGTTCGGCGTCGGCACCGCTCAGGAGCTGACCACCAGCTACGGCTTCCGTGGCGCCTACACCCACAACTGGAATGCCTACTGGAACACGGCGATCTACGGATCGTGGGCTGCTCTGCGCTACAATGGCAACGCCAAGGCTCTGATCTGCAACGGCGCTGGTGTCGCGGGCCTGGGTATCGCAGTCGCGAGCTGCAACCCGGACTTCAACATCTCCTCGCTGGGCCTGATCACCCGCTGGACCCCGGTCAAGAACCTGACCTTCTCGGCGGACGTGGCCTGGACCAACCTCGACCAGAAGTTCACCGGCACAGCCACTCTGCCTGCGGCAGGCGGTTCGTCAGCGAAGCCGGCGGCTGTGTACGAGCTGAAGGACCAGAATGCGGTTTCGCTGCTGATCCGCGCTCAGCGTAACTGGTAAGACCGAGACGTTCGGAACCATCCTGACAGTTATGGGGTCCGGCAGGCGACTGCCGGACCTTTTCTCGTGGATGCCCCGAGGTCGTCGGTCGGATGAAGCGCCGAGAGCGGCTGTGTCGATTCTCGCCGGATGCCGCTCCGGAGCCTGCCAGGATTGGGCGATCCGGCGCCCGAGTTGCGGCGCACTCCTGTCGAGCGTGTCGGCCACACTATCAGCATCTCCGATGCCTGTTGTGGAAAAATATCAAATATAACAGCTGCTTGGGTCGTGTTGGTGCGCCGCACTCCCGTGCCTTTTCTGCAACACCGATCCAAAAAGGCGCCTGCTGGCCGCCGCAATGATGGTTCCTTTGTTGCGTGTGCAAAGGCCTTCAGTAATTCTGCCTCCACGACGAAGGGGGGCATCCCTGCGTCGTCCCGTTTAGGTCGTTCGCTCAAGTCCCTCGCGTTTATGCGGGTGTGTCCGATAGCGCGAAGCGGCTGAGTGACGGGTCGAAGAGGGATCAGGGTACCAACCTCAAGGGTGTCTCGCACCTGGCGGCGTCGGAACCTTCCCTGATTGAGCAACTTGGAGGTTTAACATTATGAACGTGATCAAGAGCCTTGTCCTGGGCTCGGCGGCCGCTCTCGTCGCCGTGTCTGGGGCCCAGGCAGCTGACCTTCCGATCAAGGCCAAGGCGGTCGAGTATGTGAAGGTTTGCTCCCTGTACGGTGCGGGTTTCTACTACATCCCCGGCACCGACACCTGCATCAAGCTCGGTGGTTATCTCCGCGCTGACACGATCTTCAACGGCAACGGCTCCTACAACAACGCCGTGACCGCTCCGTCGAGCCTGCAGAACCGCTACAGCAACTACTTCTACACCCGCGCGCGTCAGGAACTGAACATCGACACGCGCACCGCGACCGAGTACGGTGTGGTCCGCACCTACGCTGATCTGACCTACACCTGGACGTCGGGCAACTATGCCGGCACCGGCAACGGCGGCACCTTCTACGGCACCGGCGCGGCCAACACCGCTGGCCTGACCTCGGTCAACGGCCTGAGCAACGACGGCATCGCCGGCGGTTCGCTCGGTGTGTATTACGCCTTCATCCAGTTCGCCGGCTTCACGATGGGTAAGGCCGTGTCGCAGTTCGACACGCCCTGGACCAACTATCCCGGCAACAACTTCGACGGTCTGTGGGGCGGCGGCGGCAGCGTCACCGGCGTCAATCAGCTGACCTACACCGCCGACTTCGGCTCCGGCATCACGGCTGCGATCTCGGCCCAGGAGCAGGCGCTGTACTACCAGACCAACATCTGGAACACCTCGGGTGCTCTGCAGTCGGCCTCCGGTGTGTTCGGCGGTTCCTACGGCACCAACTCGATCGGTGGCACGGTTGCTCCGGACATCGTCGGCATGGTCCGCGTCGACCAGGCTTGGGGTCTGTTCCAGGCGTCGTTCGCGGCGCATGACAACCACGCCGGCTACTACGGCGTTGCCGAGACCTCCGGTCATCCGTCCGACAAGTGGGGCTGGGCTGGTCAGCTGGCTCTGTCGATCAAGAACATCCCGACCGGCCCCGGCGACACGATCAACATCCAGGGCGTCTACACCAACGGTGCAACCCGTTACAACGCCCAGAGCCTCGTTCCGACCACCTACCAGATCTTCGGTGGTTCCTCGACTGCCTATCAGAGCGTCGGTTTCGCTGGCGTGTCTGACTCGGTGTTCGGCGTCGGCACCGGTCAGGAGCTGACCACGAGCTACGGCTTCCGTGGTGGCTTCACCCACAACTGGAACGCCAACTGGAACACGGCGATCTACGGGTCGTGGGCTGCTCTGCGCTACAACGGCAACGCCAAGGCTCTGATCTGCGGTGGCGCTGGCGTGGCTGGTCTCGGCATCACTGCCGCGAACTGCAACCCGGACTTCAACATCTCTTCGCTGGGCCTGATCACCCGCTGGACCCCGGTCAAGAACCTGACCTTCTCGGGCGACGTGGCCTGGACCAACCTGGACCAGAAGTTCACTGGCACTGCCACTCTCCCGGCAGCGAGCGGTTCGTCGGCGAAGCCGGCGACTGTGTACCAGCTGAAGGACCAGAACTCGGTCTCGATGATGCTGCGCGCCCAGCGCAACTTCTGATCCTGATAGACTGACCAGGATCGACGACCCCCGGCAGGAAACTGCCGGGGGTTTTTGTTTGGGTAAAGCAGACTTGGTCACGAACGGTTCCTGCTTGTTGCCAGCTCAGCGACGCCGGGTGCGCTGGAGCGTGACAGTGCATCGAGAGCCGTCGTCGAATGGAAACACTGGCGGCAGCGGTGTCTCGCGCAGGGCGGTTGGGATGGATGAGCGCCGGACCGGTCACGCCGCTTCCGGTGGCTCCCGAAGTCCCAAGCGGACCGCCGCCGGTGTGCGGAGAAACAGATGGGGAGCCGGCTCACCACCGATAAATCCTGCTTTTTCAATTGCCTGGCAGAATGTTGGTACTTTCTTATAAAAGGTGTTGAAAATAGATGAGTTGATAAGATAATTTTCGAGCGCTGTGGATTTGGCCGATGCTGAAGTGAAGGCACCGACGATCCAGACCTACCGATCTGATGTTAAACCTCCGAAACCTCCGGCGATGCCCCGCTGGAGGTTTCTTCGTTTTGGCCTCGCCTCCCAGTCGCGGACGACGCGGTCGAGCCTGATCCGGCCGCCCCCCTGACGTTCGGACAAGAACCCGCGGCGAACCGATACGAATGTCGGGGAGCGGGACTCGAGCCCAGCCCGGTCGAAACCGGCTCGGCCGGATCAATTATCCTCACACTTCGCTTGACGAAAATTCCAGGGTAGTCACTCTGACAATTCGATGACGGATGCAAAAGCCGTCGCGGGTGAGGAAGCGGAATGATGAAGCCGGAAGGTTCTCTGAGAGCGTTGGGCCCGTGGTCCGAAAGGGAAGACCTGTGCGACGCGTTTGCGCGTCTGCTGGATACCACGCCCGAAGGAGGCGCGGAGTTCGCCGAGTGTCTGGCGGTTGCGCAGCGCATCGACGGTGACGACGAGGAGTCCTGGTACCGGGAATGGATGCGTTGCGCCCAGGCGATGCGGAGCGGCGCTTCCGCAATGGCGGAGGCGGGCGCTCTGGAAGGCGGGCGGGGCAAATGGCTTCGCGCAGTCGATTATTATGATGTCGCAGCATCGCCCTTCGACAGTTGCATCGCGCGGCAGCAAGCTGTCGCCGCCGGCATCCGCGATTGTGCGCTCGACTATCTCAATCATGGCGTCCGGTCGGGAGAGGTGGTCACGATCCCCTGGCGAACCGACTATCCGCTCGAGGCTTACTTCCTGCCGGCGCCCAATCGGCGCGAACCGGCACCGACAGTGATCTGCATTTGCGAGCCCGGCCGGCGGAAGGAGAAGTCCCTGCTCATGCTTGCGGGCCACGCCGCGCAGCGCGGCTTGTCGTTGCTCGTCGTGGATCTGCTGGGTCCGGGTCCGGCCAATCGATTCGACGAGATCGTCGGCCATCATGATCTCGAATCGGCGATCGCCAGTGTGATGGACTATGTTTCGGCCCGCGACGACGTGGATGACGGCAGGATCGCGGTTCTCGCCGACGATTGGAGTTCGTCCTTCGTGGCGCGCGGCATCGTTCTCGACCCGCGTTACGCTGCCGCCGTTTGCGATGCCGGGCTGTGGGACATTCATGAGCGCGTTTGTCTGTCGCGCCGATTGACCCCGAACGAGCGTGCGTGCCTCCCGGGCGCGAGCGATTGCCGCGTCGCGCGCCAGATCATGTGCCCGATTCTGGTTGCGCTTCCGGACCGGGGCTGGCTGCGCGCCGATATCGCAACACGCCTGGTTGCGCAGATGAAGCGCGAGCATCCGGACGTCACCCTCAAGATTTTCGCGGGTTGTCAGGGCGCATCGGACGAAGCGCAGGCGCAGGCCAACGCCTTCATATTCGATTGGATCGCCTCGCGTCTCGCGGGCGCACCGAACCGGCAGAGCTGACGGGCTGCAACGAACCGACGCCTCAGATCCCGAGCGAGACTCGGGCGCTCGCCTTCTCGAAGCGTTCCTTGAGCGCAGCCAGCTTGTCCGTAAAAATGGACAATTCGCTCCCGTCGAATTCTTCGAAGATGAAGCCGAAGATCTGCGCCTGTTGGGCTTCCAGTTCGGCGAACTGCTGCAACGACTGGGCGGTCAGCGACATGCGGACCACGCGCGCGTCTTCAGGTGCCGGCTTGCGGTACATGAAGCCCTTCTTTTCGAGCAGCTTCGATTGCGTCGTCACGAAGGAGGGGTCCACGTGCAGCCGCTTGGCAGCCGCATTGACGGCAACACCTTCGCCCTGATCGAGCTCGGAGATCACCATCAGGATCATCCATTGCGGGCCGCTGATGCCGATTCTCTTGGCCCAGAAGTACCTCAATTCCTCCAGATGGACGTTGATCGTTGCGATTTCCCTGGCGAAGCGGAGGACGGCGTCGCGATTCTTCGGCAGTTGTTCGACGATCTGTGATCGTTCGGCCGCTTCCACAGGTGCGGCAGACGTGTTCTTAGCGGGCGCCATTGCTCAACGGTTCCAATTCCGCGGCCGACCCTAAAGTAAAAAAATCTGCAGCAAAATCACTTATCTAGGAGGTGCTGCGGGAGCGCCCTCGCGGTGCACAAAGAGCCGCCATGGTGTTGCCGTCAAGACACATTTCGGCTTCATTCAATTACCTGACTGCATAAACTATTTTGATTACCGAATGAGCGAAGGCATAGTTCCTCGTGACGGTGGGGGGTTACTCGATCGTCCCGTGACAGGTGGTTCGCTTAAGTCCCTCGCGTGATGCGGGTGTGTCCGATGGCGCGAAGCGGCTGAAGCGGTTTTTCGGGAGCGGAAGAAGCGGATCGTCCTGGGGGATCCTGGTCCGTTTCTTCTCAAAAGAGCAACTTGGAGGTTTAAATGAAGACGGTTAAGAGCCTTATCCTCGGCTCAGCGGCGGCTCTGCTCGCTATGTCCGGGGCTCAGGCGGCCGACCTTCCGATCAAGGCCAAAGCGGTCGAGTATGTGAAGGTTTGCTCCCTGTACGGTGCGGGTTTCTACTACATTCCCGGCACCGACACCTGCATCAAGCTCGGTGGTTATCTGCGTGTTGAAACGGCGTTCGGTGCGAACGGCTCGTACAACAACGCTGTCACGCCTCCGTCGGGCCTGAACAACCGCTACAGCAACTACTTCTACACCCGTTCGCGTGAAGACCTGAACATCGACACGCGCACCGCGACCGAGTACGGCGTGGTCCGCACCTTCGCCGACCTGACCTTCTCGTGGACGTCCAACAACTATGCCGGCACCGGCAACGGCGGTACCTTCTACGGCACCGGCGCAGCCAACACCGCTGGCCTGACCTCGGTCAACGGCCTGAGCAACGACGGCATCGCCGGCGGCTCGCTCGGTGTGTACTACGCCTTCATCCAGTTCGCCGGCTTCACGATGGGTAAGGCCGTGTCGCAGTTCGACACGCCCTGGACCAACTATCCGGGCAACAACTTCGACGGTCTGTGGGGCGGCGGCGGCACCGTCACCGGCGTCAACCAGCTGAGCTACACCGCCGACTTCGGCTCCGGCATCACGGCCACGATCTCGGCCCAGGAACAGGCAGCCTACTACACCACCAACATCTGGAACACCTCGGGTGCCCTGCAGTCCGCTGCCGGTGTGTTCGGTGGCTCCTACGGCACCAACGCGATCGGCGGCCAAGTTGCTCCGGACGTCGTCGGCATGGTCCGCGTCGACCAGGCTTGGGGTCTGTTCCAGGCGTCGTTCGCGGCTCACGACAACCACGCCGGCTACTACGGCGTCGCCGAGACTTCCGGTCATCCGTCCGACAAGTGGGGCTGGGCTGGTCAGCTGGCTCTGTCGATCAAGAACATCCCGACCGGACCTGGCGACACGATCAACATCCAGGGCGTCTACACCAACGGTGCAACCCGTTACAACGCCCAGAGCCTCGTGCCGACCACCTACCAGATCTTCAGCGGATCGGGCAACGGCTCCTACCAGAGCGTCGGCTTCGCTGGCGTGTCTGACTCGGTGTTCGGTGTCGGCACCGCTCAGGAGCTGACCACGAGCTATGGCTTCCGCGGTGGCTACACCCACAACTGGAACGCCTACTGGAACACGGCGATCTACGGGTCGTGGGCTGCTCTGCGCTACAACGGCAACGCCAAGGCTTTGATCTGCAACGGCGCTGGTGTTGCGGGCCTGGGTATCGCAGTCGCAAGCTGCAACCCGGACTTCAACATCTCCTCGCTGGGCCTGATCACCCGCTGGACCCCGGTCAAGAACCTGACCTTCTCGGCGGACGTGGCCTGGACCAACCTCGACCAGAAGTTCACCGGCAACGCCACCCTGGCGGCGGCTGGCGGTGCGTCGGCGAAGCCGGCGGCTGTGTACGAGCTGAAGGACCAGAACTCGGTCTCGGTTCTGATCCGCGCTCAGCGCAACTGGTAATACAGATCGCCTGACGGCGATTTGACGAACCCCCGGCAGGCAACTGCCGGGGGTTTTCGTTTGGCCGCGGAGGTGAGGACGCACCTCGGCAAGGCCACGCCTCTGGACGACATCGCCGTGGTCGCGGGATGCGCCTAACCGGACGCTGATAATCCTGCAACTCCGCGCGCACGTGCCGGCGGCGAACAGTAGCCCTATCGTCCTCGAAATTGAGAGGCGAGGGTCCGGTTGACCACGTGCGATGACGGGCCCGGAGATTCGGGCCGCTCGCCGACGTCCCGCTCCATTCCAGCCATGCTGACGGCGCATTGCCGACGGCGACCCTCATTCTGGGCATATTGATGTCGGACCTCGGGCTGGAGCGTGCGTCGCCCCGGCCTCGCCACAGGCGTGTTTCGTGGCGTCACGAGAATGGTCCGATAAAACACCAAATTCGCCGCGCGATCGTTCCGACTGCAACGCTATGCGCGGGCACTGTAGGGCGGCTGGAGACGAACCGACACCGTGGGGGCGGACGTTCGATCTCGAGTCAGGCCTGTCTGAAGTGAGAAATTTGGAGGTTAGTATGAAGACTGTGAAGAGCCTTGTTCTGGGCTCAGCGGCGGCTTTGCTCGCCATGAGTGGGGCTCAGGCAGCCGACCTTCCGATCAAGGCCAAACCGGTCGAGTATGTGAGGGTGTGCTCCTTGTACGGCGCCGGTTTCTTCTACATCCCCGGTACGGACACCTGTATCAAGCTCGGCGGTTATCTGCGCGTCGAGGCCGGGTTCGGTACGAATACGATCTTTCAAAATGCCGTAAATGGTGTGGCCGGCGCCAACAACCGGTACAGCAACTACTACACCACGCGCTCGCGTGCTGACCTCAGCATCGACACCCGCACCGCGACCGAATACGGCGTGGTCCGCACATTCTTTGATGCGGTGTTCCAATGGACCTCGGGCACTTACGCCGGCGCCGGAAACGGCGGTACGTTCTACAACACCGGCGCTGCCAACACCGCCGGCCTGACCGCCGTGAACGGTCTATCCAATGACGGCATCGGCGGCGGTACCCTCGGCGTCTTCTACGCCTTCATCCAGTTCGCCGGTTTCACCATGGGTAAGGCCGTGTCGCAGTTCGATGCGCCCTGGAGCAACTATCCCGGCAACAATTTCGACGGCCTGACCGGCGGCGGCGGTTCGATCACCGGCGTCAACCAGTTGAGCTACACGTTCGACTTCGGATCGGGCATCACGGCCTCGGTTTCCGCCCAGGAAGCGGCGCTGTACGGGCAATCGAACCTCTGGAACACGTCGCTGCAGACTGCCGGCGGCGTCGTCACCGGCGCCTACGGCGCCAACGCCTTCGGCGGCCAGGTGGCGCCGGACATCGTCGGCAATGTCCGCGTCGATCAGGCCTGGGGCCTGTTCCAGGCCTCGTTCGCGGCCCACGACAATCATGCCGGGTTCTTTGGCCCGACCGAGGTCACCGGCCACCCCGCCGACAAATGGGGCTTCGCCGGCCAGCTCGCTCTGTCGATCAAGAATATTCCGACGGGTGTCGGTGACACGATCAACCTGCAGGGCGTCTACACCAACGGCGCCAGCCGCTACAACTTCCAGAGCCTCGCGCCGATCAACTACGCGATGTATGGCGGCAGCAACATGGCGGGCGCGTATCAGAGCCTCGGCTTTGCCGGAGTGTCCGACTCCGTGTTCGGCGTCGGCACCCAGCAGCAGCTGACGACGACCTACGGCTTCCGCGGCGCCTTCACCCACAACTGGGATCCGTTCTGGAATACGGCGGTCTACGGCTCCTGGAGCGCCGTGAAGTACAACGCGACGGCGAAGGGATTGATCTGCAACGGCGCCGGCGTAGTCGCGCTCGGCATCACGCCGGCGAACTGCAACCCGGACTTCAATATCTCGACTCTCGGCGTGATCACCCGTTGGACGCCGGTCAAGAACCTGACGTTCTCGGCCGATGTCGCCTGGACCCGGCTGGATCAGAAGTTCACGGGCGTGGCGACTGCACCGGCCGTCCCGGCCATCGCCAAGCCCGCGACCACCTACCAGCTGAAGGACCAGGACTCGGTCTCGCTGCTGCTGCGCGCCCAGCGCAACTGGTAACGGATCGGCGAGCGGTGGAATAGGGAGTAGCGAATAGCAGTTGACGGACGAACGAAGGTTCGTCTCGCTACTCGCTACTCGCTACTCGCTACTCGCTACTCGACCACCGCGCCGCGGCGCAGATCGGCCTCGATCTGCAGCCGCGCGCCGCCGCCGAAGCGGGCGCGGTAGACCTGCAGGTTCTCCATCACGCGCTGCACGTAGTTGCGGGTCTCCGCGAAGGGGATCAGCTCGACCCAGTCGACCGCGTCGACCTTGGGATCGCGCGGGTCGCCATAGCGCTCGACCCATTTCCTCACGCTGCCGCGGCCGGCATTGTAGGCCGCGAACGTCATGATGTACGAGCCGCGGTAGTCCTCGAGCAGGCCGCCGAGCTCTGCCGCGCCGAGCTGGGCATTGTAGACGGGGTCAGTCTTCATCCGGTTCAGGTCGAAGCCGACGCCGGCGCGCTTGCAGACGTAGCGTCCCGCATCCGGAGTGACCTGCATCAGTCCATAGGCCTGTGCCGGTGACACCACGGCCTGATTGAAAGCGCTCTCCTGGCGCGCGATCGAGAAGATCACGCTCTGCTCGACCTCGGGCCCGATCGATCGGAACGGCGGAATCCCGGTCACGGGATAGGCGTAGTGGTCGAACGGCAGCCCGCGATTGAGCGCGGCCTTGCCGACCAGCAGCGTGGCCCGGGCGTCGCTGCTCCGCGCCGCGGTCTCGGCGAGCCCGACCAGCACGTCGGAATCGCCATTGTCGCCCATGTCGGCGAACATCGGGATCGCGACCTCGCCCTCGTCGAGATCGTAGAGCAGCTGCGCCGCCCGCACGACCTCCAGCCTGTCGGCACCGCGGCTGCGGCCGCTCGGTGCGGCATTGAGCCCGAGCTGCGGCAGTCCGAGCTTCGCCCGCGCCAGCTGCCCGTAATAGCTCGTCGACTGCTCGGCCGCCGTGGTGTAGGCCGCACGCGCCTCCTGCATGCGGCCCATAGCCTCGGCAGCGCGTCCCTGCCAATAGCCGGCCCGCGCCAACGTGGTCGGATTGACGCTGCCGACACCGATGCGGGCAAAGTGCTGGGCGGCTGTCGACGGGTCGTTGAGGAAGCGCAGCGCGATCCAGCCGGCGGTGAATTCCTGCTCGGTCTTATAGATGTCACGGTTCGGCAGCGCCGCGTCGCGGGCAATCAGATAGGCGTTGCGGTATTCCCCGGTGTCGACCATCTTGCGCGCCAGCAGGCGGCGCTCGATCCACCATTCGTCGAGATTGTGCAGCCGGCCGGGATCCTTGGGCGCGTTCAGCATCAGCTGAGCCGCCTCGGCGAAGTTCTCGTCGCGCCGCAGCAGCTGGATGCGGCTGAAGATGTAGCCGGCGTCGCCGTGCAGCTCGTGCGGGACGGCGTCGAGCAGGGCGCGGCTGTTGGCGGCCTTGCGGTAGGTCGCGATCCGCGCCTTGGCGAGCGCCACATGGCCCGAGCCGAGCCGCTTCGCAGCGCGCAGCGCCGCCTCATGCTCGCTGCCGTACAGCAGCGTGTCCATCCGCGCCTTGTGATCGCCGCCGGACAGCAGCGCTCCGAACTGGTCGAGGATGGTGTTCTCGGTGTCCTCGGACATGGCGTCGTTGCGCCAGGCCTCCCGCACCAGGCGCTCGGCATTGGCGCGGTCGCCACGGTTGAGCATGACCCGGGCCAGCGCAAACCGGCCCTTGGCCGACAGCGGCGATTCGTTCTCGAACCAGGACCACACAACGGCGTCGTCGCGCTTGTCGTCCCACAGCGCCGCCTCCAGGCGGCGGCGCAGGAAGGTTTGCGACGGCCAGCTCGGATTGGCCGTGATGAAGGCGCGGTAGCGTTCGACCGTCGCATTGTTGTTGTCGCTGCGCAGAATCACCCATTCGGCGAGCTTGCGTGCCACCGGATCCGAGATCGCCTGCTCGACCTGGGTGGCGTCGTCCGGCTTGTGCTTGCGCACCAGCTCGATCACGTTTTCCAGCGCATCCTTGTCCGATTGCGAGGTTGAAGCCGTGGCGGCGACGGCGGCGGGAGCGATCGGCTTGCGGGAGGCCGGCAGGGCGGCGTGCTGGCGTGGCGGCAGGTTCGTCGCCGGACCCGGCGTGATATCCCTCGGGGCCGGTCGTGGCGGTTCGCCGGAGCCCTTGGTTCCACTCTTGATGTCGGCTTTGGCCTCGGCCCGGGCGTCGACCTTGTTCCGGGACTCGCCCGGTGCCTCGCTGGCGGTGGTCTTCGGAACCACGCTGCGCGCGATCGGACGTGCTTTCGGCAGCGGAACCTTGTCCTTGGCAAGAGCGATGTCTGCGCCCAGAGCCAATCCGAGCGTCAGGCTGGCGGCCAGGGACACCAAGAGGGACGTCGGCAGGGCGGTCGATCGCAATGCGGCGGCGCGAGCAGGAAAGGGCACGGCGTTCCTTTGCGGCAGATGACTTCGATCCCTGACGAACTTGGTCTATCGAAAAGGTGAACAAATACTAAATGTACCGCGATGAGTTGCAACCTGCGCCAACACCGCGGCAAAATCACGACCGAAGGGCGGCACCGTGTTCCTGCGGGACGAACGGAACCGGTCCGGAAGCGGCTTTCAATTGGGACGGCCACCGGCGCGGGGCGGCGAATCGGGGACCGTCAGCGCAGACCCGCCGGTTCGGGGCGCCGGTGTGTCTGTTGAGAAGGCAGCCGACCTCAGTGCGGGCCTTCCGCCTTGTGTCCGGACCCGGTATGAAGTGCGCTCCGCACAGGGGCCAACGTGCGTTTGGGAGGGAGTTTCATGGCAGCCAAGACGAATTTCCGAGGCTCTTTCACCGCCTTGGTCACTCCTTTCAAGAACGGTTCCGTGGATGAGGCGGCATTCCGCAGCCTGGTGAACTGGCAGATCGACGAGGGCACCCATGGCCTGGTGCCGGTCGGCACCACCGGCGAGAGCCCGACGCTCAGCCATGACGAGCACAAGCGGGTGGTCGAATGGTGCATCGCCGAGGCCAAGGGGCGCGTGCCCGTCATCGCGGGCGCCGGCTCCAACTCCACCAAGGAAGCGGTCGAGCTCGCCGAGCACGCCGAGAAGGCGGGAGCGGACGCGGTGCTGGTGGTGACGCCCTATTACAACAAGCCGACGCAGGAGGGCCTGTATCAGCACTTCAAGGCGATCAACGATGCGATCGGCATTCCGATCATCATCTACAACATCCCGCCGCGCTCGGTGATCGACATGTCCGTCGACACCATGAAGCGGCTGTTCGAGCTGAAGAACATCGCCGGCGTGAAGGACGCCACCGCGAGCATGGTGCGGGTGTCGCAGCAGCGCGCGGCGATGGGCGAGGACTTCAACCAGCTCTCGGGCGAGGACGCCACCGTGATCGGCTACATGGCGCATGGCGGCCATGGCTGCATCTCCGTGACCTCGAACGTCGCGCCGCGGCTGTGTTCGGAGTTCCACACCGCCTGGCAGAAGGGCGATGTGGCCACCGCTCTGAAGATCCACGACAAGCTGATGCCGCTGCATACGAACCTGTTCATCGAGTCCAATCCGGCGCCGGTGAAATATGCGCTGTCGCTGCTCGGCAAGATCGAGGAGAAACTGCGGCTGCCGATGGTGCCGGTCTCGGAGCCGACTCGCGTCGCGGTCCGTGACGCCATGGTCCATGCCGGCCTGATCAACTGAGATCCCAGAGAAGTTCGAATACCGGGGAAAGTCGCGAGGTTTCCTCGCAAAGCCGAGGGGGGATGCGAGCATGTTGAAGGAATTTCGCGAGTTCGCGATGAAGGGCAATGTCGTCGACCTCGCGGTCGGCGTCATCATCGGCGCGGCCTTCGGCGCCATCGTCACCTCGCTCGTCGCCGACGTCATCATGCCGATCGTCGGCGCGATCACCGGCGGCCTCGATTTCTCGAACTACTTCCTGGCACTTTCCAGCAAGGTCACGGAGACCAATCTCGTCGACGCCAAGAAGCAGGGCGCCGTGCTAGCTTATGGCAGCTTCCTGACACTCACCCTGAATTTCTTCATCATCGCCTTCGTGCTGTTCATGATCATCCGCCTGATGAACAAGTTGAAGCGCAACGAAGCCGCCGCGCCCGCGGCGCCGGCGAAGCCTTCACCCGAGGTCGTATTGTTGACCGAGATCCGTGATCTCCTGAAAAAAACCTGATGGCCGATAAGCACGAACCCAAGATCACAGTCGCTGCCGAGAACCGCAAGGCGCGGTTCAACTACGCGATCGAGGACACCATCGAGGCCGGCATCGCGCTGACCGGCACCGAGGTGAAGTCGGTCCGCGGCGGCAAGTCGACCATCGCGGAATCCTATGCCGATTCGCGCAATGGCGAGATCTGGCTGATCAACGCCAACATTCCCGAATATCTGCAGGCCAACCGCTTCAACCACGAGCCGAAACGGCCGCGCAAGCTGCTCCTCCATCGCAAGCAGATCAACAAGCTGATGGGGGCGGTCGAGCGCGAGGGCATGACGCTCATTCCGCTGAAGCTCTATTTCAACGAGCGTGGCCGTGCCAAGCTGCTGCTCGCCGTGGCCAAGGGCAAGAAGCTGCACGACAAGCGCGAGAGCGAGAAGAAGCGCGATTGGGGCCGCGAGAAGGGGCGTCTGTTGCGGGCAAGAGGATAGCGGCCGCTGGAGCGGAACGACGCCCAAGCCTGGGAAAGCGATCCGATGAATCAGAAGAACCTGTTGGACGTCGACTGGAGCCGGATTCCGGCACCGACCGACGACGGCGCAGCCGATCATCTTTCGGGAATGACGATTCCGCCGATCGGACTGCGCGCGACCGACGATACGCTGGTGACGCTGTCCGGCCTGCCGGGACGCAGCGTCGTGTTCGCCTACCCGCGGACGGGCCAACCCGGCAAGGTCGCGCTGGTCGAGGACTGGGACATGATCCCGGGTGCGCGCGGCTGCACGCCCCACGCCTGCAGCTTTCGCGACCTGTTCGGCGAGCTGAAGGCTGCGGGCGCGTCGCATGTGTTCGGCCTGTCGACGCAGAGCAACGCCTACCAGACCGAGATGGCCTCCCGCCTGCATCTGCCGTTTCCGGTACTGTCCGACGAGAGGCTCGACCTGACGAATGCGCTGCGCCTGCCGACCATGGAGATCGCGGGCCTGGTCATGATCAAGCGGCTGGCGATGATCGTGGACGACGCGCGCATCACCCACGTGTTCTATCCGGTGTTTCCGCCGGACAAGAACGCAGGCGACGTGCTGGCCTGGCTGAAAGAGAACAAGGCTTAAGGAAGCGGGTAGGGAGCCTACCCCAGGTCCGCCTTCACGCGCGCGAACACGGCATGAAACATCTCGGTCGTGAGCACGCGGGTGTTCGTGTTGTAGCGCGAGCAGTGATAGCTGTCGTACAGCTTGATCCCGCCGGCCTGATGCACGGCACCATGGGCGAAGGGCGCTGCGGCGGCGCGCAGGCCGAGCAGCTTCAGCAGCGTGTCATGTGAGATGCGGCCCAGCGCGACAATGCCGCGCAGGCGCGGCATCGCGGCAATCGTGGCGCCGAGGAACGCCCGGCATTGGTTGATCTCGGCGGGCAGCGGCTTGTTTTGCGGCGGCACGCAGCGCACCGCGTTGCTGATTCGGCAATCGACCAGTGTCAGTCCGTCATCGGGGCGCGCTTCGAACCGGCCTTTGGCAAAGCCATAATGCAGCAGCGTCCCATAGAGCAGGTCGCCGGCATAGTCGCCCGTGAACGGCCGGCCCGTGCGGTTGGCGCCCTGGAGCCCCGGCGCCAGCCCGACGATCAGCAGGCGGGCGTTGGCATCGCCGAACGAAGGGACGGGGGCGTTGTACCATGACGGTTCGCGCGCCCGCTGCGCCTCGCGGAAATCCACGAGGCGAGGGCACAGCGGACAATCTCGATCGGCCTCGGTCGGAGCAGCCGCAGCGCGGGGTGGGACCGAATCAACCTTGGCGGCGCTCCGCCTAGTCGTCGAAATCGTCATCGGTGGTGGTGGCCGTGGTGGGGGTGCGTGCGGCCGGCGTGGTCGAGCGCTGCAGGAATTGCGGAGAATGGTGGCGCGGCTCGCGCGGGGCGGGGCGCTCGGACGGATCACGGCCGAGCTTTGACTGCAGTTCGACGAGGTCGGTGAAGACGTCGGCCTGGCGGCGAAGCTCGTCGGCGATCATCGGCGGCTGGCTCGAAATGGTCGAGATCACGGTGACGCGAACGCCACGGCGCTGCATCGCTTCGACCAGCGAGCGGAAGTCGCCGTCGCCCGAAAACAGCACCATCTGGTCGATGTGCTCGGCGAGCTCCATGGCATCGACGGCGAGCTCGATGTCCATATTGCCTTTGACCTTGCGGCGCCCGCTGGCGTCGATGAATTCCTTGGTCGCCTTGGTGACGACCGTATAGCCGTTGTAATCGAGCCAGTCGATCAAGGGACGAATCGAGGAGTATTCCTGATCCTCGATGATCGCCGTGTAATAGAACGCACGGAGCAGAGTGCCGCGGCTCTGAAATTCCTTGAGCAGGCGCTTATAGTCGATATCGAAGCCGAGAGTCTTGGCCGTCGCGTATAGGTTGGCGCCGTCAATGAAGAGCGCAATTTTATCGGTCGAAGATGACATTCAGTGTCTCGCGTTCAGTTAGATTCTATTTTGGCGCAACTCCAGTCGGTCGCGCATTCCATTTTAAGATACTGCCAAGGCTCGTGCGGTCCGTCAGGTGTGAGGTTACCGCAAACAGGATTGATCGGGGCAACAAAGGCGCACTTGTGACGACGTAATGAAGCGTTTTCTTGTCCAAAGCCCGAATTCTGCGGATCCGGACCGATCGCCAGTCAAGGTTGCCGAATTCGCTACTCCTTGCTCCTTACCGAAGCCTGACGCCAGATTGGCCTTGCGAAAACCGGTCAGGCTCTATAACTACCCCAGCATAATCAGCATATTAAGCACACAAACGACCGGAGCGACAATCGATGGCGCGCGTCACCGTGGAAGATTGTATCGATAAAGTGGACAACCGGTTTGACCTGGTCCTCCTGGCGGCGCATCGCGCTCGTATGATCTCGTCGGGATCACAACTTACGATTGATAGAGATAACGACAAGAATCCCGTTGTGGCACTCCGGGAAATTGCGGATTCGACCATTTCTCCTGAGGATCTGAAGGAAGAATTGGTGCATTCGCTGCAGAAGTTCGTCGAGGTGGACGAGCCGGAGCCCGACACGGTGCCGCTGATCGGTTCGGCTGGCGCCAGCGTCGACGCCGACGACACCGAGGTTGCGGTCGAGCGGATGACCGAAGAAGAACTGTTGAAGGGGCTCGAAGGCCTTGCTCCGCCGGAGGAGCAGCCGGAAGAGGACGAGTGATCGTTCTTCGCGACCTGCACGAATTGAAGTTAACTTGTGAGATTGTGAAGGCCCGGACCCCGTCCGGGCCTTTGCATTTGATCGTGATTTCATGATTACCATAGGGACACGCAGGCGGCGTGTCCGTCGCCGGATTTGGTCCCGAAGATAAAGGTTTAGGCGCTTTTCATGGTGGTCACGCGCCACACGCCTCCGCAGATGCAGGCTGCGACCGAGCAGGTCGCGGTGGCGCCGCCTGCGGCCGAGCGGCCGCGCTCGCAAAAGCCGCGCTCCCGCATGATGCGGCAGTACGACCTGGTCGAGCGGGTCCGCTCCTACAATCCAGATACGAACGAGGATCTGCTCAACCGCGCCTATGTCTATGCGATGAAGGCGCATGGGTCGCAGACCCGCGCTTCAGGCGACCCGTATTTCACCCATCCGCTCGAGGTGGCAGCGATCCTCACCGACCTGAAGCTCGACGATGCCACCATCGTTGCGGCCCTGCTTCACGACACCATCGAGGATACCGAGGCGACCCGCGCCGAGATCGACCGCTTTTTCGGGCCCGAGATCGGCGCTCTGGTCGAAGGATTGACCAAGCTGAAGCGGCTGGAGCTCGTCTCGCGCGAGGCCAAGCAGGCCGAAAACCTGCGCAAGCTGCTGCTGGCGATTGCCGACGACGTGCGTGTGCTGCTGGTGAAGCTCGCCGACCGGCTGCATAACATGCGCACGCTTGAATTCGTGCCTGAGGCCTCGCGGCGGCGAATCGCCGAGGAGACGCTCGACATCTACGCGCCCCTGGCCGGTCGCATGGGCATGCAGGAGATGCGCCAGGAGCTCGAGGATCTCTCGTTCCGGACGCTCGATCCGCAGGCCTACAGCGTCGTGATGCAGCGGCTCGACGCGCTGGCGGAGCGCAACCGCAATCTGATCGGCGAGATCGAGAGCCAGCTCGCGCGCAAGTTTCGCGACCATGGCTTGACCGCACGGGTGTCCGGCCGCCGCAAGCGGCCGTTCTCGATCTGGACCAAGATGGAGCGCAAATCGATCGGCTTCGAGCAGCTGTCCGACATCTTCGGCTTCCGGGTCATCATGCCGGACGTCGAGTCGTGCTACCGCGCGCTCGGCATCGTGCACACCACCTGGCCGGTCGTGCCGGGCCGCTTCAAAGACTACATCTCGACGCCCAAGCAGAACGATTATCGCTCGATCCACACCACCGTGATCGGCCCGGGAAAGCAGCGCGTCGAGCTGCAGATCCGCACCGAGGAGATGGACCAGATCGCTGAGCTCGGCATCGCCGCCCACGCCTTCTACAAGGACGGCATCGGCTCGCCGACCGAGCTGCTGAAGCGTGAGTCGAACGCCTTTGCCTGGCTGCGCCACACCATCGGGATACTGTCCGAAAGCGCCAATCCCGAGGAGTTCCTCGAACACACCAAGCTCGAGCTGTTTCACGACCAGGTGTTCTGTTTCACCCCGAAGGGGAAGCTGATCGCGTTGCCGCGCCATGCAAATGTGATCGACTTCGCCTATGCCGTGCACACCGACGTCGGCACCAGCGCCGTCGGATGCAAGATCAACGGCAAGTTCGCGGCGCTGTCGTCGGAGCTGCAGAACGGCGATGAGGTCGAGGTCTTGACCTCCGATGCCCAGTCCGCCCCGCCGTCGGCCTGGGAGACGCTGGCCGTCACCGGCAAGGCACGCGCGGCGATCCGACGCGCCACCCGGACGGCCGTGCGCGATCAATATGCCGGTCTCGGCCGCCGCATCGTCGAGCGATTGTTCGAACGCACCAAGCTCGAATATGCCGACGACAAGCTCAAGGGTGCCTTGCCCCGCCTGGCGCGGGCCTCGATCGAGGACGTGATGGCCGCGGTCGGCCGTGGCGAAATCAAGGCCTCCGACGTCGCCCGCGCGATGTATCCGGACTACAAGGAAGAGCGCGTCGTGCGCTACGGCGCCAAGAAGGCGGCCGTGCCGGCCGCCGCGACCAAGTCGGCCTCGACGCCGACCGCCGAGCCTCACCGCGGTCCGTTCGCGATCCCGATCAGCGGCTTGAATTCCGGCCTGCCGGTCAAGTTCGCGCCCAACGGCGGTGCCGTTCCGGGCGACCGCATCGTCGGAATCGTGACGCCGGGCGAGGGGATCACGATCTATCCGATCCAGTCGCCGGCGCTGAAGGACTTCGAGGACGAGCCGGAGCGCTGGCTCGACGTGCGTTGGGACGTCGACGAGACGACGCCGCAGCGTTTCCCGGCCCGCATCCGGGTCGAGAACGTCAACGAGCCCGGCAGTCTCGCCCAGGTCGCGACCGTGATCGCCGAGCATGACGGCAACATCGACAACATCAGCATGAGCCGCCGCTCACCGGATTTCACCGAGCTCACGATCGATCTCGAGGTCTATGACCTCAAGCATCTCTCGGCCATCATCAACCAGCTTCGCGCCAAGACCATCGTGGCGAAGGTCGACCGCGTGAATGGCTAGTCTGCTAGTTTGGCGGCGGTGTTCTGTCTCATGATGCGCTAAACCAGCCCGTATCCCTTTCGAGAATCCTGCGAGCCGGCCCATGTCCGATCCTGCAACGCCCCACCCTCCGAAGCTGCGCCTCGGCGTCAATGTCGACCACATCGCGACGTTGCGGAATGCCCGTGGCGGCCGCAACCCGGATCCGGTACGCGCCGCACTGGTCGCGATCGAGGCGGGGGCCGACGGCATCACCGCCCATCTGCGCGAGGACCGGCGGCACATCCGCGACGCCGACATGGCGCGCCTGAAAGGCGAGATATCCAAGCCGCTCAATTTCGAGATGGCGGCCACCGCGGAGATGGTGCGTCTTGCGCTTGCGACGCGGCCGCATGCCTGCTGCCTCGTGCCGGAACGGCGCGAGGAACTGACCACGGAAGGCGGCCTCGACGTGGTCGGCCAGCACAATGCGCTGGCGCCCGCGATCGCCCGGCTCAACGACGCCGGCATCCGGGTTTCGCTGTTCATCGCCGCCGACCCCGCCCAGATCGAGATGGCGGCGCGCCTGCGCGCGCCCGTGATCGAAATCCACACCGGCGGCTGGTGCGATGCCGTCGCCGATGGCCACCAGGACAAGGCGGCCGGAGAGTGGGAGCGGATCGTGGCAGGCGCCCGGTTGGCCGATTCGGCGGGGCTCGAGGTCCATGCCGGACACGGGCTGGATTATGCGACCGCCGAGCAGATCGCGGCCCTGCCGGAGATCGTCGAGCTCAACATCGGCTACTTCATGGTGGGCGAGGCGCTGTTCGTCGGCCTGCCCGAATCGGTGCGGACCATGCGCGCGGCGATGGATCGGGGCCGGAGCCGGGCGGCTGCCTAGGAGCACGAGCGCATGATCATCGGCATCGGTTCCGACCTGATCGACATCCGCCGCGTGGCCAAGGTGATCGAGCGCCACGGTGAGCGATTCCTCAATCGCATCTTCACCGACGCCGAGCGCGCCAAGGCGGAGCGGCGCGCCAAGAACGAGACCATGGTGGTCGCGACCTATGCCAAGCGATTCGCGGCCAAGGAGGCCTGCTCCAAGGCGCTTGGCACCGGCATCCGCCGCGGCGTGTGGTGGCGCGACATGGGCGTGGTCAACCTGCCGGGCGGCCGGCCGACCATGCAACTCACGGGTGGCGCGGCCGAGCGGCTGGGGGCGCTGACGCCGGAGGGCTGGGAGGCCCGCATCGATCTTTCGATCACCGATGACTGGCCGCTGGCGCAGGCCTTCGTCATAATTTCGGCCGTGCGCCGCGAGACATCCTGAGGGGCCCGCGCCGTTTCCAGCGGAAAAACAAAAATGCGATCGATTCCAGCGAGTTATATAGTTTTGATGCGGCCCTTGATTGCGCGGGTCGGAACAGTCGTCTAAAACCCGCTGAGATCGAACCGGCTGCATCAGGGGCGGATTCTGGGTGATACCGGAGTTGGCCTTAACCACCAGAATCAGGACAGACTCCTTTAAGCCGCGGAACGCTACGTTGTTCGCGGGGGGACGGGTGTTCTGCAAAGGCTGGGCGAATCTTCGGACCATTCGCCAAAGGACATTGGAAGAGCGATGAGCGTGACCTCCGGAACCAAGACTGACAGCGGCCTCGGCGAAACCGTTCGTGTCGTCGTCCATGCCCTGCTCATCGCGCTCGTGATCCGCACCTTCCTGTTCCAGCCCTTCAACATTCCTTCGGGATCGATGAAGGCCACGCTGCTGGTCGGCGACTACCTGTTCGTGTCGAAATATTCTTATGGCTACAGCCATTATTCGATCCCGCTGTCGCCGCCTCTGTTCTCGGGCCGCGTCTTCGGCTCGGAACCGAACCGTGGCGACATCGTCGTATTCCGTCTCCCGAAGGACGACACCACCGACTACATCAAGCGCGTGATCGGCCTGCCCGGCGACCGGATCCAGGTCCGCGAGGGGCTGCTCTACATCAATGATCGCCCGGTGCAGCGCGAGCGGCTCTCCGACTTCATCGGCGAGGATCCGTGCGGCTCGGATGCGACCGCGCGGGTCAAGCGCTGGAAGGAGACGCTGCCGAATGGTGTCAGCTATGAGTCGCTGGACTGCGTCGACAACGGCTTCTACGACAACACCGCCGTGTACACGGTGCCGCCCGGCCACTTCTTCATGATGGGCGACAACCGTGACAATTCGACCGACAGCCGCGTGCTGTCCGCGGTGGGCTACGTGCCGTTCGAGAACGTCGTCGGCCGGGCCCAGTTGATCTTTTTCTCCATTGCCGAGGGCGAGCATGCCTGGGCTTTCTGGCGCTGGCCGGTCTCGGTGCGCTGGAATCGTATCTTTAAAATCGTGCGATGATCGACGACTCACCCGAGATCCAGGCGACACAGGCTACCGCATCGGGCCTGCAACCCGGCGGCGCGGGCGCGCTCGAGACGGCGCCCAAGGCCGCGTCGCGTCCCAGACCTGAAACAAGGCCTGAAACGAAGGGCGAGGCCAAGATCGACTCAAAGACCGAGGCAAAGACGGACATCAAGGCGGAAGCCAAGTCAGAATCGACCGCCGAATCGACTGCCGAGGCCGAGACGGAGAGCCGGCCGGACGTCCCGGCCGAAGGCGCCGCGGACGGCAAGCCGCGCAGCAAGGCCAAGGGCAGTCGTGGCACCAAGAGCGCCGGTACTGGCGCCGCGAAGGGCGCCAAGGCCGCGGAGAAGGCCGCCAATGCCGCGATCGAGGCGCGCGTCGGCCACCACTTCTCTGATCCGTCGCTGCTCAGCACCGCCTTCACCCATGTCTCGGCGCTGAAATCCGCCAAGAAGCGCGGCGATAGCTATCAGCGGCTCGAATTCCTCGGCGACCACGTGCTCGGCCTGATCGTCTCCGACATGCTCTATCGCGCGTTTCCGAGCGCGGACGAGGGCGAATTGTCGAAGCGGCTGGCCGACCTCGTGCGCAAGGAGAGCTGCGCCGACGTCGCCAAGTCGCTCGGCCTGCTCGATGACATCAAGCTGGGCGCGGTCGGGGCCGGGGCGGGCGCGCGGCTGCGCAAGTCGGTGCTGGGCGACGTCTGCGAGGCCGTGATCGGCGCGATCTTCCTCGACGGCGGCTACACGGCCGCTGCAGGCTTCGTCGAGCGCAACTGGACCGAGCGCATGCACAAGCCGCGGCGGCCGCTGCGTGACCCGAAGACCGTGCTGCAGGAATGGGCGCAGGGCAAGGGCCTGCCCACCCCGGTCTATCGCGAGGTCGAGCGCACCGGCCCGCACCACGATCCGCAGTTCCGCGTGGCCGTCGATCTGCCGGGCCTCGAGCCGGCCGAAGGCGTCGGCGGCTCGAAGCGGGCAGCGGAGAAGGTTGCGGCATCAGTCATGATCGAACGTGAAGGCGTCAGCGGCGGCAGCAATGATGGATGAGGCGCAGGCTGGACGGGGGGCCGACACCCGTTGCGGTTTCGTTGCGCTGATCGGCGCGCCGAATGTGGGGAAGTCGACGCTCGTCAACGCGCTGGTCGGCTCCAAGGTGACGATCGTCTCGCGCAAGGTGCAGACCACGCGGGCGCTGATCCGCGGCATCGTCATCGAAGGCGCTTCGCAGATCATCCTGGTCGACACGCCCGGCATCTTCGCGCCGAAGCGCAGGCTCGACCGCGCGATGGTCACCACCGCCTGGAGCGGGGCGCATGATGCCGATCTCGTCTGCGTGCTGCTCGACGCCAAGAAGGGCCTCGACGACGAGGCCGAGGCGATCCTGGCCAAGGCTGCGACGGTCGCGCATCAGAAGATCCTGGTGGTCAACAAGGTCGACCTGGTGCCGCGCGATAAGCTGCTGGCGCTGGTTGCGGCTGCCAACGAGAAGCTCACTTTCGCACGCACGTTCCTGATCTCGGCGCTGTCGGGCGACGGCGTCGACGATGTCAGGCGGGCGCTGGCGGAGATGGTGCCGGCGGGGCCGTTCCACTATCCGGAAGACCAGATGTCGGATGCGCCGATGCGGCACCTCGCGGCCGAGATCACCCGCGAGAAGATCTATTCGCATCTGCACCAGGAGCTGCCGTATCAATCCACGGTCGAGACCGACAGCTGGACCGAGCGCAAGGACGGCTCGATCCGCATCGAGCAGACGATCTTCGTGGAGCGCGACAGCCAGCGCAAGATCGTGCTCGGCAAGGCCGGCGCCACGATCAAGTCGATCGGCGCGCAGTCGCGCAAGGAAATCGCCGAGATCACCGGCGTGCCGGTGCACCTGTTCCTGTTCGTGAAGGTGCGTGAGAACTGGGGCGACGATCCCGATCGCTATCGGGAAATGGGGCTCGAGTTCCCCAGGGAATGATGATGAGCGTGCCGCGCAACGTGTTGTGGTTCGAAGTCCTGCTCTACATCTCGCTGATGCTGGATGCGCTGTCCGTCGCCGTCTCGGATCGCACCCCGACCTTCGAGATGACCGAGGACATGATCACGGCCCAGACGGTGCTCAACGGCGTCGTCATCCTGTTGCTGTTCTATTTCGTCTATCTGGCGGCGCAACGGCGCAAGAACTGGCCGCGCTGGGTGCTGCTGGCGGCGCTGGTGCTGTCGGACATCTCGCTGGTGCAGGTCATCGCTCAGAAGGGGATGACGCTCGATGCCGGCATCGAGGTGATCTCCTGTGCGCTGACGACGGTCGGGCTGTATTACTCGTTCACGGGCGACGCGCGCGGCTGGTTCACCGCATGAGCTGCCTGCGCGCAGCCCGGACTGGGCTGAAACGGGCGGCACAGTGGCGATCAGTGGAGCGTGACCTCGTCGTCACGCCATTGCGAGCGAAGCGATCCAGACTTCCTTCCCGGCACTGGATTGCTTCGCTGCGCTCGCAATGACCGTGTTTGCGGAGGCATCGAGCGCAAGCTACGATGTTGGGCGAAGCATGCGTGACGTTGGCTGGTACAGCACACGCGAGATCCGTGGAGACCGCTCGTCCAATGGAATGGACCGATGACGGCATCGTGTTGGGCGTGCGGCGGCACGGCGAATCCTCGGCCGTCCTCGAGCTGTTGACGCGTGAGCACGGCCGTCATCTCGGCCTGGTGCGCGGCGCCAGCGGCGCGCGCATGCGCCCCGTCCTGCAGCCCGGCAACACGGTGCGCGCGGTGTGGCGCGCAAGGCTCGACGAGCATCTCGGCATGTACGCCATCGACGGGCTGACCTTGCGCGCGGCCGGGCTGATGGCGGCCTCGCACGGCGCCTATGGCACGACGCATCTGGCGGCGCTGGCCCGGCTGCTGCCGGAGCGCGATCCGCACCAGGAGATCTATCTGCGCGTCGAACATGCGCTGGATGATTTCGAGGATGCCGGCGTTGCCGCAGTCCACATCGTCCGCTTCGAGCTCGCGATCCTGGCCGAGCTCGGCTTCGGGCTCGATCTCGACTCCTGCGCCGCCACCGGCGAAACCACCGACCTCATCTACGTCTCGCCGAAATCGGGCGGCGCGGTATCGCGCAACGCAGGCGCGCCGTGGGCCGACCGGCTGCTGCCGCTGCCGCCGTTCCTGCGCGAAAGCGAGGAGGACCATGGCTGGTCCGACCAGGATCTGCTCGATGGCTTTCGTCTGACCGGCCTGTTCCTGCTGCGCCACGTGCTGGAACCGCGCGGGCAGGGCCATTCGGATGCGCGCGAGGGCTTCATCAACGCGGTGACGCGGGCGAGGGCGCGGCTGGCGCGGCCGGCGGAGTGACCCTCTGCTGCGTCTCGCAGCCGCAATCAAACACGCTGCGCGCGTGATCTCGTTCACAGACCCGTCTGGAGAGGCATGTAAGCTGGTGCAGGGGCGGACCGCCCCGGCTCTGGCGCGTGAGCGCCGTCACCCGAACCACCAACGAGAAAAGGGGAGGCACCGATGCCATTGAAGGATTATTCGCTGCTGAAGGGACGGCCGATCAACAATCGTCTCGCGACAGGTGGCAGTCCGCACTACCAGGTGCTCGTGTCGGCTGACGGCGAACTCTATCGCATCGCTATCAACGTCCGCTCCCAGGACGGCAGCGAGGTCGAATTCCTGGTCCGCTCGCGCTTCGAACATCCGATCGTCGATGGTCTGAAGGCGTTTTCGGAAGGGCTGCACCCGCTGGAAAGCAAGCCCGGCGGTGTGGCGCTCGATTTCATCCGGAGCAATCTGATGCAACCCTGGGAGCTGAAGCCGTTGCCGCTGTCGGCCGCCGGTCCCGACAACGATCTCAACGAGAAGATCGACTCCTATGTCCAGCGCGCGATGTCGGACGAGCTGGCCTTCGTCTACGCTTTCGGCATCTCGTGGGGACCGGAAGACAAGGCCGACCGCTATTTCGGCTTCAAGCCTGGCCGCGGCATCCACGACATCCATTTCAATCAGGGCAACCCACCCGGACAGTACGCGAAGGACAACGGTCCCTGGCAGGACGGCGGACTGATCTTCGAGTTTCCCGACCAGCAGCAATGGGTCGCCATCTTCCTGAAATTCCAGACCCAGGCCTGGCATTCGGACGATACCAGCGGAGAGGTCATCCTTCCGCCTGATCCCGATCACCCGGATGCGCCGCATACACCTCCGGACCGTGACCACATTCCTCCGCTCGACGTGCCCGACGGGCTGGTGCGCATCGTCGCGGCCTATGTCAACGACGTGCGCACACCGGAGCACGAGACCGTGACCCTGCTCAATACAGCCGATATCGACGTGGATCTCGACGGTTGGCAGATTAAGGACAAGCAGAAGAACATGATGTTGCTGAAAGGCACGATCGCGCGCGGCGCCACCATGGTGGTCCCGATCGCGGCACCCGTGGCGTTGTCGAACAAGGGCGGTATCATCACATTGTTGAACGCATCCGGCGTGAAGGTGCACGGCGTGTCCTACACCCGCGAGCAGGCGGCGCAGCCCGGCCGTACCATTCCGTTCCAGTCCTGATCCATGTCCCGCTGAGCCCGCGCCTTGAAAGAGGCGCTGGCGCCTGCGCTGGCGCAGTGGCCGGACGACGTGTACTCCTCTCATACGGTTCGCCTGAGGAGACGGAGCAGCCCACCTGCTGTGCCCCTCAGGCGTGATGGCGAGGAGAGCGTGATGGGACTTCTGGTCGACGGCCAATGGCACGACGTCTGGTACGACACGGCCGCCTCCGGCGGCCGTTTTGTCCGCAAGGATTCCGCCTTCCGCAGCTTCGTCACCGCGGACGGCAGCCCGGGCCCGACCGGCGCCGGCGGCTTCAAGGCGGAAGCCGGGCGCTATCACCTGTATGTCAGCCTGGCCTGCCCATGGGCGCATCGCACCCTGATCATGCGTGCCCTGAAGGGGCTCACCGACATGATCTCGGTTTCCGTCGTGCATTGGCTGATGCGCGAGCAGGGCTGGACCTTCGCCGGAGGTCCCGGCGTCGTACAGGACGGCGTCAACCACGCGCAATTCCTGCATCAGGTCTACACCGCCGCCGACCCGAACTACTCCGGCCGCGTCACCGTGCCCGTGCTGTGGGATAAGGAGCGGCGCGCGATCGTCAACAACGAGTCGTCCGAGATCATCCGGATGCTGAACTCGGCCTTCGACGGCATCGGCGCGATCCCCAGCGACTACTATCCGCGAGCGCTGCGCGACGAGATCGACGCGATCAATGCCCGCGTCTACGACACGCTCAACAACGGCGTCTACAGATGCGGCTTCGCCACCACGCAAGCCGCTTATGAGGAGGCGATCGGGCCGCTGTTCGCGACGCTCGACTGGCTGGACGACAGGCTGTCGACGCGCCGCTTCCTGCTCGGTGACGCCATGACCGAAGCCGACATCCGGCTGTTCACGACCTTGATCCGCTTCGACGCTGTCTATGTCGGCCACTTCAAGTGCAACATCCGCCGCATCGCCGACTATCCGCATCTTTCGGCCTACACGCGCGATCTCTATCAATGGCCCGGCATCGCCGCGACGGTCAATTTCGAGCACATCAAGCGGCACTACTACGAGAGCCACCGCACCATCAATCCGACCGGCATCGTCCCGGTCGGGCCGCGGCAGGATTTTACGGCGCCGCATGGCCGGGATCGCCTCGTATCGTCCTGAGGCGGCCCATGGCAGGCGAGCGCAATCTGGACAATTTGCTGCGGACGATGCAGCCTGAGCTGCAGGACGGCGTGTTCGTGTTCTGCACTGCCAGCTCGGACGCCGGCCTTGCCGCCACGCCCGCGCCGCTGCTGTTGTTTCGTGAGCGCGAAGGTCTCACGTTCGTTGTTCGCCGCGAGGACGCCGAACGGGAAGAGCTGCCGTATCAGTTCGCGTCACGCCTGATCACGCTGACGGTCCATTCCGCGCTCGATGCCGTCGGCTTCCTCGCCGCGGTCACGGCGCGGCTCGCCGCTGCCGGCATCAGCGTCAACGCGGTGTCGGCCTTTCATCACGATCACCTGTTCGTGCCCGAGGACAGGGCCGAGGAGACGTTGCGACTGCTGCAGGAGATGTCCCGGACATCGCTCTCGCGCTGATTGCTGGATGCTCACACCGTTTGGGGACGGTGACATCAGATGCGTCCCTTGGCGGTGGGATGAGAGCGGCGAGGCCTTGCCGTGGCCGGCTTGCCGCGCGAGGAGGGCTGCTTGCCGCGGCGCGGCGGGCTTGCGGCAGCGGGGAGCCGCGGCGTGATCAGTATCCTCTCTGCTTCTGCACGCACCATGTCCATGAGCATCATGGCTGCAGGCGACAGCGTGCGCCCCTTCAGCCGCAACATTCCGAACTGCGCCATCAGCAGCCCCGACGCGCGCGGCTCCTGCAACTCGGTGACGTTGAGCCGGACCAACTGGCCGGAGGCCAGCTCCTGGGCGAGCACCGCATCGCCGGCCAGGAGCACGACGTCCGATTTGATCGCGACCTGCGCCAGCAGGCTGACATTCTCGGATTCCAGCGTGACGGCGAAGCCGTCGTCGTCGGGGGACGCGATCAGCGCATGCAGTCGCTCTCTGAGATCCTGCGGGATGATCACGGAGGCGAAGCGTTGGCCGGCGAGATCCCGTGCGGCGATCTCCAGCCTGCGCGCCAGCGGATGGCCCCGCCGGCAATAGAAGTGGCCGGGCAGGCCGCCGAGGGTCTCCACCTCGAGGCTCTCGTCGGCACGGATATCCGAAATGTGCGCCAGGAAGAAGTCGAGCTTGCCCTGCTGCAGGACGTCCATCAGGACGCGCCAATTGTCCTGCACGAGGGTGACGCGGACGGACGGATGTCTGGCATAGAGCCGGGCCACCGCTTCGGGGAGCAGCGTCAGCCCGGTGAAGGCGCCGACGCCCACGGCCACTTCGCCGGCATCCCCGGAGCGCAACAGGCGCATCTCGCGGCCGAGGTCGTCGGCGCTGGACAGGATCGACCTGGCACGCGTCACCAGCCGCTCGCCGACCGGTGTGATCTCCACGGAACGGGAGCTGCGGTCGAACAGCCGCATGCCCGCGGCGTCCTCCAGCGTCTGCAGGCTGCGGCTCAACGCCGACTGCGTGACATGGGCGCGCTTGGCGGCTCTGGCGAAATGCCGCTCTTCCGCAAGATAGACCAGCTGCTGCAGCTGGCGCAGAGTCGGCGTTTCCATTGATGATCTCAATTCATTGATCGAGCCATAACAATTCATTGGATTTCTGAGACGGTCAATCCCACAATGGCGCAAACAAATTGGGGGAGCGCCACAGCGCGGCCGATCGGGCCGCGCCCACGGTCTGTCGCCCCCCCGCGGCAACAGGCCCTGTCATGTCCTCTCTCGTGCAAAACGGCGCACAAGCTCTGATACGGACCCTGGTCAACGCCGGCGTGCGGGTCTGCTTCACCAATCCCGGCACCTCCGAGATGCACTTCGTCGCGGCGCTGGATTCGGCGCCGGAGATGCGCGCCGTGCTTTGCCTGTTCGAGGGCGTCGCCACGGGTGCCGCCGACGGCTATGCCCGTATGGCCGAGATGCCGGCGGCGACGTTGCTGCATCTCGGCTGCGGCCTCGGCAATGGGCTTGCGAACCTGCACAATGCCCGCAAGGGCAAGGTGCCCGTCGTCAACATCGTCGGCGACCACGCCACCTACCACGTCAAATATGATGCTCAGTTGCAGTCCGACATCGAGACCGTTGCGCGCAACGTGTCGCCGGGATTCGTGCGGACGTCGCAGACGACTGAGCAACTCTGCCGCGACGCCGTCGAAGCCGTGAAGGTGGCGCGCTCGCGTCCGGGGCAGGTGGCGACCTTGATCCTGCCGGCCGATGTCTCGTGGGGCCAAGGCGGGGTGGCGGAGCCGGCGCCTGCGATCGCGCCGCCGGCTGCAGCCGATGACACCACCGTGCAGGCTGTTGCCGCGGCCATCAAGGCGGGCGGCCGCAGCGCCGTTCTGCTCGGCGGCATGGCGCTGCATGAGGCGGCGCTGCTGGCTGCGGCGCGTGTCGCCGCGAGCGCCAACGTCAAGATTTACGCCGAGACCTTTCCGACGCGCATGCAGCGCGGCGCCGGCCTGCCCACGGTCGACCGCATCGCCTATCTCGCCGAGATGGCATCGATTCAGCTCAAGGAAATCGACACGCTGATCCTCGTCGACGCCAAGGCGCCGGTGTCGTTCTTCGCCTATCCCGGCAAGAAGAGCTATCTCCCGCACGATGGCTGCAACGTGCTCACGCTGTCGACGCCGGCGCAGGACGCTGCAGGCAGCCTGACCAAGCTTGCCGTCGCGCTGGGGGCCGAGCGCAGTACGCCGGCGTTGGCTCAGGCATCGCGGCCCGGGCGTCCGCGCGGCAAGAAGCTCACCGCCGAGAAGGTCTGCAAGGCCGTCGGCCATCTGCTGCCCGACAACGCCATCCTGGTCGACGAGGCCATCAGCTCCGGCCTGATGCTATCGAAGTTCACGTCCGGTGCGCCGCGCCATGATCTGATCACGCTGACCGGCGGCGCCATCGGGCAGGGCCTGCCGAACGCGATCGGCGCTGCGATCGCCTGTCCGGACCGACCGGTGCTAGCGCTGATCGGCGACGGCAGCTCGATGTACACGATCCAGTCGCTGTGGACGATCGCGCGCGAGCAGCTCAACGTCACCGCTGTGATCTTCAACAACGCCTCCTATTCGGTGCTCAACGTTGAGCTGGAGCGGGTCGGCGCCGACGAGATCGGCCCGAAGGCGCGGGCGCAGCTCGACCTGCACGGGCCGGTGTTGAAGTTCGCGCAGATTGCCGACGGCATGGGGGTGCGATCGACCCGGGCGACGACGCCGGACGAGTTCACGACTGCGCTCGAGCGCGCGCTGGCGACGCCGGGGCCGCATCTGATCGAGGCCGTGGTGCCGCCCGCACTGACGGGCCTCAAGCTGAAGCTGTTGCCGCATCTGTTGGGCTCACTCGATCGCATGCCGCTGTCTGTGGCGCGCATGCTCAAGCGCAAGATCGCACCGTGACATGAGCACGACGCTCCAATCCGATGTCGTCATTGCCGGCGGCGGTCTTGCCGGCATTGTCACCGCACTCGAGGCGCTACGCGCCGGCAAGTCGGTCACTTTGGTGGACAGGGACACGCCGGAGCGGTTCGGCGGGCTGGCGCTGTGGGCGTTCGGTGGCATGGCGCTGGTCGGCACGCCGCTGCAGGCGCGCATAAAGATCCCGGATACGCCGGAGATCGCGCTGCGCGACTGGCTGCGCTTCGGCGAGCTCGATGAAGCCGATCATTGGCCGCTGCAATGGGCGCGCTACTACGTCGAGCATTCGCGAGCGGAAGTCTACGACTGGCTGCTCTCGCACGGCGTGACCTTCATGCCGGCGGTCAACTGGGCCGAGCGCGGCCTGCAGGGCGACGGCAATTCGCTGCCGCGCTATCACATCGTCTGGGGCACCTCGCACCGGCTGACCCGCGTGATGATCGAAGCGATGCGCGCCGCCGATGGTGGCGGCAAGCTCAACGTGCTGCACCGTCACCGCGTCATCAGTCTCGATCGCGCCGCCGGGGCTGTGTCGGGTGTCGTTGCCGTCAACGAGGAAACCGGCGCCGAGATCCGCATCGCGGCGCCGCTGACGGTGCTGGCGATGGGCGGCATCAATGGCGGCCATGAGGAGACGCGTGCCAACTGGGTCAAGGGCCGGCCGCTACCGCAGACGATGCTCAACGGCGCCCATCCGTTCGCCGACGGCGAGCTGCACCACCATGCCGCTGACGCGGTGGGCGCACAGATCACGCATGCCGGCGAGATGTGGAACTACGCCGCCGGCATTCCGCATCCTCATCCGCATTTCGAGGGCCACGGCCTGTCGCTGGTGCCGTGCAAATCGGCACTGTGGCTCAACCACAGAGGCGAGCGTATCGGCCCCGAGCCGCTGGTCACCGGTTTCGACACCCACGTCCTGTGCCAGCGCGTGGCCGCGCAGGACAAGCCCTACACATGGCATCTGCTCAACTGGCGCATCGCCGCCAAGGAGTTCGCCATATCCGGCGCCGAGCACAATGCGCGCATCCGCGACCGGCAGATGCCGATGTTCCTGAAGGAGACGCTGCTCGGCAATCATCGGCTGGTGCGGCAGATGCAGCGCGAGAGCCGGCACTTCCTGGTCGACGACACGCTGGCCGGTCTTGCCGCCAAGATGAATGCACTGACGGGCACGGACGATGTGAGGCCTGAAGTGCTGCAGGCAACCGCTGACGCGTTCGACGCCAATTTCAGGAACGGTGACAAGCTCCACAATGACGATCAGCTGCGCCGCATCCTGCATGCGCGCCAATGGGGGCCCGACAAGCTGCGCACCTGCAAGCCGGCACCGTTGCAGATGAGCGGGGCAGGGCCGTACATCGCCATTCACATGCAGCTCATTACCCGCAAGAGTCTCGGTGGTCTCAAGACCGATCTGCAGAGCAGCGTGCTCGATGCGGTGGGCGCGCCGATCAGCGGCCTCTATGCGGTGGGCGAGGCCGCCGGCTTCGGCGGCGGGGGCGCCTCGGGCAAGCGGTCGCTGGAAGGCACCTTCCTGCCCGGCTGCATTCTCACCGCGCGAGCGGCGGTGCGGGCGATGTGAGGGGCGGCCCCGTCTTCGCGCGATAAGTCGTGCAACGAACTCATCGCATGTGCAGGCCACAACCTCTCAGCACGTCATTCCGGGGCGCCCGCAGGGCGAGCCCGGAATCCATACTCACAGGCCGTCATTGTGGCGCGAGATCGCCGTGGCCGCGCACTCGTTTTCTCACCCACAGTCGTGGTTATGGATTCCGGGCTCGCCCTGCGGGCGCCCCGGAATGACGGCGGTGAGACAGCGAGTCTCCGACATTGCCGCCCGCATCACGCCGCGTTCGGCCGGGCCACCACCAGCGCCGATACTGCATCGGCCGTCGCGGTCGCCAATGTCCAGCCGAGATGGCCGTGGCCGGTGTTGTAGAACACCCGCGGATTTTTGCCGCGGCCGACCCGCGGCAGCATGTCCGGCATCATCGGCCGCAGGCCGGTCCACGGCACCGACTGCCGCGTCGACAGCCCCGGAAAATGCGCCCGGCACCAGTTGATCAGGGGCGAGATGCGCTCAGCCCTGATGTCGCGATTGTAGCCGTTGTATTCCGCGGTGCCGGCGACGCGCAGCCGCGTCGGCCCGAGCCGGCTGGAGACGATCTTGGCGGCGTCGTCGAGCAGGCTGACCCAGGGCGCGGCCTCCTGGTCGGATTTTTCCGAGAGCTGCAGCGTGATCGAATAGCCCTTCACGGGGTAGATGTTGACGCGGTCTCCGAGCGCACGGGCGAACTGGCGCGACAGCACGCCGGCGCAGACCACGATGCGGTCGAACTGATGAACTTCGGTCGGCGGCGCGGTCTTCTCCAGCTGCGGCTCGGTCGACTGGCTGATCACGGTGACGCCGCGATCGCTGGCCGAGACCGACAGCACCTCGTCCGACAGTCGCATCGCGACGCCGAGCCGCTCGCAGGCCTTGGCGAGCCCGATGGTGAATTTGTGGATGTCGCCGGTGAAGTCGCTCGGCGTGTAGAAGCCGCCGTAGTAGTTGCCGCGCAGCGCCGGTTCGATCGCCTTCATTTCCGACGGCGTCACGGTGCGGCGCTCCAGCCCGCCCTTGGCGAGCAGCGCCGAGACGCCTGCGGCCGAGTCGAACTCCTTCTTGGTCTCGTAGAAGTGCAGGATGCCGCGATCCTCGCAGTCGAAGTCGATGCCCTCGTCGGCCGCGATCTTGCGGAGATGCGCGCGCGCCTCGAGCGCCATGCGCACGGTGGTGACGGTGTTCTCCTCGTAGCGCGGGATGTTGGCGATGAACTCCATCATCCAGCTGATCTTGTGCCAGGTCGGGGTCGGATTGACGAGCAGCGGAGCGCCCGGCGTCGTCATCCATTTGATGCCCTTCCAGACCGTGGCCCAGCTGTTCCAGACCTCGGCATTGGAGACCGATAATTGCCCGCCATTGGCGAACGAGGTCTCCATGGCCGCGTAAGGGTGGCGGTCGAAGATGGTGACGCGGCAGCCGCGTTTGGCGAGATTGTAGGCAGTGGTGATGCCGGTGATGCCGGCGCCGATGACGGCGACATGGGTGTTTTCAGGGGTAGACATGCGTATGCTCCAGGCCCGCGTGCTTGCTGCGCGGGATTGCATGCCCCCTCTGTCATTGGCCTGAGAGCTTCACCTGGCGCCGTGAATCGGCTCCAGACTTACACCGTCGGCGGGAGCGAGAGCGCTCCGCTTTCCAGAGTGTCGAAACAGGTTGCGGTCCCTTTGCCTGAGAGTTTCCGGGGCGGTTGCTCCTTCGGCGCCGGATGGCTTTCGCCACCCGGTCTCTTCCGCTCCCGCACTGCAGCAATATCCGTGCCATGCGGGCAGGAAACGACCGCTGCTTTTTTTGCGGCCTGCTGTCGATCTGGTGCTGATGCGTTCGTCTTCAAGGTAACAGGCAAGGAGACCCGTCATGAAGATCTACTGGATCAAGGCCCAGGCCCCGCGGCGCGTGCTGGCGCTGGTCAAGCATCTCGGCGTGCCGGCCGAGTTCATCGACATCAGCCGCGGGCTGAAGACGCCGGAGTTCGCCGCGCTCAATCCCAACATGAAGGCACCTGTGCTGGTCGATGGCGACACCGTGCTGTGGGAGTCCAACGCCATCATGGCCCATCTCTGCGTCAGTGAGAGCTGCGACATGTGGCCGGCGCGCCAGCCGCAGGAGCAGGTCGAGGTGCTGCGCTGGCTGGCGTGGAACGATTGTCACTGGGCACCGGCGGTGGGGCCGTTCTATTTCGAGCACATCGTGCGCAAGACTTTCGGGCTGGGTACGCCGGATCGCGCAGCGCTGGTCGCGAAGGCGCCGAGCCTGAAGACGTTCGCGGCCGTGCTCGATGGTCACTTGCGGTCGCACGACCATATCGCCTGCGACCGCCTCACCATCGCGGATTTCGCGGCGGCCTCGATGGCGACCGACTGGCGCGAGGCCGAGATGCCGCTGGAGTCGTTTCCCAACATCGTGCGCTGGCTCGACGGGCTGATGCGGCTGCCGGCCTGGGCGGAGCCGTGGCCGGAGAAGCGCTCGGCGGCGGCCTGAGCCTCACGGCTGTACAGTGCCGTGACCGAGCTGCTTGGAGATCTCGGCCGCGCAGGCGCGTAAGCGCGTCGCGAGCGGTGATTGCCAGCCGGCGTCGAAGGTGCCGGCCGGCCCCATCGCGGTGATCACCAGCGCGACATGGCCGGCGTGATCGAACACCGGTGCTGCGAACGCATTGACGCCGGGCAGGGGATCGCCGACGGCGCGCGCCAGCCCCTGGGCGCGCACCTCGGCCAGCATCTCCGCGACCTCACGGCTTTTCGGCGCGCGTTTCGGATTGTAGCCCACGCCGAGACGATCGAGGCCGGCGTCGAGCGCGGCCCTCACCGTCTTGGGCGGCAAGAAGGCTGCGAAGGCGCGGCCCGTCGCGGTCTCCAGCAGCGCCATGATCGAGCCGACGCGCATCACGATGTGGACCGGATGGCTCGGCTCCTCCAGCCGCACGACAGTTGGGCCGTTGGTCCCCCACACCGCGAGCGACACCGCATGATCGATGGCGCTTGCGAGCGCCGCGATCTTGGGCGTCGCGATCCGCACCGCTGAGAGCCGGCGCAGGCTGATCAGGCCGAGCTCGAGCGCGAGCGGGCCGATCTCGTAGCGGCCGGTGGTTTGGTCCTGCTCGATCAGGCCGATGCGCGAGAAGCTGACGAGATAGGGATGCGCCTTGGCCGGCGACAGCCCGGCCTCGCGGGCGAGGTCGCGCAGCATCATCGGCTCGCCGCTGCGCGCCAGCGCCTGCAGCAAGGTGCCGCCCACCTCGATCGACTGGATGCCGCGGCTCTCTCTGCCCATGCTTTGCGTCGTCCCTGGTCCGGCGCCGTGCCTACACCGCGAGGAAGCCGCCGTCGACCGGCAGCGTGACGCCGTTGACGTAGGACGCCATGTCGGAGACCAGAAACGCCACCGGGCCGACCAACTCCTCCGGCTGTCCGACCCGGCCGAGCGGCGTGCGGGTCATGAAGCCCGCGAGACGTTCCGGATCGTTGCGCGTCGATTCCGTCATCGCGGTCGCGATCACGCCGGGCGCGATGGCGTTGACGCGGATGCCGTCGGCGGCGAGCTCGCGCGCCAGCGCCTGGGTCAGCGACTTCACGCCGCCCTTGGACGGCGAATAGCCGAGCGTCTTGCTGATGCCGATGAAGGAGGCGACGGAGGCGATGTTGACGATCGTGCCGCGGGTCTCGCGCAACGCGGCGAGAAACGCGTAGGTGACGTTGAAGACGCCGTTGAGATTGACGTCGAGCACGCGCTGCCAGTTCTGTGGTGCGCGCGGCGAGTCGATGCCCTCGCGGATGATGATGCCGGCATTGTTGACGAGGATAGAGATGTCACCGACCTCGGCGCGCAGCTGGGTCGCCAACGCGATGCAGCCGGCGGCGTCGGTGACGTCGAGTCGATGCGCCCAGGCCTTGCGGCCGTGGCCGCGGATCTCGGCTGCGCAGCGCTCGGCATCATCCGTGTCGATGTCGGTGATGATGACATCAGAGCCGCGGTCCGCGAGCCCCAGCGCGATGGCGCGGCCATTGCCATGCGCCGCTCCCGTGACCAGCGCGAGCCGGCCGGCGAGCATCTGACCGTCGTCGCTCATGCGGCGCTCCTTTGCCTGGCGCGATCGGCGAGATGCCGGCCGGCAATGTAGCCGAAGGTCAGCGCCGGCCCCAGCGTGATGCCGGCGCCGGGATAGTTGCCGCCCATGATGCTCGCCATGTCGTTGCCGGCGGCATAGAGCCCCTCGATCGGCTGCCCCTGCGCATCGAGCGCGCGGGCGTGCTCGTCGGTGCGGATGCCGGCATAGGTGCCGAGATCGCCGATCACCATCTTGATGGCATAGAACGGCCCGTCCTGGATCGGCGCGACGCACGGGTTCGGCCCGTGCAGCGCATCGCCCTGATAACGGTTATAGGCGCGCGAGCCCTTGCCGAAGGTCGGATCCTGCCCGAGCGCAGCGTCAGCGTTGAACGCTGCGACCGTCGCGTCCAACGCCTTCGCATCGATGCCGGTGGCGCTCGCAAGCTCGGCGAGTGTCGCGCCGCGCTTGAGATAGCCGGTGCTGAGATGGTGGCCGAGCGGCATCGGGAACGGCGGCACGCAGCCGAGGCCGTAGCGGCGCAAGGATCGGTGGTCGGTGATCAGCCACGCCGCGATCTCGCGGCCGGGCTTCGCCGCCTTGATCATCGCCTGCACGAAGTCGTGGTAGGAATTGCCTTCGTTGGCGAAGCGCACGCCGTCGGCGGTCACCGCGATCACGCCGGGCTTGGCGCGGTCGATGAAGTGCGGCATCACGCCCTTGCTGCCATCCTTGCGCGTGGTGACGGAGACCGGCACCCAGGCCGCGGCATGCGGCAGGCCGTCCTCGACACGGCCGCCGACGGCTTCCGCCAGCCGAAGGCCGTCGCCGGTGTTGCCGACGGGGCCGGGCGACACATGCTCCTGGCCGGTCGGCGCATGCGGAAACATCGCCTTGCGTCGTGCAACGTCATGCGGGAACCCGCCGCAGGCCAGCACGACGCCGAGCCGCGCATTGACTCGGATACGCCGGCCCTGACGGGTCACGACGGCGCCGCGCACGGCGTCGCCGTCGCGGATCAGCTCAGCCACCGGAGACGACAGCCACAGGGGAATGCCAAGGTCGAACGCCGACTTCGCAAGCCGGCCGGCTAGCGCATTGCCGTTGGTGAGCGTCATGCCGCGGCCATGGCGCAGCACGTCCAGCGCATGCTTCGACAGTCGCTTCGCGACATAGAAGGCCGAGGTCAGTGACTTGGTCGCGCGCATGAAATGGATGATCTCCTTGCCCGAGCCCAGCATCATGCCGAACACCGTGAGCTCGGGCAGGGGCTGGCCGAGATCCTTGATGTGCTGGCCGAGCTCACGGGCGTCGAACGGCCGCGTCACCATCGAGCGGCCGCCCTGCGTGCCGCCCGGTGCCTCCGCGTGATAGTCCGGGAAGGTCAGCGGCATGTCGAACTTCAGCGCGGTCTTGCCGGTGAAGAAGTCGACCGCCTCCGGGCCCTTGGTCAGGAACGCATCGACCCGCGCCGCGTCGAAGGAATTGCCGGCCTCATGGCGCAGATAGGTGCGCGCCAGCTCGGGCGGCTCGTCGATGCCCCAGGCCTTGGCCAGCGACGTGCCGGGAATCCACAGCCAGCCGCCGGAGCGCGCGGTGGTGCCGCCGAAGCGCGGCTCCTTCTCGGTGACGACGACCTTCAGCCCGGCATGGGCGGCGGTGACCGCCGCCGACAGCCCGGCCGCGCCGGAGCCGACCACCAGCACGTCGCAATCAAAGGTGTCGCCGTCCTTGGGCTCAGCTCCGGCCATGCGTGCGCTCCTACTTCTTCAACAGCGGGCACTTGGATTCGGAGACCGGACGGAACGCATCCTCGCCCTTCACGGTCTTGACGATCTCCAGATAGTCCCACGGCTCCTTCGACTCCGACGGCGTCTTGACGCGGGCGAGATACATGTCGCGGATGACGCGGCCGTCCTCGCGCAAGCGACCGCCATGGACGAAGGTGTCCTCGATTGGCAGCTCGCGCATCTTGGCCATCACAGCCTTGGGATCGTCGGTGCCCGCGGCCTTGATCGCCTTCAGATAGTGCAGCACCGCGCCGTAGACGCCGCTCTGGATCATCGTCGGCATGACCTTGGTGCGGGCGAAGAACCTCTTCGACCAGGCGCGGGTGGCGTCGTCCATGGCCCAATAGGAGGCCGTGGTCATGTAGGTGCCTTGTGCGGCCTCGAGACCGATCGCATGCACGTCGGTGTCGAACATCAGCAGGCCGACCAGCTTCTGGCCGCCCTTGACCAGGCCGAACTCGCCGGACTGCTTGATCGCGTTGTCGGTGTCCTGGCCGGCATTGGCGAAGGCGACGACGTCGGCCTTGGAGCTCTGCGCCTGCAGCGCGAATGAGGAGAAGTCCGCGGTGTTGGTCGGATGCTTGACGCCGCCGAGGATGGTGCCGCCGAGCTCCTTGATGAAGCGCGTCGCGTCCTTCTCCAGCTGCTGGCCGAACGCGTAGTCCGCGGTGATGAAGTACCAGGACTTGCCGCCCTGGCTGATCACGGCCGAGGTGGTCACCTTGGACAGCGCATAGGTGTCGTAGGTGAAGTGCACGGTGTTGGGGCTACACAGCTCGTCGGTCAGCGAGCTCGCGCCGGGCCCCGACAGCAGCGCGATCTTGTTGCGCTCGCGCACCATGTTGTGCACGGCGATCGCGATGCCGGAATTGGGGATGTCGACGACGGCATCGACCTTGCCGTTGTCGAACCAGTCGCGCACGACCGTGGTGCCGACGTCGGTCTTCATCTGGTGATCGGCGCTGATGATCTCGATCGGCTTGCCGAGCACGGTCGGGCCGAACTCCTCCACCGCCATCTTCGCCGCCTCGACCGAGCCGGGCCCGCTGTTGTCGCGCCCCCAGCTCGACAGGTCGGTCAGCACCCCGATCCGCACCACGTCGTCGGAGACCTGAGCTGAGGCGTTGGTCGCAATGAATGACGTCGTTGCCAGGAACGCGCAGGCCAGCAGCTGCCGTCGCATGAAGATCCTCCCCGTTGGTCCGCTCTGTCGGCGGTCAGTGGGCGAGAGTTAGTCAGTGACGAATAGATTTGTCAATAACGAATGAGTGCAGTGCGGCGCCCAGGGGGGGGCCCGTCGACAGGCACGGAGAGATCGTCAAGCTCGCGCCCGGTTTGCGAAGTTCGCATCCCCTGCAGAGGTACGACGAACCGCGAAGAGAGGGCGATCGGCCTACACGCGTGGCATGATTTGCAACTCGAGCAGCGCTAAGCGTTGCATCGCAACGGGATCTCGCTCACCTGTCTTGGCCGTGCGCAGCACCGCTTCGGCAAGAAGCGTGACATGGGTTGAACTGACCGGCTCGGGCAAGGCGGCAACGGCCGCATCGAGCGCTTCCGTCATCAGCGCGATGAGCTCGGGTGAAAAGGAAGCGTCGGAAAAGTTCTTCATCTGTGAAGTCCGCATGCAGCATGGACCGCCTTCGGACCCTGCTGGCACGAACTTGGCTCGTGTGAGACAGCAATGGCCGCCGTCTCAGCCCGCCAACGGCGCTAACGCAATACGACCTCGCCTGTGCAAACCCACAAGCGCGACTTAGGTTCCGTCCGTGCTTTTGCGGTCCGCGCGCGGAGATATTTCGCTTCGTCTTTCGGAAATCCTGGAGGGTCGGCGCGATGCGCGCGACGGCCCACGAGGCGGGCCTATGCCGCCTCAGGGGGCGGACGCAGTGGAAATCTGAGCTCGACCACGAGGCCCGGAGCATTGTCGAGCAGCGCGATGTCGGCACCATGCAGATGCGCCACGGCGGCGGCAAGGCTCAAGCCCAGTCCATTGCCCGGCGTGTAACGGCTCCGCTCGAGCCGGTAGAAACGCTTGAACACTTGGTCGTGCTGGTCCGCAGGGATGCCAGGGCCGTTGTCGGCGATCGCGATCATTGCTGCTCCATCTCTGGTGGCGCAGGTCACGGTCACCTGGCCGCGTGCGCGGCCGTGCTTGACGGCGTTGTCGACGAGATTGGCGATGGCATCGAACAGGAGGTCGCGGTCACCCGTGACCTTCACCTCGCCGTCGCCGGCAAGAGAGAGACGGGTCGTAACCTGCTCGGCCGCGGCGTCGTAGAGTTCGACGACTTCGCCTGCGATGTCGACCAGGTTCAGCTCGCGGAATGCGCCCTTGCGCGCCCTGGTCTCGATCTCGGAAATGCGCGTGATGGAGGTGAACATGCCGAGCACCGCGTCGAGATCGGCAATAGTGTCCCCGATCAGCGCCGCGTCGGTCTCGCTGTTGCGTGGACCATGATAGGCCTTCTCGAGCCGTCCGCGCACGCGCGTGAGCGGCGTGCGCAAATCGTGGGCCACGTTGTCGCCGACCTGCTTGACCTCGCCCATCAGCGTCTCGATGCGATCCAGCATCTGGTTCAGGTTCTCGGCAACGCGGTCCCATTCGTCGTGGCTGCCGCGGAGCGGAATTCGCTGGTCGAGACCGGAAAGCATGATGGCACGGCTGGTGGCGTTGATCTGCTCGATTCGCCCGACCGTCCGCCGCGTCACCAGCACTGCGGCGACGGCAGCCAGCACGAGGAGCAGCACGGCGGCCGCGATCATCGCGAGGGCGATCGTCCTCGTGAAGCTGTCGTGATCGCCGACATCGCCGACCCGGCTGCGCACATAGGCCAGCGTTCCAAAATAGACATAGGCGATCATCGCTCCGACGATCACGCCGAAAATCCCGATCGCGATCAGCGCCAGGCGGAACGTCGATGAGCTGAGCGTCTTAGCCAGGAGCACGGAGGCAGTACCCGATGCCGCGGATGGTATGGATCAGCGGATAGGCCTGGCTGTCGTCGACCTTGCGGCGGACGCGCCCGACATAGACGTCGATGATGTTGGTGGAGGGATCGAAATGCAGGTCCCAGACGTGCTGCAGCAGCATCGCGCGGGAGACGACGCGGCCCTCGTTGCGGACGAGATATTCAAGCAACTGGAATTCGCGCGGCAGCAGCGGAATGTTCCTGCCGCGCCGGCTGGCGCTGCGCAAGATCAGGTCGACGGCGAGATCGCCGACGCGCAGGATCGTCTCCTTGGCGATCGTTTCGCTGCGGCGGCCGAGCGCCTCCAGGCGCGCCAGCAGTTCGACGAAGGAGAACGGTTTGACCAGATAGTCGTCGCCGCCGGCGCGCAAGCCCCGCACGCGCTCGTCGACCTCGCCGAGTGCGGAGATGATCAGGAAGGGGGCGGCAATGCCATCGTGACGCAGCTGCCGCATCACCGCGATGCCGTCGATATCGGGCAGCATGCGGTCGATGGTAATGACGGCATAGTCGCGTTCGCCGCCCCGGCTGAGCGCCTCGCGGCCCGTTGCGGCAAGATCGACCTCGTAGCCGGAGGTCGTGAGCTCTTCGGCGAGCTGCCCTGCAGTCTCCGGATCGTCCTCGACGACGAGAATGCGACGGTGACTTCTGGTCATGCTCGCCTCCGCGCGACTGTCACTGCTGGTGGTCCGATCCCAACATCCGCATCCTATCCGGCGGAGGTTTGCGAATGTTGGGTCAAAGGACCACCAGCCAACTCATTGGTGCCAGGGAAGCTTCGGATCTGACGTTCGCCTCTCATTGGTTCGGTGGTCAGGATAGCGAAGATCAAACTGCTCCACCAGACGATCCGGCTCCGCGGCAGGGCAGACCTGTTCGGTGGCGACCACGAAAAGGTGCCGTCATCATGCGCTAGTACCAGGTGTCTCCGCACGCATTGACCCATTGCCAGCCCCAGGGCGTCAAGCTGCGCCGCCAGCAGCCGTCGTCATAGCCATAGCCGGTATAGAGGAATGGTGCGCCGAAGACGGCAAAGCGGCGATGGTGGTGGAAGAAGGCGTGGCGTCCGATAAACGGCCTGCCATGCCAGCCGGGGCCGGCGAAGCGCGGGCCGAACGCGGCATGCGCTCCCATCGGCCCGCCAGCAAAGCGGGCGCCACCAAAATGCGCTCCGCCAAAATGTGCACCACCCATGCCGCCCATATGCATCCCGCCGCCACCGAAATGACCGCCGCCAAAGCCGCCATGTCCGCCACCGCCGAAGCCGCCGCCACGCGCGAGGACGGGCGAAGCAACTGCCAACGTAGCGGCGATCGTGGCCGCGACGAGACCGGTGAGAAGTCTGTTGATCATCGGAAGATCCTCCATGCCATGCGGCGGTTCTCGCCGCGCAAGGAAGACCAGATGAGGTGATAGCGGCCTCTGCTTCAACTTACAAATGCGCCAGATTCTGACACGGAAGTCAGGAAGCGCTCCGCTGGCTGACAGCTCGCCGCCCTACGCCCGAGCAGGTGGTCCTGCTCCCAAGGCCGGCCGAGGTAGTACGTCGTCCCCCGGCCAAGCCGGGGAACGACGTTGTGTGTGTCGTTTACGCCCTGATGAACGCGAGCAGGTCGGCGTTGATCATTTCGGCATGGGTGGTGGCCATCCCATGCGGGAAGCCGGGATAGGTCTTCAAGGTGCCGTGCTTCAGGAGCTTGATGCCGATGCGGGCGGAATCGTCGATCGGCACGATCTGGTCGTCCTCGCCATGCATCAGCAGCACCGGCACGTCGATCGACTTGAGATCCTCGGTGAAGTCGGTCTCCGAGAACGCCTTGATGCAATCGTAGTGCGCTTTGGTGCCGCCCATCATGCCCTGGCGCCACCAGTTGCGGATCACGCCTTCGGAGATCGTCGCGCCCGGCCGGTTGAAGCTGTAGAAGGGCCCGCTGGCGATATCGAGATAGAACTGCGCGCGGTTGGCGGCGAGAGAGGCGCGGAAGCCGTCGAACACCTCGATCGGCAGGCCGCCCGGATTCTTATCCGACTTCACCATGACCGGCGGGATCGCGCCGATCAGCACAGCCTTGGCGACGCGGCCCTTGCCGGCGCGTGCGACGTAATGAGCGGCCTCGCCGCCGCCGGTGGAATGGCCGACATGGATCGCGTCCTTGAGGTCGAGCTTTTCGACCAAGGCCGCCACGTCGGCGGCATAGGTGTCCATCTCGTTGCCGTTCTCGGTCTGGCTCGAGCGGCCGTGGCCGCGCCGGTCATGCGCGATGACGCGAAAACCCTTGTCGAGGAAGAACAGCATCTGCGTGTCCCAGTCGTCGGACGACAGCGGCCAGCCATGATGAAAGACGATGGGCTGGCCCGAGCCCCAATCCTTGTAGAAGATCTGCGTGCCGTCCGATGTCGTCACGAATCCTGAGCTCATGGGGGGATTGCCTTTCTCACAGGGGAGGACTGACCGCTGTCAAGGAGCGGCCTGATACGACGATCGCGCGCGATTCCGTCACGGAGACGCCGGCGATCGCGCGCGGGGGCGAGACTAACCGACGTCGATGACATCATCAGCAGCCGAGATGTCGGTGCCACATCATCGCGCGACGATCAGGGCGAGGAGCAACTCACATGGTGGTCATCATGCACGACGCTCATGGCTGGACACCAACATCCGCCGCGGCGGCCGTGTGTGCCTCTTTGGAATGCAGACCGCTCTGGGCTCGCGCCGGCCGCTGCAAGTTCCAACCCGTGCGGCGGGCTGCCCGGGGGCATGGCGACGTTGCGCCCCGGCCCACGATCGCATAAAGCGTGTTCGCAAATGTTCCCAAAATAGCTCATCCGACGAGCTAACCCGTTGAAAGCGCATAGCAAATGGGAAAAGCCCTGATTCCGCCGGAACCGGCCGAGATTCACGAGGTCGCACTGCGCGAGGCGCTGGAAGAGCGCTATCTCGCCTATGCGCTCTCGACCATCATGCACCGCGCGCTGCCCGACGCGCGCGACGGCCTCAAACCCGTGCACCGGCGCATCCTTTATGGCATGCGGCTGCTGCGGCTCGATCCCGGTACGGCATTCAAGAAGTCCGCCAAGATCGTCGGTGACGTGATGGGCTCGTTCCATCCGCATGGCGACCAGGCGATCTACGACGCGATGGTGCGCCTCGCGCAGGATTTCTCCTCGCGCTATCCGCTGGTCGACGGCCAGGGCAATTTCGGCAACATCGACGGCGATAACGCCGCCGCCTACCGTTACACCGAAGCGCGCATGACTGACGTCGCGCGGCTGCTGCTCGAAGGCATCGACGAGGACGGCGTCGAGTTCCGGCCGAACTATGACGGCCAGTCCAAGGAGCCGGTGGTGCTGCCCGGCGGGTTCCCGAACCTGCTCGCCAACGGTGCCCAGGGCATCGCCGTGGGCATGGCGACCTCGATCCCGCCGCACAACGCCGCCGAGCTATGCGACGCCGCGCTGCATCTCATCGAGAAGCCCGACGCCAAGTCGCGCGCGCTGCTGCGCTGGGTGAAGGGACCGGACTTCCCGACCGGCGGCACTGTGATCGATTCCAAGGAGTCGATCATCGAGGCCTACACCACCGGCCGCGGCTCGTTCCGTGTCCGCGCCAAGTGGAAGCAGGAGGAGGGCAACCGCGGCACCTGGATCGTCGTCATCACCGAGATTCCCTATCTCGTGCAGAAGTCGCGCCTGGTCGAGAAGATCGCCGAGCTGCTCAACGAGAAGAAGCTGCCGCTGGTCGGCGACGTCCGCGACGAATCCGCCGAGGACGTGCGCCTCGTGATCGAGCCGAAGTCGAAGAACGTCGATCCGGCGCTGATGATGGAATCGCTGTTCCGGCTCACCGATCTCGAGAGCAAGATTCCGCTGAACCTCAACGTGCTGATCAAAGGCCGCATCCCCAAGGTGGTGGGCCTTGCCGAGTGCCTGCGCGAATGGCTCGACCATCTCCGCGACGTGCTGCTGCGCCGCTCGAACTACCGCAAGAAGCAGATCGAGAATCGGCTGGAGATCCTCGGCGGCTATCTGATCGCCTATCTGAACATCGACGAGGTGATCAGGATCATCCGCACCGAGGATGAGCCCAAGCCGGTCCTGATGAAGACCTTCAAGCTCTCCGAGGTGCAGGCGGAAGCCATCCTCAACATGCGCCTGCGCTCTCTGCGCAAGCTCGAGGAGATGGAGATCCGCACCGAGGAAAAGAACCTGCGCGGCGAGCTGAAGGGCATCAACGCGCTGCTGGGTTCCGAGGAACTGCAATGGGCCAAGGTCGGCGAGCAGGTCAAGACCGTGCGCGACCTGTTCGGGCCGAAGACGCCGCTAGGCCGACGCCGCACCAATTTCGCCGACGCGCCCGAGCATGACCTTGCCGCCATTGAAGAAGCCTTCATCGAGCGCGAGCCGGTCACGGTCGTCGTCTCCGACAAGGGCTGGGTGCGCACCTTGAAGGGTCACGTCGCCGACCTGTCGAACCTGCAGTTCAAGACCGACGACCAGCTCGGCCAGACGTTCTTTGCCGAGAACACCTCGAAGGTGCTGCTGTTCGCCAGCAATGGCAAGTTCTACTCGCTCGATGTCGGCAAGCTGCCCGGCGGACGCGGCCATGGCGAGCCGATCCGCATGTTCATCGACCTCGATCAGGATGCCTCGATCGTGTCGATGTTCGTCAGCAAGGGCGAGCGCAAATTCCTGGTGGCGGCCTCGGACGGCCAGGGCTTCGTGGTCAAGGAGGAGGATTGCGTCAGCAACACCCGCAAGGGCAAGCAGGTGCTGAACGTGACGGCGCCGGCCGAAGCGCGCGCGATCACGACCGTCTCGGGCGATCAGGTCGCGGTCATCGGCACCAACCACAAGATGGTGGTGTTCGGACTCGACCAGGTGCCGGAGATGGCGCGCGGCCGCGGCGTGCGCCTGCAGAAATACACCAGCGCGCAGCTGTCCGACGTCACCACCTTCGAGCAGAAGCAGGGGCTGGCCTGGAAGGATTCCGCCGGCCGCGACCAGGGCCTGAGCTGGAAGGACCTGGCCGACTACCGCGGCAATCGCGCCGATGCCGGCCGCATCGCGCAGGGCCTGCCGAAGTCGAACAAGTTCAACCGGCCGATCGAGTAGCAAGGTAAGACCGCGGGAGCCGGTCTGGTGGGTGTGACGCGTCGGGGTTATCACCGTTGAAGCCGAACGTGGCGCCGCCGGCCGGCGGTGCGCTGTTCGTCGGACGGCCCTGAACGGGCCGCAAAACAGGGAGCGAACCAGATGAGGCACCTCGCGTGCGCCGTTGCGGCGATGATCTTGGCAGCACTGCCGGCGGCGAGTCATGCACAGTCCGGCGGCGTCGAGCGGCTCTACATCCTCAATTGTGGTGAGGGTAAAGCCGGTGACATTTCCCGCTGGTCGCCTGGGGTCAACGAGGGCCAGTCGATGGATTTCGTCGACAACTGCTATCTGATCAAACATGCGCAGGGCTGGATGCTGTGGGACACGGGCATCGCCGATGCCGTGGCATCGATGCCGAACGGGCTTCCGCCGTCCGACCCGAAGGCCGTCACCTGGCATCGTCCCAAGACGCTGATCGGGCAACTCGAGCAGGTCGGCGTCAAGCCGTCCGACATCAAGGTGCTCGCCGTCTCGCATACCCATCCTGATCACATCGGCAATGTCGAACTGTTGCCGGATGCGATGCTCTATGTTCAGCGGGCCGAATATGACTGGCCGGGTGCCGATGGCCGGCCCCGCTTCAAGAAGGATCATCCGGTCACATTGCTGGACGGGGATCGCGACGTCTTCAGCGATGGCAGCGTGATCATCCTGGCCACGCCCGGCCACACCCCGGGCCATCAATCGCTGCTGGTCAAGCTGCCGAAGACTGGCGAGATCGTGCTGTCAGGCGATGCGGTCCATTTTCGCAGCAATTGGGACAGCCGCCGCGTGCCCGCGATGAATGCCAGCAAGGAGCAGACTCTGGCCTCGATGGAGAAGATCGCCGGCGTACTGACCAAGGACAAGGCGCAGCTCTGGATCAACCACGACAAGGCGCAGCGCGACGGCCTCAAGCTCGCACCGGAGTTCTATGATTGAGGTCGCTGCGGGTCGGCGGCCGGGGAGCGCAAGTCGCAACGTAATAGTATCCGTCCGGCGCCTCTTTATATGGGACAGCGGGCGATCGCGGCACGCGCGATCGCCGGGGACGAGGTCGGATGGCGCACCCGCATTCTCATCATCGGGGCCATGATCATTCCCATGATCATGGCCCCTCTCATTCCCAGCCCCATGCGCATGGCCATGTCGGCCACAGCCATGCGCCGGCGAGTTTCGGTACGGCGTTCGCGGTCGGCGTCTCGCTCAACACCGCCTTCGTCATCGCCGAGTTCGTGTTCGGCTACGCCGCCCATTCGCTTGCCCTGATCTCGGACGCGGTTCACAACCTCTCCGACGTGATGTCGCTACTGCTGGCCTGGGGCGCACTGTGGCTGTCGGGCCGCAGGCCGACCGACCGCCACACCTACGGCTATCGTCGCGCCTCGATCCTGGCGGCGCTGATCAATGCCGGGCTGCTGCTGCTCGTGGTCGGCGGCATCGCGGTGGAGGCCTTCGACCGGTTGCGCAGTCCGGGCGAGGTGGCAGGCACCACCGTGCTGTGGGTCGCAGCGCTCGGCATCGTCATCAACGGCGCGACCGCGCTGCTGTTCATGCGCGGCCGCGACACCGACCTCAACATCCGCGGCGCCTATCTGCACATGGCGGCCGATGCCGCCGTGTCGTTCGGCGTTGTTCTTGCGGCCCTGCTCACGATCTGGACGGGCTGGCTGTGGATCGATCCCGCGGTCAGCCTCGTCATCGCCGCCGTGGTGTTGCTCAGCGGCTGGGAGCTGGCGCGCGACAGCGTCAATCTGGCGCTCGACGCCGTGCCGCGCGACATTCAGCTGCCGGCGGTGCGCGATTATCTCGCCGCCCTCGACGGCGTCAGCGAGGTGCACGATCTTCACATCTGGCCGATGAGCACCAACGAGACCGCGCTGACGGCGCATCTGGTCCGGCCCGGTGGGACCGACGATGCCTTTCTGCATCGGGTCTGCGCCGAGCTGTCGCATCGTTTCAACATCCAGCATCCGACCCTGCAGATCGAGGCCGACGGCTGCGCCTGCAAGCTCGCCCCGGCCGACGTGGTGTGAGCCGCGATGCCGTCAGCTCCATCCTGCGAGCCTGAGCAGCACGCCTGCGGCGCAGGACGCCGCGAGCACCGTCAGCATGCCCTGCTTGAAGCGGATGATGGCCACCGCCGCGGCGAGCGCGAGCACCAACGCCGGGCCATCGACGCTCGAAAGCACCGGCGCGTCGAAATCCAGACCGAAGCCTCGCACCGGAAAGGTCTGGTGAAACAGCGTATGCAGCGCGAACCAGATCGACAGGTTGAGGATCACGCCCACCACGGCCGCCGTGATGGCGCCGAGGGCGCCGGCAAGAGCCTTGTTGCCGCGCAGCCGTTCGATGTACGGCGCGCCGACGAAGATCCACAGGAAGCAGGGCGTGAAGGTGACCCAGGTCGCGAGCAGGCCGCCGAGCGTGCCCGCGATCAGCGGCGGCAGGCCGCCGGGATCGCGTGCCGCCGCGATGAAGCCGACGAATTGCAGCACCATGATCAGCGGTCCCGGCGTGGTCTCGGCCATGCCGAGCCCGTCCAGCATCTCGGCGGGCGTGAGCCAATGATAGTGCTCGACCGCCTGCTGTCCGACATAGGCCAGCACCGCATAGGCGCCGCCGAATGTCACCATCGCCATCTTGCTGAAGAACAGCGCGATCTGGCTGAACGTGCTGCCAGTGCCCTGTGTCGCCACCAGCGCGGCGACCGGCACGAGCCACAGCGCGAGCCAGACCAGCGCCGTGATCAGCGTTCGTCGCGCATTCGGCTTGGCGTGGTCAGGCAGCACCTCGCCGAGCGCGCTGTCACCATCGCCATTGCCGCTGGAGCCATGGCCGGCCGCGGCGAACTCGGAGCGTCCGGCGCGCGCGCCGAGATAGCCGATCAGGCCCGCACCCATGATGATCAGTGGGAACGGCACCGCGAAAAAGAAGATCGCGACGAACGCGGCCGCGGCGATGCCGATCATGACATTGTTGCGCAGAGCGCGGCTGCCGACGCGCACCACGGCCTGGATCACGATTGCGAGCACCGCCGCCTTCAGCCCGAAGAACAGCGCCTCGACGAACCAGACATGGCCGAACGCGACGTAGATCCAGCTCAACGCCATGATCGCGATGATGCCCGGCAGCACGAACAGGCCGCCGGCCATGATGCCGCCGGCCGTCCGATGCATCAGCCAGCCGATATAGGTCGCAAGCTGCTGCGCCTCGGGGCCGGGCAGCAGCATGCAGTAGTTGAGCGCGTGCAGGAACCGGCTCTCGGAGACCCAGCGCTTTTCGTCGACGATGATGCGATGCATGACCGCGATCTGCCCGGCCGGACCGCCGAACGACAGCAGCGCCACCCGCAGCCACACCCGGAATGCATCAGTGAAGCTGACGCCGTGGCCGGCGTCAGCTTCGGTGGAGCTCGTCGGTGATGCGAGTTCAGTCACTGCTTGACCCTGTTCGTCGGCCAGTTGTGCGATTCGCCGGTGGCGTCGCGGCACCAGCGATAGAACGCATCATAGAGTGCAAGGCCAGCGTCGAGTTGGGCAAGATCGTCATCGTAGATGCGGGACAACCCCAAGGAGGCGGCGAGCAGGCCCGGCGCCTCCGGGCTGAGATCGAGCCGCGCGGTATCGGCCGCGCGCACGATGCTGGCGAGCCGCAGCAAGGCCGGCGTCGCCAGCGCGAACTCCTCGATCATCACGTCGAAGGTGCAGCGGTCGCCACGGTGGCTCCAGAACGTGTCCTCGATGTCGAAGGGCGCTGCCTTGAAGCGCTCACTGACTCTCACGACCTCGGGTGGCGCGACGTAGAGAAACACGGCCTTCGGGTCGACGAAGCGCCGGATCAGCCAGGGGCAGGCGATGCGGTCGATCTTCGGCCGGGCGCGGGTCACCCAGACCGTTCGGCCCTCGGCATCGCGCGGCGGCAGCCTGGCCACGGGGACCAGCGGCAGGTCCGCGGCCTTCCAGGCCTCGAAGCCGCCCTCCAGCGTTTCAGCCGCCGCCTTGGCGACGCGCAGCCAGGCCGCGGCGCCTTGCGACAGCTTGGCGTCGCGCTGGCAGATCACGATCACGGAGCGTCCGGCGAATTCCTGGCCCCATTGGGGAGCGTCCTCGGCGCCGCGCCGGATCGCGCCAGGCACGAGTCGTGGATCGGCGGCGAAGTCTTCTTCAGTCCGTACGTCGATCACGACCGGGCACTGTGGCGTTCCGATCAGTCGGCTGAGCTTGTCGGGAGAAATCGATGCGAAGGATGACATGATGCGTCCTCGTGTCAAAATGACGGGACGCGATACTTGGGCATGTCGCCTCGTGGGGAGATCGCGAAGTCCCCATGTGCGATATTACAGCGGAACCGGTTCCTCATGTCAACTGCCGCGAGGCGCGCGCGGGCCTGTGGTAACGTAGGTCTTGCGCTGCTTGACGGCCCGACCGAAGCGGACGCAGCTGAATTGCGAGGAGAACGATCGATGCCATCACAAGCCGATCATTGGGCGCACGATCACATATTTCTGGGAGCCCAGCACGAGCGGAACGAGCGCCGCACCTGGTTCGTGGTCGGCCTGACGTTGGTGATGATGGCCGGCGAGATTGCCGCCGGCTCGCTGTTCGGGTCGATGGCGCTGCTCGCCGACGGCTGGCACATGGGCACGCACGCGGCGGCGCTCGGCATCGCCGGGCTCGCTTACCTGTTTGCCCGCCGCCACGCCCGCAATCCGTCGTTCACCTTCGGCACCGGCAAGTTCGGCGAGTTGGCCGCCTTCTCCAGCGCCATCATCCTGCTGATCATCGCCATCCAGGTTGCGTATGAAAGCGCGATTCGGCTTTTGAACCCGATGCCGATCGCCTATGGCGAGGCGATCGCGGTCGCCACGCTCGGTCTCCTCGTCAATCTCGTCAGCGCCTGGCTGCTGGCCGACTCGCACCAGCATCATCATCACGGCCATCACCACCACGCCGAGCATCATCACGACGGTCATGATCATCACGACGATCACGATCGTCACCACCATCACGATCATCACGACAACAACCTGCGCGCGGCCTATCTGCACGTGCTGGCGGATGCGGCGACCTCGCTGCTGGCGATCGGCGCACTTCTGATCGGCATGTATCTGGGCTGGAGCTGGGCCGACGCCGCCGTGGGCCTGATCGGCAGCGCCGTCATTGCAAGCTGGGCCTATGGTCTGATCCGCGACGCCGGTGCGGTGCTGCTCGACGTCAATGGCGATCGGCGGCTGGAGGCCACCATCCGGGCGCGGCTGGAGGCGGGAGGAGACCGCGTCACCGACCTGCATCTCTGGCAGGTCGGGCCCGGCCATCGGGCCGCGGTTATTTCGATCGTCTCTAACGCGCCTCTGGCTCCGGCGATGTACAAGCAGCGCCTGAGAGACTTGCGCGGACTGAGCCATGTCACGGTCGAGGTGGAGCACGGCCTGCATGTCTGATAGCTGCTTTCCGCTTCACATTGATGGACTGCTCCGATGCCTGTGACGATCTACCACAATCCGGCCTGCGGCACCTCGCGCAATACGCTGGCAATGATCCGCGCCTCGGGCGAGGAGCCTGAGGTCATCGAGTATCTGAAGACGCCGCCCAGCCGCGAGCAGCTGATCGCGCTGATCAATGCGATGGGGGTCAAGGTGCGCGACCTGCTGCGTGAGAAAGGGACGCCCTATGCGGAGCTTGGACTCGGCGATCCCAAATGGACGGACGACCAACTGATGGGAGCGATGCTCGCGCATCCGATCCTGATCAACCGACCGATCGTGGTGACCGGCAAGGGCGCGCGGCTCTGCCGTCCGTCCGAGCTCGTGCTCGAGCTGCTCGACCATCCTGTCGCCTCCTTCGCCAAGGAAGACGGCGAGGTGGTGAGCTGGCCCACATAGCGGTTGGTGAGTTGGAAGCATGGACACTGCGACCCGCCTGGAGCTGATCAACTGGCTCGTGGCTCAGAGCCTGACCGGCATGCCGGAAAACGAGATCCTGCGCGGCTTCTGCGAGCGCTGCTGCGCGGCCGGGCTGGAATTGTCGCGCAGCCTTGCGATCATCGATACGCTGCATCCGATTTTCGAGGGACGCGGCTTCCGCTGGAACGATTTCGCCACGAACGAAGCCGACAGCTTTGAATATGGCTCCAGCAATGAGGGAGAGGCGGCGCAGAATTGGCGGCGCTCGGTCTTCCATCACATGCTGGAGAACGGCGATGATGAGTTCAGCATCGACCTGATGAATTGCGGGCATCTCGATTTTCCGATCATCGATGATCTTTCGGCACAGGGGCATCGGCACTATCTCGCCTTCGTGCACCGGTTCGGTGAAGCCGGCACGCTCGGCCAGATGGACTGCTTCTATTCGAACTGGCTGACGCGACGTGATGGCGGCTTCACCGACACGCAGATCGGCGCATTGCGGGACCTGGTCCCGCTGCTCGCGCTGACGATCAAGTCCGCCCAGCAGGTCGACATCGTGCGAACCCTGGGCCGCGTCTATCTCGGTCGCGATGCGTCGGAGCAGGTGCTGCGCGGCCGCATCTCCCGCGGTGTCACCGAGCGCATCAATGCCGTGTTGTGGTTCTCCGACCTGCGCAGCTCGACGGCGATCTCCGAGAGCATCTCGCCGGATGAGATCATCCCGCTGCTCAACGACTATGCGGAAGCCTCGATCGACGCGATCTACGAGGCTGGCGGCGACGTGCTGAAGCTGATCGGCGACGGTGTGCTGGCGATCTTCACCGGCGGCGACATGGGCGTAGCCCGGCACGCTGCGCTACGCGCCGAGCATCGGTTCCGCCTCAACATCCGCAAGCTCAATGCGCGGCGCGCCGATGAGGGCCGGCCGGTGACGTCGGCCTATGTGGGCCTGCATGTCGGCGAGGTGTTCTACGGCAACATCGGCAGCGAGGACCGACTCGACTTCACGGTGGTGGGGCCGGCCGTCAACGAGGTCAGCCGCATCGCCTCGATGTGCCGCTCGGTTGATCGGGAACTCCTGGCCTCCTCGGAGTTCTGCGAGGGGCTTGATGACGAAGGACGCCGCTATCTCGTCTCGACCGGCCGCTACGCGTTGCGCGGCATCGGCCGCGCACAGGATCTGTTCACGCTCGATCCGGAGATCGCAGCGAGTCCGTCAGCGACGAAGGCTTACGAGAATTACCTGGCGGACGAGATGTCGCAGCCTTGACCCACGTCAATGCCTGGACGGAGCTATTCTGCCCAGCATCATCAGCCGGGGAGATGATGCTCATGTACACGCATATTCTGTTGCCGACCGACGGGTCGGACCTGTCCAAGGCCGCGATCAGGCATGGTGTCGCGCTGGCGAAGGCGACTGGCGCCAAGGTCACCGCGCTGGTGGTCTCGACACCGCTGCATTCGCTGGTCGTCGATCCCCTCGCCGCCACCAAGGCGCTGGAGCAATACAAGATGCTCGTGGCCGATCAGACCGCGAAATACCTCGATCATGTGAAGCACGACGCGGAACGTGCCGGCGTCGCCTGCGACACGCTGTGCGTCGAGCACGACAAGCCCTATGAGGCGATCGTCGAAACCGCGCGGGACAAGGACTGCGATCTGGTGCTGATGGCCTCGCACGGCCTGAGCGGGGTTTCGGCGATCCTGGGCAGCGAGACGCTGAAGGTGTTGACGCATTCGACCGTGCCGATCCTTGTGTATCGCTAGGCCGGCTGTGGCTGCGGTTGGCGCGCGATCGTGACGACGGGGGATGTCAGGATCACCAGCGCCTGCAGGCCGAAGACGAGCGCGGCGAGATAGAGACAGGCGTCGGCGCCGTAGCGACTGCCAACGATGGCGCCGAGCAGTGAGCCCAGCGGCCGGGCGCCGTAGCTCAGGATGTTGATGGCCGAGACGCGCCCGAGCAGCGCGGCCGGCGTCACCGACTGCCGCAGGGTGGTGGTCGAGATCACCCAGAGGATCGGGCCCGCGCCGAGCAGGAAGAAGCTGAGGGCCGCGAGGGCGGGGGAGGGGACCAGGGTCGTGAGCGCCATCACCAGCGCCGCGGCAAAGCCGGTGACGGGGCCGAGCCCGATCACGCTGCCGAACGGCAGGCGCCCCATGATGCGCGTGGCAAGCAATGCGCCGCTGACCATGCCGACGCCGAACATCGACAGCACCGTGCCGACGCCGCTGGCGGACAGGCCGAGCCGGTGGACGGCATAGGGCACGAAGGCCGCGAGCAGCAGGAAGTGCGCGGTGTTGAAGATGAACTGCGTGATGAACACCGGGCGCAGCAGCGGATGGTGCCGCACGAACGCCAAACCTTCCCGGAGGTCCGCCAGCGGATGGCGGCGCGGCACCGGCGCGCGGGCGGGTTCAGCGATGCCGGTGAGGCAGAGCGCGGCGACCAGCGACAGCGCCGCGGCGCAGCCGAAGGCCGGCGCGCCGCCGATCCAGCCGACCAGCATTCCGCCCACCGCCGGGCCGCACGCGAAGGCGATGGTGCGGGCAAGCTCGATCCGCGCATTTGCGGGCGCCAACTGGGTCGGGGCGACCAGGCTCGGCACCAAGGCCGGTGCCGCGACGCTGAACACCACCGTGCCGCAGACGGCTGCAAATCCGAGCGCCCCCAGCAGTGGCAGCGTGAGCACGCCGCCCGCCAAGGCGACGAGGATCGCGAGCAGCGCCAGCGCGCGCATCGCCTCGGCCGCGGCCATCAGCAGCCGTCGCGGCATGCGGTCGGCGAGCAGCCCCGCAGGGATCGCGAACAGCACGAAGGGGGCGGTCAATGCCGTCTGCAGCAACCCGGTCTCGCCTTCGCCGACGCCGAGCGTGAGCACGGCGACGATCGGCGCGGCGGCCAGCGCGATCTGCTCGGCCGATTGCGCGGTGAGGTTCGACCAGGCGAGACGGTGGAAGCTGGTGGGCAGGGCGGGCGGAGGAGGCATGATGGGCAACCTGATGTGATGATGCGGCCATCATCTGCGCGAGGCCTCCTCGCGCCCACCCGCTTCCTGATCTCCCGCAGCCCTCGCGCTGCTGACGTCCTATGCTGCGGTCGGTGCCTCGGCCAAGCCCCACTCCGGAGGCAGGGTGCGGAACGCCAGATGCGTGCCGGAATTCAGCGGCGCCGTCTTGAAGCCGAACCGGTGCCAGGCCAGCGCCAGCGCCTGCTTGGTATAGATCGAGATGTGGCCGTTGCGCGGCGCGACATACCACCAGGACATGCCCTGGCTTTCGAAGTCGTCGGGCTGCGTCAATGTCGAGTAGAACACGGCGCCCGGCTCGGCAACGCACGCCGCGATCGCTCCGATCGTGGCGAGCGGATCCGGCACATGCTCGAGCGTCTCGAAGCAGGTCACGAGGTCGAATTTGCCGTCAGGTCCGGCGGCGTGTTCGGGTACCATCGGATCGTGCGTGACGGCCTCGGCGAAACCGCTGGCCCGCAGGCTGGTGCAGAACACGTCGTTGCCGCCGCCGAAGTCGAGCACCCGCATCGTCGCTTTGTGGGGCGCCCAGAAGCGGGCGACCGCCGCGGCGTTGTCGGTGGGCCGCTTGACCCGGTAGTCGGGATCCACGGCCTCATAGCCATCATTGTAAATATGCGTCTTGAACTGGTCGATGCTCCAGTCGTCGAACGCATCCGTGAACAGGAAGCCGCAGGCTGTGCAACGCCGATAATAGATCGGCACGCCCGCCAGCGGCGCGCGATGCGCGTGCGACGTCTGGCAAGGGCGGTTGATGTCGACGACGCCGTAGAGGTCGGCAGAACCGTCACAGATCTTGCAAGGTGCAGGAATGGTCGAAATCGGCCGGAGGCCGAATTGTGCAGACAGCATGAGGATCCCATCAGGGCAGGCGGACCCGGTCCGGTCCACTGGCTGTCTCGAACCGGGCTCGCGAATCGCGGGGCGACCCGGGAGATCATGGAGCGGTATCCGAATAATTCCAGCGTCCGATGACGGACCGCCTCAAAATGGCCTGCAGTTGCAAATAAGTTGCATTAAAGGTGGGTTTCGTTCAGGATAGCACCATGGACGCAAAACCGTCAGATCTTTCGCAACTGCACGCCATGGTTCCGCCGAGCGACCGCCGGGTGCATGGTGGCTGGCGCGGCGAGCGCGGCGATCCGTCGCTCGGCAACATGTTCGCTTCGGTGCGAACCTCCGCCAAGGCCTCGCTCTGGCGAAAGCTGCTCGCCTTTCTCGGCCCGGGCTATCTCGTCGCGGTTGGCTACATGGACCCCGGCAATTGGGCGACCTCGCTCGCCGGCGGCTCCAAGTTCGGCTACGTGCTGCTCTCGGTCGCGCTGCTCTCCAACCTGATGGCGATCGTGCTGCAGTCGCTATGCACGCGGCTGGGCGTCGCCACCGGCCGCGACCTCGCCCAGGCGTGCCGCGATTCGACCCCGCGCTGGGTTTCGGTGCCGTTGTGGTTGTCGGCGGAGATCGCCATCACGGCCACCGATCTGGCCGAGGTGATCGGCACCGCAATCGGTCTCAGCCTCCTGTTCGGTCTGCCGCTGTCGATCGGCGTCTGCGTCACGGCGCTCGACGTCTTCCTGATCCTGGCCCTGCAGGCCTTCGGCTTCCGCTGGATCGAGGCGTTTGTGGTCGCGCTGCTCGGTATCATCGCACTTTGCTTCGCGATCCAAATTGCCATGGCGCAGCCGGACTGGGGCGAGGTGGTCAAGGGCTTCGTGCCGAGCGGCCAGCTGATCGCCAATCCCGAGATGCTCTATCTGGCGCTCGGCATTCTCGGCGCGACCGTGATGCCGCACAATCTCTATCTCCACTCCGGGCTGGTGCAGACCCGCGGCTATGGCGACAGCCCTGAGGACAAGCGCGAGGCCATCACGCTGTCCACGATCGATTCCACCATCGCGCTGTGTCTGGCGCTCACCATCAACGCTTCGATCCTGATCCTGGCGGCGGCGACGTTCCACAAGACCGGGCAACTCGACGTTGCCGAGCTCGATCAGGCGCATTCGTTCCTGGCGCCGCTCCTGGGATCGACGCTGGCGCCGACGCTGTTTGCGATCGCGCTTCTGTGCTGCGGTCTGAACTCCACGATCACCGCCACTTTGTCCGGGCAGATCGTGATGGAAGGATTTCTCCAGTGGCGGATCGCGCCCTGGCTGCGCCGCCTGATCACCCGCATGATCGCGATCGTGCCGGCCGTCGTCGTGACGATCTGGGCCGGCGAGAAGGCAACCGGCCAGCTTCTGATTCTCAGTCAGGTCGTGCTCAGCCTGCAGCTGCCCTTCGCGATCGTGCCGCTGGTCCTGATCACGGCCAGTCGCGCCAAGATGGGGCAGTTCGTGGCGCCGCGCTGGCTGACGGCGACTGCCGGCCTGATCGCGATCGCGATCATCGCGCTCAATGCCAAGCTGGTATGGGATCTCGCGACTGGATAAAGGCGAATAGCGAACAGGGAGTAGCGAATAGGGAATTTCGAAGTGCTCTATTCGCTACTGGCTACTGGCTACTGGCTACTCGCCGCTCCTTATTCCTGCGGCTCCGCGGCGGTTTGCCCCTCGGCATCCACCCGCAGCCACCCGGCGGCCGCGAGCCGCTGTTGCGGCAGATAGCGGCTCTTGTAGTCCATCTTTTTCGAGCCTTCGATCCAGTAGCCGAGATAGACGTAGGGCAGTCCCTGGCGCCGGGCACGGGCGAGATGATCGAGGATCATGAAGGTGCCGAGCGAGCGCGTGGTTTCGGCGGGGTCGAAGAAGGAATAGACCATCGACAGCCCGTCGCTGAGCACGTCCGTCAGGGCAACCGCGACCAGCTCGCCGCCACGGGCATTCGGCCCGTTGCTCAGGTTGCGGCGGCGATACTCGATGATTCGGGTCTCGACATGGCTGTCCTCGACCATCATGGCGTAGTCCAGTACCGTCATGTCGGCCATGCCGCCGTGACGGTGGCGGTGATCGAGATAGCCGCGGAAGATGGAGTACTGCTCGGAGGTCGGCACCGCGCTGCGCTGTTCACCGACCAGATCGGAGTTGCGCGCGAGCACCTTGCGGAAGTTGCGCGACGGCCTGAATTCGTTGGCGATCACGCGGACCGAAACGCAGGCGCGGCATTGGTCGCAGGCGGGGCGATAGGCGATCGACTGGCTGCGGCGGAAGCCGCCATGGGTCAGCAGGTCGTTGAGGTCTGTCGCCTTGTCGCCAACCAGATGCGTGAACACCTTGCGCTCCTGGCGCCCGGGCAGATACGGGCAGGGCGAGGGTGCGGTCAGGTAGAACTGGGGGGTGTCACGCGAGTGCTGGGTCAAGGAACGTCGTGAGCCTCCGAGGCGGTCATGAACAGAATTGCGCCCCGAAGGCGGCCGGTCAATCGCTTTTGATGTGCTGCCTGATGCATCACCACGTGCGGGCCGGTTCGACCAGCTGCGAGCGCACCGACGTGTTGATCACGACGGTTCCGAGCACGAAATCGTGCAGCAGCCGCCGGCGACCGTTGAACAGGCCGACCAGCAGGACGAAAGGCGACAGCACCGACACCGAGATCCAGAAGCAGACCGCATGCACGGCACCGAGCACAAAGTACGCCGGTGCGCCGTACCAGGTCCGTACCTCCAGATCCATCAGCCGCATGCCGATCGTGGCCGACTGCGGTCCGCCGATGGTCGCGCCATAATAGACGATCGCCCAGATCACCGACGCCGGTGAGACCAGCCAGAACAGCGCCCAGCCAAGGCCGAGCGTGATCAGGCCGAAGACGGCAATGAAGATCACGGCCAGGATTACCGGAACTGCGAGAATGAGCAGATCGATCAGAAACGCAATCATGCGCCGCATCAGCACGCCGCGAAACAGCTCCGGCTGCAGCTGGGGATCGTAGGCATGCGGTCGCAGCTCGGCCCCGCCGCTGGACCCGCCGCTATTGCCGGAGCCCGTATATGCCATGGATGTACCCTCCCGAATTCGCAATCAGGACATGGGAACCGCACCCGCGCTTGCAAGAGGATGCTTGCACCGCGCGCGGCAAATTTCCCGCGATTTGATGCGCGGAGGGGCCCTTTGGCGCAGACGCGCCAAGCCATGGCGCTGATCTGCGCCAACGGCCGTTGCGGCGATGGGACGTCGGTTCAGCCCCGACGGCGCAGCCGTTCGGCGGCCTGCGGCGCGAAATAGGTGAGAACGCCGTCGGCGCCGGCGCGCTTGAAGCCGAGCAGGCTCTCCATCATCGCCCGATCGCCGTCGATCCAGCCATTGTTGGCGGCCGCCGCGATCATCGCGTATTCGCCCGACACCTGGTAGGCGAATGTCGGCATGCCGAACGTGTCCTTCACGCGCCTGACGACGTCCAGATAGGGCATGCCCGGCTTGATCATCACCATGTCGGCGCCCTCGGCGATGTCGAGTTCGACCTCGCGCAGCGCCTCGTCCGAATTGGCGTTGTCCATCTGATAGGTGCGCTTGTCGCCGGTCAGCGTCTTGGCCGAGCCGATCGCGTCGCGGAACGGGCCGTAGAAGGCCGAGGCATATTTGGCCGCGTAGGCCATGATCTGGACGTCGAGGAACCCCGCCTCGTCCAGCGCCTGGCGGATGGCGCCGACCCGGCCGTCCATCATGTCGGAGGGCGCGATGATATCGCAGCCGGCTTCCGCCTGGACCAGGGCCTGGCGAACCAGAACCGCGACGGTCTCATCGTTGAGGATGCGGCCGTCCCGGATCAGGCCGTCGTGGCCGTGGCTCGTGAACGGATCGAGCGCGACATCGCAGAGCACGCCGATCTCCGGGAACTCCTTCTTGATCGCGCGCACGGCCCGGCAGACCAGATTGTCCGGGTTGCACGCCTCGGAGCCTTGTTCGTCGCGCAGCGACGGTTCGGTATAAGGGAATAATGCGATGCAGGGGATGTCGAGCTTGGCCGCACGTTCGGCATCGCGCACGATCTCGTCGACGCTGAGCCGTTCGACGCCCGGCATCGAGGCGACGGTGCTGCGGGTCCTGTCGCCTTCGACAACGAACAGGGGCCAAATCAGGTCATCGGTGGTAAGGACGTTCTCGCGCACCAGGCGGCGAGCCCATTCGGCCTTGCGGTTGCGGCGGGGCCGGACGGTAAGGTCGAGAGCTGGCGGCGTTCCCGTGGTCGTGCCGCGCGCGACATCGCGCATTTCGATCGGGCGGCCGAATTTGATCGCCATGGGGTGCTGGCTCCTTGAGCTGGCCGGCGAGCCGGAGGATTTGATTTGTTGTAATTCCAACAATCTGTAGCACTTTGGCCATGCGGCGTCACTTGACCTGACGCAAGCTGCCCAGTTGATTTCGCCGCGCCGCCCGGCCAAGAATCGCCATCCTCCTGGTCCTTGAGAAGCCTGCCATGATGACCTGTCCGATCCGCCTGAGCCGCCATGCCTGAAATCCCTTCGGCGCGAGATCTCGCGCGCGACAACGCCGCCATGTCGGTCGCGGCCCTGTCGGCGGAACGGCAGGAGAGCGACGAGAATGTCTGGACGCGGCGGCTTGTGCTGTTCCTGCGGGTCATGGCCATGCTGTCGATCGTCAAGGGGCTCTACCACTGGGCCCAGGTGACCGGCTTCATCGGCGGCGAGGATGATGCGTTCGAGAACCAGGCGATGGCCTGGCAGGCCGCCACGGTCTATTTCGCGGTGATCGAGCTCGTCGCGGCCGTGGGCCTGTGGCTGGCGACGCCGTGGGGCGCCGTGGTGTGGCTGACCACGGTGGTGTCGATGGCGGTGATCGAGCTGATGTTTCCCGGCATCTATGGCGGCAACCTGCTGGTGGTCGGGGGCGAGGCGATCATGCTGGCCGCATATCTCGTGCTGGCCTGGATGGCCGCGCGCGAGCGGCCACCGTAGGTGGTGGTGGGCATTCGTTGCTCGGCGTAAATCCTTTCAGCGCAATGCGGGTAATGTTTCGAACACCTTAAGAGCGCTCGCCACAGCTGTTACAGAGACCTTAGCAACTCGAGGGTCACGTGTTTTGGAATGCGACAGCGGGTGAAACAGAGCGGGAACATCGCCCTCCGACCGTCAACGGACTCTTGCAAAAGCCCCTGTAATTACAGGCTTAAAAGAGGATTCACTCTCCGCGATTCATTCTCTCTTTATGCTCTTATTTAAGGCGATCTTCAAAGCACGCCCCTTAAGCTCGTTTTATCAGACGAGACAAAAGTTTCGTCGAATAAGTCGACAAAAACGACGACAGGGGAAGTGTCATGATGAAAGCCGTTGCAACGGCCGTGGAGACTGCTGCGCCGGGCCAAGGCGGCACCGTGCAGTCACTCTATCTGGAAGCACTGACGCTGGTGGAGCGGCTGCATCGCCGCCTGCTCGACGTCATCAAGGACGAGTTCGATCGTCGCGGTCGTTCCGACATCAATTCGGTCCAGGCGCTGCTGCTCTATAACATCGGCGACAAGGAGCTGACCGCGGGCGAGCTGCGCACGCGCGGCTATTATCTCGGCTCCAACGTGTCCTACAACCTGAAGAAGCTGGTCGAGCTCGGCTTCCTCGACCACCAGCGCTCGCGTGTCGACCGCCGTTCGGTCCGCATCCGCCTGACGCCGCAGGGCCAGGAGATCCGCCGGATCGTCGACGCGCTGTATCAGAAGCACGTCAAGACCGTCGAGCAGGTCGGCGGCATTTCGAGCGAGGAGTTCTCGACCCTCAACAAGTCGCTGCATCGCCTCGAGCGGTTCTGGACCGACCAGATCCTGTATCGCCTCTGATGCGGTCTCAATCTTTCGGCTGAACCGGCCTCCGACTCTCGGAGCAAGACCGGTGAGCTGCCCATCGTCTGAGTTCGACCTTGCGCCGGCCCCCTTCGGGTCGGCGCCGTTCTTTGTTTCGCGCCCGCAAAACCATTCGCTCCGAATTGGAACCAAATCACGCCTCTGAGGCTTATCCCCGCCGGAGGTCGGATCATGCTGCACGACCGCGGAATGCAGGTCCTGAACGTGGAGATGGTCGGCGATGCCTATGCCATCGCCGCCGACTATCTGCGCCGCTCGGGCGCGATGCCTGACGCCGTCACGCCGAACGACAGGCTCGTCGACATCATCGTGCAGCTGGTTCACCGCGGAGAATTCAACAAGCTCAGGCTGGCCAACAAAGCGATTTCGATATTCGAATCTGTCTGACGGCCTGACGTTCAAGAGGGGATGACATGGAAGCCGCAATCGATCGTATCATGCACACCTACGACCTGCTTGCGAACCGCTCCGCTGCCGCGAGCGAGGAGGCGCGCCGGAAGGTGAGCGCCTACATTCACACGCTGTTTGAAGCGGGCGAGCGTGATCCGCATCGCCTGACGGTGTGCGGCCTGACCTATCTGCGCCAGCTCGATGGCCGCGTAGATCCGGTGAAGGCGGGCTACACCGGCTTGTGAGATCGGCGCGAGATTTTTCGCGCTGTGCGCTTGCCGCCCGATCCAGACAACCTGTATGAGACCGCCCGGTTTCATGCAGGTTTTCTTTTTGGGGCGATATCAATGCATCCGGCGTCTCGATTCATCGTTACAGCGGTGACCTTGGTTTTCGTCTGCGCACAGTCGAGCCGGTCCACGAGCACAGCCGAGACGGCTGCTTCCCCGAAAGTACCGAGAGGCCGCGAGGCCTTGGCCCGAATTGGGGCCTGCGCAGAGACGACGATCACGAAAATCGCCGATGCGTCCGAGAAGCCGTTGTCACCTTCTCCGTTCAAGCTCGGTGAAAAGCTCGACGAGGACGGCCTGCCTGTCATGGATCAGGGGACCTACGTTCAGTATCAAAACGGCGCCGAGCAGATCGATGCGGAGTGGAACGCCGGTGCGGCCCATTCCAAACTGGGCGATGCCGTGCGGCTTTGCACCGTCTGGAAGCCGAAGAAATGCCCGCCGGGCGATGACCGGGGACGGATTTACAAGGCGACCAATCTTCGGACCAAGGAAACGTGGCAGATGTCGGAGAGCTGGCACACCTGCGGCGGGGCTTGAAGACAGGGGCTTGCTCCGGCGGCCGTCCACCATATCTGGCGCAAATATTTGGTTTGACCCGCAACCGCTTGACCTGTCCCTTGGCCTGCCGCCGCCCGTATGGTAAGGGCAGGGGTCTTTTCCGACCGCCTTCACTGAACCGACCGCAAGCCGCTTAAGGCTTTGCGGACGTGGAGATATTCCGCCGATGACCGCTTCCAGTGCCAAGCCCGCCTCGTCAGTCGATTCCTTCTTTTCCGCCACCCTGGCCGAGGCCGATCCCGAAATCGCCGCCGCCATCAAGGGTGAGCTCGGTCGGCAACGGCACGAAATCGAGCTGATCGCCTCGGAGAACATCGTCAGCCGGGCCGTGCTGGAGGCCCAGGGCTCGGTGATGACCAACAAATACGCCGAGGGCTATCCGGGCGCGCGCTATTACGGCGGCTGCGAGTGGGTCGACGTCGCCGAGAACCTCGCGATCGACCGCGCCAAGAAGCTGTTCGGCGCCAATTTCGCCAACGTCCAGCCGAACTCGGGCAGCCAGATGAACCAGGCCGTGTTCCTGGCGCTGCTGCAGCCGGGCGACACCTTCATGGGCCTCGATCTCGCCGCGGGCGGCCATCTGACCCATGGCTCGCCGGTCAACATGTCCGGCAAGTGGTTCAAGGCCTCGCACTACACGGTGCGGCGCGAGGACCAGCTGATCGACATGGATGCGGTCGCCAGCCAGGCAGAGCAGGTGAAGCCCAAGCTGATCATCGCCGGCGGCAGCGCCTATTCGCGCCCTTGGGACTTCAAGCGCTTCCGTGAGATCGCCGACCACGTTGGCGCTTACTTCCTGGTCGACATGGCGCATTTCGCCGGCCTCGTCGCAGGCGGCGTCCATGCCTCGCCGCTGCCTCATGCCCACGTCGTCACCACCACGACGCACAAGTCGCTGCGCGGCCCGCGCGGCGGCCTGATTCTGTGGAACGACGAGCAGTTCACCAAGAAGCTGAACTCGGCGATCTTCCCGGGCCTGCAGGGCGGCCCGCTGATGCACGTGATCGCGGCCAAGGCGGTCGCCTTTGCCGAGGCGCTGCGGCCGGAGTTCAAGACTTACGCGAAGAACATCGTCGAGAACGCGAAGGCGCTGGCGGAATCGCTGCGTGCCCAAGGCTTCGACATCGTCTCCGGCGGCACCGACAACCATTTGATGCTGGTTGACCTCAGGCCCAAGGCGCTGAAGGGCAACGTCTCGGAGAAGGCGCTGGTCCGCGCCGGCATCACCTGCAACAAGAACGGCATTCCGTTCGACCCCGAGAAGCCGTTCGTCACCTCGGGCCTGCGGCTCGGCACGCCGGCGGCGACGACCCGCGGCTTTGGCGTCGCCGAATTCCAGCAGGTCGGCGGCCTGATCGCCGAGGTGCTGAACGCGATCGCCCAGGCGCCGGACGGCAGCGCGCCGCTGGTCGAAGCCGCGGTGAAGGAGAAGGTGAAGGCGCTGACCGACCGGTTCCCGATCTATCAGTAAGGCTTGAAGCCACAATGCGCTGCCCGAGTTGCAACAGCCTCGATACGCAGGTGAAGGACTCCCGCCCCACCGAGGATTCCTCGGTGATCCGGCGGCGGCGGGTCTGCGTCACCTGCAATTTCCGCTTCACGACCTTCGAGCGGGTGCAGCTGCGCGAACTGACCGTCATCAAGCGCAACGGCCGCCGCGTGCCGTTCGATCGCGACAAGCTGATGCGCTCGGTGCAGATCTCGCTGCGCAAGCGCTCGGTCGATCCGGAGCGGGTCGAGAAGATGGTCTCGGCGATCGTGCGCGAGCTCGAGAGCGGCGGCGAGTCGGAGGTGTCCTCGGAGGCGATCGGCGAGATCGTGATGGAGCATCTGCGCGATCTCGATGACGTCGCCTATGTCCGCTTCGCCTCGGTCTACCGCAATTTCCGCGAGGCCAAGGATTTCGAGGCCGTGCTCGGCGAGCTCTCGGCCGAGGACGAGGCGCCGCGGCTGGCGCCGGTCCGCAAATGATCTTCCGGATCCTGGTCGATCAGGTCGGCGAAAAGCTGAAGGCACAGAAGGACGCCGATCGCCGCTTCATGCAGCTGGCGCTGACGCTCGGTCGGCGCGGGCAGGGCAGGACCTGGCCCAATCCCGCCGTCGGCGCCGTGGTGGTCAAGGACGGCATCATCGTCGGCCGCGGCTGGACCCAGCCGGGTGGCCGCCCGCATGCCGAGCCGGAGGCGCTCAGGCGTGCCGGCGCGGCCGCGAAGGGCGCGACCCTCTACGTGACGCTCGAGCCGTGCTCGCATTTCGGCAAGTCGCCGCCCTGCGTGGATGCGGTCATCGCAGCCGGCATCAGCCGTGTCGTCTCGGCCATCGAGGATCCCAATCCGGAAGTCGCAGGGCAGGGGCATGCCAGGCTCCGTGCCGCCGGAATTCAGGTCGAGGTCGGCCTGTGCTCCGCCGACGCCGCCCGCGATCATGCCGGCCATTTCCGCCGCATCCGTGACGGCCGGCCGCATGTGATCCTGAAGCTCGCGGTCTCGGCCGATGACAAGATCGCAGCCGCCGGCAGCAAGCCGGTCACGATCACGGGCGAGGCGGCGCGGACGCGCGTGCATCTGTTGCGTGCCCAGAGCGATGCGATCCTGATCGGGGTCCGCACGGCGATTGCTGACGATCCGCTGCTGACCTGCCGGCTGCCGGGCATGGCGGCGCGCTCGCCGGTCCGCGTCGTGCTGGACCCGATTCTGCGGCTGCCGGCAGCCAGTCGTCTGGTGCAGACGGCGCGCACCACGCCGCTCTGGCTCGTCGGGTCGGAGATCGCAGAGCCGGCGGCCGCCACCAGATTCGGGGCGGTCGGCGCGCAGGTGATCCGGGTGCCGCCGCAGGCAGCTCCGTCGGCGCTGGAGCCGCCTGCGGTGCTGCGCGCGCTGGCGGAGCGCGGCATCACCCGCTTGATGATCGAGGGCGGCAGCCGCGTCGCATCATCTTTCATGGCAAGCGGCCTGGTCGATGAAATCTGGCTCCTGCGCGGACCAGGCGAAATCGGAGCCGATGGGATCGCTGCGCTGGACGCATTGCCGTTGACCGCAATCACGCAGTCGCCGGCCTATCGCGTTCGTGCTAGCGAGGCGCTCGATCACGATACCCTTACGATTTACGAGCGCGTGTAATGTTTACCGGCATCGTCACAGACATCGGCGAGATCGTCAGCCTGACGCCGCGGACCGAAGGCAAGCTGCACCGCCTGCGCATCGCCTGCAGCTATGACCAGGCCACGATCGCGGATGGCGCTTCGATCGCCAACAACGGCGTCTGCCTCACTGTTGTGCAGTCCGGCACGGCCGACGGGAAAACCTGGTTCGAGGTCGATGCTGCGGCAGAGACACTGGCGCTGACGACCGCAAAGCACTGGCGGGTCGGCACGCAGCTGAATCTGGAGCGGGCGCTGAAGATCGGCGACGAGCTCGGCGGCCACATCGTCGCGGGCCATGTCGACGGCATCGCGACCATTGTCAGCCGCGACGACCTGCCGGACATGGCGCGCTTCGTGCTGAAGACGACGCGGGAGCTCGCGCGCTTCATCGCCACCAAGGGCTCGGTGACGCTCGATGGCGTCTCGCTCACCGTCAACACCGTGGACGAACTGACCTTCTCGGTGCTCATCATTCCGCATACGCTGTCGGTCACCACGCTGTCGTCCTGGCAGGCCGGCAGCGAGGTGAATATCGAGGTCGACCTGATGGCACGCTACGCCGCGCGCCTCACTGAACTGAAGTAACGTCCCCAGCAGGGGCCTTACAGTCTTGGCTTTGCGGGCTGTCGCGCCTACAAGGCGAGCCCTCAAGGCGAGGCGGCGCACAGCACCGTCTCGAACATGAGACCGATTTCATCTCACCCTTCGAGACGTGGCCAGAGGGCCGCTCCCCAGGGTGTGGCACCTGTGACAATGGAAGCAGAACCATGGCAGACGCACGGCGCGCGCCGCTCAAAGACCAGACCGACATCTCCGGAGCTCGGGCGCTGATCGTCGAAGCCCGCTTCTACGACGACCTCCAGGACGCGATGCTCGAAGGCGCCGTCGCCGAGCTGAAGGCCGCCGGTGTGACCTATGACGTGCTCACCGTCACCGGCTCTCTGGAAATTCCCGCGACCATCGCCATTGCGCTCGATGCCGCCGCTGATAACGGCAAGCCCTACGATGCGGCGATCGCGCTCGGCTGCGTGATCCGCGGCGACACCATCCATTTCGAGATCGTCTCCCACGAGTCCTCGCGGGCGCTGATGGACCTGTCGGTGGCGCGCGGCCTGCCGCTCGGCAACGGCATCCTGACGGTCAACAACGAGGACCAGGCCTGGGCGCGGGCGCGCGTTTCCGAGATGAACAAGGGCGGCGATGCCGCGCGGGCCGCGCTCGCCGTGCTGCGCATCAAACGCCGTCTGGCGCGAGGCTGACATGGCCGACAGCAGCAACAAGCCCGCCAAGGGACCGGTCAGAGCGAACGACCGGAAGGCCAACCGCCGTGGCGCCGCGCGGCTCGCCGCCGTGCAGGCGCTCTACCAGATGGACATTGCCGGCGCCGGCATCAACGACGTCCTGGCCGAGTTCGAGAGCCATTGGCTCGGCAACGAGGTCGAGGGCGAGCAATACCTGCCGGCAGAGGCCGCCTTCTTCCGCGACATCGTCTCCGGCGTGGTGCGCGACCAGACCAGGATCGATCCGGTGCTGGACACGGCGCTGGAGCGCGGCTGGCCGCTGAAGCGGATCGAGGCGATCCTGCGTGCGGTGCTGCGCGCCGGCGCCTACGAGCTGGAACGGCGCAAGGACATTCCGGCCCGCGTCGTGGTGTCCGAATATGTCGACATCGCCCATGCCTTCGTCGAGCGCGACGAGACGGGCATGGTGAATGCGGTGCTGGAACAGCTTGCGCGGCAGTACCGCGCCGACGAGATGGGACAGAAGTAGGGCAATGCGTCGGACCGGACGATCTGCCTGGCACATCGGTTCGGATCGGATGGTCGCTCGTTTGCCCCGCTGTCATGCCCCGCCACCGGGTCTCGCCTTGGGCGAGCCCGATGACAGGCCCCAGCGGGGCATCCAGTACGCCGCGGCCTCTCGGAGTTTCACTGACGTCTCTGGAATACTGGATCACCCGCCTTCGCGGGTGATGACGGCGGAGGGTGGGAGAGCCCGCCAATGACCCCCAATCCCTCCGGTGAAGACTCCCTGATCGCCCGCTACTTCAAGCCGCTGGCGACCGATCCCGGGGCCTTCGGTCTCGTCGATGACGCCGCAATCATTCCGGCCGACGGCGACGACATCGTCGTCAAGACCGATGCGATCGTCGAAGGCGTCCACTATTTGCCGGATGACCCGCCCGACACCATCGCGCGCAAGGCGCTGCGGGTGAACCTGTCCGACCTCGCCGCCAAGGGCGCCGTGCCCGCCGGCTTCGTCCTGACACTTGCGCTGCGGCAGGCGGATGACGCCTGGCTGTCCGCCTTCGCGCGCGGCCTCGGCGAGGACGCGGCCGCGTTCGGCTGCCCGCTGCTCGGCGGCGACACCGTGTCGACGCCCGGACCGGTGATGGTCTCGATCACGGCCTGGGGCCGCGTGCCGCGGGGGCGGATGGTGCACCGCTTCGGAGCGCACCCCGGCGACCGGGTCATGGTCAGCGGAACGATCGGGGACGCGGCGCTCGGCCTAGGCGTCCTCGCCGGCCGCGCAGAGGCCGCAGCGCTCGCCGACGATCCCGCCGCGCGGGATATGCTGATCGGCCGCTATCGCGTGCCGCAGCCACGCAATGCCCTGGCGGCGGCGGTGAGAGACTTCGCGACCGCATCCATGGACGTTTCGGATGGGCTCGCGGGCGACCTTTCCAAGCTGTGCGTCGCGTCTGGCGTGAGCGCCGACATCGCGCTGCCACACATTCCGCGATCGCCGGCAGCGGCCAAGCTGCTCGCTCTCGGGGCCGCGCAGTTGGAAAGCATGATCTCCGGCGGCGACGACTACGAAATCCTCTGCACTGTTCCCGCAGCGCAATGCGCAGCGTTCCGCGCCGCCGCCGAGAGGGCGGGCGTTGCCGTCACCGACATCGGCGCCATCGTCGAAGGGGCGGACGTCCCGCGCTTCCTGGACGGGCAGGGCCGTCCCATCACGCTGACGCGCATGTCGTTTAGTCACTTCTGACTCGTTTAGTCACTTCTGACACCCATTTGCAGCGCACAATGCGACCAAAGAAGCGTCCGAATTTGGAGCGGTTCAGGCGTCGCGGCGTTGCGTCAACATGGCGATTTTGGCAAGGTCCATGACGTTCGAGGCGGCTCCGCCCGGGGCTGCCTGACAGGGGGCGTGCGCTGCACAAGCGCGGCGCGACGTAGTTAGAAAAAGCAAAGAGCCGAGGAAACTAAATGTCAGCTTTATGGGTGATCGTGCTCTGCGGAGCGCTGTCGATCGTCTACGCGATCTGGGCCACACAATCTGTGCTCAGCGCGGACGCCGGCAATGCGCGGATGCAGGAAATTGCGGCGGCCGTGCGTGAGGGCGCGCAGGCCTATCTTCGCCGCCAGTACGCGACGATCGGAATCGTCGGTGTCGTGATCTTCGTGCTCCTTGCGTATTTCCTCGGAACCCTGGTTGCGATCGGCTTCGCGATCGGCGCGATCCTGTCCGGCGCGGCCGGCTTCATCGGCATGAACGTATCGGTGCGCGCCAACGTCCGCACCGCGCAGGCAGCCACGGTCTCGCTGGCAGGCGGCCTCGAGCTCGCCTTCAAGGCCGGCGCCATCACCGGTATGCTGGTGGCCGGCCTCGCGCTGCTCGGCGTCACCATCTATTTCGGCATCCTCACCGGGTTCATGAAGCTGGCACCCGACAGCCGCACCGTGATCGATGCGCTGGTCGCGCTCGGCTTCGGCGCCTCGCTGATCTCGATCTTCGCCCGTCTCGGCGGCGGCATCTTCACCAAGGGCGCCGACGTCGGTGGTGACCTCGTCGGCAAGGTCGAAGCCGGCATTCCCGAAGACGATCCACGCAATCCCGCGACCATCGCCGACAACGTCGGCGACAACGTCGGTGACTGCGCCGGCATGGCGGCCGACCTGTTCGAGACCTACGCGGTGACCGCGGTCGCCACCATGGTGCTGGCGGCCATCTTCTTCGCCAAGTCGTCGCTTTTGACCAACATGATGACCCTGCCGCTCGCCATTGGCGGCATCTGCATCATCACCTCGATCGCCGGCACCTTCTTCGTCAAGCTCGGTGCCAGCCAGTCGATCATGGGCGCGCTCTACAAGGGCCTGATCGCGACCGGCGTCCTTTCGCTCGGCGGCGTGGCGCTGGCGATCGCCTGGCTGATCGGCTTCGGCAAGCTCGACGGCGTCGACTACACCGGCACGGCGCTGTTCATGTGCGGCGTGGTCGGCCTCGTCGTCACCGGCCTCATCATCTGGATCACCGAGTACTACACCGGCACCGACTTCCGCCCGGTGAAGTCGATCGCGGCGGCCTCGGTGACCGGCCATGGCACCAACGTGATCCAGGGCCTCGCCATCTCGATGGAATCGACCGCGCTGCCTGCGATCGTCATCATCGCCGGCATCCTGGTCACCTACAGCCTGGCCGGCCTGTTCGGCATCGCGATCGCGACCACGACCATGCTCGCTCTGGCCGGCATGATCGTCGCGCTCGACGCGTTCGGCCCCGTCACCGACAATGCCGGCGGCATCGCCGAAATGGCCGGTCTGCCGAAGGAGGTGCGCAAGTCGACCGATGCGCTCGACGCGGTCGGCAACACCACCAAGGCTGTCACCAAGGGCTATGCGATCGGCTCCGCCGGCCTCGGCGCGCTGGTGCTGTTCGCGGCGTATAACCAGGATCTGCAGTTCTTCATCGCCGATTCCGCGCACCATCCCTACTTCGCGGGGATCAAGCCGGACTTCTCGCTGAACAACCCCTACGTCGTGGTTGGCCTGCTGTTCGGCGGCCTGCTGCCGTATCTGTTCGGCGCGATGGGCATGACCGCGGTCGGCCGTGCGGCCGGCGCGATCGTCGAGGAGGTGCGTCGGCAGTTCCGCGAGAAGCCGGGCATCATGCAGGGCACCGACAAGCCCGACTACGGCAAGGCCGTCGACCTGCTGACCAAGGCTGCGATCAAGGAGATGATCATCCCCTCGCTGCTGCCGGTGCTGTCGCCGATCGTCGTCTACTTCCTGATCTATGCGATCGCCGGCGGCGGCGCGGCCGGCAAGTCGGCGGCGTTCTCGGCCGTCGGTGCCATGCTGCTCGGCGTCATCGTCACCGGCCTGTTCGTCGCGATCTCGATGACCTCAGGTGGTGGCGCCTGGGACAATGCCAAGAAGTACATCGAGGACGGCCACTACGGCGGCAAGGGCTCGGATGCCCACAAGGCCGCCGTCACCGGTGACACCGTCGGCGACCCCTACAAGGACACGGCCGGCCCTGCGGTGAATCCGATGATCAAGATCACGAACATCGTGGCGCTGCTGCTGCTCGCGGTGCTCGCGCACTGAGCAGTCGAACCGTCCTGCTGAAGCAAACACCCCGCGGGTTGCGATCCGCGGGGTTTTTCATGGGACGGGCATTTCCTATTGCAGTCCGCTATTCGGCCGCGCGCCGCCGGGTCAGATAGGACTGCAAGGTGCTCTGGGCGGCTCTCGGCTGTAGCTGTGAGAAGCTCGCCAGATGCTGATCGAGCTGCGGGCGTGCGCTGCCGCTGGCGCTCGCCTGCATGAACAGCAGTGTGGTCGTCGTCACCCAGGACAGGTCGAGCGCCTTGGCGAGCACCAGAAGCTGGTCCGGCTGGTTACGGACGAAGGCGCGCTCGACGACGTCGAGCGGCAGCTTGGACATCAAGGACAGCGCCAGCGTGACCTTGTCGAAGCTGCCTTCCTTGGCGAAGCCGTGCAAATGGGCTTCGTTCAGCTGACCGGATGCCTGCAGCAGTTCGACGTAGGCCTTCGCGTTGGCAAAATCGGCGGAGCGCGTCCGCGCACTGGCTTGCAGACGATCCGAGGCCTGCGCCACTGCGATCTCGAGGATCTCGGCCCGCGTCGAATCGGCTGTCGCGAGCTGGTTGCGCACCGCGTCCGAGGCCTCGACGAACAGCCTGACCAGAACCTCGCGCGGACTGTCGGGCCGCCCCCACAGGCTCAGCGCCAGACCGGCGTCATCGGATGCCTTCGTCACCAGGCCGGAGAAGCCCATATCCGAGAAGCGGGCGCCGCCGTTGTTGGCGGTGTTCGAGACCACCGCCTGATCGCCGCGATCGACCAGAACATCGGTCACGGCTTCGGTCAGGATCCTGCGGCCGGAGATGGCCAGCAGATGATCCTGGCTCCGGCTCTGTGCGGTCGCGACCAGTGTCTGCTCGTCGAGTCGTTCGCTCTGGCGCAGCACGGGACCGGCGACCGCGATCGTCTCGTCGCTGGCCAGATGCCGGATCAGGTGGGGCGGGGCGTCGGGCAGCACCGCGAGCCGGCTGCCCAGCTCGGCGCGCGCGGCGGCGGCGACGTTGTCGAGCAGCTTGAACAGCACGTGGTCGAACAGATCGACATGTTCTTCGGTGAACTTGCCCGACCCCACGACGAACAGGTCGGTCACGCGCTCCAGGATTTCGGCGCGCCGTGAGACGTACCGGCTGGCGAGAATGTCTTCGAGCTGGTGGAGGACGCTGCTTGGCAAGGCACGGCTCATGCGATTGACATCGCCGCGGTCTGCCCTTCGGACGGTGATGGTCCGCAACCTTGGAAGGCTGTCGGCCCGACATCCGCTGACGGTATCTCATAACCGGATCAAAGACACGCGGCGGCCATCTATCGCACCGTCTCACTTAAGGTGCCGTTACACCTCAGATGCCCTTCGGTACGGCGCCTCGAAAACGGCGGCGGCCGGCTCGCACGAGCCGATCACTGCACGTCCATCTGCAGGCCTTCCTTCTGGATGATCGATGCGAATTTGGTCGTCTCCGCCTCGACGAAGCCGGCAAACTGCTGCGGCGTGCCGTAATCGCCCCGCGCGCCCATGGTCGCAATGGTCTTCCGGATGTCCTCGCGTTCCAGCATCGCCCTGACCTGCAGGTTGAGCGCGCTGACGATCTCCGGGGGACACGCCTTGGGCAGGAACACGCCGAACCAGGACGAGACGTCGAACTTGGCGAGCTCCGGCGCGGTCTCGCGCATGGTCGGCAGGTCAGGCGCACTGGCGCTGCGCTCCGGCGTCGTCACACAGAGGCCGGTCAGCTTGCCGTCCTGGACCTGCGGCAGCGACGGAAACAGGTTGTCGAACAGGATCTGGATGTCGCCGGCAAGCGCGCCCTGCAGCGCAGGCCCGGCGCCGCGGAACGGGATGTGGGTCATCTTCAGGCCGGTGAGTTGCAGGAACCAGGCGCCGGTCAGATGCGGGCTCTGGCCGACGCCGGAGGAGCCGTAGTTCAGCTTGTCCGGATTGGCCTTGAGGTAGGCGATCAGCTCCGCGATCGACTTGATGCCGGTCGAAGGATGCGCCGAGACGATGTTCGGGATGCGGATCATGTTCGACACCGCCTGCAGCTGATCCGGCTTGTAGGCGAGGTTGCGGAAGATCGAATAGGCGATCGCGTTGGGGCCGGGATTGCCGATCAGGACCGTGGTGCCGTCGCCCCTGGTGCTGCGCGCGACCTCCGCGGCGCCGATCGTCCCGCCGCCGCCGGAGCGGTTCTCGACCACGGCCGATTGTCCCCAGCCGGTCTGCAGATGCGCCGCCAGCAGCCGGCCCATCACGTCAGTGCTGCCGCCGGGCGCCGCCGGGACGATCAGCCGCACGGTCTCGGTCGGACGCCAGTCGGCCAGGCTCGTGCGCGGCACAATGGCTGCGGTGGACAGAGCCGCGGCTCCGGACAGCAGCCTGCGGCGCGACAGCGCGGTGCGTTCAGCCAATGATTCCTCCCTGCTTTTGTTTTGCGGGAGGGTAGGGAAGGTTGCACCGCCAGAGCAAGCACGTGGATGGCGCGAGAGCTGCGCCAATCAGCGCAGCCGATACCGCGTTCCGCGGCCCGCAAAATCAGGGCCGGCGAGGTCGATCAGTTGAAGCTGAGCAGCTTGAACAGCGGCGTCAGGTAGCTGAGCTCCTGGCCGGAGGTCGCCGTGGTGCGGCTGATGAAGTCGAAGATCTTGCCGTCCTTCATGCCGTAATTGGCCAGCCGGCGGACCTGCCGGTTCTTGTCGAAATAGACCGCGATGACGCGCTGATCGACGAGCTTCTGGTTCATGAAGGCGACCGGGCGCTCGGCACGCTGCGAGATGTAATAAAATACCTCGCCGTCCAAGGTCGCGACCGTCGACGGGGTGCCCATCACGATCAGCACCTGGTCCTGGCTCGCGCCGATCGGGATCTGCTCGAGCGCGCCGGGCGGCAGGATGTAGCCCTTCTGGAACTGCTCGCCGGTACAGGCGGCGAGCGCGAGGCAGGTCAGCGCGATCACACCGGCGGTGCGCAGACGGGTGCTCAGGCCACGGGAGAGCGTGCGGGCAGTCTTTCGCATTGTCTGGGTCATCTTCTTCAGATCGGATCCCCGTCCCCTTGCGTCGGGCAGGGCGTTGACGTACCGGGCAAACTTGCGGATTGCAACATGCTCCCGAACAGGGTCGGGAAACTTAAGCCGCGGAAGCTCCATGCTCTGGCCATTCAACCAATTCAAGAAGCCTCACTTTTCCCCGCGCGGGACCATCGAGCCGATCTATGGCATGATCGTGGCGCAGACCCGAGAACCGTTGTTCTATAGACACTTAAATGTCCCGGATACGGTCGAGGGGCGGTTCGATCTGCTGATTCTGCACCTTTGGCTGGTGCTGCGGCGGCTGCGCGGAGTGGGATCGGAACTGTCGCAGGCGCTGTTCGACCGCTTCTGCGACGACATGGACGACAATCTGCGCGAGATGGGTGTCGGCGATCTCGCCGTGCCCAAGCGCATGCAGGCGTTCGGCGAGGCCTTTTATGGCCGTACGGCGGCCTACGATCTTGCCTGGTCGGAGAGCGACGACCGGCTGGCGGAGGCGCTGCGGAAGAATATCTTGAACGGAGCGCATCCGGACAGCGCCGCAGGCTTGGCCGCCTATGCGGGCCGGGTTGCGGCGAGCCTCGCCGCCCTCGACGACAAGAGGCTGCTCGGTGCGGCCTGGACCTTCCCGCCGCCGGTTCAGCAGGGATTAGCGACATGAGCAGCAAAGACAAAGATAAAGACAGAGACCCTTCGCACACCCCGGCCCGGGATTCATCGAAGGATCCATGGCGCACGGCCCCGGTGATCGTGGCGCAGATTCCCGAAGCCGGGCTGCATCGGGAGATCGAGGCCGATCAGGCCGCGCGCGCGGCGATGGCCACGCTCGCCGATCTGCGCGAGGTGGTCTCGGCCCATGCCTGGTTCGACGTGGTTCAGCAGCGCGACGGCAAGGTGCATGTCGAGGGGCGGGTGCGGGCCAGGATCGGCCAGACCTGCGTGGTGACGCTCGATCCGATCGAGACCGAGATCGACGAGCCGATCGACCAGCTGTTTGCGCCGCCGGAGCAGATTCCCGAGCTTGCCGAGCTCGTCGAGGACAATCCCGACATCGAGGCCGAGACGGCCGATCCGCCGGAGCCGATCGTGGGCGGCCAGATCGACCTCGGCCGGCTCGCCGCCGACGCGCTGTTTCTGGGGATCGATCCCTATCCGCGCAAGCCGGGAGCGGTGTTCGAGCAGCCCGGCGAGGCCGCAGACCCGGACGCCCATCCCTTTGCCGCGCTCAAGGTGTTCAAATCCGGTGGTGGCGAGGCTCCGAATGTGGTCCGGCCGAAGAAATCTGGCGGGGATTGAGTGCGTCCTGGGCTGAGCGGGATACGGCCAATCCTGGCAGGAAGTCTCGTAATTTCCCCGCAGGCTACTGTTTTTGCTATGAAAAATGCGCCCCCGTTGGAGTGCCGTGGCAACCGCGGTTGAAAAATCGGGTGAGGCCGGGAGGTTGTTTCGACACGGAGAGACGCTATTGTCGCGCCCGGTCGGGGGCAACGACAAGGCTCGGCTGGCCTCTGGCCTGTCCACGGGCCGCGCAGTGCCTCTCAACGACCGCCACACCACGGCCGTGCAAGACACGGCCAAGACGAGATCAGGTTTCCGGGACGTCATGCCTCAAAAGGTTCGAATCGCGCTGGACGCCATGGGCGGGGATTTCGGCGCGGCCGTCGTCATTCCCGGTGCCGCCGCTGCACTAAGCCGCCATCCGGATGCGGAGTTTCTGCTGTTCGGCGACAGTGCCCGGATCGGCGCAGAGCTCGACCGGCATCCGCGTTTGAAGGCAGTCTCGCGCGTGATTCACACCGACGTCGCCGTCAGCAACGAGGACAAGCCCAGCCAGGCGCTGCGGCGGGGACGCAAGACGTCGTCGATGTGGCTGGCCATCGAGGCGGTGAAGAAGGGCGAGGCCGATGTCGCGATCTCCGCGGGCAACACGGGCGCGCTGGTGGCGATGGCGCGCTTCTGCCTGCGCACGCTCGACGGCATCGACCGGCCGGCGCTGGCCGCGATCTGGCCGACCACGCGTGGCGAATCGGTCGTGCTCGACCTCGGTGCCACGATCGGCGGCGATGCCCGCCACCTGGTGGCGCTCTCGGTGATGGGCAGCGCGCTGGCGAGCGTGCTGTTCAACAAGCCGCGCCCGACGGTGGGTCTTCTCAACATCGGCGTCGAGGAGATGAAGGGCCACGAGGAGATCCGCGAAGCGGCCGAGCAGTTGCGCGCGATGAACCTGCCGCAGCTCGACTATATCGGCTTCGTCGAGGGCGACGGCATCGGCAAGGGCGCGGCCGACGTGGTCGTCACTGAAGGCTTCAGCGGCAACATCGCGCTGAAGACGGCCGAGGGAACGGTGCGCCAGGTCACGGAATTCCTGCGGGGTGCGATCCAGGCAAGCTGGCTCGCCCGGATCGGCTATTTGTTCGCGCGTGGCGCCTTTGCCGCCCTCCGCGCCCGGCTCGACCCGCGCAAATCCAACGGCAGCGTGGTGCTCGGCCTCAAGGGCATCGTGGTCAAGAGTCACGGCGGAACCGACGCCGAGGGCTTTGCCTCGGCTGTCAGGGTTGGCTATGAGATGGCCCGCTACGATCTCCTGACCAAGATCAATCAAACACTCAATCGCGACGGCGGCGCACTGGCGTCCGTACCCGTCGCCCAGGAGGCTGTCTCGTGACAATACGTTCGGTCGTGCTCGGCTGTGGCTCCTACCTCCCGCAGCGGGTCGTGACCAATGCTGAACTGGCAAGCCGCATCGAGACGTCAGACGAATGGATTGTTCAGCGCACCGGGATTCGTGAGCGTCATGTCGCAGCCGACGGCGAGTTCACCTCGCATCTCGCGATCAATGCCGCGCGCGCAGCGCTTGCCGCAGCCGATGTCGATCCGCAATCGATCGACCTGATCGTGCTGGGCACCTCGACGCCGGACAACACCTTCCCTGCGACCGCGGTCGCGGTGCAGAACGGGCTCGGCATCACCCATGGCGCGGCCTTCGACGTGCAGGCGGTCTGCTCGGGCTTCGTGTTTGCGCTCGCCACCGCCGACAACTTCCTGCGCAGCCGCGCCTTCAAGCGCGCGCTGGTGATCGGCGCCGAGACCTTCTCGCGCATCCTCGACTGGAACGACCGCACCACCTGCGTGCTGTTCGGCGACGGCGCCGGTGCGCTGGTGCTGGAGGCCCAGGAGCAGCCGGGCACAGTGGCGGATCGCGGCGTGCTGACCACGCATCTGCGCTCGGACGGCCGCCACAAGGCCAAGCTCTATGTCGACGGCGGTCCGTCGTCGACGCAGACCGTCGGCCATCTCCGGATGGAAGGGCGCGAGGTGTTCAAGCACGCGGTCGGCATGATCACCGACGTGATCGTCGACGCCTTCGAGGCGACCGGTCTGTCCGCGGAGACGATCGACTGGTTCGTGCCGCATCAGGCCAACAAGCGAATCATCGATGCGTCGGCGCACAAGCTGCACATCGCGCCCGACAAGGTCGTGTTGACGGTCGATCGGCACGGAAATACCTCTGCAGCCTCGATTCCGCTGGCGCTCGACGTCGCCGTCAAGGACGGCCGTATCAGGAAGGGCGACGTCGTGCTGCTGGAGGCGATGGGCGGCGGCTTCACCTGGGGCTCGGCGCTGCTGCGCTGGTGAGCCCCACGCGCGCCGTCGATCGGGCGGGAGATCTTCGATACGGCCTGCAGTTCGGTTCACGCTGCTGTTGACCGTCGCCGCTTAACCTCTTAATTTCCGGAGCGAATTATTCGCCGTGAGTGTGGGGCAGGCGATGGCGGGAACCGGAAAAACAGTGACACGCGTCGATCTCTGCGAGGCGGTCTACCAGAAGGTGGGACTGTCGCGGACAGAGTCCTCGGCGTTCGTCGAGTTGGTCTTGAAGGAAATCACCGACTGCCTCGAGCGGGGCGAGACGGTCAAATTGTCGTCGTTTGGATCGTTCATGGTGCGCAAGAAGGGTCAGCGCATCGGACGTAATCCCAAGACGGGCACGGAGGTGCCGATCTCGCCGCGGCGGGTGATGGTGTTCAAGCCGTCGGCGATTCTCAAGCAGCGCATCAACGGGCAGGCCGTTCAGGGCATGAATGGCGAGGCCAGCGCCGAATTCGGCGCCGAGCCGGATTAGCGGGGCCGCCGCGCGGCTTCGCCGCGATGCGGCGTCGATTTTGCTTAAGTCGATTTGGTCAAGTCGTCCAATGGCGTTCAGCGTAATCTCCTAATCTCTTGTCAGCACGATCGAAGGGGAACGGGCATTTGGACAAGGCGCCGGATGCGTTTCGGACGATCAGCGAGGTCGCGCAGGAGCTCGACATTCCGCAGCACGTGCTGCGGTTTTGGGAGACCCGGTTCGCCCAGATCAAGCCGATGAAGCGGAGCGGGGGCCGGCGCTATTACCGGCCCGACGACGTCGACCTGCTCAAGGGCATTCGCCGCCTGCTCTATGGCGAAGGCTACACGATCAAGGGCGTGCAGCGGATCCTCAAGGAGCACGGCGTCAAGTCGGTCCAGGGGCTCGCCGACAGCTCCGCCGCCGTCTCGTTCGGCGCGCTGGAGGAGACGCTCGGCCAGGCCCTGATGGAAGAGGAGCCCGTCGGGGAGGCTGAGGTCGAATCCGAGGACGAGGAAGAGGAGGCCTCCGACGAGGAGGGCATCGATTTCCGTTTCGTCGACACCGAGGACGATATCCTCGATACCTTCCGGGTCGGCCCGCCCGCCCGCGCCGGCATCAAGCCGGAGGAGCGCGACAAGCTCGAAGGCGTGCTCAAGGCCCTGCTCGACTGCCGCGCGCTGCTGGACCGGGCGATGAAAGAAGTTTGAGGGAGCAGGCTCGGCAGACCGCAAGCGTCCCTCAACGCCGTCCCCCACGAAACCCTGCCGCCGTGCCTTGCATCCCGCCCCGATCACGGCTAGAGGATCGGCCATCGGAGCGTGGCGCAGCCCGGTTAGCGCACTAGTCTGGGGGACTAGGGGTCGTGGGTTCGAATCCCGCCGCTCCGACCATTTTTAACCGGTCCAGGTAATCTGGATCCGGCGGTGAAATTTCCTCAGAGTTCACAGGACATTTGCAGGTGGTCGATGGCTGCAAAGCGGTCAACGGGGCCGATACACCAATCCAAGACTTTGACTGTCGCGGAACAGCGGGCCGCAATCGAGCGCCTTCAGGCCAGAATAAGGGAGTTGAACGATCTGGATGTCTCCACGATTTCCAGTGGAACTGACCTGCTCGTCATCCAGATTGAAAAAAGGATCGCGTCGACCCTGGCCAACGTCTTCGGCGAGCGCAGCGAGCAATACGCCCGCCTGATATCGGCCGCTCACCTTGATCACACCTCATACACGTTAGATTTTGGTTTTGGTGAACTCATATCTACGCCAGCTCATGAGATTCAGAAAGGAATTGATAGTGGCCGCCAAATAGCGGTCGCTACGTTGCAAGGCGAAGTAGATTCTTTGAAGGAGCACCTTGAGTTTGCTTCCATCGACCAGACCAGTTCGATCAGCGGTTTGGTTACTCCTGGGAATCCCAACAAAGAAGTGTTTATCGTGCATGGTCGCGATGAGGCCGCCAAAGAGGCGGTGGCGCGTGTTGTCGAGCGTGCGGGCCTGAAGCCAATTATCCTGCATGAGCAACCGAATAACGGTAAGACGGTTATCGAGAAGTTCGAGAAGCACGGTGCCGCTGCAGGCTTCGCCGTAGTGATTGCGACGCCCGATGATGTCGGTGGCTTGGCAGTCGCGCCGCCAACTGAACCTCGTCTGTTTCCAAGAGCGCGTCAAAATGTGATCGGTGAGATGTTTTGGTTTGCGGGCCGGCTAGGACGCGAAAAAGTGTGCGCCTTGGTCAAAGGTGATGTTGATATGCCATCGGACTTTGCAGGTCTGATCTACACATCAATGGATGACCATGGCGGCTGGAAATCAAAGCTCCTGCAGGAACTTAACGCGGCAGGCTATAGTGATTTGAATTGGGCTGCCGCTCTTGCCTAAGTCAGCGGGAAAGCTTTTCTTCCAGGTTTCCATTATGCCTTGCAAAGGCAACGCTGCTCGGCTGCCTCACCGCGTCTACGACCCGCCAAGCCGTTCGGTCAGCCAATAGCGCCGTCAGCGCAGCGTGGTTCAACTTGTGGCCACCGCGCACAGAGCGATATGTGCCGAGCAAAGGCAGTCCTGCAAGAGCCAGATCTCCGATTGTGCTTAGCACCTTGTTGCGCGCGCATTCGTCAGAGTAGCGCAGCCCTTCTGGGTTCAATAGTCGATCCTCATCGAAGACCAACGAATTCTCAAAGGAAGAACCCAATGCAAAGCCGTTGCTCCACAGCCTCGCTACGTCGTTCATGAATCCGAAGGTTCGGGCGCGCGCGATGTCACGCCGGAAGCTCTGCGGCGTAAGATCGAAATGATAGGTCTGGCGACCTACTGCGGGGTTGGGGAAATCGATCTCAACCTCAACACGTAAGCCGGTCGAGTTGGGCTGGAACTCTGCACGGGAGTTGCCGATAGCCACGTGTACAGGCTTCAACACCTCAATGAAGCGACGGAGGGCCTTCTGCGGTACAATGCCGGCGGTATCGATCGCTGCGACGAAGGCAGCCGCGCTCCCGTCCATTATCGGAACTTCGGGGCCGTCGACTTCGATAGTGGCGTTATCGACTCCCATCCCAAGGAGCGCTGCCAATACATGCTCTGCGGTTGAGACTAGGGGGCCGGTTCGGTCGCCAACAACGGTGGCAAACTCGGTAGCGATCACGGACTTCGCAGAGGCTCGCACCCGTCGATCGCCGCCGTCGAGACCGGTCCGAACAAAAAGGAAACCCGTATTGATCGGAGCGGGGCCGATAGTCAGGCTGACGGGCGCACCAGAATGAACGCCTACGCCGGTGACAGAGGTTTGAGAACCCAGTGTCGTCTGACGGTTCGATTTGAGATTGCGAAGTGGCTTTTGATTTCGCTTCTGCTGACTGCGAGAGAATCCAATCGCCCCCTCCATCAGAGCGCCGTTGACGATCGTTGTGCTATCATACTGGGCACCCACCCAATTGGTCCAACTGAGATCAGCACCGGTGAAATCGAACCCTTTTAGATCCGACCCTTGAAAATCGACGTGGGAAAGGTTTATGCAGCGAAAATCTGTCGATCTATCGAGTCCCGCCAACGCTGCCAGGCTTGAGAAGCTGCTCAATTTCGAACTCATGACTGCGCGAATGGTCGTCCGAGATTTCTCTGTAAGACTCATTGATTGCCCCTATCTGACTCGTGTGGCTATCAATCTCTGCTGACAGAGTAGAACGAAACGTTCGCCCTGCGAATCGTCTGACGTTCTCAGAGATTTCGCTAGGACGGCAGCGCAAATTGCTTGTTTCGTTCTTAGCCCGCTTTCGGAGCCATTCAATTTGGCTGCTCCAGCCTGTTCGTCGATCCATAGGCCAAAAAGATCACCAAAATAGCTTACCGTGACCCTTACCTCATCGGCGTCATCGTTTGGTTCGACAAAGAAGAGGGGGTCATCTCCGATGATCTTGTGCTCTAGAACATTTTCAGCATTGAGGCCGTCTCCAAAGACTTTCCAGGTGTTGTGGCCAGCGTCCGCAACGCGCCACACCACCCTGAAAAACTCGCCGCGCTTCTCTTCGTAGACTTGTGATCCTCGAGATATTTGATCTTGTTTGAGCGAGGCACTAAGCGTTCGTCGCGAAGGACCCCCACGGGCCGCAATGCGGCTGGCGGTTTGATCTATCTTTTCCCTGCAGAACTCCAGCTTGAACCGACCTTGGGGCGAGATGAATCCCCCCTTCACATCCACCCTTATTTCTCCGATGCGAAATCCATACGATAGCCACTCGCCGCTATTTGTCGACAAGTCGAACATGTCGCGGCCGCACCAAAGCGCTACGAAAATTCCAATTGTTTCTGGCGAATGAGCGTTGCTTGGCGACGCCGCCTGCAAGGAAGCAAGCCGGGGTGCAGCGAACTTCGGTTGGCCGAGCCTTACTTTCCATTCTGCCAACATCGCCCAAAGCCCGCGGTTTCGCAAAATCTACCGTTCAACCTTCCAATGTTTCAACCGAAACGACAAGTGCCGCTCTTCGGCCTCCTGCGCCGCCGCTGGGCGCCATTGTCGGCGGTTGAGGCCCGTGGTCTGCGCGGCATGGCCGCTGGATTGAAGGGTATCTTCAGGGCGACCGGCTTTCCAAGTTGGTAACCGCCCCCTAAACTGTGCTCCCGGGCTGCCGGCGCTCGTTTGCGCCGGCGCTCGTTTTTCATTTCATAATGCCCGCAGAGTTCGCCATGGATGCCGCCGTCACCGACACCTCGTTCGGCCATTTCGAGAACGCCGAGCAGATCGCCTTCTGGAACGGCCCGGGTGGCGCGCGCTGGGTCGAGCGGCGCGAGGCGCTGGATGCGATGCTGGCGCCGGTGCAGGAGGCGCTGTTGGAACGCGCCGCGATCCGCCAGGGCGAGCGGGTGCTCGACATCGGCTGTGGCTGCGGTGCGACTCTGATCGCGGCGGCCGAGAAGGTGGGTGCTGGCGGCAGCGTGCTCGGCCTCGACGTCTCGGCGTCCATGCTGACCTGCGCCCATGAGACCGCGCCGGCCGATGCGCCGGTCAGCTTCGTCCAGGGCGACGCGATGGTCCATCACTTCAAGGCCGCGAGCGCCGATGTCGTGATCTCGCGCCTCGGCGTCATGTACTTCGCCAATCCCGTGCGTGCCGTCCTCAACATCCGCAACGCGTTGCGCTCGGAGGGCCGCACGGCCTTCGCCTGCTGGGGCGAGCTGCGCGACAATCCCTGGGCGCTGGAGCCGCTCCAGGCCGCCTATGAGCATGTGCCGAAGCTGCCGGGGTTGCGGCCGCATGCGCCCGACGATTTTGCGTTTGGTGCGGGCGAGTGGATCGAGAAGGTCATGACCGACGCCGGGCTGCGGCGCGTCCGATTGGAGCGCTGCGATATCAACCTGGATCTCGCCGCAGGTGGCGGTCTCGATGGCGCGGTGCAAACCGCGCTCGCCATTGGTCCCGCCGGCCGTGCCGTGGCCGGGCAGCCAGCCGAGGCTGTCGAAGCGGCCACCGCTGCAGTGAAGAAGGTCCTCGGGCGTTATGCCAGGGGCCAGGGCGTCATGGTTCCGGCTTCATTCTGGGTGGTTACGGCCGTCGATCCATAGCCGGCGCTGCAACAGCACACGCATTCGTCATGCCTCCGGCCAATCTGAGAGCGTTCCATCCGGGAACCGCGGCCGGACCATGACCGTTGACACCGTGCATGAGCCAGCGCGGTCCACCACACCCTTGCATTGAACCTTTCCGCGCGCACGCGCACCAACCTGACATTCGGCTCGATGCGGAGTCGGTTCTCAGGAAATTTCAGGTCGACATCGGGGTTATCCCGAGGTGCTGCTTTTATCGTTGAAGGAGGCGCGTATGGTCCTCAAGACTTTGATAGTCTCACTGTCCGTTTTTGCCGCTGCAACGTCGGTCGTTTCGCTGTTCGCGGTCAGTTGGGTTGGTCTGGCGCTGCTTGGCTACTGATCAATTCACGCAATGGTGCATAGAGACGCCATTCCACCTTATGAGATGCGACGGACGCCCGGATCGAACTGATCCGGGCGTAGTTGTTTGCTGGCGCGGGCCGGACCTTCCCGCTCACGCGAACGCCTTCTCCACCGTCTCGATCAGCACGCGGAACGATTTGTCGTGGCGCGTGATCGCCGGGATGGCTCTGTCGATGCCGAGCAGCTGGTAGACCGCCATCTGTGCCGCGCGCACCGAGTATTCCACCGTGAACACGACGTCGTCGGGGATCTCGACGAACTGGCTGACGAAGGCGAGGTTCTTGGCGTTCGCCGGCACCGGCAGCGGACGGTCGCTTCGGCTGCGCGGCATGAACATGCTGGTGATGTAGGGCAGGCGGCACGGCACGCAGGTCGCCTCGGAGAACACCGAGAGATCGAAGTTGAGGTGGCCGCACAGTTCCTTGAGGATGTCGGCGCCGCCGCAATCGGCCATCGCCTTGCCAACGAAATTGCCGATGCGGTCGGGATGCAGCGCGTAGCCCCAGAACACCTGCACGTCCTTGGGCTGGTCGGTGAAATGCGGCTGGTTATACAGCACGACCGACATCAGCCAGTTGGACTCGGTGAAGGTGACGAGCCCGCCGGTGCCGGCGGCATTGCCGGTGAAGGTTTCCATCGCGTCGAAGAAGCGCGGGTTCCGGCAGGTGACGGTGAAGGACTCCCAGCAGGATTCCGGGATCGATGAGTTGAACGCGGCGGGATTGCCGAACTCGGGGCGGCCGCGCGCGATCTTCTCCCACAGTGTCCAGCCCTGGCTGTCCTGCTTGGTGAGCCGCGGCGGCGGCGCATCCTGCGTGCCGAGGCTGGTCGCATCGGTCATCGAGCCGTTCTGCAGGAAGACGAGATCGTCGCTCGAAAGCGCGATCGTCTCCGGCTTGCCATTGCGCGCGAGCGTCAGCCGCTTGACCACGTGCTTGCCGGCTTCGGTCGCGATCTCCATGTCGGTGACATCGACGCCGCCGGCGAAATTGACGCCATGGCCCTGCAGCCATTTCACCAGTGGCACCACGATCGCGTCGTACTGATTGAGCACGGTGCGCTTGACGCCGGCGAGCGTCTCGATGCGCGGAAACTCGTTCATGAAGCGGTGCAGATAGCGCTTGAACTCGACCGCGCTGTGCCACGGCTGAAACGCGAAGGTGGTCTGCCACATGAACCAGAAATTGGTCGAAAAGAACGGTGGCGACAGCCAGTCGGTGATGCGGGAGTTGCCGAGCTTGTCCTCGGACGCTTCGGTCAGCTTCACCAGCTCGAGCCGGTCCTGCATCGAGAAGCCCATGCTGGAGACGTCGACCGTGTGCCGGTTGCGGTCGACGAGACGCGCCTGCGAATGCGCGACATGGGCCTTGTTGAAGGCGAGCGTCTCGTCGCGCACGGTCTTGCCGGGATCGCCGCCGCCAGGGATGGTCGAGAGCAGATCCCAGGTGCACTCGTAGTGATCGGTGGTCAGCATGCGCCCGCCGCGCAGCGAATAGGAGCCGTCCGGCAACCGCGCGCCATCGAGGCTGCCGCCATAGGGCAGGTGCTTCTCGAAGATCGTGATGTCGCCTCCCGCGACGCCGCCGTCACGGATCAGGAATGCCGCGCCGGCGAGAGCGCCGATGCCGCTGCCGATGAAATACGCCTTCATACTGGTTCACCCGGATCGATTGTTACGATCCTGGGCTTAGCGTCCGCGTTCCCTGGCGGAACTGATTCAGATCAAGTGCAGAACGTCGGACGATCACGATCTCGCGCGTGTGGTCAAGCGAAGGATTTCACCACCGACTGCAGCAGGACCTTCAGCGATTTGTCATAAGGCGTCACCGGCGGAATGGCGCGGTCGATCTTCAGCAACTGATAGACTGCGTGCATCGCCGCGCGCACCGAATATTCGATTGTGAACACGGCATCCTCCGGCAGTTCGACGAACTGCCCGATGAAGGCAAGATTGCGCGAGGTGAGCGGTACCGGTAGCGGCCGGTCGCCGTAGCTGCGCGGCATGAACATGCTCATGATGTAGGGCATCCAGCACGGCACGCAGGTGGCATCCTCGAACATCGTGAGTGGGAAGCGCAGGTGTCCGCACAGCTCCTTCAGGATCTCGGCGCCGTTGCATTCGGACATCGGCTTGCCGACGAAATTGCCGATGCGGTCGGGATAGAGTCCGTAGCCCCAGAAGATCTTGATGGTGTCGGGCTGGTTGGGGAAGTAAGGCTGGGTGTAGAGCACGATCGACATCCGCCAGTTCGAATCCTTGAACGTCACGAGCCCGCCGGTGCCGGCGACGTTACCGCTGAAACTCTGCATCGCATCGAAGAAGCGCGCGTTGCGGCAGGTCACCGTGAACGACTCGAAGCTCGATTCCGGAATGCAGGAGTTGAAGATGGCGGGGTTGCCGAATTCGGGCCGGCCTGCGGCGAGCTTCTCCCACAGGGTCCAGCCGTGGCTGTCGTCCTTGGTGAGCTGCTTGGGCGGGGTGTCATGGCTGCCGAGGCTGGTCGCATCGGTCATCGAGCCGGCCGTGTAGAACACGAGGTCGTCGGCGGCGAGGTCGATCGTGCGTTGCGCACCGTCCTGCGTCAAAGCGAGGCGCGTGGCGCGGTGCCGGCCGTCGGTAGTGGCGATCTCGATGTCCTCGACAGTGGCGCCGCCGACGAAATTGACGCCGTGGCCTTCGAGCCAGCGCACCAGCGGCATCACGATCGAATCGTGCTGATTGTAGACGGTGCGCTTGACGCCGCCGAGCGTGTCCATCATCGGGAATTCGTTCATGAAGCGGCGCAGGTAGCGCCTGAACTCGACCGCGCTGTGCCAGGTCTGGAACGCGAAGGTCGTCTGCCACATGTACCAGAAATTGGTCGTGAAGAACGGTGGCGACAGCCAGTCTGAGATCAGCGAGTTGCCGAGCTTCTCCTCGGAGGCCTCGGTGAGCCTGGTCATCTCGATGCGATCCTGCATCGAGAAGCCCATGGTGGAGACGTCGACCTTGTGCCGGTTGATGTCGACCAGCCGCGCCTGCGCATGGGTGACGTGAAGCTCGTTGAAGGCGACGGTCTCCGCGAGGATGTTCTCCTCCGGCCTGGAATCGCTCGGAATGGTCGACAGCAGGTCCCAGGTGCATTCGTATTGCTCGGTCGTCAGCATGCGGCCGCCGCGCATCGAGTAGGAGCCGTCCGCAAGGCGGGCGCCGTCCAGGCTGCCGCCATAGGGAAGGCGTTTCTCGAAGATGGTGATGTCGCGCCCGGACACGCCGCCGTCGCGGATCATGAATGCTGCGCCTGAGAGCGAGCCGATGCCGCCGCCGATGAAATAGGCCTTCATGAGATCGACCTGTCGATTAAAGGATTGAAACAAAAAAGCAAAAATAGCCGGGCGAAATCGCCAGCGGCGACCGCGCACGATCGACTGAGGCAGATGATACCTCAGAGTGGTGAATTTGTCTTGAACCCGTTGAGGTGGCTCGCGCCGATGCGGCTCAATGCCCCGCCATGTGGCGGCCGATTTCGGTCAGGTCGGCGTCGCTGGCGCGGGTCTCGTAGACCAGCTGGCCGTGAAACATCACGACCAGGCGGTCGGACAATTCGAGCAGCTCGTCGAGATCCTCGCTGACCAGCAGCACGGCGGCACCGCGGTTGCGGGCGGCCATGATCTCGGCATGGATCTGCGCCACCGCCGCGAAGTCCAGGCCGAAGCAGGGATTGGCGGCGATCAGCACCTCGACGTCGTGACCGAGCTCGCGCGCCAGCACCGCGCGCTGCACGTTGCCGCCCGACAGCGACGCGATCGGCGTGTCCGGCGTGCGGGTCTTGATCTTGTAGCGGCCGATCTTGGTGGTGGCGTCCTGGCGGAAGGCGGATTTGTTCAGCCACCAACCGCCGCGGGCGAACGGGGCACGATCAAATTCGCGCAACGCGATGTTGTCGGCGACGCTCATGCCGCCGACGCAGGCGTTCTTCAGCGGCTCCTCGGGCAGCAGCGACATCTTGTGGCGGCGCATCTCCTCGCGGCTGGCGGAATAGGCCTCGCCGGAGACACGGACAGCACCGCTCTCGGCCTCACGCTGCCCGGCGAGCACCTCGACCAGCTGGCGCTGACCGTTGCCGGAGACGCCGGCGATGCCGACGATCTCGCCGGCGCGCACGGTGAGCGACAGATCATGCACGGCGAGGCCGCCGGCATCGTCGCGTGCCACAAGTTTGTTCACCTCGAGCCTGACGGTGCCGGCCTCGCCGGTGCGCGCCGGCTGCACGGTGAGCTGCTCGGCGCCGATCATCATCCGCGCCATGTCGTCTGGCGTGAGCTCCGAGACCTTGCCGCGGCCGGCGAGCTTGCCGCGGCGGAGGATGGTGACCTCGTCGGCGAACGCCATGACCTCCCGGAATTTGTGGGTGATCATCAGGATGGTCAACTCGCCGGACTCCACCATCTGGCGCAGCATGCCCAGCACCTCGTCGGCCTCGCCCGGCGTCAGCACCGAGGTCGGCTCGTCCAGGATCAGGAAGCGCCGCTTCAGATAGAGCTGCTTGAGGATCTCGCATTTCTGCCGCTCGCCGGCGGAGATGTCCGACACTTTTGCATCGAGCGGCACGCGGAACGGCATGCGCGACAGGAAGGCTTCGAGGTCATGCTTCTCCTTGCTCCAGTTGACCACGGGCGGAACGTCGTCGCGCGCCAGCACCAGGTTCTCGGCCACCGTCATCGCCGGCACCAGCGTGAAGTGCTGATAGACCATGCCGAGCCCGAGCGCGTGCGCGTCCCTGGGGTTGTTGATCTCGCGCTCGCGCTCGCCGATCAGCACGTCGCCCTCGGTCGGGCGGTAATAGCCCATGATGCATTTGACCAAGGTCGACTTGCCGGCGCCGTTCTCGCCGAGCAGCGCGTGGAACGAGCCGGGCTTGACCTTCAGCTCGACATTGTCGAGCGCGGTGAACGCGCCGAAGCGCATCGTCATCGCGATGGCCTCGACGCCGAATGCATCCGCTGGCGTTGGACTGTCCCCGATCACGACAGCGCCTCGATCAAGGCGGTGGAGGTCGCGACCGCGCCGAACACACCGCCCTGCATCTTGATCATCTTCAGTGCGTGATCGTGGTTGCTTTTATCGGTCGCGCCGCAGCAGTCCGACAGCAGCACGCATTCGAAGCCGCGGTCATTGGCCTCGCGCATCGTGGTGTGGACGCAGACATCGGTGGTGATGCCTGTGAGAACGATATTGTCGATGCCGCGCAGGCGCAGGATCAGCTCCAGATCGGTGGCGCAGAACGAGCCCTTGCCGGGCTTGTCGATCACGATCTCGCCCGGAGCCGGCGCCAGCTCGGGGATGATCTCCCAGCCCGGCTCGCCGCGCACCAGGATGCGGCCGCACGGGCCGGGATCGCCGATCCCGGCGCCGATCTGCTGCGAGCGCCAGCGCTTGTTGGCGGGCAGGTCGGAGAGGTCGGTGCGGTGGCCCTCGCGGGTGTGGATGATGGTGAAGCCTTGCGCGCGCATCACCGTCAGGAGTTTTTTGATCGGCTCGATCGGCGCGCGCGTCAAAGAGAGATCGTAGCCCATCTTGTCGACATAGCCGCCGACGCCGCAGAAATCGGTCTGCATGTCGATCACGATCAGCGCGGTGTTCTCGGGGCGCAGATCGCCGTTATAGGGCCAGGCATAGGGCTCGGAGCGGATGGTGCGCGCGGTCATGTGTGGTCTCCCTTAAGGTCCAAAGCTATCGGCAGTGCTTTGCGTCGCCGCGCCATCTCCGGCCTCATGGTTCGAGACGCGTCGCAAGTGCGACGCTCCTCACCATGAGGGTGAGCATGTTGCCGCGCAAAGACTCCTCATCCTGAGGAGGCCGCCGAAGGCGGCCGTCTCGAAGGATGGCCGGGAAGGAGGTGCCCGCTCCAGTTTCTTTCCTCATGAGCAACTGCCTATCACCGCGTGATGGACAGTTCGGCCGGTGCGCCGCTCAAGGTGCGCTTCGGCGAGCAGGTGATGATCATGATGAGAAGCGTCAGGATGTAGGGCGCGGCGTTGAACAGATGATAGCCGGAGGTGACGCCGACTGATTGCAGCGCCGGTCCCAGCGCCGCGGCGCCGCCGAAGGCGAGCGAGGCCCACAGGCACAGCATCGGGTCCCAGCGCGCGAAGATCACCAGCGCCACCGCGGTGATGCCCTGGCCGGAGGACAGGCCCTCGTTCCAGCTGCCGGGATAGAACAGCGACAGGAACGAGCCGCCGATGCCGGCGAGGAAGCCGCCGGCCATAGTGGCGCGCAGCCGGATCATCAGCACCGAGTGGCCCATCGCGCGCGCGGCGTCGGCGCTTTCGCCGGCGGTGCGGATCAGCAGACCCCAGCGCGTGGTTTTGAACGCCCATAGCAACAGCGGCGCGAGCACGACGCCGAGCAGGAACAGCACGTTGATGCGCAGCGCCGCGCGCAGCTGCGGAATGTCGCTCCACCAGCCGAAATCGATCGCGGGCAGCCGTGCTGCCGTCGGCTCGATCAGCGGCTTGCCGAGGAAGAAGGCGAGGCCGGTGCCGAACAGCATCAGCGAGATTCCCACCGCGACGTCGTTGACGCGCGGCAGCGAGCAGATGCCGGCATGCAGGGCTCCTAACAGCGCGCCGGTGAGGCCGGCGGCGAGCACGCCCAGCCACGGTGATCCCGAGAGATAGGAGATGCCATAGGCGCTCATCGCGCCCATCACCAGCGTGCCCTCGAGGCCGAGATTGATGCGGCCCGAGCGCTCGGTGATGCACTCGCCGAGGCTCACGAACAGGAACGGCGTGGAGACGCGGATGGCGCCGCCGAGCACCGCGAGCGGCACGGTCCAGAGTCCGATGTTGCCGTCAGCCATGTCTCACGACTTTCCCCGGAGAAAACCGATGCGGCCGTAGAGCGCGTCGCTCGCCAGCACCGAGATGAAGATGATGCCCTGCAGCACCTGCACCGAGGCGTCGGGCAGGCCGAGCCGGCGCTGCAACAGGCCGCCGGAGGCATTGATGCCGCCGAGCAGGATCGCCACCGGGATGATGGCGAGCGGATTCTGCCGGGCGAGAAACGCCACGAGGATGCCGGTGAAGCCGTAGCCGACGGCGAGGTTGGCGTTGGTGCGGCCCTGCACGGCGGCGACCTCGACCATGCCGGCAAGGCCGGCACAGGCGCCGGCGAGGAAGCAGACGGTCAGGATCAGCTTGCCGACGGAGAGGCCGACGATCTTGGCGGCGCGGATGTTGCCCCCCGCGACGCGCGCAGCGAAGCCGAAGGTGGTGTGATAGATCAGCACATAGGCCGCGACCGCCATGATCAGGCCGAACACCAGGCCCCAATGCACGTCGGTGCCGGGAATGCTGCCGATCATGTTGGCGGCGCCGATCTCGCGCGTCGACGGCTTGTTGAGGCTGGCCGGATCGCGCATCGCGCCTTCGACCAGATGGTTGAGGATCGCGAGCGCGATGTAGACCAGCAGCAGGCTGGAGATGGTCTCGTTGACCCCGCGATATTGGCGGAGGCCCCCGGACAGCAGGATCCACAATCCGCCGCCGGTCATGCCGGCGATCACCATCGCGATCTGCACCATGAGCGGCGGCAGGCCCTGCAGCGCCAGCGCTGCCGAGGTCGCCGACAGCGCGCCGATCAGTAGCGCGCCTTCGCCGCCGATGATCACCATGCCCAATTGCGCGGGCAGGGCGGTGCACAGCGCGGTCAGGATCAGCGGCGCCGCGCGCGTCAGCGTGTTCTGCCACGAGAACCAGGTGCCGAACGCGCCGTAATACATGTACCAATAGAGGTCGAGCGGGTTCTTGCCGAACAGCGCGACGAAGATGCCGAAGATCGCGAGCGCGGCGGATAGCGCCGCGCCCGGGATCAGGATGTATTCAATGCTCGCGCCATAGCGTTGCAGGAAGCCTGGATCGGCGGCCGGCGCGATGGCGGCCGCATCAACCGGATCGGCCGCCTCCGTTGTCATGACGTCGCTCCGATCACGCCCTCGACCAGGTAGTCCATCTTCTCCAGCTCTGGATCCTTCTGGCCGCGCTCGGTGCCGGCGGTGATCACGGTGTTGCCCTTGTTGTCCTTGATCGGGCCCTTGAAGATCGTGTAGCCGTCGCCGAGGAATTTGGCCTTGATCTCGTCGGCGTGCTTGCGCGCAGCTTCCGGCACCGCCTCGCCATAGGGCGAGATCTTGACCACCTCTTCCTTGAGGCCGCCGCGATAGAAGTTCGGGATGCTCTCGCCGGCGGCCAGCATCTTGACGAACTTCGGATACAGTGCCTCCCAATTCCATTCGGCACCGGTCAGATAGGCCTTGGGCGCGAGCGGCGACTGGTTGACGTGATAGCCGGTGACGAAGGCGCCGCGGCGCGCGGCGTTCTCGACCATCGTCTTGGGGCCGTCGACATGGCAGGTCAGCACGTCGACACCCTGGTCGATCAGGCTGTTGGTGGCCTCGGCCTCCTTGACCGGCATCGACCAGTCGCCGGTGAAGATCACCTGCGTGGTGGCCTTCGGATTGGCGAGCTGCGCGCCGAGCGTGAAGGCGTTGATGTTGCGCAGCACCTGCGGGATCGGTTTCGCCGCGACGAAGCCGAGCTTGCCGCTCTTGCTGGTATAGCCCGCGACGATGCCGGCGATGTACTGCGCCTCGTCGATATAGCCGAAATAGGAGCCGGCGTTCTTCGGGTCCTTGTCGCTCCACAGGCCGCCGCAATGCTCGAAGCGCAGCTTCGGGTACTTCGCCGCCATCTTGATCATGTGCGGATTGTAGTAGCCGAACGAGGTCGGGAACAGCAGCGTGGCGCCGTCGAGATTGATCATCGACTCGATCGTCTTCTCGACCGCGTCGGTCTCCGGCACCTTCTCTTCCTCGATGACCTTCAGTCCGGGCAGCTTCTTCAGCGCCGCAGCACCTTGCGCATGCGCCTGGTTGTAGCCGTAGTCGTCGCGCGAGCCGACATAGATGAAGCCGATCGTGGTGTCGGCCGCGAAGGCGGGCCGCAGGCCCGCGGCTGCGCCGAGCGTCAGCGCCGCGCCACCCTGCAACAGATGCCGTCGTGAAATCCTGCCAAAGTCCATTGGTGAGCTCCCTCGGCGGGCCGTCTGCCCGCGCCCTGTGATCTCGGCTTCGCCGGCACGGCGGAGCCTCCGAGGAATTATCGCAAGCTTTGTGCCAGGGCCGCGTTGCTGGGCATAAATCGGTAAGCCGCTGATTTATCGGGATCTCTGCGCTGTCTTGGGATTGGACAGAGGCCGTTCTGGGGACGGGGTAGCCTATGTTTTGACCAATCGACTTCAATTGTATGCAACGAGTTCAGCCACGCGAGACCTCAAGGCTCCGCCCGCCTGGCAGCGCCGGTGAGCCCGGCGGCGGGGCGCACCCAGCCCTGCGTCCGGCTCAGGGCAGTTCCAGGAACGTGAGCTGGCTCAAGGGCTTGTCCCCGTGTCTTTGACAGGAGGACGACATCATGAAGCTGATCACAGTGGGTTTGGCGGCCGCGCTGGCCTTTTCCGGGGGCGCCGCGATGGCCCAGAGCACGGGCAGCGGTTCGACGGTCGGCGGCACGACCACGTCGGGCGCGACGACCGGCAGCACGACCACGCCGGGCACCACCACGGGTCTGGGCGCTGGCAACCCCAACTACAACGCCGGCGGCATCGCGGCGGGCGCGAACAGCAGCGTCAATCCGTCCGGCAACAGCCTGATCAACCCGTCGCCGAGCGGCTCGACCCTGACCCCGACCGGGCCGTCGGGTACGGGCACCGGACGCTGAGCCCTCGACCGCGGAGCGCAACGCCCCAATGGCCCTCGTGCCGGCAGGCACGGGGGTGCATTTCGTTCGCGCATATCTCCGGCACGGGTCAGATCCCGAGCAGCCAGACCGCAACGATGGTGGCGATCACGGCGAGCCCGCTGATCGTCCAGCCCGTCACATAGGCGCCGTCGTCCGCTGCCGCCGGATCGACCATCTGGTCGTGCCAGTGTTGATCTTGCCAGTGCCCCTGTTGGTACGCCATGCGAACCTCCTCGAGCCTGCCTCCCCACGGAGTAAGTCGGACGCCCGCCCGCAAGGTTCAACCCCTGGATGAAAACTTCAGGCCGTGCGCTGCAACGCGGACCCCCGACATCTCCTCTGGTCAGGCCCGCGAAACGCCCTAAGCTCGGACTGCGTTCCGCGAAGAGAACGAGGAAGTGGCCGGGGCGGCGTTGGCCGTCCCGCAGCAGGGAAGGAAATGCGTCCGATGAAGGATTTTGCCGGCAGGATCGCCGTGATCACCGGAGGCGGTACGGGCATGGGCCGCGAGCTCGCGCGCCAGCTCGTGGCCGAGGGCTGCAACGTCGCGATGTGCGACGTCTCAGTCGAAGCGATGGCCGAGACCAAGCGGCTGTGCGAGGCCGAGAAGCTGCCGCAAGGCCTGCGCGTCACCACTCACGTCGCCGACGTGTCGATCGAGGGGCAGTTGCAGCGCTTTCGCGACGAGCTCGCCGAGCAGCAGGCCACCGACAGGATCCATCTGCTGTTCAACAATGCCGGGATCGGCGGCGGCGGCAGCCTGTTCACCAATTCGCGCGAGCAGTGGGAGCGCACCTTCAACATCTGCTGGGGCGGGGTCTATCTCGGCGTCCGCACCTTCCTGCCGATGCTGCTGAAGGCCGACGAGGCGCACATCGTCAATACGTCTAGCGTCAACGGCTTCTGGGCCTCGGTCGGCCCGGGCGTCTCGCATACCGCCTACAGCGCGGCGAAGTTTGCGGTGAAGGGTTTTACGGAGGCGCTGATCAACGACCTCCGCCTCAATGCGCCGCACGTCAAATGCTCGGTGGTGATGCCCGGCCATATCGGCACCTCGATCGTGTCGAACTCGCGCAAGGTGCAGAGCGGAACGGAGTCCGACCAGTTGAGCGAGACCGAGATCGGCCAGGCGCGCCAGCGCATGAAGGGCATGGGCATCGACGTCTCTGCCATGAGCGACGACGACATCCAGAACGCTGCCCGCGAGCGCGCCCGCAGCTTCCTCGAGGACGCGCCGACGACGGCGGCGCAGGCGGCGAAGATCATCCTCGACGGCGTGAAGGCGGAGCAATGGCGCATCCTCGTCGGCGAGGATGCCAAGCTGCTCGATCAGCGCGTTCGCCAGTCGCCCGAGCAGGCCTACGAGCCGGAATTCTTCCAGCGCTTCGCGCAGGAGGCAGGGTGGAAGCTAGGGTAGGGCGGCTAATAGTTGGGACGGCTCTCGTGCTGCGCCCCGCAAGCGGCAGCGGGAGGCGCTGTCACCTCGGCGCCCATGATTACGCCCTCTCCCCTTGTGGGAGAGGGCTACACTGAAGCCAGCGTCATCCTCGCTCAGGTGAGGGGTTTGTCTCCACGCGACGACTGCCCGTGCGGAGAGAGACCCCTCACCCGGAATGATCGAGCCTTGCTCGATCATTCCACCCTCTCCCACAAGGGGAGAGGGTGCAGCGTCTGTGCGGCGCGATTCGATTTACATTTACAACTAATTAGTCCACAAATTCGCTTCACCGCGACGACGCCACCCGATACGCCATCCGCGTATGGCTGGGGCAATAGGGCAGGCCGTCGATCGGCTTGGAGCCGCAGAAGCAGAAATCATCGGCGCCGGGCGTCGAGATTGGCCAGCGGCAGCGCTCCTTGGAGAGCTCGAACAGCGAGCAGCCGTTCACGACCGTGCCGACGGGCTCCTCGACGATAACAGGCGGCGGGTCGTTCTGCACCGCGCGCAGGATGCGGCGGCGCAGCTTCGGCACCGGGCGGCCGCGTGCGCCGTCCCTGGTGGTTTCGGCGCGGACCACGCGCCTGGAATCGCCGCCATTGTCGCGTGTCAGCGAAAGGCGGGAGATCTTGCCGATCACGGCGTTGCGGCTGACGCCGAGCTCGGCGGCGATCTCGCGGCAGGTCAGCCCGGCCTCAAAGTGCTGCTTCAGGGCCTGGAGCCGTTCCTCGGTCCAGGTGGGTAAAGTCTGTCGTTCGGCGGGCATTGTTGTCGCTTCCAAGTTTGATCCGTCCTGGATCGTCCTGGCCGACGGCTGTCCGAAACTATTCCGCTTGAAGTGTCCCTGTTTACGCCCGTCCGTTGTCGCGGATCGACAGCAGCCCGTCCTTGATGGCGAGCCGGATGCCTTCTTCGATCAACGTTCTGCAGACACCCGGAACGCTGGTGCCATGGGTTCCCTGTTTCACGAGCTTTTCGAGATAGCCGATGGTTGCCAGGGCTAGGGTTACGGGGATGCGGTCAGTCTCGGCTTTTTCCGTCGCCATGCCTAAAAGCTAGTCCGTAACCGATGTACAGAAAAGTAACTTTTTAGACTCTATTAGGAATCTGATTGGTTGTACAGCGGGTTGGGGATAACTAGTTAACATATTGAATTTTAATGGAATTTATCGATTTTGGCAGGTCGCGCCGGTGACTCTCCGCCCGCCCGGCGAGTCCCGGGTCCGGAATGGTACGGAGGTGCTGGGCGGCGAGGATTCGCCAAGCCGTGCCTGAGGGGTGCTGCAACCGTCGTGCCCACAGGGGAGCCTCGCCGGGGGAACCCAGTTTTGGTTCCGTGGCTTGAGCGGAGGCCCTCCAAGAAGGCCGGACGAGATCGCGGCATGCGCTCGGATGTGTTGCTTCGTTATTTCAGAAATAACACTTTCGCTTTTCCGGAAATCGTGCTCTACTGCCCGCATCCCGCCTCGGCACGGAGGGGCGTTGCGCGCGATCGTCACGACACGCGGGGCGGGGAGCGATGGCCGCGTTATTGCCGCAGCGTGTCTTTGATGCGCCGACGAACGGCATGATGCGGACGTGAAGTCGCAGGGTCCTGACACCCCGATGCTGGTGTTACGTTCGCGACGGCGCTAGCGCGCCGCGCGGATCATGGTGGCCAACAAGCCCGGCGCACCAGGGAGACTGCGTATAAGCGTGAAGACCGTCGCGCAGGGAATGCCGGTTGATCGGCTTTGCCTGTGGTACCTGCCGCCTGCATTTTTTTGAGCAGGCGGGCCATGGGTGGGGCCTTCACCCGGCATTCCCTGCGCCCTCCGACTTTCAGAGGGCGAGATGCTGCAGCAGAACTCGGGCAGGTCCTGCCGCGGGGATGCGGACGTGTGTCCTGAGACGCTCCGCTCTCGACCCAACCTCCACTGTCGTCCCGGACAAGCCGCGACGCCGCGCAAGCGGCGGCGTGGCGCCGACCCGGGAGACCCATAACCCCGGAGAGTAGTTGGCTTGTGCAAGCCTTTCCACCTCGCGTCACGACTTGGTTCGGTGGTTATGGATCCCGGCGTTCGCCGGGACGACAGCTGTGTGGGTCGCAGCAGCGTGTGGACCTTCAAGCACTCACCCGTGCACGACAGCCTTCGCGATCATGCAATGAATGCCCTTGGAGCCGTTGACGGTCTGGGTCACGCGCAAATCGGCCGCGAGGCTGCACAGTGTGTAGGCGTCCTCGCGCGACAGATTGCGTTTCTCGCCCAGCAGCACGATCATGTCGCGCAGCGCCCGCACCACGCATTGGTCGAGGTCGGGGTCCATCGCCATCGTCATGTAGTGGGTGGGCGTCTCGCCGCGCGGGTAGTCGAGCTTGATGTCCTTGCGCAAGGTCAGGCGGAAGCGGCCCTGCAGCGCGGTCTCGATCGCGGTGACGCAGACCTCGCCGTCGCCCTGCACGCCGTGGCCGTCGCCGCAGGAGAACAGCGCCCCCGGCACGAACACCGGCAAATAGAGCTTGGCGCCGGGCCCAAGCTCCTTGTTGTCGAGATTACCGCCCATCGCGCGCGGGATCAGCGAGGTGATGCGGCCCCAGGCCGGCGGCGGCGCCACGCCCATCACGCCGAAGAACGGCGCCAGCGGCAGCTCGAGGCCCCACGGCATCTTGCCGACCATGCGCGCCTTGTCGAGCGGGATGTTCATCAGCCGCGTCTCGTGGAAGTCGTCGGGCAGCGTGCCCGCGAGCGGCCGGATGAAATTGTAGCCCCAGTCCTGCCGCAGCTGCACGTCGAGAATGTCGACCTCCAGGACGTCGCCGACCTCGGCGCCGTTGACCGCGATCGGCCCGGTCAGGATGTGGCCGGGGACCATGCGCTCGCTCTTGGCGTGAACCTCGAACAATTCCGGTGGGACGAAGAACCTGCTGGTATCCGGCACCACGTCGGGGCCGCCGCTGATCGTGTCGATCGTGACCTCGTCACCGCTGTCGATCGTAAGCACCGGCTTCAGCCGGGATTCGAAGAAGCCCCAATGGCAGGTCTCAGGGCTCGCGTGCAGATGGTGGTGGGTCATGATGCTCTCATTCGTGCCGGTGCGGCCGCGACCATAGCGTATCCGCCGGCCACCGCGGAGAGATGGCAACGCATGGCGGCTGTCGTGTATGAGGGCGGCCGGGGGGATTCATCCCGCGCCGGAGTGAGGTATGTTTTTCGTCCTGTCGAAGACGCTCGGCTTGCTGGCGTTGCCGACCAATTTCATGATCGTTCTGGGACTGCTCGGGGTCGTCCTGATGCTGACCCGGTTTGCACGGCTCGGCCGCAGGCTCCTTGTCTTTGCGATGCTGCTGCTCGCCGTCGTCGGCTTCACGCCGCTCGGCAGCCTGATGCTCCATCCTCTGGAGAGCCGCTTTCCGCAATGGGACCCCGCCAAGGGGGCGCCGGACGGCATCATCGTGCTGGGTGGGCCGGTCGATTCGGATCTGTCCGTCATGTACGGCATGCCGGTGACGGTCGCGGGCGCCGATCGGGTGATCCAGGCGGCCGCGCTGGCGCGGCGTTATCCGAATGCGCGCATCCTGTTCACCGGCGGCAGTGCCAATCTCGTCGCGACGGAAGCCAAGGAGGCCGATGTCGGGGCGGAGATTCTGCTCAGCCTCGGTGTCGCCAAGGAGCGGCTGATCCTGGAGCGGCAATCGCGCAACACCTACGAGAATGCGGTGTTCTCCAAGGCGATGGTCGCGCCGAAGCCGGGCGAGCGGTGGCTGCTCGTGACCTCGGCCTATCACATGCCGCGCTCGGTCGGGCTGTTCCGCAAAGCCGGCTTTCCGGTCGAGCCGTATCCGGTGGACTGGCGGGTCGGCCGTGTCCTCGACGTCGACGGCGTGTCGCTGCTCGGCCTGCGGCGCGCCGACATTGCCGTGCGCGAATGGGTCGGGCTCGTGGCCTACCGCCTGCGTGGCCGCATCGACGATCTTTTTCCAGGACCGACTTAGAGGGGGCGCGGAGGGGCTGGCCGCGCGGCGCGCTACGGTCTAACAAGCGGTTTCGGGAGAGGGCCGGCCAGTGCGCAGAACGTCGCGCCAGGGGAGTGACTATCATGCAACAGCCGATTGCACCTGAACCGCTTGACCTCGCCGCCATGGTCACCGATCTCAACAGCCTGCTGCGGTTGAAGACGACCGTGATCGGCATCAAGATGTTCGCCCGCGTGGAGGACATGCAGGCCGTGGAGAAGATCCGCCGTCCCAGCGCCGTGCACACGACGGACCAGATCGTCAGCATGGCCTCGCGGCTCGGCTGGACCGTCGGCGTCACCGGTGACGATCTGGTCGGCGCGCAATGCCGGGCGGTGATCGGGCTTGGTCCGCAGGACGAGAGCTGGCTCAAGGGCGAGAACTATGTCGGCGTCTGGCACGGCACCGCCGAGGATGCGCGCAAGCGGCAGGAGGCGCTCGACGTGGTGCCGTTCGGCCGCTACCAGGCGATGGCGGTGAGCCCGCTCACGAGCGGCCGGCTCGATCCGCCGGACATCTGCCTCGTCTATGCGACGCCGGGACAGATGATCATCCTGATCAACGGCCTCCAATATGTCGGCTACAAGAAGTTCGAATGGGGCGTCGTCGGCGAGACGGCGTGCGCCGATTCCTGGGGGCGGGCGCTGAAGACCGGTGAGCCGAGCCTGTCGCTGCCATGCTTCGCCGAGCGCCGCTATGGCGGCGTGCCGGACGAGGAAATGTTGATGGCGCTGAAGCCCGCCGATCTTGCCAAGGCGATCGCCGGCATGAAACAGCTGGCCAAGAACGGCCTGCGCTATCCGATCGCGCCCTACGGCATCCAGAACGACGTGCGCGCCGGCATGAGCGTGTCGTATGGGAAGAAATAGAGCCACATGCTTCGTCATTGCGAGCGCAGCGACGCAATCCAGAGTCTCTCCGCGGAGACGGTCTGGATTGCTTCGTCGCAAGTGCTCCTCGCAAAGACGGCGCAACTGATCCGCATTGATCTCTAGGGAACAAGAATGACGTCACCCAAATTCGACATCATCGTGTATGGCGCCACCGGATTCACCGGTCAGCTCGTCACCGAATATCTCGCCACGCAATATCGCGGCGACGACGCGCTGCGCTGGGCGATGGCCGGACGCAGCCTCGACAAGCTTGCCGCAGTGCGCGACGCGATCGGCGCGCCCGCCGATACGCCGCTGATCGCGGCCGATGCCTCTGATCCTGCGTCGCTCAAAGCGATGGTGGCGCAGACCAGGCTGGTGCTCACCACCGTCGGTCCCTATCAGCTCTATGGCAACGAGCTCGTCGCGGCCTGCGCCGAAACCGGCACCGACTATGTCGATCTGTGCGGCGAGCCGGTGTGGATGCGGCAGATGATCGATGCGCATCAGGCGACCGCCGAGAAGAGCGGCGCGCGCATCGTGTTCTCCTGCGGCTTCGATTCCGTGCCGTTCGAGCTCGGCGTCTACTTCGTGCAGCAGCAGGCGAGACGCGTGCTCGGCGCGCCGGCCGCCCGCGTGAAGGGGCGCGTCCGCGGCATGAGCGGGACGCTGTCGGGCGGCACCGCGGCGAGCGCCAAGGCGACGTTCGATGCGGTCGCCAAGGATCTCAGCCTGGTTGCGATCCTCAAGGATTCGTTCGCGCTGACGCCGGGCTTCAAGGGCCCGAAGCAGCCGCCCGGCAACAAGCCGGCCTATGAGGAGGATCTGCAGTCATGGACGGCGCCGTTCATGATGGCGCTGATCAACACGCGCAACGTCCATCGCTCCAACATGCTGATGGGTTTTCCGTACGGCCAGGACTTCGTCTACGACGAGATGGTGCTGACCGGGCCCGGCGAGAAGGGCGAGGCCAACGCCAAGAAGGTGATGGCCGTGAATGCCGAGAAGACCGGGCCGAATGCGCCGAAGCCGGGTGAGGGGCCGTCGAAAGAGGAGCGCGAGAACGGCTATTACAATGTTCTCTTCGTCGCGATCGCGCCGGACGGGCGCCAGGTCCGCGTCACGGTGAAGGGCGATCGCGATCCCGGCTACGGTTCGACCTCGAAGATGATCAGTGAATGCGCCGTCGGCCTGCTGCGCGATGGTGCCGGCGTGAAGGGCGGGGTCTGGACGCCGGGCGCAGCACTGGGTGACAGCCTGATCAAGCGGCTGGTCGACCATGCCGGTTTGACGTTCACGGCGGAGGACTAGTCGGGGCGGGGCGTCCTGGGCCGATCGCTGCGGATCGGCCCACCTCAGACTGGTGGGATCGGACGGCGGCGAACATGCCCCACATCGTGCCGAGCATCAGGAAGAAGTGCCGCCAGTGGTCGGTGTCGATGATGAAGCTCTCACCGACCGTGCCGAGGAAGGCCGAGAACACCGCGATGTAGGTGCGCTGCCAGGGCACGCGCACGAACAGATAGCGGAAGCCGAGAACGACGGTGGTGAACACCAGGGCGGGATAGCAGATGCCGGACAGCCAGCCGCCCGACATGAAGGCGTTCAGATAGGAGTTGTGGGTGTCTTCGGGGAAGTAGTTGTGGAACTGCAGCGGCCCGATGCCGAACGGCAGATCGAGCGCCATGTCGGCGCCGAGGATGTGGCGACCGAAGCGGCCGAAGCGGCCTTCGTCGTAGCTCTGGTCGAAACTCGCCCGCTGCTTGAACATGTCGGCGATGGAATCGATGGAGAGCAGGACGCCGATCAGCAGCATGCCGGCGACCGCGGCCGCCAGCGTCATCACGACGATGCGCGAGCGTTCGCTGCGCGATCGACTGGTGAGGACCATCAGCGCCAGCATGAAGGCGGCGGTCAGGACCAGGCCGCCCCAGGCCGCGCGCGAGAACGCGAGCAGGATCGCGAGCGACATCATGCCCAGCGCAAAGCTGGCACGCAGCGCCTTGGCCAGGCGGGCGGTCACGATGGTCTGCAGCGCGAGCAGCGCCGGCAGGATCAGAAACGCGCCGAGCACATTCGGGTCCTTGAACGTGCCACGGGCGCGGCCATACAGCGTCAGGAGATCGTATCCGCCGGGCACCAGATGAAAGTAGCCGGCAACACCTGCAAGCGCTGCGATGGCGCCGCCCATGACGAGGCCTCGCCTGAGCATGTCGAGGCGGGCGTCGGTATCCTCGGAGGTGACGATGGCGAACACCACCGCGGTGACGGCCATGTACCAGGAGGTGGCGATCCAGGTCGAGATTCTGGAATCGTCCAGCAACGGGATCGCGCTGATGGTGTAGCCGAGATTGACCAGGAACAGGAGCAGCAGAAGCGGCACGAGAACGAGGCGCAGCCGCGCCCCGGTGGCTATGAAGACCGCCGCGGCGGCGAGCGTCGTGATCTCGTAGGGACTGGGCTCGATGAAGACGATGGCGCCGGAGGCGCCGGCCAGCCAGACGAGCGCGCGCTGCAAGGCGACGACGCCCGGAGGGGCTATCGGCCTCGAGCGAAACTCTTCGGCTGCCGCCGTCATGGCCATCGCCAACTCACACACTCATACACAACGCGTGGCGGGATCAGCCTCGTTTCCGAAGCGGGCATCCGCCCGCTCCGTATCCCAAGCTCAGTAGGCGTTCTCGCTCTTGGTCATCAGCGCAAGCGGTGTCTTGAGCAGGATGTAGAGGTCGAACAGCACGGACCAGTTCTCGATGTAGTACAGATCGAATTCGACGCGCTTCTGGATCTTTTCCTGATTGTCGATCTCGCCACGCCAGCCGTTGATCTGGGCCCATCCGGTGATGCCGGGCTTGACGCGGTGGCGCGCGAAGTAGCCGTCGACGGCCTCGTCGAACATCCGGTTCTGCAGCTTGCCCTGCACCGCGTGCGGCCGCGGACCGACCAGCGAGAGGTTGCCCTTGAACACGACGTTGAACAGCTGCGGCAGCTCGTCGAGGCTCGTCTTGCGGATGAAGCGGCCGACGCGGGTGACGCGCGGATCGTTCTTGGTGACCACCTTGGCGGCCGTAGGATCGGCCTGGTGGTGATAGAGCGAGCGGAACTTGAAGACGTCGATGCGCTCGTTGTTGAAGCCGAAGCGCTTCTGCCGGAACAGCACCGGGCCCGGGCTGTCGAGCTTGATCGCGAGCGCGACCAGCGCCATCACCGGCATCGCAAGAAGCAGGATCAGGCCGCCGACCAGCCGATCGAACAACCACTTCATGACAAGGTCCCAATCGGTGATCGGAGCCTCGAACATGTCGAGCGTGGGGACCGCGCCAAGATAGGAATAGGAGCGTGGACGGAAGCGCAGCTTGTTCGTGTGCGCCGAGAGTCGAATGTCGACCGGCAGCACCCACAGCTTCTTCAGCATGTCCAGGATGCGGGTTTCCGCCGAGATCGGCAATGCGAACAGGACGAGGTCGATGCGCGTACGGCGCGCGAATTCGACGATGTCGTCAACCCTGCCGAGCTTCGGAGCGCCTGCGCAGGTGTCGAGCGATCGGGAGTCGTTGCGATCGTCGAACACGCCGAGGATTTCGATCTCGGAGTCATCCTGCGCCTTCAGCGCGCGCACCAGATCCTCGCCGCTCTGGTCGGCGCCGACGATGATCGTCCGGCGATCGAGACGCCCTTGCCTCGCCCAGCTGCGGATCAGGCTGCGCAGAACGACGCGGCTCGTGATCAGTGCGGCAAGGCCGATGAAGAAGAAGGCCGCCAACCACAAGCGGGAGACCTCGTTGCCGAGCTTGGCAAAGAACGACAGTCCGATGAACAGCAGGAACACGAAGCAATAGGAGGAGATCATCCGGGTCATCTGCCGCACCTGGGCGCGGAAGACCTGGACCTGATAGATGTCGGCTGCCTGGAAGCAGACCACCGCACTCACCGCCATGCCGACGATTGCGGCGAGATACTCCCAATGGAAGCCGCTGAGCGGAACCACATAACCGAAATAGAGAACACTGCCGACGAGGCTCAGCAGAACGAAGTCGGCGATCCGCACGATGCCCGCCAGGACGATGGGGGAGTAGGCGCGGAGGACCTTCTGATTGGCGACGGTGAGCGCGGCCGGCGAGAGGCGGCGACGCCGTTCGACAGCCGGCCGCCCGGCCGCAGCAGTCGACGCGGCGGCTGCCGCAGCATCCAACATCGAGCGAGCGTTGATCGGTTCCACAGTCGTACAAGCCCGGATTATGTTTGTTAGTATTCGTGGTCATGTAAGCGCTGATAGCGCCGGGGGAAATTCCCCACCGGCGGGATTAAAGGGCAAATCGGAAGAAACGGTTAGCAATGGTAAATGACGTCAGGTCTTGGTAAATGCTTCACGGTAGCTGTCGAGGATGCCCTCGACCATCGTCTTCTGGGAAAAATGCTGGAAGATGCGCTCGCGCAGCGCCTTGGCGCGAAGCTGCGTGGTGGTGGGATCGTCGAGCGCGGCTGCGATCGCGTCCGCCAGCGCGGCTGTGTTGCTCGGCGTGAACAGCGCGTCGCTGTGCGGACCGAAGATCTCCGGAATGCCGCCGATCTTGGCCGCGATCATCGGAACCCCGGCCGCGCCGGCTTCGATCACGACATAGGGCATGGAATCGCCGCGCGAGGGAACGACGAGCAGGCGGCCCTTGGAAAATCCGTCGCGGGCCCTGACATGACCGATGAAGCGCACGAAGGTCGTCAGGCCGAGACGCTCGACCTGCGCCCTCAGTCGATCCATTTCTTCGCCGTCGCCGCCCAGTGTGAGCGTCAGCGGCCTGCCATTGGCGTGCAGTCGCGCCAGGGCATCGATCAGGAGGTCGGCACCCTTGATGTGCCGGAATTCGCCGACATAAGCGAGGTCGGTCGGGTCTTCAGCCGGCGCGACAGGGTCGAATTCGCCGGCGGCGACGCCGTTGAAGACGCAATGCACCAACCCCTGGGGATGGCCGATCATGCGCTCATAGGTATCGCGGGCGAAGGCGCTTTCGAACAAGAAGAGTTCGGTCCTGTTCATCAGCGCGCGTTCGAGGCGTCCGTACAGGGCACCTTTGAGGGTGTTGCGCGGATAGTGTAGCGAGCCGCCGTGGGGCGTGTAGATCCGGATCGTGCCCGGACGGTGCGGAATCATGCGGACGAACGCGCCGGCCTTGGCGCCATGGCCGTGCAGAACGTCTGGATTGAGCTTGCGGGAAAGCCGATGGAATTGCTGGAGTGCCAGAATGTCGGTCGGCCAGGGTTCCCGATGAATGGCGACCCGATGAACGCCGAGTGTCAGTCGGGGCGCCATCTGTGCCAGCGCCGTATCGGCCCGTTCGCCGCCGGTGAGACTGTCTGCGATGATGCCGACATCATGCCCACGATCGATTTGGCCGTTGGCGAGGTCGAGGATGTGCCGAAAGATTCCGCCCACGGGCGCTCGTACCGCGTGGAGAATTCTCATGGGCCTGTCCGGCGATGCCGCCATGTCAGGCCCGGCCGCATCGTCGGTCCGCGCGTGATCCTGCCAACCGTCGTTGTGCGTGCGGATCTGACGACTGGCGGATAGAGGAAGCACGGGGGCCTCTCGTCACGAAATTCTCTTGATGGCTCTAATCTCGATAAATCGTTGATGGTTAACAAAGCTTCACTGATTTCGCCGGGGAGCCAACTAACATGACGCTGTGACGATCAGGCACAATATCCATCCCACGCAAGAGACGATCAGTGACTATGTATGTCTGCGTGAGCGGCGTTGCACCTGGTTCGGGTTAACCCGTCAGCAACCTTAATGGAGTGTAATTGTACCAGGTACGGTAGCAGCGTGGCGTATGTCTCGCGGGAGTGGACGATGCGGTTGGCGTTCTGGCGTGTCGACAGGAAGACGACGGCGACTGATGAGGCGCCCGTCCGACCTGTGACAAGTCTGCCTCCTACGGCGGAGCCCGTTGTTCCGTCCGGCGATCTCGATGTACGGCTGGTCGGCCGCGCGCTGGCGCGCAAACGCGGATTCATTCTTCTTCCAACCCTGCTCGCATTGGCTCTGGCGGTCACTGCGGTCAACATGATCACGCCGCGCTACAAGTCCGAAGCGCGCATCCTGATCGATGGGCGCGAGAATGTGTTTCTGCGTCCGAGCAGCGAGCGCAACGAGGAACGCACCGCACTCGACCCGGAGGCGGTCGCGAGCCAGGTGCAGCTGGTTCTGTCGCGTGATCTTGCCCGGGATATCATCAACAAGAACAAGCTCGGCGAGCTACCCGAGTTCGATCCCGTCCTGCGCGGCGTGTCGCCCATGAAATCGATCGCCGCCATGATCGGGCTGGTAAAGGATCCGCTCTCGATGACGCCGGACGAGCGCATCATGGACGCCTATTACGAGCGTCTGACGGTCTACGCCGTCGACAAATCGCGCGTCCTCGTGGTCGAGTTCCAGTCGCAGGATCCGGCGCTTGCGGCCCAGGTCGCCAACTCCATCGCGGATGGCTATCTGGTCCTGCAGCAGAATGCCCGTCAGGCGCAGGCGAAATCCGCCAGCCAATGGCTGGCTGGGGAGATCCAGAGCCTGCGCAAGAAGGTCGAGGAGGCGGAATCGAGGGTCGAAGACTTCCGTTCCAAGTCGAATTCGTTCATGGGCACCAACAACACCTCGCTGTCCAACCAGCAGATGGGTGAGGTCAACACCCAGCTCAACAACGCGCGCGCCTTGAAGTCGGATGCGGAGACGAAGGCGCGGCTGATCCGAGAGATGCTGCAGGGCGGCCAGCCGATCGAGGCTTCCGAGGTGCTCAATTCCGAGCCGATGCGGCGGCTGTCCGAGCAGCGCATAAACCTGCGTGCCCAGTTGGCGGAGCAATCGTCGACGCTGCTCGACAACCATCCGCGCATCAAGGAGCTGAAAGCGCAACTCGCCGACGTCGACCGCCAGATCCGCGATGAAGCTGGCAAGATCTCGCGCTCGCTGGACAGCGACGCGCGGATCGCCGAGGGGCGGGTCCAGATGCTGAGCCAGAGCCTGGACCAGGCCAAGAAGCAGGCCACGTCCACCAATGGTCAGGACGTGCAGCTGCGGGCGCTGGAGCGGGATGCCAAGTCACAGCGTGACCTCTTGGAATCGTATCTCGCCAAATACCGTGAGGCCAACACCCGTGAGACGCTCGATACGCCGCCGGCGGAGGGGAGGATCATCTCGCGGGCGGTGGTGTCGAACACGCCAGCGTACCCGAAAAAGCTGCCGATCGTCCTGATCGCGACGCTCGCGACCCTGATGCTGACCTCGGGCGTGGTCATCACCGGCGAACTGCTGCGCCTGACCGCGCCGCGGTCGGCGAGCCCGGTGCCAGCCGGTGCCGCCACGGCCGACGTCACGGTGCTCGCGGCCCGGGTCGAACCGGTCATCGCCGCTCCCGCGGCCCCCGTGCCCGCACCGCCGGCCGTTGCCGCAGCCCCCGTTGCAGCGCGTCCTGCGCCGGTGCCGCCGCCACCGGTCGCCGTGTCGGTGCCCGCTGCGCCAACGCCCGAGCCGTCGAAGCCTGCGCCGCCCCTGAGCGAGCTCGACCAGCTTGCGGCCGATCTGCTCGCCGCGGGCGAGGGCGCCCGCAAGGTTACGATCCTCGGTACCGCCGGCGGTGGCGCCGTCACGGCCACTGCGCTCTCCGTCGCCCGTACCCTGGCGCGTCAGGCTCGGGTGGTGCTCGTCGATCTCGCCGGGAGCCCGCAGATGCTTGCCGCCGCCTCGGTCGATCCGGCAGCGCCCGGCCTGATCGAGCTGATGCTGGGCGAGGCGTCGTTCTCGGCCATCATCACCAAGGACCAGGCCACGCGGCTGCATCTCGTCAACGCCGGCCGGCCCGGCGCCGATCGCGCGCAGCTGCAGTCACCCCGGCTAGCGCTCGCAATCGACGCGCTGCTGCGCGTCTACGACCACGTGTTGCTCGACGCCGGCAATGCCTCCGACCTGCCGGCCGAGCTCTTGACCGCGGGAGCGCGCGCCGTCGTCGTGCCCGATCCCAACATGCCCGCCGAGGCGCGTAGCCAGATGAGCGAGCAGCTGCGCGAGGTCGGCTTCGGCACGGTCACCATGCTGAAGACACCGGTCGAAGGCGCCAATCGCAATCAGCCTGGACCGCGCGGCGTCGCCGCCTAATCGTCCGTCCGGTTATCAGTCTTGGCCGCGCCGGCCTGCGGCTGCAGCGTGCTGCGCAGGTGCTGGGCCAGCCGAAACAGGGCAGGGCTGTGCTTGACGGCATGCTTGGCGCGGCCGACTGCAGCCATCGCCGTCGCGGCGACGCGGCCGCGCCCGGTGAGCGGCACGAAGCTGTCGAAGATCAATTCGTCGTCCTTGCAGAACATCCGCTTGTAGTCGTCCGAGCCGATGCCGAGATCGAGCGCGCGGAAGGCCTTCTGCGCGTAATGATCGATGATCGAGCGCATCAGGATCAGTCCGGGACTCCAGCGGGCATTTTCCGACAGCGTATAGGTGTTGAACATCATCGAGAAACGCTCGCCGTCGGCAACGCCTGCAAACAAGGCGATGATCTCCGCATCACAACGGAGCGCGTGGATCTCGATGACGCGGTGGCCGCAGGCGAGCTGCGCCATGCAGGCGTGCCGGACGAACGCCTCGACGCCGGGCTCGGCAAACACATTCGGCAGCTTCTGCTCCGCCATCCGCACCGGCTTGGTCCGGAAGAACCAGTCGAGCAGCTCTTTGATCTCGCCGTCGCTGCCCGCGACCATGTAGCGATAGCCGGGCAGCGCCTGCAGCTTCTTCTCCTTGCTCTTCAGCCGCTTGCGGAACGAGTTCGACAACAGCGCCGTCGGCGCGGCACCCGGCGGCATCAACAACACCGGGCAGTCGTTCACGGACGGCTGGTGCGGCCATTGCGCCAGCGGATTAGCGATCTCACGCCAACGCTTCGGCTGCTGCGTGAGGGCGAGGACGTCGACGCTGCGATGGCCGCGCAATCCTGCGAGCAGCGCGTCGAAATCGCCAGCGCTCGCGCGCGCGGCGAAGTCGCGATCCATCAGCGGCATGTTGAAGGTCGTATGCTTGCCGCCCATGAAGGTCGCGACGCGGACGCCGAAGGTGTGCCGCAGCGTCAACGGCAGCAGTAGAAGCGGGCGCTGCTCGGCATCACGGGCGACGACGATGAACGGCGTCGCATGCTCCCGCGTTCCGACGTCACGCTGCCACGCGCCCAGCAGGTCGAAGCGCTGGTAGGGTGTCGAGACATGTTCGCGGGCTTCGAGCGCGCGCCAGATCGATTCGGCCGCAGCGAGGTCCGACACGATGTCGACGCGTGCGAGCCCGGACGGCAGCCGCCGCGCAGGCGCCTGCGCCGTCCGACTCTCGATCACGGCGGCCATGGTCATCGCGCAACCTGCGTTGTCTTGGATGTTGTCTTGGATGTTGTTTTGGAATTTTGTTGCTTTGAGTCAGTCGACCCTCGCAAAGAAGTCTCAACAAAAGGTAATGGCAATGACGTCGTCCCAAAACGGGAAAGATACGAACAAAGACCTGTTCAAATCAGCATCGGCCACGCGATCTTAAGAGCGGATGATCGTTATGATCGGACGGCGGCGACGATGACGTGATCGCGCCATGGTCAGCCCCCATCAGGTGGGCGCGGGCGGCTTCGTTTCAAGTGGGATGTTTCGGAAGGGGCGCGGGATTTGTCGTCGGACAACAGGTGGCTGAGGAGCGCCCGGCTCGAACTGGCCTATTTCAGCGGCGGCACGCTGCTGGCCTCGCGGGCGACCCGTGGCGCCGGCGCCATCCTGCGTTTCGAGCGGGTGCGGCCGCGGCGCAAGGGCGCGTTCCAGCCGCTCGCGCGCGCCGAGATCACGCCGGTCTTCCTCGACAGGGTGATCCGCGCGCTGAAGCGCTGGGGCTATGACATCGTCTCGCTCGACGAGGCCTGCGACCGGGCGGTGCGGCTGGCCCAGAACAGCCGCTTCGCCTGCCTGACCTTCGACGGAGCCTGGAAAGACCTGATCACGCACGGCTATCCCGTGCTGGCCCGCCATGGCGTGCCGTTCACGGTTTACGTGCCCACGGCATTTCCGGACGGGCTGGGCGAAGCCTGGTGGCTCGCCCTGGAGGCCGTGATCGCGGGCGAGGCGCGCATCAGCCTCGTGATCGACCATCGCGAACAGCGCTTCAACGTGTTCACCCCGGCTGAGAAAGTCGAGCTGTTCGCCTATCTCTCGGGCTGGCTGCGCAAGCTGCCGCCGGCCGAGCTGTCGGTCGCGATCCGCGACCTCTGCTCGCGCCACTCGGTCGACCTGGCCGCACTGACGCGCGAGACGTCGATGGACTGGGCCGACATTACGCGCCTCGCCGCCGATCCGAACGTCACGGTCGGCAGTGCCACCGTGCATCATCACGTGCTGGCCAATCTCAAGGACGCCGACGCCGCCCGCGAGATCGCGATGGGCAAGGCGGTGCTGGAGACGGCGCTGCACCGGCCGGTCCGGCACATGGCGTACCCGTTCGGCGATCCCAGCGCCTTCCGCCGCAGCGACGTCGTGCTCGCGGAGCAGGCGGGCTTCGTCAGCGCGGCCTCGGCCATTGGCGGGGTGGTGCAGAGCGAGGGCCGCACCAATCTGCACATGCTGCCGCGGATCGCCTGGGACGGCCGCTCGCGCTCGCTGCGCGCCTTGCGCGTGCTGATGGCCGGCGTGACCCTCCCGAGAGCGAAAGCCGTACCGCAGGCGAAGCTCGATCTCAGCTGATCAGCCCGCCTGCTGCCGCTCCGGATCGGGGCGCAGCATCCAGCTCACGATCGGCATCGCCGGCAGCACCCAGCCGATGCCGACGACGACGTAATAGACCGCCTGCAGCCAGCCGGAGTTGGCGATGACGGGGAATTGCGCCATCACCATGCCCATCATCGACCAGACGAAGGCGAGCAGGAGCAGCGCGACGGCGCCGATGAATTTGCGGGTGCGGATCGTCATGACGGGATTGTCAGCTTTGGCTCGGGGCGGCGCGGCTTGCGCGTGATTTCGCCGGGATTATAAGGGCCTGTCAGCCCCGGTTCAATCGAGCGTTCAACGTCCATGACCACGGTTCCCCGCACCACAGATATCGCCGCGATCCGCATCTGGCTGCTCGTCGTGGCCGGCCTGATCGCGCTCATGGTGCTGGTCGGCGGCGCCACGCGGCTGACCGAATCCGGGCTGTCGATCGTGGAATGGAAGCCGGTCACCGGCACCCTGCCGCCGCTGTCGGAGCAGGCCTGGACCGACGCGTTCGAGGCCTACAAGACCATTCCGCAGTACCGGCAGATGAACTCCGGCATGACCCTGCACGCGTTCAAGACCATCTTCTGGTGGGAGTGGAGCCACCGGCTGCTCGGCCGCGTCATCGGCATGGTCTATCTGGTCCCGTTCCTGTGGTTCTTGTGGCGCGGCGCCGTATCCGGGCCGCTCGGCCGCCGTCTCTGGCTGATCTTCGGCCTCGGCGCGCTGCAGGGCGCGGTCGGCTGGTGGATGGTGGCCTCCGGCCTTACCGAGCGCACCGAGGTGTCGCAGGTCCGGCTGGCGACGCATCTCGCGCTGGCGCTCTTGATCTATGCGTCGATCGTGTGGACCCTGCGGCGGCTCGCGCCGCGCGATGAGGCCGAGGTGCCGGTGCGGCTGCGGCTGACGGCCTGGGTGCTGGTCGGAATCACCTTCGTGCAGCTCTATCTCGGCGCGCTGGTCGCAGGCCTGCGCGCCGGCCTCGTCTACAACACCTGGCCTGATATCGACGGCAGCCTGATCCCGAAGTCGGCCAATCTGTGGATCCAGTCGCCGTGGTGGATCAACCTGTTCGAGAACGACCTGACGGTGCAGTTCATGCATCGCATGACCGCGTACACGCTGCTGGCGTTGGCGGCGTGGCACGCCTTCGACGTGATGCGCACCGGCGCCGGACGGGCCGTCGTGCGCGGCGCCCACCGGCTGCTCGCCGCTATCCTGGTGCAGGCCATCATCGGCATCCTGACCTTACTCGCGCTGGTGCCGATCTCGCTGGCGCTGCTGCATCAGGGCACCGCCATCATCGTGCTGACGCTCGCCGTGCTGCAGGCCGAACGGCTGTCGCCGCGGCGCGTGGCTGCCGTCGCCGTGCCGCAGGCGGCTGTGGCCGCGGGGTAAGCTCTCTCGTTCGTCATTGCGAGGAGCGAAGCGACGAAGCAATCCAGAGTCACGCGTGAGACTCTGGACTGCTTCGGCCTTCGCTCTTCGAGCTTCGGCGGACAAGTCGCTTCGCTCGCAATGACGTGGAAACATCGATTTTCTTCCTCGTGCACCGTGATGCTGAGCTCGTCCGCCAATCTCCGCCGTCATTCCGGGGCGTGCGAAGCACGAGCCTGGAATCCATGTCGCAGCGAGGCCAGTCGAACGATGGATTCCGGGCTCGCCCTGCGGGCGCCCCGGAATGACGACGGGGAATTTTGCGCAAGTCACCGAACTCGCTCGCGCGCGGCTCGCAGTATTCTGAAGACGAGCATTCTCGTCCTCGCGCGCCGTCGCGCCGAGCTATGCCAATCGTTCCGCCCTCGAAAACACGCGAGGGCGCAGGGAAGGCCGGATGCCTGGCCGGCACCCATGGCCCGCGTGCAACAAGAAAAGCACGCGGCGGTCACCACAGGTACGGCCGAAAACACCCGGCCTTCCCCGCGCGATGGTTTTAACGCTTATACGCGATCTCCCCGGGGACCGGGCTCTCTTGCCCCCGTCACCTCGCGCGATGCGTGAGCACCGACACGAGACTTAGCGCCAGCATCGGGGCGCCAGGACCACGCGATTTCGCCGTCCGCGACACGCCGCTCGTCCGCGCGAACTTTCGTCCACGCACGGCCCGCCACGTCCACCGCATTCCCATCCCACGCAACTGGACGACCCGGAAGCGCCCCTCGGCTGGACAGGAACAAAAAGGGAACATAAATTGATTTGCGCCGTTTGGCAAGCGTGGCGATGTCGCGCACATCGCCGGGTGGGGGCGGACCGTGCAATTCGAGTTCGATTGGGACCCGGCCAAGGCAGAGAGCAATTTGCGCAAGCAGGGCGTTGCGTTTGAGCGGGCGATGAGCATCTTCAGCGACCCTCTGGCGCTTTCGCTGCTGGACGACGACTCTGGCGCTGGCGAGGAACGATGGGTTGCCATGGGACGTAATGCTGCTCATGAGCTGTTGTTGGCCGTTCATACCTATATGGAGCTGACGGCAGATCGCGTAGCGATCCGTATCATTTCTGTTCGTCGGCCGACCCGGCGCGAAATCCGCTCCTATGAGAATGGATGACACGATGAAGAACGAATACGACTTCTCGAACGCTGAGCGCGGCAAGTTCTTCCGCAAGGGCGCGCGCATCGTGCCGCCGGTGCACCTGGAGCCAGACGTGCTGGATCACCTGGCGGGGCTTGCCAGCGCGCGCGGCGTGTCGCTCAACGAACTGGTCAACACGCTTCTCAAGGAGGATATCGCGCGGATCGAGGCTGCGAAATAGGGCGGCGCAAGGCAGGATTGGAGTTGCCATCATCAAGAGAACTACCGATAGCTCGGTATCTCGATGCGGGACTAACGTTAGCCATCAAGGGCAGTGCAGCCTACTTTCGGATGTCGCTGGCTGCACCCCGGCACATATCCGGCTCTGCTCACGCGGCGGAATTCAGCGGCTTGGCTCGCTCGATCCGCTTACGCTCGCGGGGCGAATGCATCGCTTCCCAGAGGTCGCTGCGCCGCTGCACGTTGAGCCAGAACTCGGGACCATTGCCAAAAACGCGCGCGAGGATCAGCGCAGTTGCCGCCGTGACGTTGCGGCGGCCGTTGCAGAGCTCGTTGACGTGCTTGCGCTGTACCCCCATCGCCGCGGCCAACGCGGTTTGCGTCAGGCCCATCGGCGCCATGAATTCTTCGACCAGGATTTCAGCCACTGTCACTGGCTTGCGTTTGGTCATCAGCATGCGAAGCCTCACTCGTAGCTGTGGTCGTCAAGATAGAGTTCACTCGCTTCCCCGCGGCCACTGTGCCAACGGAACACCAACCGCCAGCGCTTGTTGACGCGGATCGAATGAAAGCCGTCGAGATGGCCACGCAGCTTCTCGAAATGATTGCTGGGCGGCGATCTTAGGTCTCGATCCATCGTCGCGTCGTCGATCATCTGGAGCCTGCGGAACAGGCGGTCCTCAAGGTCGGCTGGAATCTTTTTCGATCTGACGTCGTCGACGAAGAAATGACGCAGCCAATCATCACGGAAGCTGACAATCATGGTGCGCCCCAACTGGGCTAATGTACCACCCGATGGGACAGCCTGCAAGGGCGGCGTTGTCCGTTGTGGCGGTACGGGGCCAGCGGGCGGCAAGCTTTGCTGCGTATGATGCTTCGCGATCAGCGGGCTCGTGTGCCCCGCTCAGCAATACCCCGTCACGCCGCAGGCGTAGGGCAGGCGGAACATGTAGTTGGTGTAGCCTTCGCCGCCGTAATAAGCGCCCTGATAGTCGTAGGAGAAGGCGCGGCCGTAATAGCCCGGCAGCTCCTGGCGGCCGAGCAGCAGCGGTGTCGACGGCAGCATCGGCGAGATCAGCGAGTCGTCGTCCTTGACGACGACAGCCGCCGGCGGCGGCGCTTTCACCGCGCGGCGCGCCTTGTAGTGCACGACCTTGTCGTGAACTCCCGGCAGGTCGGCTGCGAGCACGACGCTGTTCGCCGCGATGGCCGCCAGCAGCATCATGATCACGATCGTTCGCATCCTGCTCTCCTTGTCTTCGGTTGGGCGGCTCGCGTGCGGCCGTTCGACGACGGCACTGACGACGGCATCCGGCCGCCGCGCGATTCCATGGGCGGCAGGATGGCCGCAGTATGGTTAACGAAAGCTTCCATTCGCCTAAAGTCGACTGCAATCACCCGTAGAAGGACGGGTTTTTTCAGCTTTCGTTAAGTTCTGCTGGCGCAAGCTTGCGGCCGCCGGCGATTTTGAAGGCTGGCCGGATGCGAGCCGCAAAGCTGCGTCCGACAGGAAAATCTCTGCTGCATTTCATCAGAGTCTCAGACCAGAAGGGTTCGAGCATGTCGGTCATCGTGTTTTCGGCGCGCGCCCGCCAAACGCTGCTGTCACGAATCGGCTCAACGACCTCTGCACTTGCCACCATCGATGAGGATGCCGCCCGTCGCCAGGCGCTATCGGCGCGCCGGCTGATTGCGAAGTCCGAGCTTCCGCTCGCCAGCCACGCCTATGAGAGCCTGCTGGTGCTGCTGAGATAGATCAGGAGTCAACGAGGGCGCGGTCCGAGAAGCCGGAAACGGCCCGGCCGTGGGACGAAAGAGAGCGCGGAAGGCTGGGGGGCCGCCCGCGCTCTCTTTGTTTTCTTGAGGCGTTGATTGTCGTCTTCGGGTCTCAGTGACTTCGTCATGCGCGGGCTTGTCCCGCCTGCGGGGCAGAAGCCCCTTCGGCGCGGAAGGCCCGCGCATCCACGTCGTCCTTCCAAGGCAAAGACGTGGGTGGCCGGGTCAAGCCCGGCCATGACGTTGATAGAGACGAGCTCGCATAGTTGCGGACCCGACTCGCTGCACGATCAGCGGGGCTGATCTCGCCTTACGCGCCCAGCGCCTGCTCGAGGTCGGCGATCAGGTCTTCCTTGTCCTCGATGCCGACCGAGATGCGGACGATGTCGGGACCGGCGCCGGCCTTGATCTTCGCGGCATCGTCGAGCTGGCTGTGCGTGGTCGAGGCCGGGTGGATCACCAGCGAGCGGGTGTCGCCGACATTGGCCAGATGCGAGAACAGCTTCAGGTTCGACACCAGCTTGACGCCGGCGTCGTAGCCGCCCTTCAGCGAGAAGGTGAACACGGCGCCGGCGCCCTTCGGGCAGTATTTGCGGGCGAGCGTGTAGTACTTGTCCTCCGGCAGGCCGGCATAGCTCACCGCGGCGACCGCGGGATGGCGGCTGAGATAGTCGGCGACGGCCTTGGCATTGTCGCTGTGCTTCTGCACGCGCAGCGGCAAGGTCTCGATGCCCGTCAGGATCAGGAACGCATTGAACGGCGACAGCGCAGGTCCGAGATCGCGCAAGCCCAGCACGCGGCAGGCGATCGCGAAGGCGAAGTTGCCGAACGTCTCCTGGAGCTTGATGCCGTGATATTCCGGGCGCGGCGCCGTCAGCATCGGATATTTGTCGCCGCTGCCGGCCCAGTCGAAGGTGCCGGCATCGACAATGATGCCGCCGATCGAGTTGCCGTGGCCGCCCAAGAACTTGGTCAGCGAGTGCAGCACGATGTCGGCGCCGTGATCGATCGGGCGGATCAGATAGGGCGTCGCCAGCGTGTTGTCGACGATCAGGGGCACACCGGCCTTACGCGCCACCTGCGCGATCGCCTCGATGTCGGTGACGGAGCCACTGGGATTGGCGAGCGATTCGATGAAGATCGCCTTGGTGCGCGGCGTCACCGCGGCTTCGAAGGTGGAGACGTCATCGGTGTCGGCCCACACCACGTTCCAGCCGAAGCTCTTGAAGGCGTGCGTGAACTGGTTGATCGAGCCGCCGTAGAGTTTTCGCGCGGCGATGAACTCGTCGCCGGGCGACAGCAGCTGCTGCAGCGCCACCACCTGCGCGGCATGGCCCGAGGCGACCGCGAGTGCGGCGGTGCCGCCCTCGAGGGCTGCGACGCGTTCCTCCAGCACCGCATTGGTCGGATTGCCGATGCGGGTGTAGATGTTGCCGAACGCCTGCAGCCCGAACAACGAGGCGGCGTGGTCGGCATCGTTGAAGACGAACGATGTCGTCTGATAGATCGGCGTCGCGCGCGCGCCGGTGGTCGGGTCGGGCTGCGCGCCGGCGTGAATGGCGAGGGTGGCGAAACCCGGGGCACGATCGGTCATGATGTTTCCTCTTGTCTTGATCGGTTGCGCAGCGGCGCCGGCTGACGCAGGGATCGATGATGGGAGACGGTGTCGATAGCGCGCCGTTGTGCGCCTCCGCGTCATCCCGGCGGAGGACATTTGCCACCGGCCATGATGCCGTCAAGGCACCCGGCGACAATCGCTCGGATTTGAAATGCGTTGCTGTGTCGGGCCACTGTGGCGACACGATCCTTTCGCAGATGCGTCAGGACGGGTCGCTTCTGTCCTTCGCGGCGCGGTCGGCGGCCGCCGTGGCGCCGCCACCAACGGTGGTGCGGTTGAGAGACAATCGCATGCCCTGGGTCGGGATCGGCGCGCGCTTGGCGCTGATGGTGCGCGAATTGACGCCCATCCAGGAGATCTCCGACGACAGCCGGCCATATTCGATCTTGGGGCAGCGGTTCATGACCACCTTCAGCCCGGCGGCCTCGGCCTTTTCAGCCGCAGCATCGTCGCGCGCGCCGAGCTGCATCCAGATCACCTTCGGCAGCGGCGACAGCCCCAGGGCCTCGTCGACGACGGGCATGATGTGCTGCGAACTCCGGAAAATGTCGACCATGTCGATCGGGCGGCAGATGTCGGCGAGCGAGGCCACGAAGGGCCGGCCCATCAGGCTCTTGCCGACATGGCCGGGGTTGACCGGGATCATGTCGTAGCCGCGCTGCACCAGATATTTGAAGGCGAAGAAGCTCGGCCGCACTTCCGAGGGCGAGGCGCCGACCATCGCGATCACCTTCACGCCGTTGAGGATGCCGCGGATGTAGTCGTCGGGATAGCTGTCGTGATTCATTGGCGGACGTTTCTATTAGTTGTTGTCATTCCGGGGCGTGCGCAGCACGAGCCCGGAATCCATAACCACGATCGGGAGTATGGATTCCGGGCTCGCCCTGCGGGCGCCCCGGAATGACGGAGCCAATTTTAGTCATTGCGAGGAGCGATAGCTCCGAAGCAATCCAGAGTTTCTTGGGTTGCTCTGGATTGCTTCGCTTCGCTCGCAATGACGGGAGCGGGACGGGCGTCACTCATCCCGCCAATTCGGTGCGCGCTTCTCGATGAAGGCCTTGATGCCTTCTTCCGCGTCGCGGGCCATCATGTTCTCGGTCATCACCTCTGCCGCATAACGATAGGCGTCGGCAAGGCTCATCTCGGCTTGGCGGTAGAACGCCTCCTTGCCGAGCTTGATCGTATGGGCGGATTTGCGCGCGACTCGTTGTGCCAGCGCAATCGCCGCGTCATGTTCGGTTCCATGGGCCACGACCTGATTGACCAGCCCCATGTCACGGGCGCGCGCGGCCGGAACCGGTTCGCCGGTCAGCAGCATCTCCATCGCCTGCTTGCGGGGCACGTTGCGCGACAGCGCCACCATCGGCGTCGAGCAGAACAGGCCGATGTCGACGCCGGGCGTGGCGAAGGCTGCCGCCTCGGAGGCAACGGCGAGATCGCAGCTCGCGACCAGCTGGCAGCCGGCCGCGGTGGCGACGCCCTGCACGGAGGCGACGACCGGCTTCGGCAGATGCACGATGGCCTGCATCATCGCGCTGCAGGCGTTCATCAGTTTGGCGAAGAAGGCGCGGCCGCGATCGGCATCGCTGCGACGTGCGGTGAGTTCCTTCAGATCATGGCCGGCACAGAAGGCCGGCCCACTGGCGGCGATGACGACGGCGCGCACCGATGCGTCGGCGCCGATCTCGGCCAGCGCCTGGTGCAGCTCGGCGATCAGTGCCTCCGACAGGCTGTTGCGCTGCGCCGGGCGATTGAGCGTCAGCACGGCGACGGGGCCCGCCATCTCGCGCAGCAGGATCGGCGCGTCGGCAGCATTGGCGAGGGCAGAAGCAGGCATTGCGATTTCCGTATGGGCGCGTCGTTGCGGCTAATGTAACAGATGCTGATAGCCGAGAGCAGGGGGAGACATGACGGCGAAGATGACCATCGCGGAACTCGAAGCGTTCCTGCACGCGGAATTTCCGCAGGCGTTCCGCACCGACGGTGACATCTCGATCGAGAGCGCCGACGGCAAGAGCTGCCGGATGCGCCAGCGCTTCGACGAGCGCATGCTGCGTCCGGGCGGTACGGTGTCCGGGCCGACGCTGATGGCGCTGGCGGATTTCGCGATGTACGTGGTGCTGCTGTCGGCGATCGGCCCGGTCGGGCTCGCCGTGACCACCAATCTCAACATCAACTTCCTGCGCAAGGGTGCTGCCGGTGCCGACGTGCTCGCCGAGGCGCGGCTGCTCAAGCTCGGCAAGCGGCTGGCGGTCGGGGAAGTCACGCTGCTGTCAGGGGAATCGCCCGATCCGATCGCCCATGTGACGGCGACCTATTCCATTCCGAACACGTGAGGATTTTGAGGGTAATATAGCACCATATTTATAAGCCTATGTTTTAATTTATATAATTTTGCATTGATGGCGTTGACGAACGCGGGCGGCTTCTCTAGAAGCTGCGTCCAGTTCGGTGCGTCTTGCGCGCTGCAATCTCCCTTTCACGGATATCTCTCATGAAAACCTTTTCGGCAAAGCCCGCCGAGGTCCAGAAGAAGTGGGTCGTGATCGACGCCAAGGGTCTGGTGGTCGGCCGTCTCGCCTCGCTGGTCGCCATGCGCCTGCGCGGCAAGCACCTCCCGATCTTCACGCCCCACGTCGACTGCGGCGACAACGTCATCATCGTCAACGCGGCACATGCCGTGCTGACCGGCCGCAAGCGCGAGCAGAAGGTCTATCACAAGCACACCGGCTATGTCGGTCATGTGAAGAGCCACACCGCGCGCCAGATCCTCGAAGGCCGTTTCCCCGAGCGCGTGCTCGAGAAGGCTGTCGAGCGCATGATCCCGCGCGGGCCGCTCGGCCGGGTGCAGATGGGCAATCTGCGTGTCTATGGCGGCCCCGATCATCCGCACGAGGCGCAGAGCCCCGAGAAGCTCGACATTGCCAAGTTGAACCGCAAGAACACGAGGGCTGCATAAGATGGCCGAAAGCATCCAGTCTCTCGACCAGCTGTCGCAGCTCAAGGGCGCCGTCACCGCTCCGGACGCTCCGAAGTATGAGAAGAAGGTCGACAAGTTCGGTCGCGCCTATGCCACCGGCAAGCGCAAGGACGCGGTCGCCCGCGTCTGGATCAAGCCGGGCTCCGGCAAGGTCACCGTCAACACCCGCGACATCGAGGTCTACTTCGCCCGTCCGGTGCTGCGCATGATGATCCAGCAGCCGATCGTCGCCGCTGCCCGCAACGGCCAGTACGACGTGATCTGCACGGTCGCCGGCGGCGGCCTGTCCGGCCAGGCCGGCGCGGTGCGCCACGGCATCTCCAAGGCGCTGACGAATTTCGAGCCGGAGCTGCGCGGCGTCCTCAAGAAGGGCGGCTTCCTGACCCGCGACTCGCGCGTCGTCGAGCGTAAGAAGTACGGCAAGGCCAAGGCCCGCCGCTCCTTCCAGTTCTCGAAGCGCTGATCTCCTGGGTTCGGCTGCGGCCGTACTCATTGGTCTTCAATACGAACGGGCGCCCTCACGGGCGCCCGTTTTGTTTGGGGGCGTTTTGTGGATCAGGCGCTGGCGCGGCGGGCCGTCAGCCATTTGTCCGGCGAAAGCGGCTTCGACACGACGCGGACCTCGCCGACGCTGCCGATGAAGCCGTCCGACGGCGAACGATCCCACCAGCCGCAGCCGAGCGCCCAAGGCTGGCTCGCCGCCGTCGATGCGATGCCATTGCCGCCGATCACGCTGCGCACCACCGGCGCGCCTTCGATGTAGAGCACGGTCGAATTGTCGCTGGGATCATTGACGATGGCGAGGTGATACCAGGTGTCGAGCATGATCTCGCCGGACCAGTCGGTCTGCGGCTGCGCGGTCGAACTCGCCGGCACGATCTCCCACTGCACCTCGCGCAGGTTCGAGATCGCGAACAGGATCGGCGGCGATTCCGGATCGCCGCCGGCATAGCCGGGCAGCCAGCCGCGGTTGCCGAAGCGGGTGAGGATGTTGCACCAGGCGTGATCGGCCGCCTTCCAGTTCGGATCGATCTTGATGAAGGCTTCGACCGTATAACCCGCCGCGAAGGTCGCCGCGTTGATCGGCGCGTTGGCCGCAGTGGTGAACCAGCTGAAACGGCCGGCGCCCTGCTTGGTCGTGTTGAGGAACTGCACGCTGCCCGGTGCCGAGGACAGGCGATGCTTGTCGGCGGTGAAGACGACGTCGGCGACCTGAGCTGCGCCGGCGAGCGAGGCGCGCTGCATCGGGTTCGCCGTGGTGAGATCCGACAGCGCCGTGCCGGCGGCAACGGCCTTGCCGATCGCGTTGGTGTCGATCCGCCAATGTGCGACGGTCTCGGCCACCAGCGGATAGTCCTGCGCGTTCGCGGGCGGCACCACCACCGGCTCGGGCGCTTCAGTGTAGTTGGCGTAGAGATCCTGCTTCACCCGCGGCAGGATCGGCGTGCCGGCGAAAGCCGGGAGGTGGCAGAAGTGGGTGAAGCGCGAGAACCGGCGCTGGAAGTCGATATCGATGGTGAATTCGTGGTTGTCCTCGGTCAGCCAGGCGCGGTCGAACTGCTTCAGGCTGTCCTTCGGCTTCTCCACCACCCAGGGCGAGAACGAGGCGACGTCGATCTTGTTGCGGGTGAAGTCGAACTCATAGAGCCGCATCAGGCCGTTGCCGCCCTGATAGGCCATCTGGTAGTCGACGACCATCTCGAAGACCGGGTTGTGGAAGTCGTTGATCTTCGTCAGCAGCGCGCCACCGTGGTAGTGGCCGTTCAGGGTCATGAAGATCTGGTCGTTGCTGCGGATCAGCTTGTCCCAGAGATACTGGCCGTAGGCGACCTCGAGCGGGCTGACGCCGTCATTGGCGATGTTCAGAAGCTGATGATTGGCCAGGATCACCGGCAGCATCGGGTGGCGCGCGATCATGCTGTGCGCCCAGGCGATGGCGTCGTCGGAGGCGCGCCACGACAGCGATAGCACCATGAAGCTGACGCCGCAGGCCTGGAACACATGCGCCTCGTGCCAGCCGCTCGGATGACGCTCCAGGAAGGTCCGCTGCTTGGCGGCACGGCTCGCCGGAAACCACGTGAGATAAGGCTCGGACGTGCCGCGCTGGGCATCGGTGCCCGCGCTCTGGCTCGCCGCGCTTTCGAACTCCAGCGCCGACAGCACGTCGTGATTGCCGGCCAGCACCGAATACGGCCTGCCGGCGTTCTCCAGCAGCTTCATCGCGGCATCGGCGACGGCCCATTGCTGCGGATGCTTGGACTGGTCCACCACGTCGCCGAGATGGATGGTGAACGGGATGTGGTATTTCGCGGCGTTGTCGACGATGAACTGTGTCTGCGCCGGGTAGGGCGTGCTGCCATATTGGCGCTGATAGGCTTGACCTTCCTCCGACGTCGCATAACGCGAATAGAACTGCGTGTCCGGCAGGACGGCGAGCGCGAAGCTGGTCGTGACGTGGTGATGGTGATGATGCATGCGCCAGTGCGCGTGCGCCGCCTGGCCGGGCAGCAGGCTGGCGCCGAGGCCTAGCGCGGACACCCCCATCGCGTTGCGCAGCAGCGTGCGGCGATCCACGCCCTGCATCGGCTCCGGACCGCGCGACGGATGATGGCCTGAAGCCGGCTTGTTGTTCGAAGAATCGTCGTCGAAAGACATCTCGTTCCCACCTCGAGCGGCCGATGGCCGCGGTGGGGACGTGTTAGGGAGAGATGATCTCAAATTTGAGAAGGTTTCTTATCGTTTCGATAAGTGTTCGCAGCGGAAGCGGAAACCATTGATTCCGAACGCTTCGATCCGCAACTATCAAAGAGCGGTGGCATCTCATGCAATCAGCGCGAGTATTGCTCGGCGCCTGCCGATCTTTTTGAATCCTGTTTGCAGCATTTTGCGCAGCAATTTGCCGACGAGTTGCGCCGAGCTTTTCGAGAAAACTTGGCATCCCAGGCAAACCACTTTCCAACAGACCGCCAGCTAGGTTGACCTCGATAAGGCAGCGCTAACCTAAGTTCCCGCGCCGCCGCAGCAGAAGAGGTGACGAATGGTGCTCGACAGCATGACGCTCGACATCGTGGCCACGATGGTCGCGGCGCTGCTTGGCGCCATGTTGCTCTACTTCGGCAGGCAGGAAAATACGCCGGCGCTGCGCTGGTGGGGAGCGGCCTACATCCTCGGCGCGGTCGCGATCGCGCTGTGGACCCTGGTCGGCGAGCTCTATGGCGAGCTGGTCTCGCTGTTCCTCAGCGCCATCGGCCTGATCGCGACCGCCATGGTGTGGAGCGCCGCGCGCGTCTTCCACGGCAAGCCGCCCAGCGTGCCGGGCCTCGTGCTCGGTCCGATCGTCTGGATCGTGAGCGGCATGCTGTTCGATCCGGCAGCCCAGGCGCTGCGGCTGACGGTCGGAGCCGGCCTCGTCGTGGTCTATGCGACGCTCACGGCGGCCGAACTCTGGCAGGAGCGGCGCCGGACCCTGCAGAAGCGCTGGCTGGCGCTGATCGTCCCGGCGATGCACGGCTTCGTCCTGATGTTGCCGATCCTGCTCGGCAACGTGTTGCGCGATTCCAACGGGGCATTCGCCAAAGCCTGGGTCACGATCTTCTCGATCGAGCTCGTGCTCTACGCCGTCGGCACCGTGTTCGTGATCTTCATGCTGGCATCCGAGCGCATCGTCAGCGCCCACAAGCGCGCGGCGACAACCGATCCGCTGACCGGGCTGCTCAATCGCCGCGGCTTTGCCGAGGCCTGTGGGCAGCTGATCGAGCGCGAGGCGCGGGCGCAGCGGCCGGTCAGCGCCATGATCTTCGACATCGATCATTTCAAGTCGATCAACGACCGCTTCGGCCATGCGGAGGGTGACGAGGTCCTGAAGCTGTTCGCAAGTGTCGTGGTCAACCATCTGCGCCTGACCGATCTCTCGGGGCGGATCGGCGGCGAGGAGTTCGCAGCACTTTTGCCCTGTTCTCTCGAGGAGGCGATGGTCGCGGCCGAGCGCGTCCGCGGCGCCTTCGCCGCGTCCGGCGTGGTATGCGACGACAAACCCGTCGACACCACCGTCAGCATCGGTGTCGCCGGCGGGCCGGCCGGCACCGATCTCGACGTGATGCTCGCGGCCGCCGACACCGCGCTCTACAAGGCCAAGCGTTCGGGGCGCAACCGCGTCGAGGCATCGGCCGAGCTGCCGCTGTCGCTGGACCGGTTTCGCCGCCAGCGCGCGGCCGCAGCAGTCGTTGTTCCGCAGCCGGAGGCCGCGATCTCCGGCTGATCCGTTCGCATCCGAGGCGCGACTTTCTCTCGACGTCCGTCTGGGCTAGACACGGGCTCCAACAGACCACAGGGGAGGCCGACGGCCCATGATCACGGAAATCGCCCAGATCGACGTCAAGCCGGGCACGGAGAAGGATTTCGAGGCCGCGGTCGCCAAGGCGCGTGCCGCGTTCGGCCGCTCGAAGGGGTTTCACGGCTTCGAGCTGCACAAGTCGATCGAGAAGCCGCAGCGCTACCGGCTGATGGTGAAGTGGGAGACGCTGGAGAACCACACGGTGGATTTCCGCGGCTCGGAGAATTTCACCGAGTGGCGCGGTCTCGTCGGGCAGTATTTCGCAAGCGCCCCGGACGTCGAGCATACCGAGACGGTGCTGACCTCAGCGGGCTGAGGCACCGCGGAGAACGCCGCTGTCGAACGGAGCGCGTTCATGACCCATGACGATCTGGTCGCGGCCTACTCTGCGACGGGGCGGCACTACCACGATCTGCGCCACATCGAGGACTGCCTGGCTTGGCTCGATCGCGTCGCGGGCCTCGGCGCCCGCGACCGCGAGATCCTGACGCTGGCAATCTGGTGGCACGATGTCGTCTATGATCCCACACAGTCCGACAACGAGGAGCAGAGCGCTGTCCTCGCCGAGCGCGATGTCGCGCCCGAGCTGCGTGGCGAGGTCGGACGCCTGATCCGGCTGACCCGGACGCATGACGTCGCGCCTGGCGACCGGCTCGGCGCGCTGCTCGTCTCGATCGATCTCGCCATTCTCGGCGCCGACGATGTCACCTACGATGCGTATGCGAACGCGATCCGGCGCGAATATGCCCACGTGCCGGATGACGCCTATCGCGCTGGGCGCGCGGCCGTGCTGGAGCGGTTCGCAAACCGGCGGGTGATCTATCCGGATGCCGACTTTGCGGCCGCGCTCGACCAGACGGCGCGGGCCAATCTCGCGCGCGAGTTGCGCGCGCTCCGATCGGTGCGGGGCTGAGCTGACGCGTTTCGCACAGGCGCCTGTCCCGCAGCTGGAATGCAGCGCGCGCAGCATCGCATGTGCGAATGTGTCTTGTCTTTTGCTACTGCTCGACATGCAATGAGATGAAATGCGCGTCGCCCATGGCGTGCTCCTCATTATGTGGGATCCCGTCATGCCGATCATCAACCGTGCCGCTGAGCTCGCCGAGGACGCCAAGGTCTGGCGCCGTGATTTCCACCAGCATCCCGAGCTGCTCTACGAGGTGCATCGGACGGCGGCGCGCGTGGCTGAGCTGCTGACGTCGTTCGGTGTCGACGAGGTCGTGACCGGCATAGGCCGTACCGGCGTTGTCGGCGTCATCCACGGTCGCGAGCCGTCGAAGCGCGTCATCGGCCTGCGTGCCGACATGGATGCCTTGCCCCTGCAGGAGACACGCGACGTTCCGCACAAATCGATCATTCCTGGCAAGATGCACGCCTGCGGTCATGACGGCCACACGGCGATGCTGCTCGGCGCGGCGCGCTATCTCGCCGAGACGCGCAACTTCGCCGGCACGGCGGTCGTCATCTTCCAGCCGGCCGAAGAGGGCGGGGCGGGTGGACGCGCCATGGTCGAGGACGGCATGATGGATCGCTTCGGCATCGAGGAGGTGTACGGCCTGCACAATGCGCCGGGCCTGCCGCTCGGAACGGTCGCGACACGCGCCGGCGCTGTGATGGCGGCCAGCGACACCTTCGAGGTGCGTTTGAAAGGCCTTGGCGGCCACGCCGCGCGGCCGAACAAGTGTGTCGATCCGATCGTTGCCGGCGCGCAGATCGTGACGGCGCTGCAGTCGATCGTGGCGCGCAATGTCGATCCCGTCGAGAGCGCGGTGTTGTCGATCACGCGCTTCCACGCGGGCACGTCGGCGGACAACATCATTCCGCAGACGGCCGTCATCGGCGGCACGGTGCGGACGCTCGACGAGGAGATCCGTCGCCTGATGGACGAGCGATTCAAGGCCGTCGTGACCGGGCTCGCCGGCGGCATGGGCGTCGAGGCCGAGATCGACTACGAATGGGGTTACCCGGTGGTCGTCAACCACGCGGAGCAGACGGCGTTCGCCGCCGACGTGGCGCGCGGCGTGGTGGGGCCAGACCAGGTGACCACCGACATGCCGCCCAGGCTCGGCGGCGAAGACTTCGCCTATATGCTGCAGGCGCGGCCGGGCGCCTTCGTGTTCATGGGCATCGGTGATGGGGCGGGCGTGCATCACCCCGAATATGATTTCAACGACGACGTGATCCCGCACGGGATCAGCTATTGGGCCAAGCTCGTCGAGACGGCAATGCCGGTCGGTTGAATGGCCTCCAGCCGGACGCTCAGATCACCGCTGCCGCGTCCTCGGTGCTGCGGTCCGCCTTGAAGTAGTCGATCATGACCTTGGCGATCGCCATCAGCGGCAGCGCCAGGGTCAGGCCCCAGATGCCGAACACGATGCCGAGCAGGATCTGGAACGCAAACAGCGTGGCCGGCGGAATGTCGAGCGCCTGGCGCTGAATCAGTGGCGTCAGCACGTAGCTCTCCATCGCGTGCACCCCGAGGAACAGCACTGAGGCGCTGGCGGCCGCGACCCAGCCCGAGGCGAGGCTCGCCAGCACCACGATGACGCCGGCAATGATGGCGCCCACCGTGGGGATGAAGGCGAGCAGGCCGGCCTGGATGCCGAGGATGAACGAGCTCTGGATGCCGATGATCGAGAGTCCGATCCAGGTCACCAGGAATACGGCGGCCATCGTGGTGATCTGGGCGATCAGCCAGCGCTCGAGCGTATCGCTGATGCGGTCGACGATCACGGTGGCCTGGTCGCGAAACTTCGCCGGCGCCAGGAACAGCAGCCCGTTGCGGTAGACCGCGGGCTGCGCCGCAAAGGCCAACCCCAAGAACAGTACGATGAAGAAGTTGCCGACGGCGCTCACGGTGCCGAGCAGCAGCTTGAAGGTCTGGCTCACGATGGCGCCGCCGGAGGAGGCGAGCGCGCTCGGCGACGGCAGCCCGCTCGGCAGGCTATGGGACGGCGCCTGCGTCGGGGTGGTCGATCCGCCATCCGGCGCGGCGGTGGCGCTCGCCGTGTTGAAGTCGAAGAAGCTGGTGTCGATGCCGTTGCGGTCGAGGAGGGATTTCACGTTGCCGAGCTGCGACTTGATCGTGTCGCTCAGCACCTTGGCCTGGTCGGTGATGGTGGCGCCGAACAGGAAGATGACGCCGGCGAGCAGGAGCGCGAGGGTCAGGCAGACGATGATCAGCCGGACCGGATGTGGCCAGTCGATGACGCGTCCAAGCCGGTTGGTCATCGCGTTGAGCGCGACCCCGAGCAGCATGCCGGAAAACAGCAGGAAAATCGCCGCAGCGTAATACCAGGCGAAGGCCAGCGCCGCCACGAACAGGATCACCCCGATGCCGCCGACGGCAATCGCCCAGGCCAGGTCGCTGCGGGCCTGGAGGCGCGGGTCTGCGGGGGCGGTCATGGGATGTCCTTTGTGCTGATCGGCCCGCACACATTGGCGAAAACCGCTGGCGGATCAAGCGCGACGCGAACGGCTACGGCGTCGCACCATAAGGCCCTCAGTGGTCCGGAAACGACATTGGGGTCGTGCATGTTCCACGGTTGATCGCTGCCCGCGACGCAGGCATGATTTGTGCCTTCGATCGAAGATCTTGCGGTAAGAGTACGTGCGGCAAGAGAACTTGCGGCAAAAGGGTGGACGAGAGGGCAATGAAACGTCCCGTGGTCGGCGTGATCGGCAACACCCATCGCGTCGAGAACAGGTTCACCGTGCAGATGGTGGGCGAGCGAAACCTGAGCGCCGTGGCCGAGGTCGCGGGCGCGCTGCCGCTGATGTTTGCCGGCGTTCCCGAGATCACCGATATCAGCGCGCTGCTCGAAATCGTCGATGGTATCGTGCTGACCGGCGCCCGCGCCAACGTGCACCCGACCCGTTTCAGGACCGAGCCCAGCCTCAAGCACGAGCCCTACGACATCCATCGCGACGAGGTCGCCCTCCAGCTGTCGGAAGCCTGCGTCTCCAGAGGCATTCCGCTGTTCGGCATCTGCCGCGGCCTGCAGGAGATGAACGTCGCCTTCGGCGGCTCGCTGCATCCGGAGATCCGCGAGCTGCCGGGCCGCATCAACCATCGCATGCCGCGCCTCGCGAACGGCGAGATCCATCCTGATCCCACCGTCGTGTTCGCCGACCGCCATGAGGTGAAGCTGACGCCCGGCGGCGCCTTCGCTGGAATCCTCGGCTGCGATACGATCAAGGTCAATTCGCTGCACGGGCAGGGCATCCTCGATCCCGGCGCGCGCGTCGTGATCGAAGGCATCGCCGAGGACGGCACCATCGAGGCGATCCGGATCGCCGATGCGCCGACCTTTGCGCTCGGCGTGCAATGGCACGCCGAATATGACCCGCAGAAGAACCCGATCAATCGCAAGCTGTTCGAGGCGTTCGGGGAGGCGGTGAGGAAACGACATCTGTCGTCCTGACGTCGAGCTGAACCTGCGCCCCGTCGCGGCAGACCAAGCTGCTGAGAGACGTCTCACGATGTGCCCGTCAAGGGGTCCCGATGCGCAATTGCCTGATCGCAGCCGCTCTGATCCTCGCCGCTCCGGCATTGGCCCAGACCGTCGCGCCGCCGATCGACGGACCGATCTCCTGCACGTCTCCGGTCGCGGCCACAGACACTGCGAAGAGCCTGAAGCAGCGCTTTGGCGACGAAGCCGTGCTTCAGGACCTGCCGGGCGCCGAAGGCGAAACCAACAAGGGCCTCGTGCTGTTTCCGCGGGCCGTGGACCGCCGCATCGAGGTGGCGTTCATCGACGACAAGCTGAATTCCGTCTCAGGCCTGACGCTGCGTGACACGGCCAAGGCCAGCCGCTGGAGCGTTGCCGGCGTCACGATCGGCGCAAGCCTCGCTGCGGTCCAGAAGGCCAATGGCAAGCCGTTCGTCGTCTCAGGGTTCGGCTGGGACTATGGCGGCTTCGTCACCGATTTCAAGAACGGCACGCTGGGACGCATGCTGCCGGGCGGCTGCTCGGTCACTCTACGCTTCGGCAAGGACGGCACTGCGCCGAAGGCGCTCTCAGGCGATGGCGTAAAGGTCGCCTCCGACAATGCGGCGCTGCTGAAATTCGCGCCTGTCGTCACCGAGATCAGCGTGAATTTTGCCGCCAAGTGATTGCAGCCGCTCGTCCATGGCGGCGGGAGGCATCATCGACCATCGGGAGGGTTGGCAATGAGTCTGAACCTCAAGTCCCGCAATGTCATCTTTGTTCACGGCATCTTTGGTTGGGGCGAGAACGAACTGCCGTTTTCCTATTGGGGAGATGCGCTCGCGCAGTTCGCAGGATCGCGGTTTGACGTGCACGAAGTCAAATGTGGACCGATCAGCTCGTTTCATGATCGCGCTTGCGAAGTGTTCGCCCAGATCAAGGGGGGTGACTTCCGCTACGGGAAGGACGCTGGAGGCACCGTTGCCGGCAAGCGTTCCGTGGTGGCGCGCAGTCAGCGGAAACACGTTCCGCCTCGGCCTGTGCTGCCCGACTGGTCGAAGGAGAATCCAGTCATTCTGATCGGCCACAGCGCCGGCGCCCATACCTGCCTCGCGCTGCAACGGCTGCTGGCAGAGGACTTCTTCGGAGAAGGATCGAATGCCGATTGGATCGAAGCGGTGATCTGCATCTCGGGGGTGCTGAACGGATCGACGCTGACCTACATGTTCGGCTGCAACCCCGTTACCGGCACTCTGGATCAGAATCCCCGACGACTGATCGACGCGGCGGTCACGATTGCCAAGGGCGTGCCGGCGCTGCCGCTGGCCGGACTGGACCTGTGGCTGGATCAATGGGCGGACACGAGCGCCTTTGTCAGCGGTCAGGACAATCTCGCTTGCGATCTGACCTTGTCTGGCTGCCTTGCCGCGAATGCCAGGTTTTCCAGCAATCCCAATACCTACTATCTCTCGCTCGTCACCAGCATGCCGGCGCGGCGCACGGTGCTCGGCATTCCGCTGCCGTTTCGCTTCGTTGGGATCAACCCTCTCCTGCACGGGACAGCGATCTATCAGGCAGACAGGGCCGACTTCGTCGTGGGAGCCCTTCCGCTGCCGAACTGGACTACGACCTTACAGCTTCAGATCGAGGCGTGGCGCGACAACGACGGCGCGGTGAGCACGATCTCGCAGCGTTTTCCCTTCACCCATCATCAGGAGCCGATCGGCGGCGAAGGATTTCTGTCCGGCGTATCGGTGGAGAAGGGCAGATGGTATTTCGAGCGGATCGAAAATGTGGTCGGCAGGTCATTCGATCACCTCGACCCGGCGTTCGGCGCAAACATGAAGCCGGGGGCTGCGGCGGCCCAGCGTGATCTCTATCAGAAGCTTGCCGCGCTTCTCTAGCCTCGACGACGCGGCGTTCGTCGACGGGCGCCGAACGAGCCGGGGCCGGTGGGGTTTCCGAAAGTGGGCGTCTCCTCCACAAACGAGAAAGGCGCCCCGCGCGGGGCGCCTTCGACGTTGTCATTCACCGATCGTGCAGGCGTCAGCCCGGTGGAGATGACTCACAAGCTCCATACGACGTGGACAGGTGCCGCCAAAGCCATCGATCGCGTTTTTTCGACTGAAGGCTGCATGAGACAAGGCGCGCTGCTCAGATGCGTTCGGCGCTGCGCTTCGAACGCATTCGAGGAGGGCGGGTTAGACGCGGCCATGAGCCGCCATTGCTGGCACCTGATGCTTCAATGGCAGGCTCGTGCTCGGACCAGGTGCCTTGCGATCTATGAGCTGGTCCGACGATGGGCTGTCACGGCTTCGCCAAATGCCAGGCGCCGTTGAGGAAGCCGTCGCCGGTGACGTCGCCGGCCTTCTGGTCCTTGGCGAACGTGTAGAGCGGCTTGCCCTTGTAGGCCCATTGCTTGGAACCGTCGTCGCGCGTGATGATCGTATAGCCGCCGCTCGGTTCGTCGCCTGCGCCGGCTTTCAAGACCGGCCAGTTGGTGGCACAGGGTCCGTTGCATGCCGACTTGCCGTCGCTGTCCTTGTCGAAGGTATAGAGCGACATGCCGCCGGCATCCGTCAGGACCTCGCCCTTTGCGCTGCTGCTTGTCTTGGTCGGAGGCGCCGCGTTCGCGCTCGCAACCGCCGCAAGCGATATGATGGCAATGAAAAGATTGGCTATCGAAATCTTGGTCATCTCAACTCCCCTTATGAAGGTGGATCGCAGAGATAAAGACGCCCGGCGCGGGCTTCTATTCCGTTGCAGCTCGTTTCTTTTCCCGCGGTGAAGGCGGCACAGGTTGCCGCGCCTCTGACGCGCAAGGGTGCCGCCGAGAAGCGGGCCGCGCGTATGAATTGCCTGGGCGATGTATTACGTTTCGCAATGCGTTCAAATGCGTTCAGAAGTCGAGAAGGTTCCTATGCGTCATGTCGTGCTCGCCGCTGTTCTGTCGGTGTCTCCCGCGCTGGCCCAGACTGCCGTATCACAGGGACCGATCACCTGTTCCTCGCCCGTTGCAGCCGACGACTCGGCCAAGAGCCTCATGCTGCGCCATGGTAACGAGGCGGTGATCCAGGATGGTTTGTTCTCCGGGGTAGAGGATATCACCTACAAGGGTCTCGTTTTGCATCCGCACTCTCCAGAGTGGCGAATCGAGGTGTTTTTTGCCGATGAAACAATGAGCCGCGCGGCGCGCTTGACCTTGCACGATACCAAGAGCGGTCATTGGAACGTAGCCGGCGTGACCCTCGGCGCAACATTGGCCGAGGTTCAGAAGATCAACGGCAAGCCGTTTCTGGTCAGCGAGTTCGACTCGGACTTCAGCGGCTTTGTCGTGGACTGGAAGGGAGGCGTGCTCGGACGTCCTCTGCCTGGCGGTTGCATGCTCGTGGTACGCTTTGGTCGCAACAGCGATGGGGGCGCTCCCGGAGGGAATCCGATCTCATCCAACAATGCCAAGCTGCTCAAATGGGGGCCGGTCGTCGAGCAGATCGAGGTGAGATTCCCCGACAAGTGATCGTCTCTGCTTCCCGTATCGCTTCGCATCGAGCAACGGCAGCAGCAGGCGATCGAGCAGCAACTTCACCGCACGAGCGCGATTGCGGACCGCAATGCCGAATCCAGCGCCTGATCTGCGGCCGCGCCGTCGGGCATGGCGCGTGAGATCGCGATTGCGCCGACCATCATGGCAATGATGCTCCACGCACGCTGCTCGCGTTCGGCTGCTTCGCCGGACAGGACATTTGCCATCTTACGGACCAGCGCCAGCATCTTGCGCTCGTAGGCGGTACGTATCTGCGGGTTTGCACGCCCGACGTCCGCGCTCAAAGTGGGCATGACGCAGCCGGATGCCGGATCTGTGCGGTGCGCGGCGCTGATATACATCGCCAGCCATTCGCGGAGGCGGTCCTGCCGTTCGGCGAGGCTGCCGCTCTCCGAATCGATGAACGGTTCGCCCACGCAGGTCTCGATGACCTGTTCCAGCAGGGCTTCCTTGTTGGCGAAGTTCGAATAGAAGGCGCCGGAGGTGACGCCGGCCGATGCGGCCAGGCCGTCGACCCCGATCCCATTGAAACCGTTGGTTCTCAGGGCCCTGGCGCCGGACTGCAGGATGGCAGCCTTGGCCCTCGCTTTCTGGTCGGACGGATATCTCATCACGGGCTCCTGACGATCTCTTGATAGCGCTTCGCGCTTGCTCATAGAATAGCGATCGATATATAACGATCGTTATTCTAATCGGCAACCCCTTCGCGACCCTTGTCTAAACCCACGATAAATCGAGAGAAAAGCGATGAGCACGAGCTTTGAAAATGCAGCCACCAAGTCTGTCGATGTGAACGGCACGACGTTCGTTTATCGGGAGGCCGGCAAGAAGGGCGGCACTTCCGTGGTGTTCCTCCATCATCTGACGGCGGTGTTGGACGACTGGGATCCGCGGGTCGTGGACGGCTTGGCGGCCGCGCGCCACGTCATTGCGTTCGACAATCGCGGAGTCGGTGGATCCGGCGGCTCGACCCCAAAGACGGTCGAGGCGATGGCTCAGGATGCGGTTGCCTTCATCCGTGCACTCGACCTTGGCAAAGTCGATCTGTTGGGTTTCTCGCTTGGCGGCTTCGTCGCTCAGGTCATCGCCCAGCAGCATCCGGGTCTGGTGCGCAAGATCATCCTCGCGGGCACCGGGCCGGCCGGCGGCGAGGGCATCGCGAATATCGGCGCCGTCCTGCAGGACGCGTTCGCCAAGGCGGCCGCCAGCAACAAGCATCCGAAACAGTTTCTGTTCTTTACGCAGACCGGCAACGGCCAGGCGGCAGCCGAGGACTTCCTGCAGCGTCTGAAAGAACGCACCAAGGACCTCGACGCGCCCGTCAGCAACGATACCATTCAGGCCCAGATTGCGGCGATCCAGGCCTGGGGGCAGGATGATGCCGCTGCGCTCGGGACGGTTCAGCATCCGGTCCTGGTCGCCAATGGGGATCATGATGTGATGGTGCCGTCGGTCAACTCATTCGAGTTGGTGCGCAGGCTGCCGAACGCGCAATTGAGCATTTTCCCCGACGCCGGACACGGCGGCATCTTCCAGTATCACGCCGACTTCGTCGAGCAGGCACGCGCCTTCCTCTGGCAATAAGCGGCCCTCATCTCACCGCCCGGCGCAGGACTGCGGCGCCGGGCCGTGATCAGAATGGCATCCGACCACGTCGTCTCGGCTTCAACCGTAACGGGATCGGTCGATCACGCAATACAAACGCAACACGGTCATTGAATGATGATCGTAATTCTTCGGCGGCACCGCAAGCCTGCTGCCGGAAGATCCGGCGATCGAACATCATCAGCATTCAGTCCGTCTGGAGAAACATCATGCCGCTATGGAAGGTCTATCATCCCGTCGGTGCCTACTCGGCTCGGGACAAGAAGGAGTTCGCCGAAAGGGTCACCGAGATGTATTCACGGATCCCGATTCCGAAATTCTACGTCGTGATGATCTTCGAGGAGGTCGCCCCGGACCAGGTCTATGTCGGTGGCGTGCCGCACGGCAAATTCGTTCGTTTCAAGCTCGACCACATGGCCAGGACCTTGCCGGGTCCCATCCTGAGGGAATGGTGGGTCAAGGCCGTCGACGAACTGATCGCACCCTATGTCAGGGATCGAGGATACGATTGGGAGGTCACCATCGACGAGTTGCCGGCCGATCTCTGGTCGCTGCAGGGTGAAATTCCTCCGCCTTTCGAATCCCACGCGGAGAAACGATGGGTGAAGGAGAATCGGGTGAGTTCATACGGCCTGCAGGAAAAGTTGCCGGTCGAACTCCGCTTTACGCCCGGAGTGACCGGGGAGTAGGGCCGTCGATCGATCCAAGGCGCCGCTTCGATCATCGAGCGGCGCGGGAATCGGGAATGACCGCCATCCCATCCTCGGCGCATTGTGGGCGCGGAGCGCTGCCACGAATGACACTTCGTCTCGATGAGTTTTCGCAACTACGGAGTTTGATATGAACCGCCGCGACATGATGAAACTTGCCTCTCTGGCGGTGTTTCCAGGAATGCCGGGGCCCGCAATGGCAGCTTCAAAGAGCAGGACTTCCCGCTTGAACTACAAGGTCTTTACCGTCACGCGTCCCGGCCTCAACCGTGATGTGCCGGCCGGCAAGGAATCCCTGATGTGGGTGGCCAATTCGTCGACGCTGATCTACGGAGAGCGCGATGCAGTCCTGGTCGATACCTTCCTTACGATGGATCAATCCAAGGGCTTGGCAGACTCCATTGCCGCGAGCGGGAAGACGTTGAAGGCAATCTACGTCACTCACGCGCATGGAGATCATTTCTTCGGGATAAGGATTTTGCAGGACCGGTTCCCGGACGCTAAGGCGCTGGCGACGCCCGAAGTCGTGGCGCGGATGAAGCTTCAGATCACGCCGGAGAAATTGAACGGTCGATGGCGCAAGCTGTTCCCAAACCAGATTCCTGACGTGATTTCGGTCGCCGATCCGATGGACGGCAATGAGATCGATCTCGAGGGAAGCAAATTGGTCGTTGTGAGGGTCGGACATACGGATACCGATGAGACGACCTGCCTTCACGTCCCATCCATCGGCCTGGTCCTGGCCGGCGACGCCGTCTACAACGGCATTCATCCATTCCTCAACGAATCGAACCGGACAACGCGGCTGGAATGGATCGCCGCGCTCGACAAGATCGACGCCCTGAAACCTTCAGCCGTGGTCGCCGGACACAAGATTCCCGGGAATGACGACAGTCCGCGAAACGTGGATGAGACGCGCTGGTACATCCAGGATTTCATCCGGGTGAATGATGCGACGAAAACCGCCCGCGAACTCTATGACCAGATGCTGGCGCTGTATCCTGATCGAGCCAATCCTGGTTCGCTGTGGAGTGCTGCCGCTGCGGCCAAGGCCGAGACCTGACGAGGCTGAAGAGAGTGCAGGGGCGTATCTGGTCCGGACGCTTCCCATCCTGAGGGGGCATGGACAGCTCAAATGAAAAGGCGCCCCGTGAAGGGCGCCTTTAATGTTGCAATCCGCCGATCTTGTGAGAGCGATCAGCCCGAATAGTACATGTCGAACTCGACCGGGTGCGGCGTCATTTCGAAGCGCTCGACCTCGGTCATCTTCAGCGCGATGTAGCTGTCGATGAAGTCGTCGTCGAACACGCCGCCGGCCTTCAGGAAGGCGCGGTCCTTGTCGAGATTCTCGAGCGCCTCACGGAGCGAGCCGCAGACGGTCGGGATCTGCTTCAGCTCTTCCTTCGGCAGGTCGTAGAGGTCCTTGTCCATCGCCGGGCCCGGATCGAGCTTGTTCTTCACGCCGTCGAGGCCGGCCATCAGCATCGCGGCGAAGCCGAGATAGGGGTTGGCGAGCGGATCGGGGAAGCGAACCTCGACACGCTTGGCCTTCGGCGACGACGTGTAGGGGATGCGGCAGGAGGCCGAGCGGTTGCGCGCGGAGTAGGCGAGCAGCACCGGCGCCTCATAGCCCGGGACCAGACGCTTGTAGGAGTTGGTCGACGGGTTGGTGAAGGCGTTGATGGCCTTGGCGTGCTTGATGATGCCGGCGATGTAGGACAGGCAGGTCTCCGACAGGTCGGAATACTTGTTGCCAGCGAACACCGGCTTGCCGTCCTTCCAGATCGACTGGTGGACGTGCATGCCCGAGCCGTTGTCGCCAAAGACCGGCTTCGGCATGAAGGTGGCGGTCTTGCCGTAGATGTGCGCGACCTGGTGGATGCAGTATTTGTAGATCTGCATCTGGTCGGCCATCAAGGTCAGCGTGTCGAACTTCATGCCGAGCTCGTGCTGGGCCGACGCCACCTCGTGATGGTGCTTCTCGACCTTGACGCCCATGCGCGACATCGCGCCGAGCATCTCCGAGCGCATGTCCTGCACCGAGTCCTGCGGCGGCACCGGGAAGTAGCCGGCCTTGGTGCGGATGCGGTGGCCGAGATTGCCGCCCTCATACTCGGTGTCGGAATTGGTCGGCAGCTCCGAGGAGTCGAGGCGGAAGCCCGTGTTGTAGGGCGCGGAGCTGTAGCGCACGTCGTCGAACACGAAGAACTCGGCTTCGGGACCGACGAAGACGGTGTCGCCCACGCCCATCGACTTCACCATCGCCTCGGCCTTCTTGGCGATGCCGCGGGGGTCGCGGTTGTACGGCTCGCCGGTGGTCGGCTCGAGCACGTCGCAGGTGATGATCATGGTCGTTTCCGCGAAGAACGGATCGATCGTCGCCGTGACCGGGTCGGGCATCAGGCACATGTCGGATTCGTTGATCGCCTTCCAGCCGGCGATCGAGGAACCGTCGAACATCGTGCCTTCGGCGAAAATGTCTTCGTCGATCATGCTGACGTCGAAGGTGACGTGCTGCCACTTGCCCCGCGGATCGGTGAAGCGGAGGTCGACGTATTTGACGTCGTTGTCTTTGATTGATTTCAAGACGTCCTTGGCGGTCTTCATGAATACCCCTCTTGGCTTATAACGTCACGGCCCGGCGCGGGACGGCGTCCGCGGGTGATGCTCATTAGCCTCGCGCGGGGGCCAAGACAATATCGGAAACGGCAAAAGGGCCGCGTGCAAGCGCCTCGCAGAGGACACCTGAGCTGCCGTTGCGGCTGCTGGCGCAGCAAAAATTCTGTGCAGGAGGCTTGGTCCGGCAGGGCCGTTCCAAGCCTCTCGCCGTCAGGCTAGATCGCGTCCAGCCCGGATTCACCGGTTCTGATGCGGATGGCTTCCTCGATGTTGGACACGAAGATCTTGCCGTCGCCGATGCGGCCGGTCTGGGCGGCGCGGCGGATCGCCTCGATCGCGCGCTCGACCAGGTCGTCGCCGATCACGATCTCGATCTTCACCTTGGGCAGGAAGTCGACGATGTATTCGGCGCCGCGATAGAGCTCCGCATGTCCCTTCTGGCGGCCGAAGCCCTTGGCCTCGGTCACGGTAATGCCCTGAAGCCCCACCTCCTGAAGCGCCTCCTTCACCTCGTCGAGCTTGAACGGCTTGATGATGGCTTCGATCTTCTTCACTGAGCGCCTCCCGGGCATTCCGCTATAAAAAACAGGTGGGTCATCGTCAGGCTGCGCCGGCGCGCAGGTCGTTCGATCATTCGTTACCGGGCCTGACACTCTCCGGCGGAGGCCCGGTGATTGACAGCCCGTCTTACCCCGTGCCGAAGTGGCTCCTCAAAAGCAGGGTCTATGCCAAGTCGTTAACGGGTCTGAATCGAGCTGATAATCGGGCATTTCGCGGTAGCCTGACGATTCCCTGAGGGAGTGCCCAGAATACCGGAGCCTGTCGATTAGGCAAACAGATCAAACGTTGTGCAGACGCAGGTGCGCCGTCCGAACGCCCGGCCAAATGCCTCAGGAAAAGGCGATCATGGGGTCGAGTCCAGCGCGCCTCTAGCCGGTGCTCTCTCTGTGCTCTTGGAAGTTGCCAGCTGGCGCGGCAATAGGAGTTACGGGAGTCGGCGAGGCTCGCTTTGGCTGGGGACAGGGCGTACGGCAGCGATGACGGGTATCGAGCAGCTTGCAGACAGCAGCTGCGGGGGACATGAGCGGCCATGGAAGTTTTGACCACGAGCGAAATGGAGCGGGCCGATCGGTTGACGATCGCAGCCGGCACGCCGGGTTTTTCGCTGATGTTGAGCGCCGGCCAGGCCGTGGCGGCGGCCGCCATGGACCTGGTCGAGGAGGGGCCGATCCTAGTCGTCTGCGGACCCGGCAACAATGGTGGCGACGGCTTTGTCGCGGCCGCCGAACTGGCCGCGCAGGGCCGCGAGGTGTCGGTCATCCTGATGTGCGAGCGCGACGCGCTGCAGGGGGACGCCGCCTCCGCCGCCAGGGGCTGGAAGTTTCCGGTGCTGCCGTTCACGCCGCAGGCGATCGGTCGGCCGGCTCTGATCATCGACGCGCTGTTCGGCGCCGGCCTCAGCCGGCCGATCACCGGCGAGCCCCATGACGTCATCGCCGCGGTCAACGCCAATGGCGCGCCGGTGCTCGCGGTCGACCTGCCGAGCGGGATCAACGGCACCACGGCGGCGGTGATGGGCATCGCGGTGCGCGCGACCGAGACTGTGACCTTCTTCCGCAAGAAGCCGGCGCATCTCCTGCTGCCCGGCCGGCAGCATTGCGGCCGGGTTGTTCTCGCCGACATCGGCATCGATCCGCAGGTGCTCGGCGAGATCAGGCCGCACGTGTTCGAGAACGAACCCGAGCTGTGGCACGGCCGCTTTCCGGTGCCCGTTATCGACGGCCACAAATACGCGCGGGGCCATGTGCTCACGGTGTCGGGTGACATGACCGCCACCGGTGCGGCGCGCATGGCCGCCCGTGCCGCGCTGCGCGCTGGCGCGGGCCTCGTGACGCTGGCCTCGCCGCGCGATGCGCTGGTGGTCAACGCGGCGGCGCTGACGGCCGTGATGCTGCGCCCCACGGATACGGCGATCGAGTTCGGCGAGCTGCTCGGCGACCACCGCTACAACACCTGCATCATCGGACCCGGCGCCGGCGTCGGCGAGCGGACGCGCGACTTCGTCTTCACCGCGCTGTCGGCGCAGCGCCATCTGGTGCTGGACGCGGATGCGCTGACGAGCTTTGCGGATGCGCCCGAGCGATTGTTCGAGCAGATCAGGGCGACGCCCGAGGCCCAGATCGTGCTGACGCCGCACGAGGGTGAATTCCCGCGGCTGTTCTCGGATCTCAGCAACAAGCATCCCGGCCGCTCCAAGCTGGAGCGCGTGCGCGATGCCGCGGCGCGTTGCGGCGCGGTCGTGCTGCTGAAGGGCGCCGACACCACGGTCGCGGCGCCCGATGGCCGTGCCGCCATCGCCGCAAATGCGCCGCCTTGGCTCGCCACCGCCGGTGCCGGCGACGTGCTCGCCGGCATCATCGCAGGGCTGCTGGCGCAGGGCGTGCCGGCATTCGAAGCCGCCTGCATCGGCGTCTGGATGCATGGCGAAGCAGGCGCTGAGGCGGGGCCGGGCCTGATCGCGGAGGATCTTACGGAGACGATGCCTGCGGTGTTCAGGCGTCTCTACGATCGGCTCGGGATCGAGTATTGAGGCGCCGCGGCGCTATCGGAAGCCTTTGGTCCCTGGACTTCGTCTCCACGCAACCGCTGTCATGCCCGCCCCCGGGTCTCGCCTTACGCGAGCCCGAGGACAGGCTCCGGCGGGCATCCAGTACGCTGCGGCCTATCGACTCAATGGCAAGCGTCTCGGAGTACTGGATCGCCCGGTCAAGCCGGGCGATGACGGCGGAATTTGAGGCCGCTGCGCGCGTCCAGTGACCTTTCGCTGGTCCTGGTCAGCGCACCAGATATTTCGCCACCGCGCTCTCGTTCCAGGCGAGCCCGAGACCGGGGCCGCGCGCGGTGACCTTGCCGTCGATGATATCAAGCGGTTCGGCGAGGATGGCGCCGGCGAAATCCAGCACCTCGAGCCAATGCGCCGTCGGCGTCACCGCGAGCACATGCGCGCTCGCCTCGGGCAGGATGTGGCTCGACATCGGGATCGAGGCGGCGTCTGCTTGCCCTGCGACGTTGAGCCAGCCGGTGATGCCGCCGACCTTCATCAGGTCCGGCATGATGAAGTCGGAGGCGCCGGCCGCGATCGCCTCGGCAAAGCCGCGCGGAAACCACCAGTTCTCGCCGGCCTGGATCGGGATCTCCGAGCGCTTGCGCACCTGTGCATGTCCCGAGAGATTCTCCTGCGGCACCGGCTCCTCGATCCAGGTCAGGTCGTAAACGGCAAGACGGCTGATTCTGCGCGTGGCCTCAGCGGGGTCGAGCGACTGGTTGAAGTCGAGCATTAGCGCCATGTCCGGGCCGAGCAGGGTGCGCAGGCTCTCGATCATCGCTTCATCAGTCGCGAGGTCGCCGTGGCCGCCCTTGGTCTTGATGGCACGGAAGCCGTGCTCGTCGCGCGCGCTGCGCAAGGTGCGCTCGTCGGCCGCGGCATCGAGCACGCCGTAGCTGTCATAGGCGGGGATGGGCCGCGCGCTGCCACCGAGCAGCTCGACGACGGGCTTGCCCGCGATCTGCCCCTGCGCATCCCAGAACGCCATGTCGAGGCCGGAGACGGCCATGCCGACCAGCCCCTGCCAGCCGAGCAGGCGGAATTTGGCGTCCATGATCTTCATCAGCTCGAACGGGACCAGCGCCTTACCCGTGAGCTCGCGGCCGATCTCCTCGACCAGCAGCACTAGCGGCTTCAGCGCGAGCTTCGTGTAGGCGAAGAGGTAGGAATGGCCGGTAACCCCCTGATCGGTCTTGACGTCGATCAGCACCAGCGGGCCGGCATCGATGACGCCGAAGGCGTTGCGAAGCGGACGCTTCATGGGCGTGACGACGGCGCGCGCGGTGACGCCGGTGATGGCGGCTGTGGTCATGGGAGTTCTCCCTGGTTCGTTTCCTCATTTGATCTCATACCACCGCAACAGGCGCGGCGCCGCCCAGCTCGTGGCCATGCTCTCGATCAGGAATCGGCCGGTGGCCTCGGTTGGGAATGCGATGCGTTGGGTCTGTCCGGTTTCCAGCGCCAGCGTGTCGAGCCAATAGGGCTTCCAGCCGTCATCGAGCCGGTCGAGCAGCCGGAACGGCTGGCCATGCAGGTGCACCACAGTGGTGCCGGCCGCCTTGTTGGCCAACGCCAGCACGACGACACGGCCGGCCTTGGCCTGGAAGGCGGGACTGCTGGATGCGCTGAACTGGGTAGGCGGGCGCCAGTCGGGGCCGTCGAGAACGAGCTCGGCGCGAACGGCGGTCCTGAGGTCGAGCTTGTCCGGCAATCCATTGGAGGGCAAAGCCGGTGCCTGCGGCAGCGGGGCGGCGCGGAGCGGCGGCTCGTTCGACGCCACGAGGCGGGCAATGGGTCGCGCGGCAGTGCCGTCGTGCAGCAGCACCGGCAAGGGCGCCTTGGCGACGGGCATGTCGATGAAGACGTCGCTGCGGCCGCCCGGTGGCAGCACCACCGCGCCGTTGCGGGCGAGAAATGGTTCGGCCGGCTGGCTGTCGATCGCCATCACCCGGACCGCGTCGAGCTCGGCGATTTTGATCGCGATCACAGCGCGGTGGCACCCATTGATGAACCGCAGCCTGACCCGCGCATGGCCGCGGAGCGGAATATCCGGTTGGGCCTGTCCGTTGACGGTGTAGAGGAGCTCGGCGTCCTTGGCCTCAACCCCGGGCGCGACGGCGACGCCGTCGGCATTGATCCTGAAGTCTTCGACCAGGAAAACCTCATCATTGTCGACGTTTAGCGCATCGGTTTCATCGACGATGAGAGGCAGCGGCCGGCTCGGGGCGGGAGCGCCGTCGGCGAGCAGACGCAGGTCGAGCAGCCCGGTGCCGGCCCACGACGCGGCCGCCGCAAGGCTGGCGCGGCTGCCCGGCCCGACCGGCGCCTGCACGAGCAGCGGCGGCGGCGTGATCAGGCCGCGGCCGGTCAGCGCCATCGGCTTGGCAAGGCGATTGGCCAGAGCCAGATCGAGCGCTGCGCCGCGCCGCAGCCGCAGGACCGGCGCGGGCGCAGCAAGCCGCCATACCTGGGAGGGCGAGCGGCCGGGGCCCAGCGTCAGAGATTCGGCCCGCGCCTCCAGCGGAACCGGCGTCCGTGCGGCGGCCGAAGCGAAATGTGGAAACGAAGCCGTGCAGGCTGCGGCAAGGCCGCCGAGCAGGGTGCGGCGGCTGACCCCCTCCACAGGACGCGTCATGCGACAAAACATTGTGCGTTGAGGGGGATGCGGATCATCTTCTTTTCCTTTATCTGTGCGGCGAGCTTGGCCGATCGGCTGGCCGCGGGTGCTGTCGAAAGCCCATTTTTTTGCTGCGGACGGTTTCGCGCGTGGTATAAGCCGCGCCGCCCGCGGCACCGCGGCCGGGCTATCGATGCAGTTCACGCGGGCGTGGCGGAACTGGTAGACGCGCTGGATTTAGGTTCCAGTGACGAAAGTTGTGGGGGTTCGAGTCCCTCCGCCCGCACCAAGCGCTTCCTCAGCGTTTGCCCAAGTTTTTACCGGCGACCCCGTTCTCTCGCAAAGAGAAAGCGGGGGCGCCGACCCACCCGGCGCAAGGCCCGTTGCCGCGCGTCGTCCACAATTGAGTCAGGTGTGTTCGGATCGCAAGGGTTCGAACCGAAGCGGAAGAAGATTGACGCCATGCAGGTCACAGAAACCTTGTCGGAAGGCTTGAAGCACGAGTTCCAGATCAGCGTTCCCGCGGCCGATCTCGACGCCAAGGCGGACGCCAAGCTGGTCGATCTCAAGGATAAGGTCCGTATCAACGGCTTTCGCCCCGGCAAGGTGCCGGTCGCGCATCTGAAGAAGATCTACGGCAAGTCGGTCATGGCCGAGACCATCGACCAGACCATCCGCGACACCAACACGCAGATCTTCACCGAGCGCGGCTTCCGCCTCGCGACCGAGCCGAAGGTCACGATGCCGACCGAGGAGGCCGAGGTCGAAAAGATCCTCACCGGCCAGTCGGACCTGACCTACACCGTGGCCGTCGAGGTCGTCCCGGCGATCGCGCTCGCCGATTTCAAGACGTTCTCGGTCGAGAAGCCGGTCGCCGACATCACCGACGCCGACGTCGACGAGGCGATCAAGCGGCTGGCCGACGCCAACCGCGGCTATGCGGCGAAGGCCGACGGCGCCAAGGCCGAGAGCGGTGACCGCGTGAAGGTCAGCTTCAAGGGCACGATCGACGGCGTTGCCTTCGAGGGCGGCACCGGCGAAGGCATCGATGTCGTGATCGGCTCGAACACCTTCATCCCCGGCTTCGAGGATCAGCTGATCGGGATCGGCGTCGGCGAGACCCGCACGCTCAAGGTCACGTTCCCCACCAACTACCTGAACAACGAGCTCGCCGGGAAGGCGGCCGAGTTCGAGACCACCGCGACCGCGATCGAGGCGCCGGAGGACAAGGTGATCGACGACGAGTTCGCCAAGACGCTCGGCCTCGAATCGCTCGACAAGCTCAAGCAGCTGATGCGCGACCGTCTCGCCGGCGAGTTCAACCAGGCCACCCGCCAGCGCGTGAAGCGCACGCTGCTCGACCGTCTCGACGAGACGCACAAGTTCGATGCGCCGCCGTCGCTGATCGACGAGGAGTTCAACCTGATGTGGAACTCGGTGAAGGCCGAGATGGACTCCAGCGGCAAGACCTTCGCCGACGAGAACACGACCGAGGACAAGGCGAAGGAGGAGTACCGCACCATCGCCGACCGCCGCGTGCGCCTCGGCCTCGTGCTGTCGGAGATCGGCGAGAAGAACAAGATCACCGTGACCGACGACGAGGTCAGCCGCGCCGTGATCGAGCGTGCGCGCTCGATGCCCGGTCGCGAGAAGGAGGTCTGGGACTTCTATCGCAGCAACGCGCAGGCGCTCGCCCAGCTGCGCGCGCCGATCTACGAGGACAAGGTCGTCGACTTCATCCTCGAGCTCGCCAACGTCACCGAGAAGAAGGTGTCGAAGGATGAGCTGTTCAAGGACGACGATAGCGACAAGGCGGCCTGATCGGGCCGCCTCTGTGGCGTTCGCGACAGGAGCGTCTGATTAAGGTTGACCGGCGAAAGCGCCGGTCAGGATGGTTCCGGACGCTGGTCGCCGCGATGGGAATCAGCTTGAACAGGGGAAAGACCTCGCCCGCGGTCGGTCACGCTCCCCGGTCTTGTCACCGGGAAAATGGTCCATATCTGTGGGCTCGGTCTTGAAGTTCTGCATCACGGGGCCACTGTCCGTCGCCGCTCTTGAGAAGAGCCTCATCTGCGGCGGCCGGTCGTCTCAACTGCTGGTCCAACCCTTGGGTGATTCATGCGCGATCCCGTCGAAACCTATATGAACCTTGTGCCCATGGTGGTCGAACAGACCAACCGCGGTGAGCGCGCCTACGACATTTTCTCGCGGCTCCTGAAGGAGCGCATCATCTTCTTGACCGGTCCGGTCGAGGACGGAATGGCGACCTTGGTTGTCGCACAGCTGCTGTTCCTCGAGGCCGAGAACCCGAAGAAGGAAATCGCGATGTACATCAACTCGCCGGGCGGGGTGGTGACGTCGGGTCTCGCGATCTACGACACGATGCAGTTCATCCGTCCGGCCGTGTCGACGCTGTGCACGGGACAGGCGGCCTCGATGGGCTCGCTGCTGCTCTGCGCCGGCCACAAGGACATGCGTTTCTCGCTGCCGAACTCGCGCATCATGGTTCACCAGCCGTCCGGCGGCTTCCAGGGCCAGGCGACCGACATCATGCTGCACGCTCAGGAGATCCTGAACCTCAAGAAGCGGCTCAACGAGATCTACGTCAAGCACACCGGCCAGTCCTACAAGGCGATCGAGGATGCGTTGGAACGCGACAAATTCCTCACGGCGGAAGCTGCGGCGGAATTTGGCCTGATCGACAAGGTGATCGACAAGCGGCCGGAAGAGCCGGCTTCAATGGCCAAGTCTTGAGGCGTCGGGTCCTGAGGCTTCAAGTCTCGAGGTTCTACATCTCGAGGCGTCAGGCTTCAGGGGCCGTTCTTTCAAGCGGCGTGGTCCGGCAGGAGCCGGCTCAATGCTGCCAAAGGTATCAAGGTGCGGTCTGAACAGGGCCGCAACCCTGCCGTGAAACCGGCGAACAGGCGTGGCAAACACGCAACGTTCCGTTGATTTCGCGTATCCTTACCGTGTCAAGCCCCAAAATCACGGTAATGTCACGGTCTATGGTGAGTCCTCCGATTAGCGAATTCTTGATAGTCGGATGACAGCATGATTGGCTAGACTGTCCAGTTATGGATCGTGGGGGATTCGCGCAGGTCGTGGGTGCACGGCGGGTGAAGAACAAGGTGTTAATTTTGGTACGAAATTTGCTCTTTCACCAGTCTGGTCCGGCCTATACCGGATCGGAACAAAACGGGCGGACAAGAGCGAACCGCGGACGGAGACAGGAATGAGTAAGGTCGGCACGGGCGACTCCAAGAACACGCTGTATTGCTCGTTCTGCGGCAAGAGCCAGCACGAAGTCCGCAAACTGATCGCAGGTCCAACCGTCTTCATCTGCGACGAATGCGTCGAACTCTGCATGGACATCATCCGCGAGGAGAACAAGTCCTCGCTGGTCAAGTCGCGCGACGGCATTCCGACCCCGAAGGAGATCTGCAAGGTTCTCGACGATTACGTGATCGGCCAGAGCCATGCGAAGAAGGTGCTCTCGGTCGCGGTTCATAACCACTACAAGCGGCTGAACCACCAGACCAAGCACTCCGACGTCGAGCTCGCGAAGTCGAACATCCTGCTGATCGGTCCGACCGGTTCGGGCAAGACGCTGCTTGCGCAGACGCTGGCCCGCATCCTGGACGTGCCGTTCACGATGGCTGACGCGACCACGCTGACCGAGGCCGGCTATGTCGGTGAGGATGTCGAGAACATCATCCTGAAGCTGCTGCAGGCCGCCGACTACAATGTCGAGCGGGCGCAGCGTGGCATTGTCTACATCGACGAGATCGACAAGATCAGTCGCAAGTCGGACAATCCCTCGATCACCCGCGACGTGTCGGGCGAGGGCGTCCAGCAGGCGCTGCTCAAGATCATGGAAGGCACGGTCGCGTCGGTTCCGCCGCAGGGCGGCCGCAAGCATCCGCAGCAGGAGTTCCTGCAGGTCGACACCACCAATATCCTGTTCATCTGCGGTGGTGCGTTCTCAGGTCTCGAGAAGATCATCTCAGCGCGCGGCCGGTCGACCTCGATCGGCTTCGCTGCCCAGGTGCTGGCGCCGGAAGATCGCCGCACCGGCGAGATCTTCCGTCACGTCGAGCCTGAGGATCTCCTGAAGTACGGCCTGATCCCCGAATTCGTCGGCCGTCTGCCGGTGGTCGCGACGCTCGAGGATCTCGACGAGACCTCGCTGAAGAAGATCCTGACCGACCCGAAGAACGCGCTGGTCAAGCAGTATCAGCGGCTGTTCGAGATGGAGAACATCGAGCTGACCTTCGCCGACGAGGCGCTGGGGGCTGTGGCCCGCAAGGCCATCGAGCGCAAGACCGGCGCGCGCGGTCTGCGGTCGATCCTTGAGAGCATCCTGCTCGAGACGATGTTCGACCTGCCGGGCCTCGAAGGTGTCGAGGAAGTGGTCATCTCGCGCGAGGTGGTCGAAGGTACGGCGCGTCCGCTCTACATCTACGCCGATCGTTCCGATCGTGCCGTGGAAAGCAGCGCCAGCGCGTGATCCGCGCTGGTACGATAGACAGAAGACCTCGATTTTTCAGATCGGCGATCGCCGCGGACGTGCTGTCCGCGGCATCGCAGCTTTTCATCATCCCGCCGCGTAAAGCCTTATTTGGTGGGCGTTTTCCGACACTTGACACCCCCCGGGTCGATAGCCACCTAATGTCTCGTGGCGGCACAAATCTCGAATCCGGGATTCGCCTCAACAACGATCCGACGCAAGCGGGCGATATCGACGCGTCAGTGAAGTCCGGATCAGATCGCACCTTGTGGCGGTTGCGCACGATGGCGGGCTGCGTGCAAGGGGGCAAAACAGAAGGAACAGGCCATGACTACCCCTAAACCCCGGCCGACCATCGTTTACGGCGAGAGCCACGCTTATCCGGTTCTGCCGCTCCGCGACATCGTCGTCTTCCCGCACAACATCGTTCCGCTGTTCGTCGGCCGCGAAAAATCCATCCGCGCCCTCGAAGAGGTGATGAAGAACGACGCGCTGGTGATGCTGGCGACGCAGAAGAACGCGTCCGATGATGATCCTGCTCCGGACTCGATCTACGAGACCGGCACGCTGGCGAGCGTGCTGCAGCTCCTGAAGCTGCCCGACGGCACCGTGAAGGTGCTGGTCGAGGGCCTGGAGCGCGCGCGCGTCGAGAAGTACACCGATCGGGCAGACTATTACGAAGCCACCGCCGTCGCCCTCGAAGACACCGATGCGAAGTCGGTCGAGGCGGAAGCGCTCGGGCGCTCCGTCGTGTCGGACTTCGAGAGCTATGTGAAGCTGAACAAGAAGATCTCGGCTGAGGTCGTCGGCGTCGTTCAGTCGATCACCGATTTCGGCAAGCTGGCCGATACGGTCGCCTCGCATCTCGCCGTCAAGATCGCCGATCGCCAGGGCATCCTGGAGACGCTGTCCGTCACCACGCGCCTGGAGAAGGTGCTGGGCCTGATGGAGAGCGAGATCTCGGTGCTGCAGGTCGAGAAGCGCATCCGTTCGCGTGTCAAACGACAAATGGAGAAGACCCAGCGCGAGTATTATCTGAATGAGCAGATGAAGGCCATTCAGAAGGAGCTGGGTGACGAGGACGGGCGCGACGAGCTCGCCGATCTGGAAGAGCGCATCAACAAGACCAAGCTCTCCAAGGAAGCGCGTGAGAAGGCCCAGCACGAGTTGAAGAAGCTGCGCCAGATGTCGCCGATGTCCGCGGAAGCGACTGTCGTGCGCAACTACCTGGATTGGCTGCTGTCGATTCCGTGGAACAAGAAGTCCAAGGTGAAGAAGGATCTGGAGGCCGCGCAGGCGGTTCTGGATGCGGATCACTATGGACTCGAGAAGGTCAAGGACCGCATCGTCGAGTACCTGGCGGTGCAGTCGCGCGCCAACAAGCTGACCGGCCCGATCCTGTGCCTGGTCGGTCCTCCCGGCGTCGGCAAGACGTCGCTCGGCAAGTCGATCGCGAAGGCCACGGGCCGCGAATTCGTTCGCGTGTCGCTGGGCGGCGTGCGCGACGAGGCCGAGATCCGCGGTCATCGCCGGACCTATATCGGTTCGATGCCCGGTAAGATCATCCAGTCGATGCGCAAGGCCAAGACCTCGAATCCGCTGTTCCTCTTGGACGAGATCGACAAGATGGGCTCGGACTTCCGCGGTGACCCGTCGTCGGCGCTGTTGGAGGTCCTGGACCCCGAGCAGAACACGACGTTCAACGATCACTATCTGGAAGTCGACTACGACCTGTCGAACGTGATGTTCATCACGACCGCGAATACGCTGAATATTCCCGGACCGCTGATGGACCGCATGGAGATCATCCGCATCGCGGGCTACACCGAGAACGAAAAGCTCGAGATCGCCCGCAAGCACCTGATTCCGTCCGCGCTGTCGAAGCACGGTCTGGATTCGAAGGAGTGGTCGATCGACGACGATGCGTTGCTGCTCGTGATCCGGCGCTACACCCGCGAAGCGGGCGTGCGCAACCTGGAGCGTGAGATTTCGACACTGGCCCGCAAGGCCGTGAAGGAGCTCATGATGTCCAAGAAGAAGTCGGTGAAGGTCACCGAGAAGGCCGTCGAGGAATTCTTGGGTGTTCCGAAGTATCGCTTCGGTGAGATCGAGCAGGACGATCAGGTCGGTATCGTCACGGGTCTGGCGTGGACCGATGTTGGCGGCGAGCTGTTGACCATCGAAGGCGTCATGATGCCCGGCAAGGGCAAGATGACGGTGACGGGCAATCTGCGCGACGTCATGAAGGAGTCGATCTCGGCTGCGGCGTCTTACGTCCGCTCGCGGGCGATCATCTACGGCATCGAGCCGCCGATGTTCGACCGCCGCGACATCCACGTCCACGTGCCGGAGGGGGCGACCCCGAAGGACGGTCCGTCCGCGGGTGTTGCGATGGCGACTGCGATCATCTCGGTCATGACGGGTATTCCGGTCCGTCACGACGTCGCGATGACCGGCGAGATCACCTTGCGTGGTCGTGTGCTGCCGATTGGTGGTCTGAAGGAGAAGCTGTTGGCTGCGGCCCGTGGCGGCATCAAGACGGTGCTGATCCCGGAGGACAACGCCAAGGATCTCACGGAGATCTCCGATGCGATCAAGGGCGGCATGGACATCATCCCGGTGTCCCGTCTCGACGACGTCGTCGCCCGGGCCCTGGTCCGCAAGCCGGTGCCGATCGTCTGGGAAGAGGACACCAAGGTCCCGGTCAAGGCGGCCGACGGCGACGAAGCCGCCGGCGGCCTGACCGCCCACTAGACCGGAAAGACTTTGCGGAACGGCGCCTTCGGGCGCCGTTTTCGTTTGAGGGAGAGGGCGATGCAGATTGATGGCAGCTGCCACTGCGGCCGTATCACCTATCAGGCGGAGGTCGATCCCGAACGGGTTTCGATCTGCCACTGCACCGATTGCCAGACGCTGACCGGCTCTCCGTTCCGGGTGACCGTGATCTGCACTGCGGACGATGTGCGGCTGACAGCCGGCTCACCCAGGCGCTATACCAAGCTCGGCGACAACGGCCGGCCACGCCACCAGCATTTCTGTAGCGACTGCGGGACACCGCTGTTTTCCAGCGGTGAGGGGGATGGTGGCGATTGGGGCATTCGCTGGGGCAGCATCCGTCAGCGCGATCGGCTGCCGCCACGCCGGCAGATCTGGTGCGGCTCCGCTGTCGGCTGGCTCGACCAGATAACGCGTCTGCCCGGACGTCCGGGTGATTGATCCGGAGCCGGGCAGGAGGTAAAGAAGCCTCGCGCATAGGCGGGCGGTTAGCTCAGCTGGTTAGAGCATCTCGTTTACACCGAGAGGGTCGGGAGTTCGAATCTCTCACCGCCTACCATTCGCATCCACCGGGACGCACCCTCGAAATGGTCGCGCTGCTATTGCGGCGTGCGTCGATTTTCCAGGCTGATGGCGATCCTTTCCAGAAGCACGTTCGTGCGTTTGGTTTCATCGATCTGCTGCTCGTACAGCTGAACCACGTTTGTGCGGGGACCGAGCGAGCCTCGACGGCCGAGCGAAACCCCCACCCCGATCAGGATGATGAATGGAAGCCAGGAGACGATCAGCTCCACCAGCCATTTTTGCATGACGACCTATCCCCGCAATCCCAAGCTCGGTCTCAGGTTGTGTGAGCGTGTAGCGCAGCCTCGTATAGACGCGTAGGCGCGCCGGGTGGCCTCATTCGGACAAGGTTTAAAATCCTTTTTCGGCAGCCGGTGCGAAGCGTCTGGACGATTTCGCGTGGCGATCGGCTGTTCCTTCCGCTAGGCTCGCGCGTGGTGAACATCGCGGACGACCGATGACCGACTTCCTGCGTCACTGCACCGGCGGACAAGAGCGGACCATTGCTGCAGGCGTTGATCTGCTGGAGGAGGGCCACAGCACCGGGCATCTCTACGTCCTGCTCGACGGGCGGCTCGAGGTGATCAAGGCTGGCGCGACGGTCGCGCTCGTGTCCGAGCCGGGTGCGATGTTCGGCGAGATGTCGCTGCTGCTGGAGCAGCCGCACACGGCGACCGTGCGCGCAGTGACGGACTGCCGGATCTGCGAGATCCGCGACGCGCGGCGCTTTCTGGCTGAAAATCCCGAGGCGACGCTGTCGATCGCGCGCATGCTGGCGCAGCGCCTCAACGTCGCCAACACCTATCTCGCCGACCTGAAGCGGCAATATGCCGGCCACGGCGCGCATCTGGCGATGGTCGGCGACGTGCTGCAGAGCATGATCAACCTGCCGCCGCAGCAGGTCTCGCCAGGAACGGATCTGGAATCCGACCCACGGCTCTGAGCCAGTCCGGCGGCTCGGTCACCGGCTGCGCCGGTCGCTGCAGCGGCGACGCGAGATCGATCCATTCCGCCTGGCCTGCAGCGAGCCAGAACGCGTGAGCCTCATCGGTGTCGATCACGATCGAGGTCGGCGGCCGCCCGGGCTGTCGGCCGGTGTTGAACACCCAGGTCGCGCCGAGCCGATCGAACCACGAGCCATCGGTGATGAACGGCGATTGGTGGACGTGGCCGGAGATCACCATGGCCGGCTGATGGCGTTCGATCCAGCCGACCAGCTCGGCATCGCCGAAGAAGCGCTTGCCGCCCCAACTCACCGGCGAGCTGGCGGGTGGCGCATGATGCACCCAGATCCAGCGCGCGGCCTTGCGTGCAGCGGCAGCTTCGAGCTGACGTTCGATCGCGGCCCTAACCCGCGGGCCGTCCCACCACGGGCAGATCGAGAACAGCGTATCGCCGACCATGAGGTCGTCGCCGTCGGCCGCGATGCCGAGCGCGCGGACGGTGCCGATCCATGCCGCAATTTTCTCCCCCTCTGCGCTCCGGTCCTCCAGGTCGTGATTGCCGGAGCAGATCATGACGCGCGTCTTGGCTGCGAGGAGCCCAAGGTATTTCCTGACGACGACGATCTGCGCGCGGATGTCGACGATCGATCCGAGATCGAGCGCGTCGCCAGCGAACACCACCGCGTCGAAATGATCGGCAGCCGCCACCAGCCAGTCGAACTGCGGCAATGCGTAATGAAGGTCGGCGACGACGAGACAGCGCATGAGGGCTCCGATGGCCTGCAATGCAAATCAGAGACCATCGCGGCTTTCAAGCGCGCGGGAATGCCGTCTCGCCGGGCAGGGGCGCGATCCTAGCGCGACTGCTGCCGGCTCGGATAGCGCGGCTGTGTCGGTCTGATCTGGTACGACGGATAGGAAGGACTGTAGGGCTGGATCAGCGGCCGTGACGACGTGATCGGCAGATTGAGCGGATCCGAGAACACGGGATTCTGCTGGGTCGGTACAGGGGCGCCGTTTCGTCCGCCGGCGGCATCTGCGTTGCCGGCTGTCGCGCACGACAGAGTAGCCACCAGCAGGAGCAGGGGAGCATGTCGACCCATCACCATCATTTCCCTCGCGGTTGCGATCGCTGGCCGCGCAAAGCTCTGCGATGGCCTGCAACGAGAATGCCTGATCCCGAACCGGGTTCCAGATCGTCATCTGGGAAACACCGCGGCAGCTTGCAACGCGCGATTTGTGGCGCGCCTCCAAAGACCGTAAGCTGGTATGGATCATCCGGCTCAATCGAGCGCGAAGCCCCGCCATGGCCCGTCAGGCTCACACCTCCATGATCGTGTCCTTCCTCCGCGCTGGCAACCGCCGCTACGCGGTGCGCGCGTCCCTGCGCGACGGGCGCATCCTCGAGATGGATCCCGCGCCGGGCTTCGATCCCTGGATGCCGCATGATCTGCAGCATTTCCTCGTCGAGAAACATTTGGGCATCGCGGGCGCCGTGTTCGGGCGGCTGGCTGCGGGCGGCACCGCCGGGACCTTTCATGCCGTCGCGCAGGGGAGCTCGCCACGTGACGCCTCGCGCCTGCGCCGCAGGCATGCGGCCAAGGACGCGCGCCTGATGCCGGAGCTGGGCGAGGATTATGCCCGCTCCGAACGGGCGACCTACGTGTGCTGGCAGGACTGGCTGCAGCACGCTGATGATCCGGCGCTGCAGGCGCGCGGGGCCGAGATGGCGCAGGCGGCGCGGAGCCTTCTGAACGGCATGTCGTCCGCCGAGCGTGCGATCTACACGCCGGCGCGCTGCGCCGCGATCCGACAGGAGTTCGCGCGGCTGAGCGAGCGCTGGGTCGCTCTCGCGGTCGGCGAGAGTCTCTCCGAACCTTGGTAACGGCCGCATCGAGCACGCGTGCCTTGACAGGCGAGCCATGTCCATGCGCGATGGAGGCTCTCTCGATGAACTCTCGGACAGGGCCATCATGCAGGTGCCTTCAGGTCACGACCGCAATGCCGATCAGATCGCCTATTGGAACGGGCCCGGCGGCCAGCGCTGGTCCGATCGCCAGGAGGCGCAGGACATCCTGCTCAGGCCGGTCTCGCGGATCCTGATCGAGCGCATCGCGGCGCGCCCGGGCGAGCGCATCCTCGACGTCGGCTGCGGCTGCGGCGGGTTGTCGATTGCCCTGGCTGGGCAGGTCGCTCCGAGCGGACACGTGCTTGGGGTCGACATCTCCACGCCGATGCTGGAGCGGGCGCGCGCGGTGGCGCCAGCCGGACTTCCCGCGGAGTTCGTGCTGGCGGATGCCACCGTGCATCCGTTCCCGCCGGCGAGCTTCGACCTGCTCGTGTCGCGGTTCGGCGTCATGTTCTTTGCGGACCCCGTGGTGTCGTTCGCCAACCTCCGCCGCGCGCTGAAGCCCGGCGGCCGCGTCGTGTTCGCCTGCTGGCGCGAGCCGAAAACCAATCCGTGGATGATGGCGCCGCTGCAGGCGGTCTATCGCCACGTGCCCAAGCTGCCTGAGATGGCGCCGGACGATCCCGGTCCATTTGCCTTCGCATCGGACGCGCGGGTGCGCCGCATCCTCGGTGACGCCGGCTTCAGCGACGTCGCGCTCGAGGCCTGCGCGCTGTCGCTCGATATCGCCATCGGGAATGGGCTCGATGCCGCCGTGCAGTCGGCCTTCGAGATCGGTCCGGCCAGCCGTGCGCTCGAGGGCCATCCGCCGGAAACGCGCGAGGCGGCGCGGCAGTCCGTCCGCGACCTGCTTGCGCAGCATCTCGCCGGCGAAAGTGTCACGCTGTCCGGCTCGATCTGGCTGGTGACGGCGCGCGCCTGAGGCTGCTGCGCCAGCTCATCCGCCTCGCGTGGTCGTTGGAAGGCGCGGTAGGGTTCGCTCGCACGTCGCCCCAGTGCAGGCCGGGGCGTCGGCGTCACGTATTCAGTCTCACCGCTCCAATCCGTGGAACTTTTCCAATTCTGCCAGCGCCAATTTCGAGGCCGGTCCAGAACTCGGGTCCTTTGCGGATCTATTGGACGCCAAATCCTGCGCTTCTTTCCATCGTGACGGCATGCCTGCCGCCGGTGACGACGATTGCGTCGATGGCTGGCTTGTCCGGGTCGAGAAAATGCGCACAGACCGACTGTTGTTCACGACCTTCCGAAGTAGTCGGGAGTCTCCGCCGCGGGCCGGCAGCGTTGCGTCTCGATAAGCACATTATCGAGCGCGCGATCGGTCTGCTCGGTGGCCGTGGCATCGGCCAGCTCGGCGAGTGCGGCCTCTTCAAGCGTCGCCGCCGCATCGCTGAGACCAGCGAAACCATAGATGCCGCCGGCGCCGGTGAGGCTATGTGCTCTTTGCCTTATCGCCTCGAGCGTCGCGTTGGTACGGAGACCCTGTTGCAGCGCGAGGCGATTTTTCTCGAGCGCCACAGCGTCCTTTTCGACCCGCACCAGAAACGCGCTTCGTAGTTCGTCCAGGGGGGCGTTCGTCGGCTTCGTGACGAACGTCCTTACTGACGCCGCGAGCGTCATCGGGTCGAATGGTTTCGCGATCACTCCGACTGCCCCGAGCGCTCGAAGGCGCTCGGTCTCGCGGCTTTGGGCGCGCGCCGTCATGAATACCACGGGAATGCGTGCGGTCTGTGGACCGGTGCGAAGTCGTGCCAATGTGGCGGGGCCATCCATCACCGGCATCATCACGTCGAGCAAGATCATGTCGGGTCGCCACGCCGCGGCAACTGCAAGTCCCTCGGTGCCGGACTCGCAGCTCCGCAATTCGAAGACCGGGTCGAGTGCGATGGCCAATTCCACGACCTCGCGGATATCAGGCTCATCCTCAATATGGAGCAGGCGAATACGTGTCATGCAATCCCTCTGCAAAATGGGCCGGTGGAAGCGCCAAGCGATCCCGGACGGCATCGGCCAGCTTTTCGAGCGACAAGGTCTGATCTGAAGATATTGGTTCGAATTGATTGTCCTGTAGTTCGATATTCCGTCGTTTGGCGAAGATGATCACCGGAATGATGTTGCCGTCGCTGCTGCGGAGCTGCGGCAGCAGGTCGAGGCCCGATCCCTCCCCCAGAGCGATGTCCAGGATCGCCAGATCGATCCGCTCAATCGGCAGGATACGGCGTGCTTCTTTGATGGAAGCAACCGAGATCACGTCGACCATCGGACGTAGCTTCGCCTCGACGGCCGCGAGGATATCTTCGTCGTCATCGATGTGGAGCACGCGGGGCCGAGCGCGCGGTACGATACCCGTCTCGGTCCTGAGAATCTCGACCAGCGGCTTGAAGCTGACAGGTTTCTCGAGCCAATGGAGCACATGGAGAGCGGCCGCTCTGGGGTCTCTCTTGCCTCTCTCAGGATCTCCGGAGACCACAATGATCGGGGTCCGCCGGTTGGCCGACTGAGCGCGCAGCCGCACGATCAGGCCGATGCCGTCGCCGTCCGGGAGCTTCAGATCCACGATGATGGCCACGTAGCGGGTGGCTTCGGATCGCGTAATTCCGGCGTTGAGCGTGTGCGCGAAATCGACCGCGAATCCTTCCCGTCGCAAATATTCGCGAACGCCGATCGCTTCCTCACGTCGGTCTTCGCAAAACAGCAGGCGTGGAGCGGCCGGATCTGCATCGAGGTCGATCTCGCCGCCGACTTCGCTATTCCAAGCCGGAAGATCGACAAAGAAGATCGTGCCGCCGCCCGGAGCGTCCGCGAAGCCCACCTGACCTCCAAGCCGCTCGACGATTTGCTTGACGATGCTGAGGCCGAGACCCGTACCTCCCTTCTTGCGGGCATTCGTCGCGTCGGCCTGCGCGAACTTCTCGAAGATGTGCGACTTGAAATCCGCCGGTATCCCTGCGCCGTGATCACGAACGGAGACGCGGACGTTTGGCAGACGTTCCTCGATCGCAATCACGACCTCTTCACCCGGCGGCGAGAACTTGATTGCGTTTGAAAGGAGGTTGGTGATCACCTGGGACAGGCGGTCGGGATCGGCGTTCACATCGAGTTTGACGGAAGCATCGTCGAGCCGGAGTCTCACGCGGAAATTGGCGGCGAAGCCGCGATTGTCTTCGATGGCACTCTCGATCAGTGCATGCAAATCGATCCTGTCCATGTTGAAGACGATCTGACCTGCCTCCATCTTCTCGATGTCGAGAATGTCGTTGACCAGCCGTACCAGCCGCTGGCTGTTGGCATGCGCTATCTGGAGCAGCCGGGCTGCTGATTCCGGCAGTTTGCTCGCCCATTGCCCGGCCAGAAGGCCGAGCGAAGCGGAAATCGAAGTCAATGGCGTGCGCAACTCGTGGCTCACGGTCGCCACGAATTCGTCCTTCAGCCGTTCAGCCCGCTTGCGCTGACTGATGTCGACGATGACGGCCAAGACCATCAACTTGTCGCCGGCCCGGATGGGATTGAGTCCGACTTCGATGGGAAACTCGCTGCCATCCTTTCGACGGCCGAACAAGTCGCGACCCGCGCCCATCCGTCGACACTCCGGTGCCGCCATGAAGCGGGCTCGGCTTCCAACGTGTTTCGTCCGCAATGGTTCTGGAATGAGCAGATCGACGCTTTGTCCGACAAGCTCGTCGCGGGTATAGCCGAAGAGCTGTTCCGTCTCGGTGTTGATCATGACGATCATTCCGTCGCCGTCGGTCATCACCATCCCGCTCGGGCAGGCTTCGACAGCAAGTCGGAGTATTTCGTCCGCAAACGATCTTTCGGTCATCTTGCTCACGGCCCTATCGCGTTCGAGTTTTCGTTGTTCCAGCAAGAGATACGCGGGCGCGATGGCTCTCGAAGGTGCGCGGGCCGGTTGTCGTTCGGAGAGCTCGCTCCTTCTTCGTCAATCCCCGGCTCACGAGACGCAGCACTTCGCGCTCGGATGGCGTCAGGGAAAGATGGCTGGTGCTTATCTTCGAGACTTCCGTATCGGGGCCGTTTTCGTCGCCGCGACGGCCTGCGCTTTCCGCCTTGCGAGACCACCAAGCTATTAATCCACGTCGATGCGCGATCGCGACCTGGTCGGGGAGCTCTTCAACGCAGGTGTCACTGATCCGCCGGACCAGAGTGCAGACATGCTCGACTTCCCGAAGCGCACTTTCGGCGATCCGCCTGAGTGGCACGTCATTGGCCTGACGCGCCGCAAATGGCTCAATGTGCCGGTGGAGCTCGACCATATCCATCGATCGACCCTCGATCGCACTATCCGTGCTTCAGCCGCAGTCCTTTGTCACAAATAATGTCGATGATTGCGTGTCGGCGTGAATCTAATAGGCCACATACTGCGCGTGTATTAACGTGTGAATCCGTACAAACACTCAAGCCAACCCTGAAGGCGCAAGGGTCACGCGGCCTTGCGCACATCGTTAGACATTGCTGTGCGGACCTTGACCTGAAGTGGCTGTCCAGGTCGTCGCGCTGCACCCTGGCAATTGGTCAGGTCGGACGACTGCGAGAATCACGCCGAGCGCCCGCAAGGACCCTTTTCGGATCGTCTCGGATCGTCGCTCTGACCACGGGACGGCTGGCGGACCGCGGGCCGCGCGGCGGTCATTGGTAGAGGGGGGAGCCCTCAAGATTATAGGAAAAGCCACAGAGCCGTTGCAGGACGTCGAACAACTCTCCGACATCAGCAGATTTCCGGAGCACGCGTGCGGCGCCGGGGTAGCCGGATATGCTGCCTTCCAGCCGTCGCCTGACGGTGTTGCTCAGGCTTCGTGCGCTCTGTACGATGACAGGAATTGTGCTGGTTTCCGGCGTGCTTCGCAGCTTGGTAAGCAGGTATTCCGCGTCGCCGTTGGGCATCGCGTAGTCGGCGATGATGACGGTCGGCTCCTGCCGGCGGGCCATCCAGTATCCGCTCGCTCCGTCCGCGGCGCAAAGCAGATCGACTCCCAGATTGGCGAGCTTGCTCGCATAGAATCGTCTGACGTGCATATCATCGTCGATCAGCAGAACCCGCGCACGCTCGGTCAGACGTTGGGGGGTACGCTCGCTCCGCGCCCATCTGATATCGGCGGCCTTCTCAGGATAGAACTCAATCAGACGTTTCTCGAAGTCGCTCCAGAACGCGGAGCCTTTGCGGATGCAGGTCGCGTTGATATGGGAGCAGAACTCGGTGATTTCCTGCCCGACCTGTCCGGTGATGACGATCACGTGTTCCGATCTCTGGGTGCTTTCGGTTAGCAGCGTTAGCACTGAGAGACCGTCCACCTCGGGCATATGGACGTCGATGACCATGATGTCCGGCCGTATTTCACAAGCCTTGATCAGTGCCTGCAGCCCGCCATTGGCGGTCTCGACTTCAAAGCCCATCAGGCTGCAGCGCTCGGCGAGCACCCGTACGACGCAAGGATCGTCGTCGGCGATGAGCAGCTTGGGAAGCAGATTCGGCGAATGACGTTGAGGCATGAACCTGCTCCGTGAGTGCGGCGGAGTGAAATCCTGGCGCAAATGTCCGCTCAGTAGATCGCAGGGTCCGTTAAAGCCTCATTGAGAGCCGGAATTGCATTTTCGGGTGATGCAACTTCATGTGATTTTGCGGTAACATTTTCCTGCATTGAAACCACAGGCAGGAAGCTCTGGTCGGAATCTGCAAGCGAGTGCGCTGCGGAACGGAGCGTGCGTCAGGCACGCTCCTCCCAGATCATGGCCAGATGCACGATGGTCTGGACCGCCTTCTCCATGTCGCGGATGCTCACCCATTCGAGGCGCGAGTGGAAGGCATGCTCGCCGGCAAAGATGTTGGGGCAGGGCAGTCCCATGAAGGACAAGCGCGAGCCATCGGTGCCGCCGCGGATGGACGACCTGACCGGCGTCAGTCCGGCGCGGCGGATCGCATCCTCGGCATAGATCACGATCTCCGGATGGAGATCGATGACTTCCTTCATGTTGCGGTATTGCGCCTTGACCTCCATCCGGTAGCTGGAGTGCGGATAGTCCTTCATCACGTCCCTGACGGTGTCCTCGAGCAGCGCCTCCTTCTGGCGCAATCCCTGCTCGCTGAAATCGCGCACGATGAAGTCGAGCCGCGCCTGTTCGAGCCCGCCCGAGATGGCGACCGGATGCAGGAAGCCCTCCTTGCCCTCGGTCGTCTCCGGCGAGCAGGTGTCCTTGGGCAGCCGCTCGACGATGGCGGATGCGATCTTGATCGCGTGCTCCATCTTGCCCTTGGCAAAGCCGGGATGGGCGCTGACACCGGTGATGATGATCGTGGCGCCGTCGGCGGAGAAGGTCTCGTCCTCGATATTGCCGGCGGTCTCGCCGTCCATCGTGTAGCCGTACTCGGCGCCGAGTTTCTTCAGGTCGACCCGGTCGACGCCGCGGCCGATTTCCTCGTCCGGCGTGAACAGGATCTTGATCGTGCCGTGTTTGATGTGCGGATTGCTGATCAGGAATAATGCTGCGTCCATGATCTCGGCGATCCCGGCCTTGTTGTCGGCCCCGAGCAGCGTCGTGCCGTCTGACGTGACGATGTCGTTGCCGATCTGATCCTTCAGAGCAGGATGCTCGGCCGCGCGAATCACCTGGCTCGGATCGCCCGGCAGCACGAGGTCGCCGCCCTGATAGCTGCGCACGATCTGCGGCTTCACGTCGGCGCCGGAGCAGTCGGGCGATGTGTCCATGTGTGAGCAGAAGCAGATCACCGGCACGCGCTTGTCGGTGTTGGCCGGGATCGTCGCATAGACGTAGCCGTGCTCGTCGAGATGGGCGTCCGACAGGCCCATCGCCTGCAGTTCGGCCGCGAGCAGGCGGCCGAGGTTCTTCTGTTTCATGGTGGAGGGGCAGGTCGGGGACGTCGGGTCTGACTGAGTGTCGATCACGACGTAGCGAAGAAAGCGCTCGGTGACGGTATGGGTGAAGCTGAGAAGCTGGTCGGACATAGGCACCACGAGGTAAGAGGGATCATATTACCGTCAAGTAACATATATTAATATATCAAATGCCTGGAGTTGGAACCGAGATGACCTCAAGTTCCACATCAAATGGCGTCCGCCAGCTCCTTGGCGGCCCGGAATCCCACCTTTCGGGTCGCCTTGATCGGTACGGCCTCGCCCGTGGCGGGGTTGCGACCGGTGCGGGCGGCGCGCCTGCGGACCTGCAGGATGCCGAGACCGACGATTCGGACCTTGTCTCCCTTGCGCAGATGGCGCGCGATACGCGCGACGGTCCCGGTGAGGATCTCCTCGACCTGCTTTTTCGTCAGCCCATGCTCCTCGGCGGCGGCCGCGGCCAGATGCTTCAATGTGACGGTGATCGGACGTGCCGCACGTTTTGCCATGCCCGGCTTCCTTCGTGTCTTCCTGCCGACGCTCGGCGGCGCGCCGCCCGAGCGTCGGGCTGGCAATGGGACCGGAGCCTGAAAGATACGGTCGAAACCGCGCCTTGGCTCATCAAAACCTGGCAGTAAGATCTGGCAGTCCTCATCAATTGGTCGGTGAGAGGCATCTGTGCCGCCTGGGAGGCGGTCGTGCGTGGCGATTGACGTCTCATCAAGGACTTCCCACAGGCGTGGGTTCATTGTCCTTGACTTCGAAACATCGCCCCTTTAAGTCGCAGGCCTCCGCGGATTTCGCGATCACGCGGGAGTAGCTCAGTTGGTTAGAGCGCCGGCCTGTCACGCCGGAGGTCGCGGGTTCGAGCCCCGTCTCTCGCGCCATTTTCAATGGCTTAGCACCCTCACACGCCTTATCTGCATCTATCCTCGGCGCCGCCAGCGCGCGCCCCGGAATAGCGCATGGCCAACGCAAAAGGCCGCCAACCGGCGGCCTGGAGGGCATCTCGGAGAGAGGTGAGCGATCCCGCTCAGCGGACCATCGAATCGGCGGAACTGGTCACGACAACCGGCTTGCCGGCCTTGACGACGTGCGCGGCCGTCTGGCTGCCATCAGCGTTCGTGCGGGCCGCGATCCCGAAAGCCATCACGGCGATGCCGGCAACCAGAGCCACCACCACGATCTTCAGGTGGGTGGAGCGATCGGCGGAATGGAGCGAGTGGTTCATGTCAGCCTCCCGGCGTCTCAGAGCGCCACTTTGTTGCCAGGACATCTACCGCCTCTTTGTTTCGATCCCGTTTCTTCGTTTCCTCAAAATGGTTTCATCGGTTGCAGGACCCGTCTCGGCAATCGAGAGTAAGTGGCGCGCCCTCCGACCCATCGCGATCACGCCCGCGCTGCGGCGTCGCCCAGCTGCGGATCGGCACGGCTGCATGTACGCCCGAGCCTTTCCGATGAGCTTGATCCGACAGCGCTTAATCACCACTTGGTTGAATGCCGGGAGCGCACCGCCAGGGTCCACAGGTCGCTTCCCAAGCTGATCGCCGATTCGCACTCCATCTCCGACCGGCTCTGCCCTGCGCACAACGCTGTGCGTGCTCGCGATCGCACCGCCATGCTCGGCTCGATCGATGTCTGTCCGACACCGTAGTGGTGCGGGTCTGCGATGCGCAGCGCGAATGCATCTTCGAGCGGGCGGCCGTCCGCTGTGTGTCCGGATTTCCGCAATGTGGGGAGGGATGGCGGCGGCGAGACGGCTCGTCTTGCGCGGCTTGGTGCGCTGCGCTAAGGCTCAGAACAATTCCAATGCAACGAGTCTGCGGTCCGCACCGAAACCGCAGAGGAAAGTGGCGCCGATGACCGGCATCCTCCAGAATTATCTCCCCCTCGTCGTGTTCATAGGTGTCGCAGCCATCATCGGGGTGGTGCTGCTGATCGCGCCCTTCCTGGTCGCCTACCAGCAGCCCGATCCCGAGAAGCTCTCCGCGTACGAATGCGGGTTCAACGCGTTTGATGACGCGCGCATGAAGTTCGACGTCCGCTTCTATCTGGTTGCCATCCTTTTCATCATCTTCGACCTCGAAGTCGCCTTCCTGTTCCCCTGGGCAGTGGCATTCGGCAAGCTCGGCGCGGCCGGCTTCTGGTCGATGCTGGTGTTCCTGGCCGTGCTGACGGTCGGGTTTGCCTACGAATGGAAGAAAGGCGCGCTTGAATGGGATTGAGCCCGACCACGTCCTCGACCGGGCCGGCTATCGCTCCGGCCCCGAAGGGCATTCTCGATCCCGCGACCGGCAGGCCGATCGGTGCCAACGACCCATATTTCCTCGAGGTCAGGCACGAACTGTCGGACAAGGGATTCTTCGTCGCCACCGCCGACGATCTGATCACGTGGGCTCGCACCGGGTCCCTGATGTGGATGACGTTCGGCCTCGCCTGTTGCGCGGTCGAGATGATGCAGGTCTCGATGCCGCGCTACGACGTCGAGCGTTTCGGCTTCGCGCCGCGTGCTTCGCCGCGCCAGTCGGACGTGATGATCGTGGCAGGCACCCTGACCAATAAAATGGCGCCGGCGCTGCGCAAGGTCTACGACCAGATGCCCGAGCCGCGCTACGTCATCTCGATGGGCTCGTGCGCCAACGGCGGCGGCTACTATCACTATTCCTATTCGGTGGTCCGCGGCTGCGACCGCATCGTTCCCATTGATATCTATGTCCCCGGCTGTCCGCCCACCGCGGAAGCGCTGCTGTACGGTGTTCTGCTGTTGCAGAAGAAGATCCGGCGCACCGGCACGATCGAACGCTGAAGGTTTTTCGCATGGACGACGGCAGGCTCGACGCCCTTGGGCAGACGATCGTGAGCGCGCTTCCGGGCGCGGCGATCGGGTATTCGATCGCGTTCAATCAGCTCACGGTGAACGTGGAGCCGGGCCGGATCGTCGATGTCGTCAAACATTTGCGTGATGATGCGGCCTGCCGTTTCATCAACTTCACCGACATTACGGCGGTCGACTACCCGGAGCGCGCGAAGCGCTTCGATGTCGTCTACCACCTGCTGTCGCCGACGCTGAACACCCGGATTCGTCTCAAGGCCGAGGCCGACGAGACCACGCAGGTGCCCTCGATCATCGAGGTGTTTCCCGGTGCCGACTGGTTCGAGCGCGAGACGTATGACCTCTATGGCGTGATCTTCGTCGGCCATCCCGACATGCGCCGGCTCTTGACGGACTACGGCTTCGACGGCCATCCGCTGCGCAAGGACTTCCCGACCACCGGCTTCGTCGAGGTGCGCTACGACGATCAGGAGAAGCGCGTGGTGTACGAGCCGGTGCGGCTCAACCAGGAATTCCGCAAGTTCGATTTCCTCTCGCCCTGGGAGGGCGCGGACTATCCGCTGCCGGGCGACGAGAAAGTCACGAAGTGAGTGGGAGCGCGAGCATGAACGAGCAGAGCCCGGCACTCCGCAACTTCACCATCAACTTCGGTCCGCAGCATCCGGCGGCGCACGGCGTGCTGCGCCTGGTGCTGGAACTCGATGGCGAGGTCGTCGAGCGGGTCGATCCGCACATCGGTCTCCTGCATCGCGGTACCGAGAAGCTGATCGAGACCAAGACCTACCTGCAGGCGATTCCCTATTTCGATCGGCTCGACTATGTCGCGCCGATGAACCAGGAGCACGCGTTCTGCCTTGCGGCGGAGAAGCTGCTCGGCATCGAGGTGCCGCGCCGCGGCCAGCTGATCCGCGTGCTCTATTGCGAGATCGGTCGCATCCTGTCGCACCTCCTCAACGTCACCACGCAGGCGATGGATGTCGGCGCGCTGACCCCGCCGCTGTGGGGCTTCGAGGAGCGCGAGAAGCTGATGGTGTTCTATGAGCGCGCCTCGGGCTCCCGCATGCATGCGGCCTATTTCCGCATCGGCGGCGTGCATCAGGACCTGCCGACGAAGCTGATCGACGACATCGATGCCTGGTGCGATCCGTTCCTCAAGGTGGTGGACGATCTCGACCGGCTGCTGACCGGCAACCGCATCTTCAAGCAGCGCAACGTCGATATCGGCGTCATCACGCTGAAGCAGGCCTGGGAGTGGGGCTTCTCCGGCGTCATGGTACGCGGCTCGGGCGCAGCCTGGGATCTGCGCAAGGCGCAGCCTTATGAGTGCTACGCCGAGATGGATTTCGATATTCCGATCGGCAAGAACGGCGACTGCTACGATCGCTACCTGATCCGCATGGAAGAGATGCGCCAGTCCGTGCGCATCATGAAGCAGTGCATCGCCAAGCTGCGCGCGCCCGACGGGCAGGGGCCGGTCGTCATTGCCGATAACAAGATCACGCCGCCGCGCCGTGGCGAGATGAAGCGCTCGATGGAAGCGCTGATCCACCACTTCAAGCTCTACACCGAAGGCGTGCACGTGCCGGCCGGCGAGGTCTATGCCGCGGTCGAGGCGCCGAAGGGGGAGTTCGGCGTCTATCTCGTCGCCGACGGCAGCAACAAGCCTTACAAGTGTAAGATCCGTGCGCCGGGCTTCGCGCATCTGCAGGCGATGGATTTCATCTGCCGCGGCCATCTGCTCGCCGACGTCTCCGCCATTCTCGGCTCGCTCGACATCGTGTTCGGAGAGGTCGACCGCTGATGGGCCAGGCGCCGATCCAGTTTGATCGTGCTTCCGGGGCGCTCGAAGGAGCGAATCTCTGGGAGCGCACGGCTGCATTGGCGCTGGCAACCGGCTCGAAGATCTCGTCGCACTTTGCACATCGCGGCTACAATCGCTGCGCCAATCTGCTGCGGATGACGTTGCCGGAGCGCGACATTGCGATCAAGCTCAACTCGGATGCCGTGTTCGAGTTTCCCTACGGCGATGGCTACTGGAGCAAGCTGCTCAACCGCGCCTACCACTACGAGGACGAACTCGAGCTCCTGTTCCTCGGCACGATCGATGTCGACTACACCTTCATCGATGGCGGCGCCAATTACGGCTACTGGTCGGTGCTGGTGTCGAGCGCGCCCTATGGTTCGCACAAGGCGATCGCGATCGAGCCGTCCGCGGCGAACTTCGCCAAGCTCGCCAACAACGCCAAGATCAATGCCGGCCGCTTCGAGGTGATGAAGTGCGCGATCGGCGCTGCCCGCGGAACGGCGCATCTGACCGGGACCAAGCACGAGGCGTTCAGCATTGCGGGCGGCGGCGCGGGCGGCGAGCAGGTGCCCGTCATGGCGCTCGATGATCTGATCGAAGACGGCAGGGTGCAGGGTACCGGCAAATATCTCGTCAAGCTCGACGTCGAGGGCGTCGAGATCGAGGCGATCAGGGGCGGTACGCGGCTGCTTGCGACCGACAGCATGATTCTGTGCGAGGAGCACGGCCAGGACCGCAATCATACGGTGTCGCGCTATATCCTCGATCAGACGCCGATGCAGCTGATGGTCTACGATCCCTCGAGCCGCCGCTTCGAGACCGTGACCGAACTGTCGATCCTCGACCGCATCAAGGTGTCCGCTCACGTCGGCTATAATGTGTTCGGTACCGCAAGTGCCTTCTGGCAGAATCGCGTCGCAGCGCTCAATGCAGACGCCGCGCGCCGCATGCAATGAAAGACTGAAGAGCCATGTCCGTCCGCCGTCTTGCCCCGAAGGAAGTCCAGCCCGCGAGCTTTGCGTTCACGGATGAAAATCTTGCCTTCGCCAAGGCCCAGATCGCGAAATATCCCGACGGACGCCAGGCCTCGGCGGTGATCGCGATCCTGTGGCGCGCGCAGGAGCAGAGCGATGGCTGGGTGTCCGAGGCCGCGATCCGCGTGGTCGCCGACATGCTCGGCATGCCCTACATCCGCGTGCTCGAGGTGGCGACCTTCTACACGATGTTCCAGCTGCAGCCGGTCGGCAAGAAGGCGCATGTGCAGGTCTGCGGCACGACGCCGTGCCGGTTGCGCGGCGCCGAGGAACTGATCGAGGTCTGCAAGCATCGCATTCATCACGACCCCTTCCATCTGTCGAAGGACGGCGAGTTCAGCTGGGAAGAGGTCGAGTGCCTGGGCGCCTGCGTGAATGCGCCGATGGTGCAGATCTGGAAGGATACCTATGAGGACCTGACGCCGGAAAGCTTCGGCAAGGTGCTCGACGGATTCGCGACCGGCAATCTGCCGACGCCCGGCCCGCAGAACGGCCGCCAGTTCTCGGCGCCGGCCGGCGGTCCGACCACGCTGAAGGAGAAGACATGAGCCGCAATCGCATCCGCGTTGCGGCCCTGACCCAAGAGGGCGCCGCGATGAAGAACTGGCGCTACGTGGCACTGCATACGACCGCAGCCGCCGCTTTCATCTTCGTGCTGCAGCGTTTCGCGCTCAACGCGACGCTGGAGTCCAGTCTGCTGTGGGCGCTGGTATTCGGCGGCTGTGCCGCCTTCATCGCCACCATGCAGTCGAACCGTTGACATCCGAGGAAGCCGTCTGATCATGCTCGACGACAAGGACCGCATCTTCACCAACCTGTACGGCCTCCACGATTGGGGCCTCGAAGGCGCACGCCGCCGCGGCAGCTGGGACGGCACCAAGGGGCTGATCGAGCAGGGCCGCGACTGGATCATCAGCGAGATGAAGGCCTCGGGCCTGCGTGGCCGCGGCGGCGCCGGATTTCCGACCGGCCTGAAATGGTCGTTCATGCCGAAGGAATCGACCGACGGCCGGCCGAGCTACCTGGTGGTCAACGCCGACGAGTCCGAGCCTGGCACCTGCAAGGATCGCGAGATCATGCGGCACGATCCGCATCATCTGGTCGAAGGCTGCCTGCTCGCCAGCTTCGCGATGAATGCGCATGCCTGCTACATCTATGTGCGCGGCGAGTTCATCCGTGAGCGGGAGCATCTGCAGGCGGCGATCGACCAGGCCTATGAGGCCAAGCTGGTCGGCAAGGACAATATCCACGGCTGGCCGTTCGACATCTACGTCGCCCACGGCGCCGGCGCCTATATCTGCGGCGAGGAGACCGCGCTGCTCGAGAGCCTCGAAGGCAAGAAGGGCCAGCCGCGGCTGAAGCCGCCGTTCCCGGCCAATGTCGGCCTTTATGGTTGCCCGACCACGGTCAACAATGTCGAATCGATCGCGGTCGCGCCGACCATCCTGCGCCGCGGTGCCTCCTGGTTCGCCGGCATCGGTCGTCCGAACAATGTCGGTACCAAGCTGTTCTGCATCTCCGGTCACGTCGAGCGGCCCTGCAACGTCGAAGAGGCGATGGGCATTCCGTTCCGCGAGCTGATCGAGAAGCATTGCGGCGGCATCCGCGGCGGTTGGGACAATCTCAAGGCCGTCATCCCCGGCGGTTCGTCGGTGCGCATGGTGCCGGCCGACCAGATCATCGACACGCCGATGGATTTCGACAGCCTGTCCAAGCTGCGTTCGGGCCTCGGCACCGCGGCCGTGATCGTGATGGACAAGTCGACCGACCTGATCCGGGCGATCGCGCGCATCTCCTATTTCTACAAGCACGAGAGCTGCGGCCAGTGCACGCCGTGCCGCGAGGGCACCGGCTGGATGTGGCGCGTGCTGACCCGCATGGCCGAGGGCCGCGCGCACAAGCGCGAGATCGACATGCTGCTGGAGGTCACCAAGCAGATCGAAGGGCATACGATCTGCGCGCTGGGTGACGCCGCGGCTTGGCCGATCCAGGGCCTGATCACGCATTTCCGGCACGAGATCGAGGCGCGGATCGACCAATATTCGCACAAGGCTGATATCGACGACGTCGGCGTGCGCGATCCCGAGCACATGGTGGCGGCGGAGTAGGCGATGGCGGTCGTCGCGGCCAGCAAGATTTCCCTCGCACCTGTCGCGCCCCTCGGGCGCGCGACGGTGCGGTGGTCCGTGGTTTGAGAGAGATGTGAGGCAATGACCAAGATCATCATCGATGGCAAAGAGATCGATGTGCCGCCGGAGTACACGCTGCTGCAGGCGTGCGAGGCGGCCGGCGCCGAGATTCCGCGCTTCTGCTATCATGAGCGGCTGTCGATCGCCGGCAACTGCCGGATGTGTCTGGTCGAGGTGAAGGGCGGACCGAAGCCGGTCGCGAGCTGCGCCTGGGGCGTGCGTGACTGCCGGCCGGGCCCGAAGGGCGAGCCGCCGGAGATCTCGACGCGGTCGCCGATGGTCAAGAAGGCGCGCGAAGGCGTGATGGAATTCCTTCTGATCAACCATCCGCTGGACTGCCCGATCTGCGACCAGGGCGGCGAATGCGACCTGCAGGACCAGGCGATGGGCTATGGTGTCGACACCAGCCGCTTCGCCGAGAACAAGCGCGCGGTCGAGGACAAATATCTCGGCGCGCTGGTCAAGACCTCGATGAACCGCTGCATCCAGTGCACCCGCTGCGTGCGCTTCTCGGCGGAAGTCTGCGGCGTGCCGGAAATGGGCGCGACCGGCCGCGGCGAGGACATGGAGATCACCACCTATCTCGAGCAGGCGCTGAGCTCGGAGCTGCAGGGCAATCTGGTCGACATCTGCCCGGTGGGCGCGCTGACCTCCAAGCCCTATGCCTTCGCGGCACGTCCCTGGGAGCTCGGCAAGACGCAGTCCATTGACGTGATGGATGGCGTCGGCTCCGCGATCCGGGTCGACACCCGCGGCCGTGAGGTGATGCGCATCCTGCCGCGCATCAATGACAGCGTGAACGAGGAGTGGATCTCGGACAAGACCCGGCACGTCGTCGACGGCCTGCGCACTCAGCGCCTCGACCGTCCCTATGTCCGCGAGGACGGCAAGCTGCGCGCGGCGTCGTGGCCTGAGGCGTTCAAGGCGATCGCCACGAAGCTTGCGCGCATCGACGGCAAGCGCATCGGCGCCATTGCCGGCGATCTTGCGGCAGTCGAGGAGATGTTCGCGCTCAAGGATCTGCTCGCCAAGCTCGGCTCGACTAACGTCGCGGTGCAGGGCGGCGACAGCTTCGACGCCAAGGCCGGCCGCGCGTCCTACATCTTCAACCCGACCATTGCCGGGATCGAACAGGCCGATGCGATCCTGATCGTCGGTGCCAATCCGCGCAGGGAAGCGGCCGTGCTCAACGCCCGCATCCGTAAGCGCTGGCGGTCGGGTCAGCTCAAGGTTGGCCTGGTCGGACCGAAGGTCGACCTGACCTATGCTTACGAGCACATCGGCGCCGGCACCGACTCCTTGAGCGACGTGGCCGCGGGCAAGCATTCCTTCGCGACCACGTTCCGCAACGCCAAGAACCCGATCGTGCTGGTTGGCTCCGGCGCAGCCTCGCGCCATGACGGTGCGGCGATCCTGTCGCTCGCGGCCAAGATCGCGATGGACGTCAACGCCGTGCGCGAGGACTGGAACGGTTTCGCCGTGCTGCACGACACCGCATCGCGGGTCGGCGCGCTCGACATCGGCTTCAACGGCACCGGTCTGACCGCGGCGCAGATGACGACCTTCGGCACGATGGACGTCATGTTCCTGCTGGGCGCCGACGAGGTCGAGGTGCCCGAGGGCGTTTTCGTCGTCTACATCGGCACCCATGGCGACCGCGGCGCGCATCGCGCCGACGTCATTCTTCCGGGCGCTGCCTATACCGAGAAGTCCGGCATCTACGTCAACACCGAGGGCAGGGCGCAGACGACGGGCCGCGCCTCGTTCCCGCCGGGAGAGGCGCGCGAGGACTGGGCGATCATCCGTGCTCTGTCGGACGTGCTGAGCAAGAAGCTGCCCTATGACTCGCTGGCCGCACTGCGCGCGGCGGTCGTCACGGCCGCGCCGCATCTCGGCCGGCTCGATCAGATCGAGGCCGGCAAGCTCGCCGACATCAAGACGCTCGCGGCCAAGGGCGGCAGCCTGGAGAAGGCACCGTTCAAGTCCCTGATCGAAGACTTCTATCTCACCAACCCGATCGCGCGCGCCTCGGCGGTCATGGCGGAATGTTCCCGTCTTGCCTCCGGGCAGATGCTGACGGCAGCGGAGTGAGCGTGACCTGATGGCTGATTTCTTCGCAAGCTCGTTCTGGACCGGCTTTCTCTGGCCGCTGATCATCATGGTCGCGGAGAGCGTCCTGCTGCTCGTCCTCCTTCTGGTCGCGATCGCCTACATCCTGCTGGCCGACCGCAAGATCTGGGCAGCCGTGCAGATCCGGCGCGGTCCCAACGTGGTCGGCCCCTGGGGCCTGTTCCAGTCCTTCGCCGACCTGCTCAAATTCGTGCTCAAGGAGCCGATCATTCCGGCGGGCGCCAACAAGGGCGTGTTCCTGCTGGCACCGCTGGTGTCGTGCGTGCTGGCGCTGGCAGCCTGGGCGGTGATCCCGACCAATCTCGGCTGGGCGATCGCCGACATCAATGTCGGCGTCCTCTTCATCTTCGCGATCTCGTCGCTGTCGATCTACGGCATCATCATGGCCGGCTGGTCGTCGAACTCGAAATACCCGTTCCTGGCCGCGCTGCGCTCGGCGGCGCAGATGGTGTCCTACGAGGTCTCGATCGGTTTCGTCATCATTACCGTGCTGCTGTGTGCCGGCACGCTGAACCTGTCGGCCGTGGTCGAGGCGCAGCATGCCCGGGGTCTCGCCAGCCTGATCGGCCTGCCGCAGCTGACGATCCTGAACTGGTACGTCTGGCCGCTGTTTCCGATGTTCGTGGTGTTCTACGTCTCCGCGCTGGCCGAGACCAATCGCCCGCCGTTCGATCTCGTCGAGGCGGAGTCCGAGCTCGTCGCCGGCTTCATGGTCGAGTACGGCTCGACGCCGTACCTGCTGTTCATGCTCGGCGAGTACGTCGCGATCACCACGATGTGCGCCCTGGCCACCATCCTGTTCCTGGGCGGCTGGCTGCCGCCGATCGACCTGCCGCCGTTCAACTGGGTGCCGGGCGTCATCTGGTTCGCGCTCAAGCTGTTCTTCATGTTCTTCCTGATCGCGATGGCGAAAGCGATCGTGCCGCGCTACCGCTACGACCAGTTGATGCGCCTGGGCTGGAAAGTGTTCCTGCCGCTGTCACTGGTCATGGTGGTGATCGTCGCGGGCGTGCTGCACTTCGCCGGCATCGCGCCGAAATGAGGCTGTCATGAACATCACCGCCATTGGCCGGTCCTTGCTGCTGCAGGAATTCGTATCCGCATTCTTCCTCGCGATGCGCTATTTCTTCCAGCCCAAGCCGACGCTGAACTATCCGTTCGAGAAGGGGCCGATCTCGCCGCGCTTCCGCGGCGAGCACGCACTGCGCCGCTACCCGAATGGCGAGGAGCGCTGCATCGCCTGCAAGCTGTGCGAAGCCGTCTGCCCGGCGCAGGCGATCACGATCGAGGCCGGTCCGCGCCGCAACGATGGTACCCGCCGCACGGTGCGCTACGACATCGACATGGTGAAGTGCATCTATTGCGGCCTGTGCCAGGAAGCCTGTCCGGTGGACGCGATCGTCGAGGGACCGAACTTCGAGTTCGCGACCGAGACCCGCGAGGAGCTCTACTATGACAAGGCCAAGCTGCTCGCGAACGGCGACCGCTGGGAGCGCGAGATCTCCAAAGCCATCGCGCTTGACGCGCCGTACCGCTGAGGCCGTCCGATGATCCCCTCTGAATCCCACGCGTCATTCCGGGATGGTCCGAAGGACCAGACCCGGAATCTCGAGATTCCGGGTTCGCGCTTCGCGCGCCCCGGAATGACGGAGCATTGACGATGATCCTTCCAGCGCTCTTCTTCTACCTTTTTGCGGCGGTCTGCGTGGCTTCGGCCGTGATGGTGATCGTCTCGAAGAACCCCGTTCATTCCGTGCTCTTTTTGATCCTCGCCTTCGTCAACGCCTCCGGCCTGTTCGTGCTGATGGGGGCTGAATTCCTGGCGATGATCCTGGTCGTCGTCTATGTCGGCGCGGTCGCGGTGCTCTTCCTGTTCGTGATCATGATGCTCGATGTCGACTTCACCGAGCTCCGCGAGGGCTTCCTGCAGTACATGCCGATCGGCCTCGTCATCGGCGGCATCTTCCTGTTCGAGCTGCTGCTCACCGTGTCGTACTGGGTCATCAATCCGACGGCGCCGAAGGCGATCACGGCGGCGATCCCGACCAACGTCACCAACACCGAGGCGCTCGGCCTCGTGCTCTACACGAAGTACATCCATTACTTCCAGCTGTCGGGCATGATCCTGCTGGTGGCGATGATCGGCGCGATCGTGCTGACGCTGCGTCACAAGGCCAACGTGAAGCGCCAGGACATCAACGTCCAGAACGCGCGCACACCCGAGATGGCGATGGCGATGCGCAAGGTCGCGGTCGGCCAGGGCCTGCAGGATGCGGACGCGGCGGAGTGGGTGAAATGACCATCGGACTCGGACATTATCTCTCGGTCGCCGCAATGCTGTTCACGCTCGGCATCCTCGGCATCTTCCTGAACCGCAAGAACATCATCGTCATCCTGATGTCGATCGAGCTGATCCTGCTCGCCGTCAACATCAACCTGGTGGCGTTCTCGACCTTCCTCGGCGACATCGTCGGGCAGGTGTTCGCGCTGTTGGTGCTGACGGTCGCGGCGGCGGAGGCCGCGATCGGCCTTGCCGTGCTGGTGGTCTACTTCCGCAACCGCGGCTCGATCGCGGTCGAAGACGTCAATCTGATGAAGGGCTAAGGGCGCATGATCCGCACAAGTGGGGGCCGGCTCGCCGGCAAGGTCATGCGTAGGGGAACGGGCGAATGATCCAGGCCATTGTCTTTCTGCCGCTGCTCGGCGCCATCCTCGCCGGCCTGATCGCGCTTTTCGGGGCGCATGCGCGTCACCCGAGCGGCGACACGGTCGAGCATCATCACGACGACGGTCATCACCACGGCGCCGCCGACGCGCACGCACATGACGATCACGGTCATGGCCACGACGATCACCATGTCGCAGAGCCGCCGGCGGCCGGCACCTGGGCCGCGCAGGCGATCACGACGGGGCTGCTGTTCGTGTCCGCTGCGCTGTCCTGGGCCATGCTGGTCAGCGTCGGCTTCATGCACCACGAGGTCGGGGTGAAGGAGCTGCTGCCGTGGATCAATTCCGGCGAGCTCCAGGTTTCCTGGGCGCTGCGCGTCGACACGCTGACGGCAGTGATGCTGGTCGTGGTGACGAGCGTGTCCTCGCTCGTGCACCTCTATTCGATCGGCTACATGGACGAGGATCCGAACCGTCCGCGCTTCTTTTCCTATCTCTCGCTGTTCACCTTCGCGATGCTGATGCTGGTGACCGCGAACAACCTCGTGCAGCTGTTCTTCGGCTGGGAGGGGGTGGGTCTTGCGAGCTACCTGCTGATCGGGTTCTGGTTCCAGAAGCCGTCGGCGAACGCGGCCGCCATCAAGGCCTTCGTCGTCAACCGTGTCGGCGATTTCGGCTTCGCGCTCGGTATCTTCGCCGTGTTCCTGCTGGCGAAGTCGACCGACTTCGAGACCATCTTCCATGCCGCGCCGAGCTTTGCCGGCAAGACCATCAACTTCCTCGGCTGGAATGCCGATGCGCTGACGCTGACCTGTCTTCTCCTGTTCATGGGCGCGATGGGCAAGTCGGCGCAGTTCCTGCTGCACACCTGGCTGCCGGACGCGATGGAAGGTCCGACCCCGGTCTCGGCGCTGATCCACGCCGCGACCATGGTCACCGCCGGCGTGTTCATGGTGGCGCGTCTCTCGCCGCTGTTCGAGCTCGCGCCGAACGCGCAGGCCGTCGTGATGTTCTTCGGTGCAACCACGGCGTTCTTCGCCGCGACCGTCGGCCTCGTGCAGAACGACATCAAGCGCATCGTTGCCTATTCGACGTGTTCGCAACTCGGCTACATGTTCGTGGCAATGGGGGCAGGCGCCTATTCGGTCGGCATGTTCCATCTGTTCACGCATGCCTTCTTCAAGGCGCTGCTGTTCTTGGGCTCCGGCTCGGTGATCTACGCGATGCATCACGAGCAGGACATCCGCAACATGGGCGGCCTGTGGCGCAAGATCCCGTACACGTTCGCGGTGATGACGGTCGGCACCCTGGCGCTGACGGGCTTCCCGGGATTTGCCGGCTTCTTCTCCAAGGATGCCATCATCGAAGCGGCCTACGCCGCGCACAATCCGTTCGCGACCTACGCCTATTTCCTTACGGTCGTGGCTGCCGGGCTGACCTCGTTCTACTCCTGGCGCCTGGTGTGGAAAACGTTCTTCGGCACGCCGCACGACCAGCATCACTACGATGCCGCACATGAGAGCCCGATCTGGATGCTGATCCCGATCGGCGTGCTCGCGGCCGGCTCCATTCTGGCGGGCTTTCCGTTCAAGGCGCTGTTCACCGATCCCCATGGCGCCGAGGCCTTCTTCGGCGAGTCGCTGAAGATGAACCCGCACATCCTTGAGGACATGGAGCACATGCCGTTCTGGCTCGGCCAGCTGCCCTTCATCATGATGGTGCTCGGCTTCGCCGTGTCCTACATCTTCTACGTCAGCCGTCCGTACATCCCGGAAGAGCTGGCGACCCAGCAGCCGCTGCTCTACAAGTTCCTGCTCAACAAGTGGTACTTCGACGAGCTCTATGACGTGATCTTCGTTCGTCCGGCGAAGTGGCTCGGCCGCTTCCTCTGGAAGAAGGGCGACGGCTTCGTCATCGACGGCTTCGGTCCGGATGGCGTCTCGGCGCGGGTGCTCGACATCACGCGCAACGTCGTGAAGATCCAGACCGGTTATCTCTATCATTATGCCTTTGCCATGCTGATCGGCGTCGCCGGCCTGATCACCTGGTTCATGTTCATGGGAGGCCAGCAATGACCACCTGGCCAATTCTGTCGGTCGTCACCTTCCTTCCCGTCGTCGGCGCGTTGCTGATCTATCTGGTGCGCGGCGACGACGAGGCGGCCCGGCGCAATGCGCGCTGGATCGCGCTGTGGACCACGCTGATCACCTTCGCGGTGTCGGTGATCCTGGTGCTGCGCTTCGATCCCGCGCAGACGGACTTCCAGTTCGTCGAGAAGTCGAACTGGCTCGCGGCCGGCATCAGCTATCACATGGGCGTGGACGGCATCTCGCTGCCGTTCGTGATCCTGACCACCGCGCTGATGCCGTTCTGCATCATCGCGAGCTGGAAGTCGGTCACCAACCGGCTGCGCGAATACATGATGGCGTTCCTGATCCTGGAAACGCTGATGGTCGGTACGTTCTCCGCGCTCGATCTCGTGCTGTTCTATCTGTTCTTCGAGGGCGGCCTGATCCCGATGTTCCTGATCATCGGCGTCTGGGGCGGTCCGCGCCGGGTCTACGCCTCGTTCAAGTTCTTCCTCTACACGTTGCTCGGTTCGGTCCTGATGCTGCTCGCCATCATGGCGCTGTACTGGAACGCCGGTACGACCGACATTCCGACCTTGATGCATACGGCGGTGCCGCGGTCCTTGCAGACCTGGGCGTGGCTGGCCTTCTTCGCCTCCTTCGCGGTGAAGATGCCGATGTGGCCGGTTCACACCTGGCTGCCGGATGCGCACGTCGAGGCGCCCACCGCGGGCTCGGTGATTCTGGCCGCGATCCTGCTGAAGATGGGCGGCTACGGCTTCCTGCGCTTCTCGCTGCCGATGTTCCCGCTGGCGTCGCACGATTTCGCGCCGCTGGTCTTTACGCTCTCCGCGATCGCGATCATCTATACCTCGCTGGTCGCGCTGATGCAGGAGGACATCAAGAAGCTGATTGCCTACTCGTCGGTAGCGCATATGGGCTTCGTGACGATGGGCATCTTCGCCGGCACCATGCAGGGCGTGGCCGGCGGCGTGTTCCAGATGATCTCCCACGGCATTGTCTCGGGCGCGCTGTTTCTCTGCGTCGGCATCGTCTACGACCGCATGCACACCCGCGAGATCACAGCCTATGGCGGCCTCGTCAACCGGATGCCGGTCTATGCGCTGGTGTTCATGGTGTTCACCATGGCCAATGTCGGTCTGCCCGGCACCTCCGGCTTCGTCGGCGAGTTCATGACCTTGCTCGGAACCTTCAAGGTGTCGATCCCGACCGCGTTCTTCGCGACCTTCGGTGTCATCCTCTCGGCCTGCTATGCGCTGTGGCTCTACCGCAAGGTCGTGTTCGGCGCGCTGACCAAGCCGTCGCTCGCCAGCATCAAGGACCTGACCTTCCGTGAAGGCGTCATCCTGTTTCCGCTGGTGGCGCTGACCATCCTGTTCGGCGTCTATCCGAAGCCGATCCTCGACATGTCGGCGGCCTCGGTGCAGCAGCTCGTGACCAACTACAATACAGCCGTGACGGCCGTTAAGGCCGCTGCGCTGCTCCAATGAGACCCCAGAGGTCGGGACAAAGACGATGATCGAGAATCTTGGGGCTCAGCTTTGGGTGGTGTTGCCGGAGCTGCTGCTGGCCTTGGGGGCCATGGCGCTGTTGATGCTGGGGGCGTTCCGCGGGCAGGGGGCGACGGGGATCGTCACCGGCCTTGCGATCGTTCTGCTGATCGTGGTCGGCATCCTGGTGCTGCGCCAGCCGGCGGGCCAAGCCTTCGGCGGCAGCTTCATCGCCGACAGCTATGCGAGGTTCCTGAAGATCCTCGCTCTGATCGGCTCGATCGCGACGCTGGTGATGTCGGTGGAGTTCCTGTCGGCGCCGGACCGCCGCATCTTCGAATATGCGATCCTGGTGCTGCTTTCGACGCTCGGCATGCTGGTGCTGATCTCGGCCGGGGATCTGATTACGCTCTATCTCGGCCTCGAGCTGATGTCGCTCGCGCTCTATGTCGTCGCGGCGAGCCATCGCGACAATGCCAAGTCGACGGAAGCCGGCCTGAAGTATTTCGTGCTCGGCGCGCTGTCCTCCGGCATGCTGCTGTACGGTGCATCGCTCATCTACGGCTTTACCGGAACGGTGAGCTTTGCCGGGATCGCGGCGGCCACGAAGACCGGCAGCGTCGGTATCATCTTCGGCCTCGTCTTCCTGTTCGCCGGCCTGTGCTTCAAGGTGTCTGCGGTGCCGTTCCACATGTGGACGCCGGACGTCTATGAAGGCGCGCCGACCCCGGTGACGGCGTTCTTCGCCTCGGCGCCTAAGGTCGCCGCTCTCGCCGTGTTCGCGCGCGTCGCGCTCACCGCGTTCCCCGGCATCACCTTCCAGTGGCAGCAGATCATCGTGTTCGTCTCGATCGCCTCGATGGCGCTGGGCTCGTTCGCGGCGATCGGCCAGACCAACATCAAGCGCCTGATGGCCTATTCCTCGATCGGCCACATGGGCTTCGCTCTGGTCGGCCTCGCCGCCGGCACGGTCGAGGGCGCGCAGGGCGTGCTGACCTACATCGCGATCTACGTCGCGATGACGCTCGGCTCCTTTGCCGTGATCATGGCGATCAGGCGCGACGGCCAGTCGTTCGAGAAGATCAGCGATTTTGCAGGGCTCTCACGCACCAACCCGCTGCTCGCCTTCTTCTTCGCGATGCTGCTGTTCTCGCTGGCCGGCGTTCCGCCACTCGCGGGCTTCTTCGCCAAATGGTATGTGTTCGTTGCCGCGATCAAGGGCGGGCTATTCACACTGTCGGTGATCGGCGTGCTGACCAGCGTCGTCGGCGCCTACTACTATCTGCTGATCGTCAAGACGATGTATTTCGACGAGCCGCTGCCGACGCTCGATCCTGTTAGAATCGAGCTGCGCACGGTGCTCGCGATCTCCGGCGTCTTCAACATCCTGTTCTTCGCCTATCCGGGCCCGCTGGTCAGCGCGGCCGCGGCCGCGGCGAAGTCGCTGTTCTAGATGACGTTTGTTCTCGGGGCGCGTGCTGCCAAGGCTGATTACGGGCTCGTCGCGTTCGATCAGGCCGGGTCGACCAATGTGGAGGCCCTTGCGCATGCGCGCCGTGGCGACACCAAGAGGTCGTGGTTCGTCACCTCGGAGCAGACGGCGGGGCGCGGGCGGCGCCAGCGGCCCTGGATCGCCCCGCGTGGCAATCTGGCCTCGAGCGTGCTGGAAGTGCTGAACGTGGCTCCTGCGATCGCAGCCACGCTCGGCTTCGCCGCAGGCCTTGCGATCGAGAGCGCGCTGCGCCAGGTGAGCCTTGAGGCGGCGCTGCGGTCGCGAGGCCGCGCATCTTTCGCGCTGAAATGGCCCAACGACGTGCTGGCCGATGGGCGCAAGATCGTTGGCATGCTGCTCGAAGCGGAGCAGGTGGCTGGCGGGCTCGCGGTGGTTGCCGGCATCGGAACCAACGTGGTGGCGGCGCCGACGGATACCCCGACACCGGCGGTGTCGTTGGCGGATCTCGGCGTTCAGGTGACGGCCGAGGATCTGTTCTCGGTGCTATCCGACAGCTGGGTCGAGTTTTTCGGCATCTGGAACGAGGGGCGGGGCTTCGGTGACATCCGCCGGCTGTGGCTGGACCGGGCCGCGGGTCTCGGTCAGCCCGTCGCCATCAGGTCCGGACATGCTATTGTCGAGGGGATTTTCGACACGATCGATGAGCAAGGGTGCATGGTGGTGCGGACCGCGGAGGGACGATTGGAGCCGATCACGGCAGGCGATGTTCATTTCGGCTCCGTCGCATCCAAAGGAGCGGTTTAGATGGCACGTCCCGACGAACTGACATTTGCTCCGCTCGGCGGAGTCGGCGAGATTGGCATGAACCTGTCGATCTATGGCCTGGGCAACCGCCACCAGCGGTCCTGGCTCGCGATCGATCTCGGCGTCTCTTTCGGTGACGAGGAGCATCTGCCGGGGATCGACCTGATCATGCCCGACGTCGCCTTCCTGGAGAAGGAGCGCAACAATCTCGTCGGCCTCGTGCTGACTCATGCGCATGAGGATCATTTCGGCGCGATCATCGATCTGTGGCCGCGGCTGAAATGCCCGATCTACGCGACCAAGTTCAGCGCCGCGTTGTTCGAGGCCAAGTGCGAGGCCGAGCGTCTGCCGGCGAAGATCCCGGTCACGGTGATCCCCTCCGGCGGCAGGGTCGACATCGGGCCGTTCAACGTCGAGTTCATTCCAGTCGCGCATTCGATCCCTGAATCGCATGCGCTCGCGATCCATACCGAGGTCGGCACCGTCCTGCACACCGGCGACTGGAAGATCGATCCGACGCCGGTGATCGGCGTACCCACCGACGAGAAGCGGCTGCGCGAGCTCGGCGACGCCGGCTTGCTGGCGCTGATCGGCGACTCCACCAATGCCGTACGCGAGGGCCGCTCGCCGTCGGAGGCCGAGGTTGCCAAGACCATTACCCAACTGGTGAAGGAGGCGCGGGGCCGCGTCGCCGTCACCACCTTCGCGTCCAACGTCGCGCGCCTCCGCGCCGTAGCCGAAGCGGCGCGCGAGGCGGAGCGGGAGGTCGTCATCGTCGGCCGCGCCATGGAACGGGTGGTTCAGGTCGCGCGTGAGACCGGCTATCTCGATGGTGTGCAGAATTTCCGTGGCATGGACCTCTACGGCCACTTCCCGGCGGACAAGGTGCTGGCGTTGTGCACCGGCAGCCAGGGCGAAGCGCGCGCCGCGCTGGCGCGCATCGCCAATGACGATCATCCGCTGGTCACGTTGAACAAGGGCGATACCGTCATCTTCTCGTCGCGCACGATTCCCGGCAACGAGAAGGCGGTCGGCGCTGTCATCAACGGCCTCGTGCAGCAGGGCATCGAGATCATCACCGATCGCAACCACCTGGTTCATGTCTCGGGCCATCCGCGCCGCGACGAGCTGCGCGACATGATCGCATGGACGCGGCCGCAGCTCCTGATCCCTGTGCACGGCGAGGCGCTGCATCTCCACGAGCACGCGCAGCTGGCGCGGGCCTGCGGCGTGCCGAAGGTGATCACCTGCCGCAACGGTGATCTCATCAAGCTCGGCCCTGGGGAACCCGGGATCATCGACCAGCTGCCGGCAGGACGTCTCTACAAGGACGGCACCATCGTCGAGGATTCGAAGTCGCGCGCCGTCGTCGAGCGCCGCAAGATGGCCTTTGCGGGCTGCATCTTCGTGGCCCTTGCCATCACCGACAAGGGCGAGCTGGCTGACGAGCCCGAAGTGGACATGGTCGGCATCCCGGAGAAGAATGCAGCAGGCGAAGAGATCGACGACATCGTGTTTGACGCTGTCATGTCGACCTTCGAAGGCCTGCCGCGCGCGCGCCGGCGCGACCCCGATGCCGCGGCGGAATCGGTGCGGCGGGCGGTGCGCTCTGCCGTGAACGAACAGTGGGGCAAGAAGCCGATCTGCCTCGTCCACGTCTTGGAAGTCTGACGCAGGCCGATCGAACGGCCGTGCAAAAGAAAAAGTGGAGGATGCAATGCTGGGCCGGCTCAATCATGTGGCCATCGCCGTGAAGGACGCGGAGAAGGCGGCAAAGATCTACGGCGCGGCGTTCGGAGCCGAGATTTCCTCAGCGCTGCCGCTGCCGGAGCACGGCGTCATCACCGTGTTCGTCACCCTGCCGAACACCAAGATCGAATTCATCCAGCCGCTCGGTGACACCTCGCCGATCGCCAAGTTTCTCGAGCGCAATGCCGATGGCGGCATCCACCATGTCTGCTACGAAGTTGCTGACATCATCGCCTCGCGCGACACCCTGATCAAGGAGGGCGCCCGCGTGCTCGGCGACGGCCAGCCGAAGATCGGCGCCCACGGCAAACCGGTGCTCTTCTTGCATCCCAAGGATTTTTCCGGTGCGCTCGTCGAGATCGAGCAGGCCTGAGGCGCCGAGGCAGCGATGGCCTATACAATCTCCACCTGGTTCGCGATCTACTTCGTGCTGTGGTGGGTCACGCTGTTCGTGACCCTGCCGTTCGGTATCCGCAGCCAGCATGAGACGGGCGGTGGCACGCCGGGCACGGATCCCGGTGCGCCGACCATCAGCCGGATGGGGCGACGGCTGATCTGGACCACGCTGCTGTCGGCCGTGATCTTCGCCCTGGCGCTGGCGGCCTATCAGGCCGGTTATCTCAGCATCGAGCGGCTGTCGAAGCTGATGGGCGTGCCGTTCTAGTTCAACTGCAATGCACAAACGGATTCTGAAGCCGATGCACGGACCTGCATCGGCTTTTTTTGCTATAGGAGGTCAACAAGATCGACAGGGAGGTCGCGCGTGACGACATCGGCCGAGGCTCGGCAGAGCACGCCATCGGACTATCGCATTCTGAATGAAACGGATCTTCGCAACTATCTGGCGGAGACACCGGCGGTCACTGCGCAACTCGGCGGATCGGCCGATCACTGGTCGATCACCGAGGTCGGCGACGGCAACCTCAACCTCGTCTTCATCGTCAAGGGGCCGTCTGGCGGACTTGCGGTGAAGCAGGCACTGCCTTATGTGCGCCTGGTCGGCGAGAGCTGGCCGCTGCCGCTGTCACGCGCGCACTATGAGCATCTGGCACTGACCCATCAGGGTCGGCTGGCGCCCGCACTGGTGCCGGCCATCGTCCATCATGATCCGGCGCTGGCGCTGACCGCGATGGAGCTGCTCGAGCCGCATATCATCATGCGCAAGGGTCTGGTCGCCGGCTCCATCTATCCAGCCTTCACTGATCACATCACGACCTTCATGGCGCGGACCTTGTTCTTCTCGTCGGACCTCGCGCTGTCAGCCGCGGCGAAGAAGGACGCGATCGCGAGCTTTGCCGGCAACCATGCGCTGTGCAAGATCACCGAGGACCTGATCTTCACCGATCCCTACCGCGTTGCCGAGCAGAACCGCTGGACCGCGCCATGGCTCGATAGGACTGCCGCCGAGATCCGTGAGGACCTTGATCTCCATGTCGCGGTCTCCAGGCTCAAGCTGAAGTTCCTGTCCAGTGCCGAGGCGCTGATCCATGGCGACCTGCACACCGGCTCGATCATGGTTACGGACACCGAGACGAAGGTGATCGATCCCGAATTTGCCTTCTACGGTCCGATGGGCTTCGACGTCGGCGCTCTCCTGGCCAATCTGTTGATGGCTTATTTTGCGTCTGCCGGACACGAGCAGACGCCGGGGAATCGGGAGGTCTTCGAGACGTGGGTGCTGGCGACGGTCGACCAGGTCTGGAGCGCCTTCGCGGATGAATTCCTGTCGCTGTGGCGCAAGGAGGCGACCGGCGATGCCTATCCGCCGTCGCTGTTTCCTGGCGAGGCCGGCGCAGCCCGGTTGGAGGTGGAACGTCAGGCCTACATGGCAAGATTGTTTCAGGACGCGGTAGGTTTCACGGCGGCCAAGATCATCCGCCGTATTCTCGGCCTGGCGCACAACATCGACTTCGAGCAGATCGAGGACACGAAACGCCGCGCCACCTGCGAGGCGCGGGCGCTGCGGCTGGCGCGAACGCTGATGGTGGAGACGGCGTCGTTCACGTCGATCGAGGCGGTGACACGTGCAGCGCGCGAGTCGCGCTATTGGCGGCCAGGGTTTTGATCTGCTGTCCTTGTTAGTCTAGAGGATTGCACTGCCTCGACACACGCAGGTGCACCCTCTCCCCTTGCGGGAGAGGGTGGATCGGACGAGCGAAGCGAGTTCGAGCCGGGTGAGGGGTCTCTCACCGCGAGTGAGCAAGCGGATGGAAACCCCTCACCCGCCTGCGATGCTTCGCATCTCCGGCACCCTCTCCCGCAAGGGGAGAGGGTGCACCGCCGATGACGCGCGATCGAGTTTGGCCACCAGGAAAAATTAATCCGCCGCCTTCGCCCGCAGCCTCTGCGCATAGACGTTGATCACGAGCGCGGCGAGCAGGATCAGGCCGCGGATCAGGATCTTCAGGAAGCTGTCGATGTTGACGTGGTCGAGGCCGTTGTTGAGCACGCCGAGCACGAACAGGCCGACAATGGTGTTGCCGATGCCGCCGCGGCCGCCGAACAGGCTGGTGCCGCCGACCACGACGGCGGCGATCGAATCGAGCAGGTAGGTGTCGAACTCGTTCTGCTGCGCGCTGCCGAAATGCGCCACGCCGAGCATGCCGCCGATGCCGGAGCAGACGGCGGAGATCACCATGACACTGCCGAGGATCAGCTTCACGTTCAGGCCGGAATATTCGGCGGCCTCGCGGTTGCCGCCGACCATGTAGACGTAGCGGCCGAACCGCGTGTAGGTCAGCACGAGGTGGCCGAGTAGCAGCATGATGGCCGCGACGATCACGATCCATGGCACGCCGGCGATCGTGCTCGAGCCGAGCGTCGTGATCAAGGGCGGCACCTTGTAGGCGATCTGGCCACGCACCAGCATGGCCGAGATGCCGGCCGCGATCTGCATCATCGCGAGCGTCATGATGAAGGAGGGAATGCCGATCACGGTCAGGCCGAAGGCGTTGACCGCGCCCAGCAGGGCGCACAGGGCGAGCGCGAGCAGGAGGGCGGCCCAGCCCGGCATCGGCACGTTGGCGATGTTGACGTAGGAATCCTGCAGCGTGAAGAACGCGACCGCGATTCCCGTGACGTTGGCGATGGCGGCGATCGACAGGTCGATCTCGGCGCACAGGATCACGAAGGTGAGGCCGACTGCGATGATGCCGGTCACCGAGACCTGGGTCAGGATGTTGCCGACGTTGTCGATCGTCGCGAAAGAAGGACTGGCGATTGCGAAGAACGCGCTGAGGAAGATCAGCGTCAGGAAAGGCGCGATGTTGCGCATCTGCGAGCGCAGCACCGAGGCAATACCTGTCCGCCGCGAGTGCACCTCCGGCATCGGAACGGTCTCCCCATGCGCCATGAATGTCTCCTATGCCGCCTCGAGCAGGCGGTCTTTGCTGATGGTCTCGCCGGCGAATTCGCGCACGACCTCGCCGCGCTTGAGGACGATGACGCGATCGGCCAGCGACAGCACGGTTTCCGGCTCGGTCGAGAGCACGATCACGGCGATGCCCTGGTCGCGCAGCTGCCTGATGATCTGGATCACGTCGCTCTTGGCGCCGACGTCCATGCCGCGGGTCGGCTCGCACAGCACCAGCAGCCGCGGTGGATGGCTGAGCCATTTGGCCAGTGCGACCTTCTGCTGGTTGCCGCCCGAGAGCAGTCCGAGATCGATGTCGACATCCGCAGGCCGGATCTGCAGCTGCTCGACCTGGCGTCTTGCGAGCGCGCGCTCGCGCGCCGGCTTCAGCAGCACCGCATTGATGCGGTCGAGGATGCTGATCGAGATGTTCTTGTAGACCGGCTCCTGCAGGAACAGCATGTCGCGCCGGCTCTCGGGTACGAAGGCGATGCCGGCGCGGCGCGCGTCGGCCGTGCTCTTGAACCGCTTGCGCCGGCCCGAGACGCGCAGCTCGCCGGCGTCGGGTGCGAGCTTGCCGAACAGGATGCGTGCCAGCTCGAGCTGGCCGCAGCCCATGAAGCCGTAGATTCCCAGCACCTCGCCGGCACGCACCGCAAACGACACGCGCTTCAGGTTGCGCGCCAGCGACAAACCATCGGCTTCGACGACCACGGGCTTGTCAGCCGGCGGCGCGGGCAGGGTGATGTCGTGGCTGTAGCTGTCCTCCAGCGCATCACGGCCCTTGCCGATCATGGCCTCGATCAGCGCCGCCTTGCTTGTCGCGGCCGCCCGCGACTCCATCACCTTGCGGCCGTTGCGGAACACGGTGACCTCGTCGGAGATCAGCAGGATGTCCTCGATGAAGTGGGAGATGAAGACGATGCCGGTGCCCTGGTCGCGCAGCTTGCGCAAGGTCGCAAACAGCCGTTCGACCTCGGGCGGCGACAGCGCCGAGGTCGGCTCGTCCAGGATGATGATGCGGGCGCCGGAGAACAGCACGCGTGCGATCTCGATCAGCTGCTGCAATCCGATCGGCAGGTCGCCGAGCCGGCTCATCGGATCGGCGTCGATGCCGAGCTTCTTGAGCTGCTCGGCCGCTTCGCCGGCCATGCGCCGCCATTGCACGAGGCCCAGGGCGTTGGTGGGCTGATTGCCGAGGAATACGTTCTCGGCCACGGTGAGATCAGGGGCAACGCTGAGCTCCTGATGCACCATGGCAATGCCGGCCGCGCGGGCATCCCGCACGGAGCGGAAATGAACCTCGCGACCGTCGAGCAGGAAACGGCCGGAGAAGCCGGTGTGCACGCCGGCGATGATCTTCATCAGCGTGCTCTTGCCGGCGCCGTTTTCCCCGACGAGACCATGGATCTCGCCGGGGCGAAGCGTGAAGTCGACGCCGCGCAATGCGGCGACGCCGCCGAACGATTTGGTGATGTCCTGCAGGTCGATAAGAGGACGGCGGCTGTCCGACATGGGAGGGGACTTTAGATCAGGAAGTGATCCTCCATCCATTGCATGCCGGCTGCGTTCGCCTTGGTGACGACAGGACCGTCGGTGATGACGTGCTTCGGAATGCCCTGACCGCTCTTCTCCCCGGCCGTGACGGCCGCGACGCCGGCCACGATGGCGCCGCCATGGATCCGGCAGGACGGATTGCGCACGGTCGCGAACATGCGGCCCTCGCTCACGGCCTGGATCGCCGGTGGCATGGCATCGACGCCGCCGATCAGGATGCTGGTGCGGTTGTGCGCCTTCATGATGTTGTAGGCGGCAAGCGCCATGTCGTCATTGTGGAAGAACGCCGCATCGATCTGCGGATATTTGGTGAGATAGGTCTCCCACAGACGCGCCGCCTTCGACACGTCCCAATCGGCCGGCTGCGTGTCGAGCACCTCGATGTTCGGAAATTGCTTGATCACCGAATTGAAGCCCTTGGCGCGGCCCTGCGCGCCGGTGTGGCCGAGCGCGCCCTGCGTCATGATGATCTTGCCCTTGCCGCCGATCGCGTTCGCCAAGGCCTGTGTCACCGAGGCGCCCATGAACTCGTTGTCGGGCGCCAGGAACGAATGCACGTTGATCTGGTCGAGCGGCGCGATCAGCGTGTCCATGTCGATCACCGGAATGCCGGCATCGATCATCTTCTGCACTGGCTGGGTCAGGGTTCCGATGCCGAACGCCTGGATGGCGACGAAATCCCATTTCTGTGACGCCATATTGTCGATGGCCGCGCGCTGCTTCACCGCATCGAGCTGGCCGTCGAACCAGGTCACTTCGACATTGAGCAACTTGCCCCACCATTCGGCCGCCTGCTTTCCTTGCGCGCACCAGGTGGCCTGAAGGCCGGCGTTGGAGAACGCAGCCTTCAGCGGCTTTTCCGAGCGTCCCATCTCGGCGGCCAGCGCCGGATTGATGCCGAAGCCGGCGAGCAGGGCCGCCGCCGAGCCCGCGGCTGTCGCCGCCTGGAGAAGATCGCGCCTTGTCGTGGAGGTCTTTTCAGTGCCGGACATCCCGTGCTCCCTGTCCCATCGTTGTCCGGCGGCGTCATTGATCGCGCCGCCAAGATGCGCAGTGTTTCACAACCCCATTGATCACGCTACAGGCGGATGTTGTGCGCTGCATACTGGCAACTTTCGCGCTGCACGCACGATGTCAGAAAACGGTGATGCGCCCGTGGTACGCGGCAGCGCAACGTGCGTCGGGCAGCGCATCTATCGGAGACGAGCCTTGACAACGACACGCATCGCCGTGATCGCCGACATCCATCATGGCCAGGATACGCTGACGAAGCGGGGATCGGTGGCGCTGCCGTTGCTCGAGCGCTTCGTCGCGGAGGTCAACGCCGGAAGCTTCGATGCGGTCATCGATCTCGGCGACCGGATTTCGGATGAAGCTCCCGAGCGAGATCGCCTGTTGGAGAGCGATGTCGCGATGTGTTTCGCGAAGCTCGCGGCGACACATCATCACGTCAGTGGCAATCATGATGTCGCGTTCCTCGGTCTCGCGGACAACGAAGCGATTTTCGATCGCCCGAGCGGGTCGCGCTCTCTGATCATCGGCGATGTCAGATGCGTGTTCTGGCAACCCGACGTGAGTCTCACGCGGACGCGTGGCCTTCGCCTGTCCGCGGGCGATCTCGACGTGCTGGTCCAACTGCTCGCGCAGGATGATCGTCCGACCCTGCTCGTCAGCCATGTGCCGTTGTCGGGCCATTCTCAGACCGGCAATTACTACTTCGAAGCCAATCCGGGACGCGCGGCCTATGCAGAGACCGACGCGATCCGCGCTGCGATCGTGGACGCGCCGTGCCCGATCGTTGCGCTCGCAGGCCATGTTCATTGGAATACGCTGACGACGGTCGACGGCACGTCGCATCTGAGCTTGCAGTCTCTGACCGAGACGTTCATCTCGGGCGATCCGGCCGAAGCGGCCGGCATTCTCGATATCGAAGATGGTGTGCTGCGCTGGACCGTGACGGGCCGCGAACCGCTGTCGGTCACGTTGCCATGGCCGGGGACCAAATCGCGGTGGCGTGCTCCGTTGACGAGCTTCGCGGCGTCGGCAGTGGCCTGAGGTGACCGGCGCGTGTTCAGGCAGCGTTCATGCAGGCAACGATACTATTCAGTATGAACAGCGCTGGCGTTGCGGGGAGCTGGCAAAAAAACAAAAAAATAGAGCAGGGCAGCGGGCCCTGCTCGGAAATTGTGTCGACCCTTTAGATATCCCGCAAGTTCAGATTTGATCTTGTTAAGCGGGGTGACGCTGCTTGTTGCGCGCCAGGGTTCCTCCCGAGACTTGGACCACCAGACTTCCGCGAGCGTTAGCCTGAGGCCGAATTCGTAGACGATCTTTTTGCGTTTGTCATCCTTTTCGGCAACGATTGTTCAAATTTCACGCAATCCATGAAATGATCGGTAAGTGCCTGCATCTGATGGTTTTTATTTGCCGATTTTCCCGATATGGGTGCCAAATTACCTCTTGACAGTGCGATGCGAGATTGCCCGCTCGGCACGACAGCGCGCACATCAGTCATCGGGCGCTGCCGAAATGTGCTGACTGTGTTCCCGGCGATCTCGACTCGGGGCACGGGCTGAGGCAGAGAAGCTTCGGTCATTTGGCGAGCTTTCATGCGGCAGCGGCTGCAAGTATTTCTTCCGATCGTGCTGATCGCACTGATGGTGCAGATCATGGCGCCGATCGGTGCAGCATGGGCGGCGGCTACCGCTGCGTCCGACCCGCTGCGCGGGATCGAGATCTGCCACAGCCAGCCCGGTGCACCGTCCTCGGATGAACAGCGCGACCGGCACGTGCGGGAGTCCTGCGCGCTGTGCTGCGCGGCGCAGCCGGATGCGCTGGCCGGGCCGCTTCTGCCCGTCTCCGGTGTTTCCCCGCGCTATGCGAGCGACGTCGTCTGGCGCGCCGCGATTCCAGCGGCATGTGGTGCGCGGGCCTGTTCGGGCGCGCAAGCGCGGGCACCGCCCGCAGTGTGACGTGCGCTGGTCGATAGCGGCCATTTTCTTCCAGAACTGCCATCTGATTCGTCTGCCTGGCCCGACACGGCCGGCGGATATGCGCCAATGTAGGACTTCGGCGCATCGCGATGAACATCGAAAAGGATACTGAACATGACGTTCTTCGGACGCTCTCTGCTTGCTTTTGCTTTCCTGCTCGCCGGCTCCCCCGGTGTCCTCGCCGCGGACGTGACGGCGGGTGATCTCGTGATCGCGCAGCCGTGGAGCCGCGCCACGCCCGGCGGAGCCAAGACCGGCGCCGGCTATCTGACGATCGAGAACAAGGGCAGCGCGCCGGATCGCCTGATCGCAGTGTCCGGCGACGTCGCCGGCAGGATCGAAGTCCACGAGATGGCGGTCACCAACGGCGTCATGACGATGCGGCCGCTCGAGAAGGGGCTCACGATCGAGCCGGGCAAGACCGTGGCGCTGGCGCCCGGCGGCTATCATCTGATGCTGATGGATCTGAAGGCTCCGCTGAAGCAAGGCGACAAGCTGCCGCTCACGCTGGAGTTCGAGAAGGCGGGCAAGGTTGCCGTGACGCTCGAGGTGCAGGCCGTCGGCGCGAAGGGACCGGGTGGCGAGGGCGGCAGCATGATGAAGCAGCATGATCATTCGGGCATGAAGATGTAGTTCGAGCGTTCGCGACGCCGAACGAGGGGCGGCCCCGATGAAACGACGGGCGACCGATGCTGCGCTGATGCCGGGCTTGCTTGCGAGCCGTCCGGCAGCGGCTGGCCGTGTCCGGCGTCCTGCCATCACTCTGCGACAGAGGCTCGGCCGCTATCTGCCGGTCGCGCTGCTTGCATTGCTGCTGCAGGTGCTGGCGCCGGTGGCAGCGTCGGCCTTGACGGCAGCCGCGATCGCGTCCTTCGATCCGTTCGGCGGTGCTGTGATCTGTCACGCCGAGACGGATGCTGCGCCGTCCAATCGCGACGCCGACCGCACGGCTTGCGGTCTCGACTGCGTCATGTGCTGCGTACTCCACGCCGCAGCGGCCCTTGATGCGTCACCCGCTCCGGCCCATGCGGCTCCACAGCTGCGCATGCAGCGCATCGACTGGACGGCGCGCGAGCTCCGGCTCGTCCATCTCCTCGCCTGGTCGCAGGCGCAACCAAGAGGACCTCCCTTTTTCTCCTGAGCACGGGCGTCGTCGTCGGCACCGCACAGCGTGCGCCGATCCGTTTTGGACCAGGAGACCGGCCATGGGAGCCGGCATTGGGAAAGTCAAACATGTTCCGTCGTCATGCCCTCGGTGGCGTGAGCGTGATCGCCATCGAGCTCGTGCTGTTGCAGCCGGCTACGATCGCGCACGCCCAGACCGAGAGAGAGCTGCCGTCCGTCACGGTCGACGCGCCGCGCGCCACATCGCAACGCGGCGCGCGCAAGCCGGCCCAGCAGGTGCGCCAGGCGGGGACTGCCCGCGCACCGAAACCGGCGGCCACGTCGCAGCCGGCGCCGGCCTCGACCGCCAACATCGATGGCGGCGCGGTGAAGGGATCGTTCGAGACTCCCGCAGCCAAGCAGCGTTTCGCGCTGCCGCAGGAAAGCTTCAGCATCACCGCCAAGCAGATCGATGAGACCATCAACCTCAAGGATCCCGAGGATGCCGTCAAATACATGCCGAGCCTGTTCGTGCGCAAGCGCAACGATGGCGACAACATGTCGGTGCTGGCCACGCGCACTTGGGGGGTGAATTCCAGCGCAAGGACTCTGATCTATTACGATGATCTTCTGATCTCGGCGCTGCTCGGCAACAACAACACCAACGCCGCGCCGAAATGGAATCTGATCTCGCCCGAGGCGATCGCGCGGATCGATTATCTCAACGGGCCGTTCGCCGCGGCCTATCCCGGCAATTCGATCGGCGGCGTGCTGCTGATCACCTCGAAGATGCCGGACAAGCCGTTCGCGGTGGCCAAGGAGACGGTGTCGGTGATGCCGTGGAACCAGTACGGCACCAAGGACACCTATGTGACGAGCCAGACCAGCGCGTCGGCCGGCAATCGCGACGGCCGGCTGTCGTGGCTGGTGACGGCGAATTATCTCGACAGCTATCAGCAGCCGCTGACCTATACGACGACTCCATCGATGCCAACGACTGCAACCGGCGCCTTCTTTGCCAGGAACAAGACCGGGACCGAAACCGACGTGGTCGGCACCGGCATCCTGGCTCATTCGCAGCAGACCTCAGGCAATCTGCGGCTCGCCTATGATCTCAGTCCGCTGGTACAGGCGACCTATTCGCTCGGGATCTGGAACAATCACCAGGTGTCGACGCCGCAGACCTATCTGCGCGACGCCACCGGTCGGCCGACCTTCAACAACATCAGTACTTTCGCCAGTGGCCGCTACATCTGGGATCAGACCCAGCTGTCGAACGCCATCGCGCTCAAGAGCGACACCAAGGGCATCTTCGATTTCGATCTCTCGGCGTCGAGCTATAGCTATCTGCAGGACACCCAGCTCAATCCGTTCACCGTGACCGCCACCGGCGTCGGCTATTCGCAGAACGGCAAGATTTCGCGCATGGACGGCACCAATTGGCAGAATGCGGATGCCAAGGGGATCTGGCGGCCATTCGGCTATGATGGTCCGCAGGAAGTCTCGTTCGGCGTGCACGGCGACCGCTACCGTCTGGAGAACCCGACCTACGCATCAGCGGTCTGGAATCAGGCGACGTCGACCGGCACCGGCCAGCTGTATGCGACCGGCGTCGGCGAGACCCGCACCAGCGCCCTCTGGCTACAGGACGCCTGGAAGATCCTGCCCAATCTGAAATTGACGCTCGGCGGACGGCTCGAAACCTGGCGCGCGCTCGACGGTTTCAACGTGAACACATTGACCAGCTCCGCCGGCGCCATCACGCAGTCGGTGGCGACGGCTCAGCCGCAGCTCAGTGCGACGAAGTTCTCGCCGAAGGCATCGCTCTCCTATGACCTCAATCGGGACTGGAACGTCACCGCCAATTTCGGCGAGGCGTACCGTTTCCCAACGGTCGGGGAGCTGTATCAGAATGTCTCGTCGGGCAACGTGATCTATCTCGCCAACCCACTGCTGAAGCCAGAGCACGATTACACCGGAGAGCTGAACATCGAGCGTCACTGGATTGACGGCCGTGTTCGTCTGACGCTGTTCGAGGAAAAGACCTTCGACGCGTTGATATCGCAGTCGACGACTGTGACCCGCAATACGGACGGCGCGCAGATCGTCCAGACCGCCGTCAGCAACGTCGATGCCGTCCGCATGCGCGGCGTCGAACTCTCAGCCGACAAGGACAACGTCCTCATCGACGGACTCCAGCTGTTCGGCAGCGTGACCTATGTCGACTCCAAGATCCTGGCTGATGCGAGCTGGAAGGGGGCAACCACCGTCGTCGGCAAGCGCGTGCCCTATGTGCCGGATTGGCGCGCCAAGTTCGGCGCCACCTACCGGCCGAACGAGAGCTGGGCCTATACGGTCGCGGCGCGCTATAGCGGCAAGCAATATTCGACGCTCGACAACACGGACGTCGTTTCGCATGTCTACGGTGCGTTCGACAGCTTCTTCGTCGTCGACATGAAGGTCCACTACAACGCGACCAAGACTTTCTCCTTCGATTTCGGCATCGATAACGTCTTCAACGAGCAGTACACGCTGTTCCATCCCTTCCCGGGGCGGACCTACGTGCTCGCCGCCAAATATACGTTCTGAGGTGTGACGATGAGCATTCAAGTTGAGACCGGCAGATTGCCGGTGCTCGGACTGCCGGTGTCGTGAGGCGCAGCCTCTCCGCTCTTTTCTTCGCCCTGGCTCTGGTCGTGGCCTTCACGGCCAGCGCTGTTGCGCACGCCGTCCTGCTGTCGGCAGAGCCTGCCGATGGCAGCGTTCTCGCTGCCGTCCCACCGGCGGTCACATTGCGCTTCAACGAGGCGGTCGGGATTGGCGCGCTCACCCTGGTCGACGCGCTGGGCCGCAAGCGCGACGATGTTCGCGTCGATGCGGCCGAGGCGACGGTGGTCATGAGGCTGCCCTCCGATCTGCCGCGGGGCAGCCAGCTCGTCAGTTATCGGGTGATCTCCGCGGATGGCCATCCCGTCGCGGGCGCTGTCACCTTTGCCGTGGGCGCGCCGAGCAGGACTGCAGCGTCGGTCACGCGCGATCGATGGCGTGACGGACTGATCTGGCTGGCCCGGTTGGGCGTGTATGTGGGGCTGTTTTTCGGCGTCGGGGGAGCGTTCTTCCTGACCTGGGTTGGACCGGTGCCATCGGCGCATGGCATCGTGTTCTCGGCACTTGGCGTCGGGCTGGCAGCGGCGGGTCCTTCCATCGGCTTGCAGGGCCTGGACCTGCAGGATCTGCCGCTCGCGAGCCTCGCCACGCCGGAGCCCTGGATCGCCGGGGCGGCGACCACCTTGATGCGCACGGTGCTGGTCTCCGTCGCGGCCATGCTCGCGGCCGTCGGCGCCATGCGGGCCGGCGGGGCCTGGCGCATAATGCTCGCCGCGTTGGCGCTGGCCGGGGTCGGCGTTGCCCTCGTGCTCAGCGGCCATGCCGCGACCGCGCCGCCCGTCGTGTTGAGCCGGGCGGCGCTCGTCGTTCATGGTACGGCCGTGGCGTTCTGGCTCGGTGCGCTGGGTCCGCTCGCCGCTCTCGTCTGCACATCGGATGAAAACGCGGCGTCGGCGCTGAACCGGTTTTCCGCCGTCGCGGTGCCGGTTGTCGGGCTGCTTGCGTTGAGCGGAACTGGGCTTGCCATCCTCGAGCTCAGTTCGTTCCGCGCCCTCGTCGAGACCAGCTATGGGCTGGTGCTGTCGGCGAAGCTCGCCCTCGTGATCCTGCTGCTGTGTCTTGCGGCGCTCAACCGCTATCGGTTCGTGGCCGCCTTCGCGGCCGATCCGCAGTCGCGCGCGCTCGGCCGCTCCATCCTGCTCGAATGTATGCTCGGCGCGGTCATTCTCGGGGTCGTGGCCGGCTGGCGTTTTACGCCGCCGCCGCGCAGCCTAGTGCCGGACACGCCGCTTGGTGTTCACATCCATGGCGACCGTGCCATGTTTCAGGTGCTGGTCTCTCCGGGGCGCGTCGGTCCCGACAGCTTCCTGCTCCAATTGATGAACGCGGATGGCACGCGGCTGCAGGCGAAGGAAGCGACGCTGACGTTGGAGATGCGCGAGGGCGGCATCGGGCCGCTCGAGCGCAAGGCCGTTCTCGGTGCCGACGGCGATTGGCACGTTGGCGACGTGCCGATGCTGTTGCCCGGGCGTTGGCACCTCCGGATCGACGCTCTGGTGAGCGATTTCGACCAGATCAGCCTGGAGGATGAATTCGACCTCAGGCCGCGTTGAGGCCCACGGAACGTTCGCGATGGAGTGGCGATCGGGCCGCCGGCCTGCGTTGAACCTGCGCTTCAGCCAAACCAGTAAAATCATCGACAATCCGGTGGCTTAGCCGCCTTTTTTCAACGTCAGCCTTGTGTTTTGCCGCCCGATCCGGTTTGACTGCGCCAGCCCGAACCGAATCTCGAAGGCCTCTCCCATGCGTCTGACGCGGTTTTTCCTGCCCATCCTGAAAGAAAATCCGAAGGAAGCCGAGATCGTCTCGCACCGGTTGATGCTGCGTGCCGGCATGCTGCGGCAGGAGGCGGCCGGCATCTATGCGTGGCTGCCGCTGGGCTTCAAGGTTCTGAAGAAGATCGAGCAGATCGTGCGCGAGGAGCAGAACCGCGCCGGTGCGCTGGAACTGTTGATGCCGACCCTGCAGCTTGCCGACCTCTGGCGCGAGAGCGGGCGCTACGACGCCTATGGCCCGGAGATGCTGCGTATCAGCGATCGCCACAAGCGCGAGCTGCTGTATGGGCCCACCAACGAGGAAATGATCACGGAAATCTTCCGTGCCTACGTGAAGTCCTACCGCAACCTGCCGCTCAATCTCTATCATATCCAATGGAAATTCCGCGACGAGCAGCGTCCGCGCTTCGGCGTGATGCGCGGCCGCGAATTCCTGATGAAGGACGCCTATTCGTTCGATCTCGACGAGGCCGGTGCGCGGCGCGCCTACAACAAGATGTTCGTGGCCTATTTGCGCACCTTCGCGCGGATGGGGCTGAAGGGCATCCCGATGCGGGCCGAGACCGGTCCGATCGGCGGCGATCTCAGCCATGAGTTCATCGTGCTCGCCGAGACCGGCGAGTCCGGGGTCTATTGCGACCGCGATGTCCTCGACCTGCCGATCCCTCAGGCGTCCGTCGACTATGACGGCGACCTGACGCCGATCATCAAGGAGTGGACCTCACTCTACGCCGCGACCGAGGACGTCCACGATGCGGCCCGCTTCGAGGCCGAGGTGCCGGCGGACCGTCGCGTTCACACTCGCGGCATCGAGGTCGGCCAGATCTTCTATTTCGGAACGAAGTATTCCGAGCCGATGAAGGCGCTCGTCGCCGGACCCGATGGGGCCGAAGTCACCGTCCATGGCGGCTCCTACGGCGTCGGCGTCTCACGGCTGGCCGGCGCCATCATCGAGGCCTGCCATGACGACGCCGGCATCAAATGGCCGGAGGAGGTGGCGCCGTTCCGGGCCGTGATCCTCAACCTGAAGCAGGGCGGCCCGGATACGGATGCCGCCTGCGAGCAGCTGTATCGTGATCTCCTGGCGAAGGGCGTGGATGTGCTCTACGACGACACCGAGCAGCGCGCCGGCGCGAAGTTTGCCACGGCCGACCTCATCGGCATCCCCTGGCAGATCATGGTCGGTCCCAAGAGCCTTGCCGAGGGCAAGGTCGAGGTGAAGACCCGCAGCGACGGCGCGCGGCAGATGATGTCGCCGGCCGACGTCGTCGCCCAGCTTGGCGCCGGACCACGCGCGGGCTGAGACACGCGTTCGATCCTCGGATTATCCACCGGGGCTGCCTGCCCCTCGAGGCCAATCCGGCCACAATCGGCCCGAATCATGGGATTATCGCGCAATGGATGAAACCATGACCGAACCCCTGCAGACCGTGCCTTTCGCCCCCTTCGAGTGGATGCTGTCGGGACGCTATTTGCGCGCCCGCCGCCGCGAGGGCTTCATCTCTGTCATCGCCGGATTCTCCTTCCTCGGCATCATGCTGGGTGTCGCCACGCTGATCATCGTGATGGCCGTCATGAACGGCTTCCGCAAGGAGCTGCTCGACAAGATCCTCGGTCTCAACGGCCACCTGCTGGTGCAGCCGTTGGAATCGCCGTTGACCGATTGGAAGGACGTCTCCGACCGGATCGCCCAGGTGCAGGGTATCCGGCTCGCCGCTCCCGTGGTCGATGGCCAGGGCCTCGGCTCGTCACCTTTCAACGCCTCGGGCGTATTCATCCGCGGCATCCGCTCGCAGGACCTGACGAACCTGACGTCGATCGCCAGGAACATCAAGCAGGGCTCGCTCGAAGGGTTCGACGATGGGCAGGGCGTCGCCATCGGCCGCCGGCTCGCGGATCTCTTGTCGCTGCACGCCGGCGACAGCATCACGCTGGTCGCGCCCAAGGGGGCGGTGACTCCGATGGGCACGACGCCGCGCATCAAGCCCTACAAGGTCGCGGCGGTGTTCGAGATCGGCATGTCGGAATACGACTCCAGCTTCGTGTTCATGCCGCTCGCCGAAGCCCAGGCCTATTTCAACCGCAACAACGACGTCACCGCGATCGAGATCTTCACCAGCAATCCCGACAAGGTGGAGCAGTTCCGCAAGACGGTCACGGAGGCGGCGGGACGTCCGATCTTCCTGGTCGACTGGCGCCAGCGCAACTCGACCTTCTTCAACGCGCTGCAGGTCGAGCGCAACGTGATGTTCCTGATCCTGACCCTGATCGTGCTGGTCGCGGCGCTCAACATCGTCTCGGGGCTGATCATGCTGGTCAAGGACAAGGGCCAGGACATCGCCGTGCTCAGAACGATGGGCGCGTCGCAGGGCGCGATCATGCGGATCTTCCTGATCACCGGCGCCTCGATCGGCGTGGTCGGCACCCTCACCGGGTTCGTCGTCGGATTGCTGATCTGCATGAATATCGAGACCATCAGGCTGTTCCTGTCGTGGTTGACCAACACGGAGCTGTTCGATCCGACGCTCTATTTTCTGTCGAAGCTGCCGGCCGAGATCGATGCCGGTGAGACGAGCGCGGTCGTCATCATGGCTCTGACCCTGTCTTTTCTGGCTACGCTCTACCCCTCCTGGCGCGCCGCCCGATTAGACCCGGTCGAAGCGCTTCGCTACGAGTGAGGCGCTGATGGACGAGCAGGGGGCGGAGGATGTACCGGTCGTTTATCTCCACGAGATCAAGCGACGGTACATGCAGGGCGAGCAGCAGCTGACCATCCTGGACGGCGCCAAGCTCGCGCTGTGGGCCGGGCAGTCGGTGGCCTTGGTGGCGCCGTCGGGCTCGGGCAAGTCGACCTTGCTCCACATCGCAGGTCTCCTGGAGAGCCCGGACGAGGGCGAGGTCTATGTCGGGGGCGTGCCGACCTCGCAGCTGACCGACATCGAGCGCACCCAGATGCGCCGCACCGACATCGGCTTCGTGTACCAGTCGCATCGGCTGCTGCCGGAATTCACGGCGCTGGAGAACGTGATGCTGCCGCAGATGATCCGAGGCTTGAAGCGTTCGGAGACGGTGAAGCGGGCGACCGAGATCCTGGCCTATCTCGGCCTCGGCGAGCGCATCAAGCACCGGCCGGCCGAGCTCTCCGGCGGCGAGCAGCAGCGCGTTGCGATCGCGCGTGCCGTCGCCAACGCCCCGCGTGCGCTACTGGCGGACGAGCCGACCGGCAATCTCGATCCTGGGACCGCCGATCACGTTTTTCACGCCCTGATGCAGCTCGTCAAGGCGACGCGGGTGGCGATGCTGATCGCGACCCACAATATGGAGCTGGCCGGCCGCATGGACCGGCGGGTCTCGATTGTCGGCGGCAAGGTCGTCGAGCTGGACTGAGCCCGGACGTTCAGGGCCTGATCACCGTTATCTTGAACGGCCGGCCATGCGTGGCAGCATGCGCCACCGCGTCGTTGATGTGGTCCAGATCGAAGCAGGTCGGCTCGAACTGCCCGAGATCCAGCAGTCCGGCCTTGATCAACCCTACGAGTTTCGTCGCTGCATTGGGCGGACACATCCAGACGCCGTGGATGGTGATGCAGTTGCGCATGATCCAGGGATAGGGCAGCTCGAGCCCGGCGCCGCCCAGCATCCCGACCCCGCCCATCAACACCACGCGCCCGTAGGGCCGGACGGTCATCAAGGCCGCCCGAACCACGTTGGTCGCGACCGACGGCGGCATGATGTCGAAGACGCAGTCGATCGGGGCCGGCGATGCGCTGATCATACGCTCGCGATCCTCAGTCTCGTTGCCCGAAAGCCTGACCGGGTGCACGCGAGGTCCGAATCTGGCGCGGAGTTCGGCCAGCATGGCCTCGTTGCGGCCGGGTGCGACGACCGCTGCCGCACCCATGGCGAGGGCCACCGCGACCGCCGCGCCGCCAAACCTGCCGGTGGCGCGCTGATCAGCACGGTCTCGCCCGCCTGCAGATTTGCCGCGAGAAAGCCGCCATAGGGCACCAGCAACGTGCCGAGTGCACACCACCGGGGTGCGTCGCGTTCGTCGATGAGGCCGATCGGCTTGGCGTTTTCGGTCGGCACACGCATGCGCTGGGCGAACGCGCCGTCCCGGAAATGCTGCTGCAGCTTCAGCCCGCCAGGCCCGCGCGCGCTCCAGCCCTGCAGCGTGATATCCGGGGAGAGATCGCTATCCCGTGAGCGCACGATCGGATCGCAGAACACCCAGTCGCCGATCGCGAGATGCGTGGCATCCGGACCGATCGCGCTGACCCGGCCGATGCCGCCCGGTCCGGGGATGACGGGCAGCTCGAGCATGTACTTTCGTTCACCGCTGAAAACCTCGTTGGCGTAGGACAGCACGCCGGCCGCTGCGATATCGACGATGACCTCTCCGGTGCCGATCACCGGATCTGCGACCTGCTCCGTCTCGAGCGCTGATCCAAAACGTTTCAGCACGGCGGCTTTCATGATCTTCCTCCATCCGGGATCGCGGTCGCCCAGCCTGCCGGTCTATGCTGCGTCCGGGAAGGCCTGGTATTATCCTAGGATTGAGTGGGCCCAGCGTCTGATCCGGGAAATCATCAGGAACGAACCATGACGGATCCAAGACATGACTGATCCGAGGCACGCCGAGTTCGGAAACTTCCTGCGCTCCCGGCGAGAGAAGCTCACGCCGGAAGCGGTCGGGCTCGCGGCCGGGCGGCGGCGCCGGACGGCCGGGCTGCGCCGCGAGGAAGTGGCCGAGCTCGCCGGCATCGGGGTCGACTGGTACATCCGCCTCGAGCAGGGCCGCACCGTGAAGCCGTCGTCGTCGACCATCGACGCGTTGGCGCGCGCCTTGCGCCTCAGCAAGACCGAGCATGCGCATCTCAAGGCATTGGCGCGTGATCCTGCGCGCAAGCCATTCGTGCGCGAGCAGGTCCCGATTGGACTACGCGACCTGGTGCAGAGTCTGAACCAGCCCGCCTACATCACGGGGCGGAGATGGGATGTGCTGGCATGGAACGCAGCCGCAGACGAGATCTTCGGCTTCTCACGCCTTGCCGATGATGAGCGCAACACCTTGCTGCTTGCGCTGTGCACGCCAGGTGCGCGCCAGCTGTTCGGCCCGCAATGGAAGGAGCAGGCCAGGCGCATGGTCGCGCAGTTCCGCGTGACGCATGATCTCTGGGCCGGTGATCCCGCCTTTGTTGATCTGCTCGCGCGGCTGCGGCGTGGCAGCCGCGAGTTTCGGCAATGGTGGGCGGTCCACGACATCGCCGGCCTCGCTGCTGGCGAGAAGCTGCTCGATCATCCGAAAAAGGGACGTTTGACGCTGAAATACGCGACGTTCCAAGCCAACGATGATCCTGCGCTGAAGCTGGCGATCTACTACACGTGAGCGTCGCCGCCGGCACGTGGAGATGAGCGATGAGTTGCGCAAGCAATGATTGCAGGCGGAGCAGCGACCATACATTCGTCAGTTTTGCGCATGATGATGCTACGCATTCGCAAGGAGCTCCGTGATGCCTTGAAGAATTCACGACTGAGACCTGAAGGCGACGTTGACGTGACGCGGAATGCCGACGCGTCGTTGCGGAACCCGCATCCTATTGTGGCGCGCAACGGACGTTGGTCACGACTCTTCCACATATCTTATTAGTTGTTTGTTCATATCGCAGCCAAACCCTGCAAAAATAGGTATTTGCGCACAATCGCATAAAAGCCGGAAAGAACCTTTCTAATCTACCTAGTGAGTTGACGTCGGCGGCGTGTGGGGCATGAGCACGTCGTCGTGCTGTATGTTTTTCGTACGGAGTAGAGGGTTTGGGGACCTTGGGACAAAAGCTACGGAGTTCGATGATGAAAACGCTTGTCGGCGCAACGGTGGGGCTCGGCGCAATGGCCGTCGCGACGTCTGCTTTCGCGGCTGATCTTCCAATGAAGAAGGGTCCCTACACCAAGGCTCCGCCGGCGGTCATGGCCACGGTGTATGATTGGAGCGGCTTCTATGTCGGCTTCAACGCCGGCGGGGGATCCAGCCGGGACTGCTGGAACCTGATTTCGAACGCCGGGGTGGCGGTGAACCCGGCGGCGAACCGCGAGGGATGCTCCGGCGGCGGTGGTGCTGCGGTCGGTGGCCAGGTCGGCTATCGCTATCAGATGGCGAACTGGGTGTTCGGCGTCGAGGCGCAGGGCGACTGGGCGAACTTCAAGGGCACGAATCGCAACCTGATTCTTCCCAATGTCAGCGATCGCTCGCAAACCAACGGCTTTGGTCTGTTCACCGGCCAGGTCGGGTACGCCTTCGACAACATTCTAGGCTACGTCAAGGGCGGTGCTGCGGTCGTCGGCGATCGCTATGACACCTTCAACACCAACACCAACGTGATGCTCGACCGGGCCAACACGACGCGTTGGGGCGCGACGGTCGGCGCGGGTATCGAATACGGCTTTGCACCGAACTGGTCGGTCGGCGTCGAATACGACCACATCTTCCTCGGCAACAAGAACCTGAACTTCGTTGCCGCCGCGGGCGCGCCCGCGATGACCCATCGCATCAACCAGAATGTCGACATCGGGCTCGTGAAGCTGAACTACAAGTTCGGTCCGGGCTTCGGGATGATGCGTTGATCATGCTTCGCTGCTGATTGCGAGAGTTCGTCGAAGTCATGGCTTCGACGAGCTCTCGGCTCAGTGATTCGGCCACATGAAACACGCGGCGGAGGAGGCGCGCATTTGGGGCGCCTCCGGGCTCAATCCTCTTCGAACACGAACGGGTTGGGCAGCGGAGCGAACGGATTCGGCGCGGGCGGCCGTGGCTTGATCCGCTGTCTGTGAGGATAGGGATAGGGCGTCGCCCGTGGGTCATTGCTGACGCCGGCGAAGTAGGGATTCGCGACGCAATACAGCAGGCGTCCCGACGCCGTGGCCTGGCACTGCGCATAAGTGTCGAAGGTGCAGTTGCTCAAGCCCGGAAACTGGTCGCCCTGCAGGCAGAACGCATGCCTGATGCCGACGGCCTGCGCCGGGGCATGGACTGCGACCACGAGGCCGGCTGCAGCCAGGGCCGCAAAGAACACGTCACGCATCAGCAATCTCTCCCCTTCATCCCTTGATGACCAGAACTCGCGCGCGATACGGCGAAGCGATGACGCGAAAGCCTGATCGTGTGTGTAGTCGGTCAGTCCCTGATTTCATATCGAAAAGTTCCATCAACACACTGTGATTGCAGATTAATTTCCAGTCATGTCTCGCGCTGTTTCAGAAGCGATCTGTGACCTCTCCGCTACAGCAATTGTGGCACAGATCAGTAAGACATGCGGCTGGCCTGGGGGCCAATTGAGACGAGACTGGACCTGTGATGAAGAAACTTCTGTTGATGACGACGGCGCTCGTGGTGCTGGCCTCGCCGGCGCTGGCCGCGGACCTTGCCGCGCGTCCCTACACGAAGGCGCCGCCGCCGGTGATGGCTGCGATCTATGACTGGAGCGGCTTCTACATCGGTGTGAACGGTGGCGGCGGCTGGAGCAAGAATACCTGGGACCTGGTCGGCGGCGGACGTGAGGGCTCGCACGATGCGTCCGGCGGCACCGTCGGTGGTCAGGTGGGCTATCGGTGGCAGATGAATCAGTTCGTGTTCGGCGTCGAGGCGCAGGGCAACTGGGCCGACCTCTCCGGTGACAATGTGAGCGCGGTGTTCGCGACCCGCAACCGCACCAAGACCGATGCGTTCGGGCTGTTCACCGGCCAAGTCGGCTACGCCTTCAATAACGTGCTGCTGTACGCCAAGGGCGGTGCTGCGGTGACCAGCAACAAGTACACGATCACCAACGCGGCGACCGGCGGGTTCCTCGCCTCCAACGACAATACGCGCTGGGGCGGCGTCATCGGTGCCGGCCTCGAATACGGCTTCGCGCCGAACTGGTCGCTGGGCGTCGAATACGACCATCTGTTCATGGATCGTCAGACCGTCAGCTTCGGCGCGTTCGGTTCCGACAGCATCAAGCAGGACGTCGACCTGTTCACCGCCCGCCTGAACTACCGATTCGGCGGCCCGGTCGTCTCCAGGTACTGAGGCACGACGGCCTCAGATCGGCGGATCTGAAAACCCCGGCGCGATCTCGTGCCGGGGTTTTTCGTGCGTGCGATCCGGATTAACCACGCGCCGCGAGCAGTGCGGGCGGGATCTGTCGAGACGCTTGACCTGAGAACAAAAAAGGAACAATGTTCCTTGTATGTTCTAGCTCAGGGAGGTCCCCATGCTGAAGGTTTTCGTCGAAGAAGCCGCCGCACTGGCGTCGATCACGCTGTTCGTCGGGATGATCGCGCTCTGGGCGCAAATCATTCCCCAGCTTTGAGTTTTCCAGGGCTGCCACTGGGGAAAAGCGGGACAAAGCGAGCCGCCGACGGACTCGCCTGCAGCTGATCCGATATCATGGCTGGGCGAGTCGGTGATGGGCCGGGATCGGGTGATCCAGCCGCTGCCGGCCAACGCCACGCCGTAGTCTCGGAAAGTCCCAAGGGAAGTTGCAAGGCGAGCATGTCCAGCGCCGGATTCGTCCATCTCCACGTCCATTCCGCCTATTCGCTGCTGAAGGGCTCGATCAAGATCGCCAAGCTGGGCGAGCTCGCCAAGGCTGACCGCCAGCCGGCGCTGGCGCTGACCGACACCGACAACATGTTCGGCGGGCTCGAATTCTCCGACAAGATGGCGGGCTACGGCATCCAGCCGATCGTGGGCTGCGAGCTCGCGATCGACTTCGGCGACATGGACCCCAATGCCCGCAACGCCGCCGCGGTGGCGCAGCCGTCGCGAATCGTCCTGCTGGCGGCGCGCGAGGAAGGCTACCGCCACCTGATGCGGCTGAACTCGCGCGCGTTTCTGGACACGCCGACGCACCAGGCGCCGCACATCAAGTTCGACTGGCTGAAGGAGGGCGTCGATGGCGTGATCGCGCTGACCGGCGGTCCGGACGGCCCGATCTCGCTTGCGATCCAGCACGACATGGCCGCCTTGGCGACGCAACGCTGCGAGCGGCTGGCAAGCCTGTTCGGCGACCGCCTGTACATCGAGCTGCAGCGCCATGGCGTCGATCGTGAACGCCGCGTCGAGAGTGGTTTGATCGACATTGCCTTCGGCAAGGGGCTGCCGCTGGTGGCGACCAACGAACCCTATTTCGCGACGACCGACGACTACGAGGCGCATGATGCGCTGCTGTGCATCGCCGGCGGCCACCTCATCGCCGATACCGAGCGCGTGCAGCTGACGCCGGAGCATCGGTTCAAGACGCGCGCCGAAATGGCGGTGCTGTTTGCCGACATTCCGGAGGCCTTGGCCTCGACGGTCGAGATCGCCGAGCGCTGCTCGTATCGGCCGCGCACGCGCAAGCCCATCCTGCCGCTGTTCACGGTCGGCGCCGGCACCGGCACCGATGCCGTGGACGCCGCGAGCGCCGAGGCGGCCGAGCTGAAGCGACAGGCCGAGGAGGGCTTGGAGCGGCGCCTCAAGGTGCACGGCATGGCGCCGGGCATGACCGAGGAGGACTATCAGAAGCGGCTGGCGTTCGAGCTCGACGTCATCATGCGCATGAAATATGCGGGCTACTTCCTGATCGTGTCCGACTTCATCAAATGGGCGAAGGCGCACGGCATTCCGGTCGGCCCGGGCCGCGGCTCCGGCGCCGGCTCACTGGTGGCCTGGGTGCTGACCATCACCGACCTCGACCCGATGCGCTTCGCGCTGCTGTTCGAGCGCTTCCTCAATCCCGAGCGCGTGTCGATGCCGGACTTCGACATCGACTTCTGCCAGGACCGTCGCGGCGAGGTGATCTCCTACGTTCAGCAGCGTTACGGCCGCGACCAGGTGGCGCAGATCATCACTTTCGGCACGCTGCAGGCGCGCGGTGTGCTGCGCGACGTCGGCCGCGTGCTGCAGATGCCCTATGGCCAGGTCGACAAGCTCACCAAATTGGTGCCGCAGAATCCGGCCGCGCCGGTGACGCTTGCCGCGGCCATCGAGGGCGAGCCGAAGCTGCAGGCGTTCCGTGACGAGGACCCGGTGGTGGCGCGCGCCTTCGACATCGCGATGCGCCTCGAGGGTCTGACGCGGCACGCCTCGACCCACGCTGCAGGCATCGTGATCGGCGACCGCCCGCTCAGCGAGCTGGTGCCGATGTATCGCGATCCGAAATCGGACATGCCGGTCACCCAGTTCAACATGAAGTGGGTGGAGCCGGCCGGCCTCGTCAAGTTCGACTTCCTCGGCCTGAAGACGCTGACCGTGCTCGATGTCGCGGTCAAGCTCTTGAAGCAGCGCGACGTCCATGTCGATCTCGCGACCTTGCCGATCGACGATGCGCCGAGCTATCAGATGCTGGCGCGCGGCGATGTGGTCGGCGTGTTCCAGGTTGAAAGCCAGGGCATGCGGCGGGCGCTGATCGACATGCGTCCCGACCGTTTCGAGGACATCATCGCGCTGGTCGCGTTGTACCGGCCGGGCCCGATGGCGAACATCCCGACCTATTGCGCGCGCAAGCACGGCGAGGAGGAGCCGGAATATCTGCACCCGATCCTGGAGCCGATCCTCAAGGAGACCTTCGGCGTCATCATCTACCAGGAGCAGGTGATGCAGGTCGCGCAGCAGATGTCCGGCTATTCGCTCGGCGAAGCCGACCTGCTGCGCCGCGCCATGGGCAAGAAGATCCGCGCCGAGATGGACAAGCAGCGTGTCCGCTTCGTCGAAGGCGCGACCCAGAACGGCGTGCCCAAGGACCAGGCCGACACCATCTTCGACCTGCTCGCGAAGTTCGCCGACTACGGCTTCAACAAGTCGCACGCGGCCGCCTATGCGCTGGTGTCGTATCACACCGCCTATATGAAGGCGCACTATCCGGTCGAGTTCATCGCCGCATCGATGACGCTCGATCTCAACAACACCGACAAGCTGTCGGAATTCCGCGCCGAGGCGCAGCGTCTGAGCATCAAGGTCGAGCCGCCGTCGATCAACCGGTCGGGTCCGACCTTCGAGGTCAGCGGCAACACGATCTTCTATGCGCTGGCAGCGCTCAAGGGCGTCGGACCGCAGGCGATCGAAATGATCGTGGAGGCCCGCAACAAGGGGGGCCCGTTCACCTCGCTCGCCGACTTCGCCGCCCGCGTCAATCCGCGCGCGATCAACAAGCGCATCATCGAGACGCTGGCCGCGGCCGGCGCCTTCGATGGGCTCGACAAGAACCGCGCGCGCGTGTTTGCCGGCGCCGACGCCATCGTCGCGGCCTGCCAGCGTGCCAATGAGGCCGCCACATCGGGCCAGAACGACATGTTCGGCAACGCCGCCGATGCGCCCGCGATCATCCTGCCGAACATCGAGAACTGGCTGCCAGCCGAGCGGCTGCGGCGCGAATATGACGCGATCGGCTTCTTCCTGTCGGGGCATCCGCTCGACGATTACGCCGCGGCGCTGAAGCGCCTGCGCGTGCAGAGCTGGGCCGAGTTCTCGCGCGCGGTGAAGACCGGCGCGACCGCCGGCAAGGTCGCCGCCACCGTGGTGTCACGCATGGAGCGCCGTACCAAGACCGGCAACAAGATGGGCATCATGGGCCTGTCCGATCCGACCGGCCATTTCGAGGCCGTGCTGTTTTCCGAAGGTCTCGCGCAATATCGCGACGTGCTCGAGCCTGGGGCTGCGGTGCTGCTGCAACTCGGCGCCGAGCTGCAGGGTGACGACGTCCGCGCCCGCGTGCTTCATGCCGAGCCGCTCGACGATGCTGCCGCCAAGACGCAGCGCGGCCTGCGCATCTTCCTGCGCGACACCAAGCCGCTCGATTCAATCGTCAGGCGGCTGCAGGGGCCGGAAGCAGCGCCGGCCAACGGCCATGGTGCCGCGGCCAAGGCGGCCGCGCCACCGCTGGCGCCGCGGGCCGCCGCCGGCGAGGGCGAGGTGTCGCTGGTCATGATGCTCGACCTCGAGACCGAGGTGGAGATGAAGCTGCCCGGGCGCTTCAAGGTTTCGCCACAAATCGCTGGCGCCATCAAGGCGGTGACCGGCGTGGTCGACGTGCAGCAGCTTTGATCGTCCGCGGTCGTTTCCGATGAGGCGGCCTTGGCTTGGCCGCCGCGCCGGTGAAACCGGGGACACGGAACGAAAAAGCTGCGCGTCGGCTGTACGGAGACGCCTCCGTTCAACCGCGGTTCAGCCATCCTCCTGCTGAATCCGGGCGGGATGCCTTGAAGGGGCTCGAATCGTCATGCGCTTGCCCAGGATCTTTTGCTGTGTCTCGCTCTGCCTGCTCGCGCTGGCAGCTCCGGTCTGGCCTGCCGCAGCGCAGCAGCCCGCGCCGGAGAAGCGCATCGCGCTCGTCATCGGGAACGGCGCCTATGCCAAGGGGCCGCTGGCCACGGCGGCCAACGACGCCGGCCTGATTGCGCAGACGCTGCAGGCGGCGGGCTTCGACGTGGTCGGCGCCCGCGACCTCGATGCCGACACGCTGCGCAAGAGCTTTCGCGATTTCATTCACAAGGCCCAGTCGTCCGACGGCGACACCGTCGCGATGGTCTATCTTGCCGGCTACGGCATGCAGCTCGCCGGCGAGAACTATTTTCTTCCCGTCGATGCCAACGTCGGCAGCGACGTCGACATTCCGACCGAGGGCCTGCGCCTCAGCGACTACATCCGCCAGCTTGCGGCGACGCCGGTGAAGGCCAGCGTCGTCGTGCTCGATGCGGCGCGTCAGCAGCCTTTCATCGCAAGCGGTCCGACGATCGCCGGCGGGCTGGCGCTGGTCGAGCCCGACAACAACATGCTGATCGCCTTCAACGCGGCTCCGGGGACCATCGCTCCGACCGAAACCGGTTCCTACGGCATGTACGCCCAGTCGCTTGCGGAAATGATCCGCACCGGCGGCTTGTTGTTGCCCGAGCTATTCGATCGCCTTCGGCTGCGTGTCAACGAAGCGACCAAGGGCGCCCAGGTGCCCTGGGATGCGCAGAAGGTCCAGACGACCTTCACGTTCTTCGAGCGGGCGCCGGATGCGCCCGCCACGCAGGCTTCGGCCGAGCAGGCGGCGGCGCTGCGCGCGCGGCCGATCCGCGACCTGCCGGTGCAGGAGGCCTATGCGGCGGCGCTGGAGCGCGACAATCTGCAAGGCTACGAGGACTTCATCGCCGCCTATCCGAACGATCCGCTCGCCCGGCGCGTGCGGGCCATCGTTGCCGCCCGCCGCGAGGCGCTGACCTGGCGGCGGACCTATCGCACCGACAGCCCTGAGGCCTACTGGTCCTATCTGAAGCGCTATCCCTATGGCGCGCATGCCGCGGACGCCCGGCGTCGGCTGGCGATCTTGGCTGCCGCATCGGAGCCGCCGCCAACCTTCGCAATGATCGAGTATGACGTGCCGCCGCCGCCGCTCGATGAGGTCATCTATGTCGAACGTCCGGTGCTGCTGTTTTCGGATCCCGAGTTCGGCTTCGTGCCGCCGCCACCGCCGCCGATCTACGTGCTGCCGCCGCCACCGCCTGATTTCGTCGATCTGGCGCCGCCATTCGCGCCGGTCGGCGTGTTCATCCTGCCCCAGCCGGTCTTTATTCCGATCCCGCTCTATGTCCGGCCACCGGCCTTCGTCGCGCCGCCGCCGAACAACATCATCTACCAGAACATCCACAACACGACCGTCATCGCCACCGTGATCAACCGTCCGGCGCCCGCCGGGCCGATCGCGACCGGCCCGGCGGCGGCGGCGACGTCGCCGCCGGTTGCCGTGACGCCGGCCTTGCCGCCGGCGGTGGTGCAGCGAGCAGCGCTGATCCAGCAAGGCAAGGCGCCGTTGCCTGGCGCGCCCGCCGGTCCCGCAGGGCATGGACCGGCAATCAACGTCGCGCCCGGTGGGCCTCTGACGCCGGCAGGCCGGCCAGGCCAGGCGGCGCCCGCCGCGAACGCCCTTCCAGTGCCCGGCCGCGGTGCGCCCGCGATCCCGCCATCCGCCACCGCTCCGAATGCGCGCCCGTCGGCGCTGACCGCACCCGCGCCGGGCCCGGCTCAAGCGGCGCAACCGACCGGCACGCCGCCGTCGCGACAGCCGATCTCCGGCCTGCATGCGAACCGCACGCCGCCCGGCGCGCCCGCTGCCCCCCCGACGAGGCCAGCGACCACGACCTCTCGCCCGGTGCTGCCGGCTGCGGTTCCGCGCGGACCGGAGCCGCGAGCACGGATCCAACAGGCCGCGCCGCCGCCGATCCAACGGCACGCGCCGCCGGTCGCTCGGCTGAGTCCGCCGCCGTCACCGCCACGACCGCCGGTCGCGCCCATGGTCCGAGCGGCCCCGGTCCGGCCGCCGCCACCGCCTATGATGCGTCCAGCTCCCCCGCCGGCGGTGGCCCGACCCAGTCCGCCACCTATCGCACGTCCCAGCCCGCCGCCGGTGGCCGCCATGGCACGGCCGGCGCCACCGCCTCAGATGGCAAGGCCTGCGGCGCCACCGCCGCGGCCGGCTCCTGCTGCCGGCAAGAGGTGTCCGCCGAACGTCCCGCATTGTTGAGCCGTCGCGCGTCGGTTTGGCGGCGCAGCGGTTGCAACGTCGGCCTGTTTTCGATATCTGCCGGACCGCCGGACTGATCGATCGTGGGCGCAGGACGTCGGCAGCCGACGACGTGTTGCGGGGGCATCATTGATTTCAGCGTTTATTGGTATCGTGCGCGCGCTGTTCTGGCGAAGCGCCATCATGGCCGCCCTTTGCAGTGCTGGCGTCGCAGGCCTCCCGTCGCGGGCCGAATCGCAGCCGTTGCCTGGCGCCGAAACCGTCTATGCCTCGGCGCCGCCGCGCCTGCTTCAGATCCGCACGCTCGTCGCCGATGCCGGCCGCCAGACCTCGACCGGGTCTGGCTTCCTGGTCTCGGCCGACGGACTTGCGATCACGAACTATCACGTGGTCTCCGATGCCGCGCTCGAGCCCAAGACCTATCGGCTCGAATATACCGGAGCCGATGGCACGCAGGGTGCGGTGGCGCTGCTCGCCGTCGACCTGCCGAACGATCTTGCGCTCGTTCGGGTCGAGAAGCAGAACGCGCCGTTCTTCGGCTTCGACAAGGCCGCGCTCGATGGCAGCCTGCCGAAGGGCGAGCGGCTGTATTCGCTCGGCAACCCGCTCGATCTCGGCTTCACCATCATTGAAGGCACGTATAACGGCCTCGTCGAGCACAGTTACAACGATCACATCCACTTCACCGGCGCGCTCAATCCCGGCATGAGCGGCGGTCCGGCGGTCAATGCGCAAGGGCAGGTGGTCGGCGTCAACGTCGCGACCCGGCGCGGCGGGCAGTTGATCAGCTTCCTGGTGCCGGCGCGCTTCGCTGCTGCGCTGGTGGCACGAGGACAGGATGCGAAGCCTGCGCCGGCGGATCTGCGCAAGGACGTGATCGCGCAGCTCGTCAGCTGGCGCGGGGCGCTCTACAAATCCTTGGGCGAGGAGGGCTTCCGCGACCGCGTATTTGGGTCCTATCAGGCGCCGGAAACGCGCGCGGCGTGGTTCGAATGCTGGGCCAGCACCAACGCCAGCGCCTCGCCGAAGCCGCGCGCCAGCATCAATTCGACGAGCTGCAAAGCCGAGGCGAGCGTGTATGTCGCGTCCGACCTGAACACGGGCGCCGTCGAGGTCAGTCACGCCTATGCGAAATCGATCGATCTCAACCAATTCCAGTTCGCGACCGTGCTGACTCAGTTGGCGCAGCCCCGGCTCACGCTGGGCGGCTCATTCCGCAAATGGTACACGCCGCAGCACTGCAATGAGGATTTCGTGGGCATGGCGCCGGCCGCAGCCGAGCATCCGCCGCTGCGGGTCATCTGGTGCGCGCAAGGTTATCGCGAGTTCGACGGCCTCTACGACGTGGCGATGGTCGCCGTGACACAGGACCACGCCGACGAAGCGCTGGTCTCACGCCTCAGCCTGCAGGCGATCGCCTATGACGACGCGTTACAGCTTGGCAAGAGCTTCCTCGAGCGTTTGCAGGCCGTGCGATGATCTGGGTCGAGATCCTCTCCAGGCATCGCGACGTTGCCGGGCGCTTCCGCCTCGATGCCGCCGAGATCAGCATCGGCCGCGGCTACGACAACCACGTCATTGTCGATGATCCCTACGTGGCTGTGCGTCACGTCCGCATCTTCCGTGACGGCGAGGGACAACTCGTCGCGGAAGATCTCGGCAGCGCCAACGGCATGTATCTCGACCGCAGCAGGAGCCGAAAGCAGCAGCTCGTTCTCGACGGCATCAAGCCGATCCGGATCGGACAGACCCTGCTTCGGGTGCGGGAGGCGGGGCATGCCGTCGAGCCCGAACGGCTGGCGGGATCCGAGCGTGGCGCGCTCCCGATCGTCGCCGCAATTGCGCTCGGCGCCGTGCTGCTCGCCCTCAACGCGATGATGGTCTGGTTTGCGCAGACCTCGGAGGCGCATCTGTCCGACTATCTCGTGCCGACCCTCACGATGATCGGGGTCGTCACGGCGTGGGTCGGCGTCTGGGCGCTGCTGGCACGCCTGTTTTCCGGACGCTCGCACTTTGTGCGCCATCTCCTGATCGCAGAGGCCGGGCTGGTCGCCTTCTGGATCTATAGCGAGTTTGCGCAGGTTGCCTCGTTTGCCCTGACCTGGACCGCCGTGTTCACCTATGGCTACGTCGCATCATGGATCGTTCTTGCGGCGATATGCTTCCTGCATCTGCGGGAGGTCGGACGCACGCATCTGCTGGCCAAAGGCCTTGTGGTCGGTTTGCTGCTGGTCGTGGCGATCGCTGTCCAGACCCTGCAGCGGTCGGAGGCGTTCGCGAATTCGGGCCGGCCCAACGTCACCCACGTCGTCCTGCCCCCGTCATTGCGCCTGGTTCCGCTGCGCGACGAGCGCGCCTTTCTCGATGACGTCGCGAAGCTGAAGGGCGAGCTCGATGCGGCCCGCACCGAGGCGAGAGGCACGGGTGTGGAGCGCTGAGCACAGTTCCACTCTCTTTGCCGCCAGAGGTTGAAAGTTTGCGGGTTCCCGTCATAGCCTCGGTTCCGGGGTTTTACGGGGGACTTCAGGATGAACCGACGCGCGTTCTTGGGGCTGGGATCGGCCTTCTTGGTATCAGGGTGCCTTACCGGCAAGGAGGGGACCGAATACGCGGTGGTATCGCAGAAGATCGGATCGCCGCGACCCGGCCACTCCCGCATCGTCATCATGAGCTTGAAGGACTCCTGGCTGGACAGGACCAGCTGCGACGCCAAGGTCGACGGCGTTGCGTTGAGTCGGCTCCTGCCCGGCACCTACGTCTATCTCGACCGACCGGCGGGACCGCACCATCTCGTGGCGACCCAGACGCTGTTCCCGGGCGATTCCATCCTCGATTTCAATACCGAGCCCGGGCGAACCTATTTCTTCTCGATCAGGCCCAGCGATCGATCCAGGGCCATGCAGGGCGGGGGAATGGCGTTCGGTCTGGTCGGCATGGGCGTGATGGCTGCGGCCTCGTCGGGGGCGGACAATAAGGGGCCAGTCGATTTCGTTCCGCTTCAGGAATCGCAGGCGAAGACGGTCCTCACGGAGCTTCTGCAGGCCGAATAGGCCCATTTTCCTTGCGTTGCGCGAAAATCCGGCTATATAGCGCGCCATCTCACACGGAAACTTGGCTCTCAAAGAGGGCGTCCGGTGGCAAGCCGGGCCTTAACGGCCCGTTTTTGCTCACGCGTTTCCGGAGGAACAACCGGAGTATCATCCTATGGCGCTGCCCGACTTCACTATGCGCCAGCTGCTCGAAGCTGGCGTTCACTTTGGTCACCAGTCTCACCGCTGGAACCCGAAAATGGCCGATTTCATTTTCGGAAGCCGCAACAACATCCACATCATCGACCTCGCCCAGACCGTGCCGCTGCTGCACACGGCACTGCAGGCGGTCAGCGACACCGTCGCCAAGGGCGGCCGTATCCTGTTCGTCGGCACCAAGCGCCAGGCCCAGGACAACGTGGCTGACGCGGCCAAGCGCTGCGCCCAGTATTTCGTCAATTCGCGCTGGCTCGGCGGCACGCTGACCAACTGGAAGACGATCTCGGCGTCGATCAAGCGCCTGCGTCACCTCGACGAGGTGCTGTCCTCGGGCGAAGCCAGCTCCTACACCAAGAAGGAGCGGCTGACCTTGCAGCGCGAGCGCGACAAGCTCGACCGCTCGCTCGGCGGCATCAAGGACATGGGCGGTCTGCCCGACATGATCTTCGTGATCGACACGAACAAGGAAGACATCGCGATCCAGGAGGCCCAGCGCCTCAACATCCCGGTCGCCGCGATCGTCGACACCAATTGCGATCCGAAGGGCATCACCTATGTCGTTCCCGGCAATGACGACGCCGGTCGGGCCATTACGCTGTATTGCGACCTGATTGCGCGCGCCGCCATCGACGGCATCTCGCGTGCGCAGGGCGAGCTCGGCATCGATGTCGGCGCCTCTTCCGCGCCGCTCGAGGAAGAGCTTCCGGCAGCGACGGCGGCCGCGACGTTCCAGGGGCTGCCCGGTCCGCGCGGCACCGCCGACGACCTCAAGAAGCTCACCGGCGTGTCGGGGGCGATCGAGAAGAAGCTCAACGACCTCGGCGTCTTCCACTACTGGCAGCTCGCCGAGCTGAACCACGACACCGCTCACAAGATCGGCGAAGAAGTCGGTCTGCCGAGCCGTGCCGATGCCTGGGTCGCCCAGGCCAAGTCGCTCGCCGACGCGTAAGACGACGCAAGACTATCTGGCCGGCGTCGGACGCCGGCCATCGCGACTGATCGAGGTATTTCCTGGCAGCGGATGGCGAGACGTCGTCCGCTGCGTCGCGCTTTGGACAGGCAAAAGGACGTTCAACGATGGCTAATATCACCGCAGCGATGGTGAAGGACCTGCGCGAGTCGACCGGCGCGGGCATGATGGACTGCAAGGCTGCGCTCACCGAGACCGGCGGCGACATGCAGGCCGCGCAGGATTGGCTGCGCAAGAAGGGCTTGTCGAAAGCTGCAAAGAAGGCCGGACGCGTTGCGGCCGAGGGTCTGATCGGCGCGCTCACCTCGGGCAAGAAGGGCGTCGTCGTCGAGGTCAACTCCGAGACCGACTTCGTCGCGCGCAACGAGCACTTCCAGGGTCTGGTCAAGATGATCGCCCAGGTCGCGCTCGACGTCGGCTCCGACGTGGAGAAGATCAAGGCCGCGAAAGTCGGCAGCATCACCGTCGAGGCCGCGATCGCCGATTCGATCGCGACCATCGGTGAGAACCAGACGCTGCGCCGCGCGGCTTCGCTCGAAGTGAGCGAAGGTGTGGTGTCGAGCTACGTCCATGGCGCCGTGATCGAAGGCGCGGGCAAGCTCGGCGTGATCGTGGCGCTGGAATCGCCTGGCAAGACCGACGAACTCGCAGTGCTCGGGCGTCAGCTCGCGATGCATGTCGCGGCGGCCAACCCGCAGGCGATCGATGCCGCCGGCCTCGATCCGGAACTCGTCAAGCGCGAGAAAGACGTGCTCGCCGACAAGTATCGGCAGCAGGGCAAGCCGGAAAACGTGATCGAGAAGATCGTCGAGTCCGGCCTGAAGACCTACTACAAGGAAGTCACTCTGCTGGAGCAGGCCTTCATCCACGACAGCGGCAAGTCGGTCGCGCAGGCGCTGAAGGAAGCCGAAGGCAAGGTTGGCGGTCCGATCAAGGTTGCCGGTTTCGTCCGCTATGCGCTCGGCGAGGGCATCGAGAAGGAAGAGACCGACTTCGCCGCCGAAGTGGCGGCGGCCAGCGGCAAGAAGTAACGACTGGATGTCGTCTCGATCCGGCGCGGCCGTCGCGCCGGATCTCAACGCGCGGGACAGGGAAGCATTGGCGAATGGCTGAGCCGCTCTATCGTCGCGTCGTCATCAAGCTGTCGGGCGAGTATCTCGCCGGTAGCCACGCCTTCGGCATCGACCAGGCGACCGTCGATCGCATCGCCGACGACCTGATTGCGGCCCAGAAGCTCGGCGTCGAGATCGCCGTCGTGGTCGGCGGCGGCAACATGGTGCGCGGCGTGGAAGTTTCGTCGAAGGGCGTGTCGCGCCCGACCGGCGATACGATGGGCATGCTTGCGACCGTCATGAATTGCCTGGCCTTGGAAGCCGCGATCCAGCGCAAAGGCACTCCGGCGCAGGCGCTCTCGGCGTTCGTGATGCCGGAAGTGTGCGAGCTCTTCACCCGTGCCGCGGCGCACAAATTGCTGGCCGAAGGCCGCATCGTGCTGCTCGGCGGCGGCACCGGCAATCCCTTCTTCACGACCGACACCACCGCCGTGCTGCGGGCCGCCGAGATCGGCGCCCAGGCGGTGCTCAAGGCCACCAATGTCGATGGCGTCTACAGTGCCGATCCCAAGAAGGATCCAACCGCGAAGCGATTCGACCGGCTGACCCATTCGCAGGCGATCGAGGGCGGCTACAAGGTCATGGATGCGACTGCATTCGCGCTTGCCCGCGAGACGTCGCTGCCTATCATTGTTTTCTCAATTGCCGAACCCGGCTCGATCGGTGCGATGTTGCAGGGCAGCGGGCGCGGTACCATCGTCGCGGGTTGAACCGCGGCACCGTCGGTTTGCCGGTGTTGGACCGATCCCGGGCCTGCGGTAGAAGCGAAGGCGAGACAGAGATTTGCCCGGCATGCGTCGAGTCCGGCCGGCAGCCTCCCTCAAGGAGGCGCGCGAAACGGACCTGAGAGTCCCGGGTTGCAGAAAGGAAAGCGTGATGTCCACGGACAAGTTCGATCTCAACGAATTGAAGCGCCGCATGCAGGGCGCGACCCAGGCGCTGAAGCACGAGCTCGGCGGACTGCGCACCGGCCGGGCCTCGGCGTCGATGGTGGAGCCGGTCCAGGTCGAGGCGTATGGCTCGCACATGCCGCTCAACCAGCTCGCCACCGTCTCCGTGCCCGAGCCGCGCCTGCTCTCGGTGCAGGTGTGGGACCGCACGATGGTGAAGGCGGTCGAGAAGGCGATCGTCGATTCCAACCTCGGCCTGTCGCCGGCGACCGAAGGGCAGGTGATCCGGCTGCGGATTCCCGAGCTCAACCAGGAGCGCCGCAAGGAGCTGGTCAAGGTCGCGCACAAATATGCGGAAGCCGCGCGCGTCGCCGTCCGCCACGTCCGCCGCGACGGTCTCGATGCGGCCAAGAAGCTCGAAAAGAATCACGAGATTTCCGAGGATGATCAGGAGCGCATCGCCGCCGACGTGCAGAAGGCGACCGACAGCGTGATCTCGGAGATCGATCAGTTGCTGACGGCGAAGGAAAAGGAAATCCTCACCGTCTGAAGGATGCTTTTCATGTCCAAAGCCGCGGCCCCCGTGACGGAGGCGCCGGATTGCTCCGACGGCCCGGCCCATGTTGCCATCATCATGGACGGCAACGGCCGCTGGGCCGCGGCGCGCGGGCTGCCGCGCGCGGAAGGTCATCGCCGCGGCGTCGACGCGCTGCGCCGCGTGGTCCGCGCCTCGCACGAGCTCGGCATCCGTTATCTCACGATCTTCTCGTTCTCGTCCGAAAACTGGTCGCGTCCGGCGACCGAGATCGGCGACCTGTTCGGGCTGTTGCGCCGTTTCATCCGCAATGATCTCGCCACCCTGCATCGCGACGGCGTGCGGGTCCGGGTGATCGGTGAGCGCGCCGGGCTCGAGCCCGACATCTGCGCGCTGCTGAGCGAAGCCGAGGAACTGACATCGGGCAATACCAAGCTCACGCTCGTTGTCGCTTTCAATTACGGTTCGCGCCAGGAGATCGCGCGCGCAGCGCAGCGGCTTGCGCGCGAGGTCGCCGAAGGCCGCCGCGATCCGGCCTCGATCGATGCTGACGCCATCGGCAGTCATCTCGATGCGCCCGATATTCCCGATCCTGATCTGATCATTCGCACCAGCGGCGAGCAGCGGCTGTCGAACTTCCTGATGTGGCAGGCCGCCTATAGCGAGCTCGTCTTCGTTTCGGTCCATTGGCCCGACTTCGACAAGACCACGCTCGAAGGCGCGATTGCCGAGTTCGGCCGGCGTGAACGCCGCTTCGGCGGCCTCGTGGCGAAAACCGCCTCGTGAGCAAGCCCGACACCGCAGCCGTCGCAGACGCCGCAAGAGCCGGGCAGCACAATCTCCTGCTGCGGGTCGCGGCTGCGCTCGTGCTGGTGCCGCTGGCGCTCGGGGCAGCCTATGCCGGCGGGGTGTTCTGGACCGTGCTGGTCACGGTGGTCGCGGCCGGCCTCTATCTCGAATGGCTGATGGTGGTCGGCGAGGGCCGGGCCGTCAGCGTCGGCACGGCCGGCGCCCTGGCCATCGCGGTCGCCGGCATCTGCTGCGCCTTTGGTCTGGTCGACTTCGCCGTCGTTGTGCTCGGCCTCGGGCTCCTGCTCGTCACGGCTCTCGCTGCCGGGCGTCGCGCCTGGGTCGCGACCGGCTTCGTCTATGCCTCAGCCGCCGAGCTCGCCTCCGTGCTGGTGCGGTTCGACGCCGCGCACGGATGGCAGGCGTTGGTGCTGGTCTTCCTGGTCGTGTGGGCGAGCGACATCGGCGGTTATGTCGCAGGACGCGGCATCGGCGGGCCGAAGCTCGCGCCGCGGATCAGCCCGAACAAGACCTGGGCCGGGGCGATCGGCGGCTTCGCCGCCAGCCTCGTGGTCTCCGCCGGCTGGTCGCTTGCCGATGCCGGCGGGCTGGTGGCAATGGTCGTGGTGGCGGCGGTGCTGTCGGTGGTGTCTCAGCTCGGCGACCTGCTCGAATCCGCCGTCAAGCGACGCTTCGGGGTCAAGGACTCCAGTCACATCATTCCGGGCCATGGCGGCCTATTGGACCGCCTGGACGGCTATGTCGCGGCGATCGTCTTTGCGGCGATCGTGGGTTTGCTGCGGGGCGGCCTCGATGGTGTCGGCCGCGGTCTTCTGGTTTGGTGACCGGCCCTCCTGACCGGTCGAGATTTTTGGTGAGAACATGAGCGCAGTGCCATTGCGGAACAACACGGCCGGCCTCGCGGAGGTGCGCAGCATCACCGTGCTCGGCGCCACCGGCTCGATCGGCGATTCGACCATGGACCTGTTGCGCGGCGCGCCCGAGCGCTACCGGGTCGAGGCGCTGACCGGTAACAGCAACGTCCAGGGGCTGGCCAAGCTCGCTCGGGAGTTCAGCCCGCGATTCGTGGCGGTCGCCGATCCCGCAGGGCTCGACGAGCTGCGCGATGCGCTGGCCGGCACCGGGATCGAATGCGGAGCAGGGGAGAGCGCCATCATTGAGGCCGCCGCCCGTCCCGCCGACTGGGTCATGGCGGCGGTGTCCGGCGCGGCCGGCCTGAAGCCGGCGCTGGCTGCGGTCGACCGCGGCGCCACCGTTGCGCTCGCCAACAAGGAATGCCTGGTCTGTGCCGGCGATTTCTTCATGCAGCGCGCGGCGCAGGCCGGGGCCTGCATCCTGCCGGCCGATTCGGAGCACAATGCGCTGTTCCAGGCGCTGTCCTCCGGCAATCGCGAGGAACTGGTGCGCGTGATCATCACCGCCTCCGGCGGACCGTTCCGGACCTGGGCCGCTGCCGACATCGAGCAGGCGACGCTCGCCCAGGCGCTCAAGCATCCGAACTGGAGCATGGGCCAGAAGATCACGATCGATTCGGCCTCGATGATGAACAAGGGCCTCGAGGTGATCGAGGCGTCCTACCTGTTCGCGCTGTCACCTGATGAGATCGACGTGCTGGTGCATCCGCAGTCGATCGTCCACGGCATGGTCGAGTTCTCGGACCGGTCGGTCGTGGCCCAGCTCGGCGCCCCCGACATGCGGATCCCGATCGCCCATTGCCTGGGGTGGCCGGAACGCATCAAGGGCCCCTCGGATCGGCTGGACCTCGCCAAGATCGGCACATTGACGTTCGAGGCGCCGGATTTCGAGCGCTTCCCCGGCCTGCGGCTGGCCTACGATTCGCTGCGCGCCGGCCACGGCGCGACGACTGTCTTCAATGCCGCGAATGAGGTGGCGGTGGCCGCCTTCATTGCTGGGCAGATCCGTTTCGGCGCCATTGCCCGGCTGGTCGAGGCCACCCTCGAGAATTGGACCCGTTCAGGTAATTTGGCACCGCTGACGTCGGCGGACGACGCGATCGCCATTGACCATGATGCGCGAAAAAGGGCCGCGGGCCTCTTGCCTCAAATCGCCGCAAAAGCATCTTAGAGGGTTGGATGAGCCCTCGGGCTCGCGGGAAGGGAATCGGATGTCCGAATTTTTCCACCATATTTTCAATACGTTGAGCAACGGCCTTCTCGGCTACATCATCCCGTTCCTGTTTGTGCTGACGATCGTGGTCTTCTTCCACGAGCTCGGCCATTTCCTGATCGCGCGCTGGGCCGGCGTGAAGGTCTTAACGTTTTCGCTCGGATTTGGTCCTGAATTGATCGGTTTCAACGACCGCCACAACACCCGCTGGAAGATCTCCGCGATCCCGCTCGGCGGCTATGTGAAGTTCTTCGGCGACGAATCCGAGGCCTCGACCCCGTCGGCCGACGCGCTTGCCAAGATGACGGCCGAAGAGCGCGCCGACAGCTTCCACCACAAGACGGTCGGACAGCGCGCTGCGATCGTCGCGGCCGGCCCGATCGCCAATTTCATCCTCGCGGTCATCATCTTTGCCGGCATGGCCCTCTATTTCGGCAAGCCGAACACCACGCCGCGGGTCGACGCGGTCCAGCCCGACAGCGTCGCGGCGGCCGCCGGCTTCAAGGACGGCGACGTCATTGCGGCGATCGATGGCCGCGCGATCGAGACGTTTGCCGACATGCAGCGCGTGGTCTCGGTCAGCGCCGGCTCGGAATTGAACTTCCTGATCAAGCGCGACGGGGCGGAACTCACCCTCAAGGCGACGCCGGCGCTGAAGGAGGTCAAGGACCTGTTCGGCAACAGCCACCGGATCGGCGTGCTGGGCATCCAGTACAACGCCAAGCCGGACGAATCACGGTCGGTCCCGGTCGGGTTCCTCGAATCGATCAAGATCGGCTTCGAGCAGGTCTGGTTCATCATCGCCACGACCTTCAAGTTCATTGCCTCGCTGGTCGCGGGCGCCGGGAGCGCCGGCGACGTCGGCGGTCCCATCCGAATCGCACAACTTTCGGGACAGGCTGCGAGCCTTGGATTCCAGTTCGTTGTGCAGCTGTGTGCGACGCTGTCGGTCTCGATCGGGCTGTTGAACCTGTTCCCGGTTCCACTGCTCGACGGCGGACACCTGCTGTTTTACGGGGTCGAGGCGGCCCGGGGGCGCCCGCTGTCGGAGCGCGCCCAGGAAATGGGGTTCCGAATCGGCCTGGGGCTGGTTCTGATGCTGATGGTCTTTGCAACGTACAACGACATCCTGCATCTCGCCGGTTCCTAAACGCGGCCTTTTTACGACGTGGCCGTTAGGCAACGTTTTGAAACGAATTTGAAAATTCAGAGACATCCGGCGTTTGCCGTCGGGTCCAAATTGGCTACAAGCGAACGACAAATGGGAATCTGTCGGGTTCGTAGGGGTACGGAACCGGCATCGGAATATAAGGGCGCGTAGCGCATGAAGTTCGGATTGCGGGTGCGGGGGGGGTTGCTGGCCACCCTAATCATGTTCGCCGTTCCGGTGGCTCTGCCGCTGGCGAACGTGGTTTTGTCGTCTCCAGCCGCTGCACAGTCGGTCAACTCGATCGAAGTGGTCGGTAACCGGCGCGTGGAAGTGGAAACCATCCGCTCCTACTTCAAGCCGGGCCCCGGTGGGACCCTGGATGCCGGTCGGGTCGACGACGGCCTCAAGGCGCTGATCGAGACCGGTCTGTTCTCGGACGTGAAGATCGCCCGCCAAGGTGGTCGGCTGGTCGTGACCGTCGTCGAGAACCCGGTCATCGGCCGCGTCGCCTTCGAGGGCAACAAGAAGGTCAAGGACGAGCAGCTCACCGCGGAAGTGCAGTCGAAGCCGCGCGGTACCCTGTCGAAGCCGATGGTGCAGGCCGACGCGCAGCGCATCGCCGAGATCTACCGCCGGTCGGGTCGCTATGACATCCGCGTCACGCCGGAGATGATCGAGCAGCCGAACAACCGGGTCGACCTGATCTTCACGGTCGAGGAAGGTGCGAAGACCGGCGTGAAGTCGATCGAGTTCGTCGGCAACAACGCCTTCTCGTCCTATCGCCTGAAGGACATCATCAAGACCCATGAGTCCAACCTGCTGAGCTTCCTCGGCTCCGGCGACGTCTACGACCCGGACCGCGTCGAGGCCGATCGCGACCTCATTCGGCGCTTCTACCTGAAGAACGGCTATGCCGACGTCCAGGTCGTGGCCGCGCTGACCGAGTATGATCCTGAGCGCAAGGGCTTCCTGGTCACCTTCAAGATCGAGGAAGGCCAGCAGTACCGGGTCGGTTCGGTCGACTTCCAGTCGTCCATCGCGACGCTCGATGCCACCTCGCTGCGCGGTTACTCGCGCGTCAGTGTCGGCTCGCTCTACAACGTCGAGAACATCGAGAAGTCGGTGGAGGAGATGCAGATCGAGGCGTCGCGTCGCGGCTACGCCTTCGCTGTGGTCCGCCCGCGCGGCGATCGCAACTTCGAGGCCCACACCGTTTCGGTGGTGTTTGCGGTCGACGAGGGTCCGCGCACCTACATCGAGCGCATCAACATCCGCGGCAACACCCGGACCCGCGATTACGTCATTCGCCGCGAGTTCGATATCTCTGAAGGCGATGCCTATAACCGCGCGCTGGTCGATCGTGCCGAGCGCCGGCTGAAGAACCTCGACTTCTTCAAGGACGTGAAGATCACCACCGAGCCGGGCTCGTCGAGCGACCGGGTCGTGCTGGTCGTCGCTCTCGAGGAGAAGTCGACCGGCGACTTCTCGATCTCCGGCGGCTATTCGACCACGGACGGCGCGCTGGCCGAGGTGTCGATCTCCGAACGCAACTTCCTTGGTCGCGGCCTGTTCGCCAAGGCGTCCGTCACCTACGGCCAGTTCGCGCGGGGCTATTCGCTGTCCTTCGTCGAGCCCTATCTGCTCGACTACCGTGTCGCGCTCGGCCTCGATTTCTATCAGCGCCAGCAGCTCGCCAACAACTTCATCTCCTATGGCACCAAGACGCTCGGCTTCAGCCCGCGGCTCGGCTTCCAGTTGCGTGAAGACCTGTCGCTGCAGCTGCGCTACTCGATCTACCGCCAGGAGATCACGCTGCCGGCGACGCTGTCGGACTGTAACAACCTCGCCGCCGGCAGCCTGATCGGCAACCGCCTGGTGCCGTTCAACCCGACGCCCGCGTTCATCAACGCGAACGGTGGCGTTGATCCGACCGGCAACAACGGCCTGGGCTGCTTTGCCAATGGCGAGGCCTCGCTGCCGGTCCGCCAGGAGCTGGCGAAGGGTGCGACGCTGACCTCGGCGCTCGGCTACACGCTGAACTACAACACGCTCGACAACAACAAGAACCCCACCGACGGCCTGCTGGTCGACTTCAAGCAGGACTTCGCGGGTGTCGGCGGCGACGTGTCGTACCTGAAGACTGCCTTCGACGCGAAGTACTTCACGCCGCTGGTGTCGGACATCGTCAGCATCGTCCATCTGCAGGGCGGTATCCTGAACAAGATCGGCAACACCCAGCTGCGCATGCTGGATCACTTCCAGATGGGTCCGAACCTGGTTCGCGGCTTCGCTCCGAACGGCATTGGTCCGCGTGACATCAATCCGTTCGGCACGCAGGACGCGCTGGGCGGCACCAAGTACTGGGGCGCTTCGCTCGAACTGCAGATGCCGTTCTGGTTCCTGCCGCGTGAAGTGGGCCTGAAGGGTGCGGTTTACGCCGACGCCGGTGGTCTGTCGGGCTACCAGGGACCGACCTCCTGGGCGCTGACGGGCGAAGTCAACCAGCCGGGCTGTATCCGGCCGACCGCTGCCACTGCGACCAAGGCTGCCAATGCCGGCACCTGTCTCGGCCTGCAGTTCGACGACCAGAACAAGGTCCGCAGCTCGGTCGGTGTGGGTCTGGTGTGGGCGTCGCCGTTCGGTCCGCTGCGCTTCGACTACGCGATCCCGCTCACCAAGGGTCAGTTCGACCGGACGCAGGAATTCCGGTTCGGTGGCGGCACGACGTTCTAAGGCGGCTGCTTCGGCCGATTCCGGATTGGCCTAGGCCGGCCCGGACGGTGTAAGAGAATGGAGCTCGGTTCCGGAATGCCGGGGCCGGGCTCTGATTTTTTGTTCCCGGGGCGGCACCACGGAATGGCACAACCGATCTTCTTCCAGGCTTCACCTCCCGCGACGCTGGCGGCGATCGCCGCGGCCACCAAGGCCACGCTGGTCGATGCCACCCGCGGCGAGCAGGTGATCAAGGGACTGGCCTCGCTCGACGAAGCCGGCCCGATGCATCTGGCGTTCTTCGACAATCTCAAATATGCCGACGATCTGGCGGCGACCAAGGCGGGCGCCTGCCTGGTCAGCCCGCGCTTCGAATCGCGTGTGCCTCCGCATGTCGCGGTGCTCCGGGCCAATCAGCCGTTCCGGGCCTTCGTTCAGCTTGCGCGCGAGAGACACGCGGACGCGCTGCGCCCGCAACCCTGGTTTGGCGATGACGGCATCTCGCCGCAGGCGATCGTCGACCCCACGGCGCGGCTGGAGGATGGCGTCATCGTCGAGCCGCTCGCCGTCATCGGCGCCCATGTCGAAATCGGGGCTGGGACCGTCGTCGGCGCCGGCGCCGTGATCGGTCCTCACGTCAAGATCGGGCGCGACTGCAACGTCGGCGCCCGCACCGTCATTCAATGCGCGCTGATCGGCAACGACGTGCTGATCCATCCCGGCTGCAGCATTGGCCAGGACGGCTATGGCTTCATCTTCTTCGGTCCGGACGGTCACCTCAAGGTGCCGCAGACCGGACGGGTGCTGATCCAGAACAATGTCGAGGTCGGCGCCGGGACGACCATCGATCGCGGCAGCCTGCGCGATACGGTGATCGGCGAGGGCACCAAAATCGACAATCAGGTTCAGATCGGCCACAATGTCACAATCGGTCGGCATTGCCTGCTGGCGGCCCAGATCGGACTGGCAGGAAGCCTCACGATCGGCGACAACGTCGCGCTTGGGGCGAAGGTCGGGATCAACAACCATCTCACGATCGGCGATGGTGCGCAGGTGACCGCGATGAGCGGCGTCAAGGACGACATTCCGCCGAACGGTCGGTGGGGCGGATTCTTCGCCAAGCCGACCAAGCAGTGGTTCCGCGAGATCGTCGCGGTGGAACGGCTGGTGCGCGATTCTGCGGCGACGAACAGGGACGAAGGACGGGAGTGATGGAGGAGTCACCCATCAGGTTTGCGGACGTCGACATCAACGAGATTCTCAAGACGCTTCCGCACCGCTATCCGTTTCTCCTGATCGATCGCGTGAAGAACATCCGGGCCGACTACAGCGGCATCGGCGTCAAGCTCGTTTCGATCGGCGAGCCCTGCTTCCAGGGGCACTTCCCGGAGCGGCCGGTCTATCCGGGCGTGCTGATGATCGAGGGCATGGCGCAGACCGCCGGCGTGATCGGCATCAAGTCGGTCGAGGGCACGGAAAAGCCGCGCGCGGTGTATTTCCTCACCATCGACAAATGCAAGTTCCGCAAGCCGGTGCTGCCGGGCCAGACCATCGAATACCACATGCGCTCGATCGGCCGGCGCAAGACGATGTGGTGGTTTCACGGTGACGCCAAGGTCGACGGCGTCGTCGTCGCCGAGGCCGATGTTGGCGCGATGCTGACCGACTGACCTGCTGGGTAGAGAGTTGATTGCGTCGAGATGAGTAAGATCGATCCCACCGCGCGCGTCGAGGACGGCGCCGTCATCGGTGAGGGCACCGTCATCGGCCCTTACTGCATCATTGGCCCCAATGTCGTGATCGGGGCCAACTGCCGGCTGATCAGTCACGTCCAGATCATGGGACATACGACGCTCGGCGACGACAATGTGATCTCGCCCTTCGTCGTGCTCGGCGGCGCGCCGCAGGATCTGAGCTACCGCGGCGAGCCGCACCGGCTGGAGATCGGCTCCGGCGGCACCTTCCGCGAGGGCGTGACGATGAACATCGGCACCACCAAGGGCGGCGGCCTGACGAAGGTTGGCAACAGCGGGTTCTTCATGAACAACGCCCACGTCGCCCATGATTGCGTGGTCGGCGACAACGCGATCTTCGCGACGTCGGCGACGCTCGGCGGCCATGTCGAGGTCGGCGATGCCGTCTACATCGGCGGCCTCTCTGCGGTGCATCAGTTCACCCGCATCGGCCACGGCGTGATGGTCGGCGGCGTTTGCGGCGTGCGCGGCGACATCATTCCCTATGGCCTCGTCAACGGCCAGTACGCCGCGCTCGAAGGCCTCAACGTCATCGGCATGAAGCGCCGCAAGTTCACCCGAGAGCGTCTCGCCACTGTCCGCGCCTTCTATCAGAAGCTGTTCCACGGTCCCGGCGTGTTCGCCGATCGTCTTGCGGCCGTGCGTCCGCTGGCCGGAGAGGATCCGGCCATTGCCGAGATCCTGGCCTTCATCGAGGGGGGCCGCCATCGCGCCTTGTGCCTGCCGGAGATCGGCAGGCCGGCAACCGAGCATTGAGCGCCATGGGTGCGCAGGCCGCCGAGACCGCTCCGCCGATCGGTATGATCGCCGCGGGTGGGGTGCTGCCGTTCGCGGTCGCCGACGCGATCGTCGCACGCGGCCAGACGCCCGTGCTGTTCGCGCTGAAGGGCATCTGCGATCCGAAGCCGCTGGCGCGCTTTCGTCATCACTGGATCGGACTCGGCCAGCTCGGCAATGCCCTCAAGCTGCTCAAGGCCGAGGGCTGTCACGACCTGATGTTCATCGGCAATCTCGTTCGTCCCGCGGTGTCGGAGATCCGGATCGATTGGGGAACGCTGCGCGAGCTGCCCTATATCTGGTCGGCGTTTCGTGGCGGCGATGATCATCTCCTGTCGGGCGTCGGCCGCATCTTCGAGCGCCACGGCTTCCATATGATCGGCGTCAAGGACGTCGCCCCCAATCTGCTCGTTCCCGACGGGCGGCTGACGCGGAGCGGGCCGACCGACCTGGTGAGCGGGGACATTGCGAAGGGGCTTGCGGTGCTGCGGGCCATGGCGCCGTTCGATGTCGGGCAGGCGGTGGTCGTGATCGATGGCCACGTCGTGGCGCTCGAGGATATCGAGGGCACCGATGGGCTGCTGACGCGCGTGGCGCGCTTGCGCGCCGATCGCCGCATTCGCGCCGCTGCCGGGCGCGGCGTGCTGGTCAAGGCGCCGAAGGCCGGTCAGGATCTGCGCTACGATCTGCCGACCATCGGCCCGCGCACCGTCGAGGGCCTTGCAGCTGCGGGCCTCGCTGGGGTCGCCGTTGCCGCCGGCCATACGCTGCTTGCCGATCCGCAGGAAACGGTTTCGACAGCCGATCGCGCCGGGGTGTTCATCATGGGCGTCGCTGCGTGACGGCGCGGCCTCCGGCTGGTCCGGCCATCCGCAGGATCTGCCTTGTCGCGACCGAAGAGTCCGGTGACCGCCTCGGCGCCAGCCTGATGAAGGTGCTGCGGCAGCGGCTGGGCGATGGGGTCGAGTTCTCCGGCGTCGGCGGTCGCGGCATGGCGCGCGAGGGGCTCGTTTCGCTGTTCCCGATCGAGGAGCTCTCGATCGTCGGCTTCACCGGCGTGCTGAAGCAACTGCCGAAGATCCTGCGCCTGATCCGCGGCACGGTCGACGCGATCGTTGCGGCCCAGCCCGACGTGCTCGTCATCATCGACAGTCCCGACTTCACCCAGCGCGTGGCGAAGCGAGTTCGTGCTCGCGATCCCGCAATTCCGATCGTCAACTACGTCGCGCCGACGGTGTGGGCCTGGCGCCCCGGCCGCGCGCGGGCGATGCACTCCTATGTCGACCACGTGCTGGGCCTGCTGCCGTTCGAGCCGGAGGCGTTTCGCAAGCTCGGCGGCCCGCCCTGCACCTATGTTGGCCATCCCCTGATCGAGCAGCTTGCGAGCCTGCGTCCCAACGCGGCGGAGCAGGCGCGCCGTGATGCCGGGCCGCCGATGCTGCTGGTGCTGCCGGGCAGCCGCCGCAGCGAGGTGGCACGGCACATTGGCGTGTTCGGCGAGACCTTGGCGCGGCTGCGCGCGCAAGGCGTCGCGTTCGAGGCGGTGCTGCCGACCATGCCGCATCTGGAAGCCGCGGTCAGGGCAGGCGTCGCGGACTGGCCGGTCCCGCCGCAAATCATCATGGGCGAGGCCGAGAAACGCGCTGCGTTCAGGAGCGCCCGCGCAGCGCTCGCCAAGTCGGGCACCGTGACCCTGGAGCTTGCGCTTTCGGGCGTGCCGATGGTCACCGCCTATCGCGTCGGCGATGTCGAAGCCTTCATTCTGCGGCGGATCGTCAACGTGCAGTCGGTCATTCTCGCCAATCTCGTGATCGGCGAGAACGTGATCCCGGAATTCCTTCAGGAAGCCTGCACCGCCGACAATCTCGCGCCCGTGCTGGTCGATCTCTTGAGCGACGGCCCGGTGCGCGCGCGGCAGGTCGACGCGTTCGATCGCCTCGACACGATCATGTCGACGGGCACGGCCTCACCGAGCGTGCGCGCCGCCGACATCGTGCTGGCGACGATGCGTGGGGGACGACGACCGGGCTGATGAGTTGGCCGCTCGAGGGCTGTCACCACGAGGCGTTTCGTTGTTCCCGATCGTGCTCCGACACCGGACGCCAGGCGATCGTTCCTTCGGTGCGTGCGCGCACCTCTGGCGCGGCGAGGCAGGTGGCGAGCGCCTCGTAGCCGGGAGCGCTTGGATGAGGCACGACCTGAATCGGTGGACTGTGGTTGGCCGGGCAAAGGATGATCGTTTCATCCGGCCCGACTGCGGACAGGTCGAGCATCGCCGATGAGCGCGTCAGCAGGACCAGCGCGCGCGGTCCTGCAGTGCCCGCCAGCTGCCGGAGGTGCGCGCCGACGGACTTCTGCGTCACCGCATCGAGCCCTTGCTCCACCAGGTCGATCACCAGAACGGCCGGGCGTTCGCATTGCAGGGCGACAACCAGGGCGAGGAGGGCATCCGACTCCGTGGCGCCGTCGGCGATAAGCGAGGCCATCGCCGCATCGACACGCAACCTGAGAGCTGGGTCTGAATCGCGGCGTGTGTGCGCCGCTGCGGCGTTGTCCGATGATCGGTCAAGACCCAGAAAAGCAGCATCGGGCAAGGTCTCGGCCAGGCGCAGCGCCAGCCGCGTCTTGCCGCTGCCGAGCGGACCGGTGATGTAGGTCAGCGGTCGAACGTCGAGCGTGAACGGCTCGCCGCCCCAGGGCCAGGGTAATTCGAGGGTGACTTGGAAGGTGGTCGCGGGCGCTGCACGTCGCCGCGCCTCTTGCATGGTGGCCGCCTGACCGCGCTGGAAGCGGCGGACCTTTTCGAGCGTCTGCGCCAGTACGGCAATTCGGTCTTCGAGGGCAGCCTGATGCGCCGTCAGCACCGGCCCGAGTCCCTTCGATTGTCCCTTCAACAGTTGTTCGATCTGGGAAAGGCTGAGCCCGAACCCGCGTAATGCGACGATGTCGGTGACCCGGTCGATCTGGGCGGGATCGTAGGCGCGCCACCCGGCGGGCGTTCGGCCCGGTGCGACCAGGCCGCGCTGCTCATAGAGGCGAAGGGCCTTGGCGGAAATCCCGAGCTGTCGTGCCAGCTCGGATGGACGCAGATGCCGGACGCGAGGGCTCACGATTCATCTCCTGGGCGCGATGTTCGTAACCTCTTATCGGGGCTGCCCCTGGGGACGGGTCAATGGGCTTTGCGGTTGATGTAGACGAAATGGCGCACGGCTCAATGAGGGTACGACGAAAAAGACCCGCCCAGGCGACTGGGCGGGTCTGATGCAGGTTTGCAGTGACGTCCGACTCAGCCGCGCTTGTCCATGTCGACGTAATCGCGGGTCGCGACGCCGGTGTAGAGCTGGCGCGGACGGCCGATCTTCTGCTGCGGATCCTCGATCATCTCGCTCCACTGGCTGATCCAGCCGACGGTGCGGGCGACAGCGAACAGCACGGTGAACATCGACATCGGGAAGCCCATCGCCTTCAAGGTGATGCCCGAGTAGAAGTCGACGTTCGGATAGAGCTTGCGATCGATGAAGTACTGATCGCTGAGCGCGATCTTCTCCAGCTCCAGCGCGACCTTCAGCATCTGATCGTCGGCGTGGCCGGTCTCCTTCAGCACCGCGTGACACATCTTCTGCATGATCTTGGCGCGCGGATCGTAGTTCTTGTAGACGCGATGGCCGAAGCCCATCAGGCGCACGTCGCTGTTCTTGTCCTTCACCTTGGCGATGAAGTCCGGGATCTTGTCGACGGTGCCGATCTGGGCCAGCATGTTGAGCGCGGCCTCGTTGGCGCCGCCATGCGCCGGACCCCACAGGCAAGCGATGCCGGCTGCGATGCAGGCGAACGGGTTGGCGCCCGACGAGCCCGCGATGCGCACCGTCGAGGTCGAGGCGTTCTGCTCGTGGTCGGCGTGCAGGATGAAGATCTTGTCGAGCGCGTCGGCGAGCACCGGGTTCGGCTTATACTCCTCGCACGGCACCGCGAAGCACATGTGCAGGAAGTTCTCGGTGAACGACAGCGAGTTCTTCGGATACACGAAGGGCTGGCCGATCGTGTACTTGTAGGCCATCGCCGCCAAGGTCGGGATCTTGGCGATCATCCGCATCGACGCGATCATGCGCTGCTTCGGATCGTTGATGTCGGTGGAGTCGTGGTAGAAGGCGGCGAGCGCGCCGACCGAGGCGACCATGACCGCCATCGGGTGGGCGTCACGGCGGAAGCCCTGGAAGAACCGGGCCATCTGCTCGTGCACCATCGTGTGATGGGTCACGCGATAGTCGAAATCCTGCTTCTGGGCCTTGGTGGGGAGCTCTCCGTAGAGCAGGAGATAGCAGGTCTCGAGGAAGTCACCCTTCTCGGCGAGCTGCTCGATCGGGTAGCCGCGGTATTCCAGGATGCCGGCGTCACCGTCGATATAGGTGATCTTGGACTGGCAGCTGCCGGTGGAGGTGAAACCGGGGTCATAGGTGAACATCCCGGCCTGGGCGTAGAGCTTGCCGATGTCGATGACGTCGGGGCCCACCGTGCCGCTCAGGATCGGAAGATCGAAATTCTTGTTGCCGACGGTGAGGGTCGCGGTCTTGCTTGTGGAGTTTGCGTCCATCGTTTGTCCCCGATGCGATCGTTAGGCTTGGCCCTTGTTCTTTTTGAGAGATGGCAGGGCGGGTGTACTTTATCCAGGAGGTGCCGCACGAATGCGTATCGTATTGCCCTGTGCGCTGCAAGATGGGGTAAATGCGACCTTATGAGGTGGCCTGGTCCTTCAGACGGCCTAAAGATTCATCACGTCCCAAGATCGCCAAAACGTCGAAAATGCCGGGCGAGGTGGTCCGGCCGGTCAGTGCCGCGCGCAGCGGCTGCGCCACCGCCCCCAGCTTGAGATTGCCGGCTTCGGCAAACGCGCGCAGCGCGGCTTCCGTCGCCGGTCCGCTCCACGGCTCGACCGCGGCGAGCGCCTCATGCAGCCGGCCGATCAGGGCGCGACTGTCCGGCGTCAACAAGGCGGCGGCCTTGGCGTCAATGGGAAGCGGCCGATCGGCGAAGATGAAGGCGGCGCCGTCGATCAGCTCCAGCAGCGTCTTGGCGCGCTCCTTCAGGCTCGGCATCGCCTGCGTCAGCTGCGCGCGCGTGGTGTCGTTGAGCTTGGCTTTCAATGCCGCCCCGTTCGGCACGTAATTCAGCACGTCCTCGAACTGGCGAACCAGCGCCGCATCGTCGGTGTGGCGGATGGTGTGGCCGTTCAAATTCTCGAGCTTGGCGAAGTCGAAGCGTGCGGCCGAGCGGCCGATCGCCGGCAGATCGAACGCCTTGATCATCTCCTCGGTCGAGAAGATTTCCTGGTCGCCATGGCTCCAGCCGAGCCGCACCAGGTAGTTGCGCAGCGCCGACGGCAGATATCCCATCGCGCGGTAGGCGTCGACACCGAGCGCGCCGTGGCGCTTCGACAGTTTCGAGCCGTCGGGGCCGTGAATCAGCGGGATATGCGACATGGACGGCACCGACCAGCCGAGCGCGTCGTAGATCTGCTTCTGACGCGCGGCGTTGATCAGGTGGTCGTCGCCACGGATGACGTGGGTGACGCCCATGTCGTGGTCGTCGACGACGACCGCCAGCATGTAGGTGGGGTTGCCATCGCCTCGCAGCAGCACGAGGTCGTCGAGGTTCTCGTTCTGCCAGACCACGCGGCCCTGGACTTGGTCCTCGATCACGGTCTCGCCGGTCAGCGGCGCGCGCAGGCGGATCGTCGGCTTGACGCCGGCGGCGGCCTCTTTCGTATCACGGTCGCGCCACATGCCGTCATAGAGCCGGGTGCGCCCTTCGGCGCGCGCCTTCTCGCGCATGGCGGTCAATTCTTCCGCCGTGGCATAGCAGCGATAGGCCATGCCGCTGGCGAGCAGCTGCTCGGCGATCTCGCGATGGCGCGCGGCGCGGCTATATTGGTAGATGACGTCGCCGTCCCAATCGAGCTCGAGCCATTTCAGCCCATCAAGGATGGCGTCGATCGCCGCCTCGGTGGAGCGCTCGCGGTCGGTGTCTTCGATCCTGAGCAGCATCTTGCCGCCGCGGCCGCGCGCATAGAGCCAGTTGAACAGCGCCGTCCGGGCGCCTCCGATGTGGAGAAAACCGGTCGGGGAGGGGGCAAAGCGCGTGACGATGGGGGAGGTCATGGGCGGCAGCAACGAAATCCAGGCGGGGGGTGAAGGGCGGGGGGTGTATAGCAGGCCTATCGCATAACTAAAGCCTTCCTTGGGGGATGCGGATTTGGCAGATAGGCTGGCAGATTCCGGAGCAGGACACTCGTAATGACCACGACAGACACGGCGGCGACGGCAGAGGCAGGGCGCGACTTCATCCGCGACATCGTCCAGGCCGATCTCGACAGCGGCAGGCACACGACGGTCGTCACCCGGTTCCCTCCGGAGCCGAACGGCTACCTGCATATCGGCCATGCCAAGTCGATCGGTCTCAACTTCGGCATCGCCCAGGAGTTCGGCGGCCGCTGCAATCTTCGTTTCGACGACACCAATCCGACCAGGGAAGAGCAGGAATACATCGATTCCATCCAGGCCGATGTGCGCTGGCTCGGCTACGACTGGGGCGACAACCTGTTCTTCGCCTCGGACTATTTCGAGCGGCTCTACGACTGGGCGGAGGGCCTGATCAAGGCCGGGCTCGCCTATGTCGACGACCAGACGCAGGAGGAGATTCGTCTCTCGCGCGGCACGCTCACCGAGCCCGGCAAGAACAGCCCGTTCCGCGACCGCACGGTCGAGGAGAATCTCGACCTGTTCCGGCGCATGAAGGCCGGCGAATTCCCGAACGGCGCGCGCGTGCTGCGCGCCAGGATCGACATGACCGCCGGCAACATCAACCTGCGCGATCCCGTGCTGTACCGGATCATGCACGCCCATCACCCGCGCACCGGCGACACCTGGAAGATCTATCCGAGCTATGATTATGCCCACGGCCAGTCCGACGCGATCGAAGGCATCACGCATTCGATCTGCACGCTGGAGTTCGAGGATCACCGGCCGCTCTATGACTGGTTCCTGGACAAGCTGCCGGTGCCGTCGCATCCGCACCAGTATGAGTTTGCGCGGCTCAACCTGACCTACACGCTGCTGTCCAAGCGCGTGCTGACGCGGCTGGTGCAGGACGGCCACGTCTCCGGCTGGAACGATCCGCGGATGCCGACCGTCGCCGGATTGAAGCGGCGCGGCGTGCCGCCGGCGGCGGTGCGCGAATTCATCAAGCGCATCGGCATCGCCAAGGCCAACAGCATCGTCGATGTCGGCATGCTCGAATTCTGCATTCGGGAAGAGCTGAATCGCACGGCGCTGCGCCGCATGGCGGTGCTGCGGCCGCTGAAGGTCGTGATCGAGAACTATCCGGAAGGCCAGGTCGAGGAGCTCGAGGCGATCAACCATCCCGACGATCCCGCAGCCGGCACGCGCAAGATCGCCTTCGGCCGCGAGCTCTATATCGAGCAGGACGACTTCATGGAGACCCCGCCGAAGAAGTTCTTCCGCCTGTCGCCCGGCAACGAGGTACGGCTGCGTTATGCCTACTTCATCAAGTGCCGCGACGTCGTCAAGAACGATGCCGGCGAGATCGTCGAGCTGCGTTGTACCTATGATCCCGCGACGAGGGGCGGCAACGCGCCCGATGGCCGCAAGGTCAAGGCGACGATGCATTGGCTGCCGGCGGCGCAGTCGCGTACCGCAGAGATCCGCATCTACAATCAGCTGTTCGCCAATCCGAGCCCGAACGCGGCCGACTTCACCGCCGACCTCAATCCGAACTCGCTCGAAGTATTGACGGACGCGCGCATCGAGCCGGCGATCGCCGAGAGCGATTCGGATGCGCCGATGCAGTTCGAGCGGCAGGGCTACTTCGTGCGCGATGCCGACTCGACGCCCGACAGCCTGGTGTTCAACCGCACCATCGGCCTGCGCGATACCTTCGCCAAGGAAGTCGCCAAAGGCTGACGGCGAACTGAGACGGCGGTGCGATCACGTCTCAGTTGATCGCATCGAGCCCGGCCTCGGTCAGTGTCGGCACGCCGTCGCTGACATCGACGAGGCCGCGCTCGGTCAGCAGGGCGAGGTCCTCGTCGTCGACCGGCGACATCGCCAGCCGGTGAGCCTTGATGTCGCGCAGTGTCCAGCGCAGGTGGATCGCCTTCTCGAGCGCGAGATCGGCGAACGGGTCATCATCGGTGTGATCGTCCATTCCCCGACAAGCGACGGCCGGCGTGAAAGTTCCTATGCCCGGCGGCAGGGACAGGCCCGGGATTCCCGTTCCGTTCCGCTAGCCGGGATCTCGCAGCTTCCGGTAGCCTTCGGGTCCGGTTGGGTAGCGGGTGGTGTGGTCGGATGGCGGAGCCGGTCAGGCCGCCGGGGCGAAGGCGCGGGATCGCGGGCGCGATGGCGGATGTCTGGCCGCCGCGCGGCGCGTCGGGCGGCGCGCTCGTGGCCGGCCCTGCGCTGTGGCCCTCATTTGCGACGCGGCTGCAGGACTGGGTTCGCGCCGAGGCCGGGGCGGGGCGGCTGCTGCCCTGGGTGCCCGTCGCCTTCGGCGCCGGCATCGCGCTGTATTTCTCTGCTGATCACGAACCCGTGCTGTGGGCGAGCGCCGCGGTGGCCGTGGTGCTCTGCGCCGTCGCCGTGCTGATGCGGCGGCATCCGCTGTTTCCGGCCGCGGTGATGATCGCTGCCGCGGCGTCCGGCTTTGCCGCGGCGACCGTCAGGACCGCGCACGTGGCGCATCCGGTGCTGGCGCGACCGCTCTATGGCGTGTCCCTGTCAGGCTTCGTCGAGGCGCGCGACATCCGCGAACGCAGCGACCGCATCGTGCTGCGCGTGGCGTCGATGGAAAGCCAGCGCAATGCGATCACGCTCGCGCGCGTCCGGCTTGCCGTGCGCAAGGGGGCGGCGCCGGAGGTCGGCAGCTTCGTGCAGCTGAAGGCGCGGCTGCTGCCGCCGCTCGCGCCGGTGCGTCCCGGCTCCTACGATTTCGCCCGCGACATCTTCTTCCAGGGCATCGGTGCCTCCGGCTTCGTGACCGGGGCGATCACCACGGTGGCGCCGCCGCAGGCCGCGGGGCCCGGCCTGCGCTATGCCGCGATCATGCAGGGTTTGCGCGATACGATCGATGCGCGCATCCGCGCGCGTCTCGGTGGCGATGAGCGCGCGATCGCGACCGCGCTCCTGACCGGGCGGCGCGATGCCATCACACCGGACGTGAACGACGCGATGTTCATCTCCGGCCTCGGCCACGTGCTGTCGATCTCCGGCTATCACATGGCGGTGGTCGCCGGCGTGGTGTTCTTCGCGATGCGGGCGCTGCTCGCGCTGATTCCGGGCCTGACGGTGAGCCACCCGATCAAGAAATGGGCGGCTGCGGCGGCGCTGGTCGCGGCCGCCTTCTATCTGCTGCTGTCGGGCGCGGAGGTCGCGACCCAGAGGTCGTTCTTCATGACGGCGGTGGTGCTGATCGCGGTCATGGTCGATCGCCGCGCCATCACCTTTCGCACGCTCGCGGTGGCCGCGATGATCGTGCTGGTCGCGGCACCGGAGGCGCTGGTGCATCCGAGTTTCCAGATGTCCTTTGCGGCCACGCTCGGCCTCGTCGCGCTGGTGCAGTTCGGGCTGCCGCGGCTGCTGGCGACACCCGACAGTTCGGCGACGCAGCGCATCGCGCTGTGGGGCGGGCGCGAGATCGCGATGCTGCTGATGGCCTCGCTGGTGGCGGGACTGGCGACCACGCCCTATGCCGCGTTCCACTTCCACCGCATCACGCCCTATGGCGTGCTGGCCAATCTCGCAGCGATGCCGGTGGTCTCGGCGCTGGTGATGCCGGCAGGCCTGCTCGGCCTGCTGGCGGCGCCGTTCGGCCTCGACGGCCCGTTCTGGTCGCTGATGGGCTGGGGCATCGACTGGATGATCGCGGTGACGCGGTGGGTTGCGGCCTTGCCCGGCGCGGTTGGGCGCATCACGGCGTTCGGCATCGGGCCGATGGTCCTGGCCAGTCTCGGGCTCATTCTGTTCGGGCTGCTGCGCACGCCATTGCGCTGGTCGGGCGCCGTCGTGCTGGCGGTGGCGACGGTCTGGGCGGGCGCAACGCCGCTGCCGGATATCCTGATCTCGGGTGACGGGCGCGCCGTCGCGGTGCGCGGCGGCGACGGACGGCTGCATGTGATGCGCACCGGCAAGGACGTCTTCGTCGTCAAGGAATGGCTCGCCGCCGATGCCGATGCGCGCGCACCGGCCGATTCATCGCTCGGCGACGGCGTGTCCTGCGATGAGGCCGGCTGCGTCGCAGCGTCGGCGGACGGCCGCTTCGTCGCGATGGCGCTGCGCCCCGACGCAGTCGCGGACGATTGCGCGCGCGCCGCGCTGGTCGTGACCGCGCGTCCGGCGCCAGTCTCCTGCGCGGCCGCCGTGGTCGATCGCCAGCGCCTGCAGCAGCAGGGCACGCTGATGCTGACGCGGCACGGCAACGACTTTGTTGTCACCCCCGCGCGCGCCGTTGGCACCGACCGCCCATGGTGGCCGGCGCCGTCGGAGGCGGTCGAATTCGAACCGACGCTGGCGCCGCGAGCGCCATCGGCACGCGTGCAGGACGCCACGCCGCCGGAGCTGGAGCAGGGCGTGGAGGATTAGTTCATCCCGCAGACGCGATCAGCTCACGTGATGCTGATGCGGCGTATCGGCGTGGTCGGATTCGAACCGGTCCCCTCGACGACATCGGGGCGGCGCTCGGCCGGCTGCCTGGTGACCGGCAGTTGCAGCACGGTGACGCGCTGGCCTTCGCAGAGCTGCGTCACCAGCACATGGCGGCCGTCGGCGAACTCGATGGCATCGTGGTGGCGATCCGGAATGTGCTTCTCGATCGCGTTGAACTTGGCGACGCGCTCGCGGATCGTCCGGGTCCACAGCCAGCGGCTGTCGTAGCGGACATCCTCGGCAAAGGCGAGCTCGGTGCCGGGCAGCATGCAGACCGCGACGTTCGGCTCGCTTTCCGAGGCGAAGCCGCGGGTCGCGGTGCCGCGGAACATCGTCGACACCAGCGTCTCGCCCACTTTGGCGGGGCGGGACGCAACGGCATGGAGGCTGTAGTCACACATCGGATCGCTCCTCGTTGAGAGATAGCCGACCCACGCTTCCCCCCGGACAGGCGCAGGCCTCTATCAGAGTGGACATCGATGGTGATGTTAGCGCGTGCTTCGCGGCAATTCTGCGCTGATCTGCGCGGCGTGCCGTCGCGCACGATCACAAGCGTTTGAGTATGCCGCGTTGCACATCCTTCGGTGCATTTCGCAGAGCGATGATCGCTTCCAGACGCAGGAGTCCGCGCCGCGATCGCAGATCGCGTGCGCGACGTTGCGATGCGCGTCAGTATTTGCGGTAGAGTCCGACCAGCTTGCCCTGGATCTTCACCCGGTTGGGCGGCAGGATGCGCACCTCATAGGCGGTATTGGCAGGCTCCAGCGCGATCGAAGCACCGCGGCGGCGGAAGCGCTTCAACGTCGCCTCCTCGTCGTCGATCAGCGCCACCACGATGTCGCCGGTGTCGGCGGTCTCGTTGCGCTGGATCAGCGCCATGTCACCGTCGAGGATGCCGGCATCGACCATCGAATCACCGCGCACCTCGAGCGCATAGTGATCACCATTGCCGAGCATGTCGGCAGGCACGCTGATCGTGTGGCTGCGGGTCTGCAGCGCCTCGATCGGCGTACCTGCGGCGATGCGGCCCATCACCGGCACCGCCACGGGGCGTTCGCCATCGTCGAGCGCAGGTGTCGAGGTTCGCACCTTGCCGAGATTGCCTTCGATCACCGACGGCGTGAAGCCGCGGCGGTTGTTGGCGGCCTGCGACAGCTCGGGCAGCTTGATCACCTCGATGGCGCGAGCGCGATTAGGCAGCCGCCGAATGAAGCCGCGCTCTTCCAGCGCGGTGATCAGGCGGTGGATGCCGGACTTCGAGCGCAGGTCGAGCGCATCCTTCATCTCGTCGAAGGACGGCGGCACGCCGGCTTCCTTGAGCCGTTCGTTGATGAACCGCAGAAGTTCGTACTGTTTGCGCGTCAGCATCTCGACTTGGTCCCCAGTTTGATGTCGTCTGAAATCCGTAGGCTCTGAATCTTGGCGAAGAGTCCGTGAGCGCATGGATGTCGGACGATCCGTAATTCGCGGCGCCCGCAACATACTAAAAACAAATCATGAACGGACACTATATGTTCGATGTGTGTTCCGCAATCCTTAAATTATGATGAACAGGCCGGGCTTTGCCGGGGGGACCGCGGGCTCAGTCCGGCAGGCGCATGATCTCGCAACGGCTGCCAGCCGCAGCCTTGGGCGCAAACGCCGGACGGATCACAAGCGCCTGGGACAGCGCGAGATTCCCCAGCAACGAGGAGTCCTGCTGGGTCACGGGGGTCGCGATCAGGGTGCCGTCGGGACGCTCCTCGAGGCGCGCCCGCAGATAGTCCTCGCGCACGTCGTTGGCGCCGAGCTCGCGGCCGAGCAGCGCGGTCTCGCGCGGCAGATGAAGCTGCGCGCGGCCGAGCAGGCGGCGAATCAGCGGCACCAGGAACAGCATGGCGCAGACATAGGACGAGACCGGATTGCCCGGCAGTCCGATCACCCTGACGCCGCCGAGCCGGCCGTGCATCATCGGCTTGCCCGGCCGCATCGCGATCTTCCAGAACGCCATGTCGACGCCCTCGGCGTCGAGCGCCTGCTTGACCAGGTCGTGGTCGCCGACCGAGGCGCCGCCGGTGGTGATCAGGATGTCGGCCTCGGCCTCGCGGGCGCGGCGGATGCCAGCGACGGTGGCGGCAAGCGTATCCGCGGCAATGCCGAGATCGACTGCTATCGCACCCTCGCTGCGCACCAGCGCGCGCAGGGCATAACCGTTGGAATAGACGATCTGGCCCGGGCCCGGCGTCGAGCCCGGCATCACCAGCTCGTCGCCGGTGGCGAGCAGCGCCACCTTCGGCCGGCGCCGGACCGGCAGGGCCGGGTGGTTCATGCTGGCGGCCAGCGACAGGTCGCGGTCGCTGAGCCGGCGGCCGCCCTCGAGCAGCACCATGCCTTGCTTGAAGTCGACGCCGGCCGGGCGGATGTGGCGGCCCTTGATCGCGGCTTCCGTGATCACGACGTGGTCGCCGTCGGCGACCGTGTCCTCCTGGATCACGACGGCGTCGGCGCCGTCGGGCACGACGCCGCCGGTGAAGATGCGGGCGGCCTCGCCGGGGCCGAGGGCGCGATCGAACGGCCGGCCGGCAGCGACCTCGCCGATCACCTTCAGCCGCGCCTTGACGCGATCGGCATCGGCCGTCCGCACCGCATAGCCGTCCATCGCCGACATCGCCTCGGGCGGCTGCGTCCGCAGCGCCGCCAGGTCGCGCGCCAGCACCCGGTGATGGGCCTCATCCAGGGCCACCAGTTCCTCAGGCAGCGGCGCGGCGCCCGCGAGCACCGCGGCCAACGCATCGGACACCGGCATCAGGGCCATGGGAGTTCCTTCGGACGGAGACGAACGAGTCGAAAGACCAGCCTTCTAACCGAATGCGCGCGGTGCGGCCAAGCCGTAACGGTCTGCCGCCAGTTCATCGACGCCTGCCGGATCCGCCGTACCTGCGCGACTCCGCCAGTTGGGGCTGCCGGGGGCTCGCCGTTGCGGCACGGGTCTCACGATCCGGCGAGAAACCCTGCGATCAGCTCGGTCACCTCGTGCGGCCGCTCCAGGCTCGGCAGGTGCGCCGTTCCGGTCAGCTCGTGACCCGATCCGTTCGGCATCTCTGCTGCGATCAGGCGGCTTCGCTCCTGAATATGAGGAAAGTCCAGGTCGCCCCAGATCACGCGTGACGGCGCGGCGATGTCGCCGAGCTGCGCGAAGGCGGCTGTCACGTCGAGGTTCGCACCCGCCGCGGGCGCACGCAGCGCAGCTGCGTTCTTCTCCAGAAACATCTGCCGGAGCCCGCCCGAGACACGGCCCTCGCGCTGCAGCGGGCCGTCGACCCAGAGATGCGCCTTGATGCTGCTCACCCGATCCCAATCGCGGGCCGACTCGGCGGCGGCGAGCGCAGCCATCAACGCCTCGATCGCAGGCGGGTACACCGGCTCCGGTGCGCCGCTGATGGAGGGCGCGATCAGCACGAGCGCGTTGACTCGAGACGGATAGCGAAGCGCGAAATCGAACGCGATGCGGCCGCCCTGCGAGCAGGCGACCAGCGTTGCCGGCCCGCCCTCGGCGAGCGCATCGATGACGGCAAGCAGATCAGCCACCGGGGAATGATCTTTCCCATCGGCGACCGTCTCGCCGAAGCCGCGCCGATCATAGGCGATGGCCGTGTGGGTCTTCGCTATGCCCACCATCTGCGCCCGCCACATGCTGCGGTCGAACACGGCGGCATGCAGGAACACGACGGGATCACCGCGGCCCGCCACCTCGGCTGCGAGCCGCGCGCGGCCGGACATGATGTGATGGAGAGAGCTCATCTCGAAGCGCTATCCTGCAGTGGCGCGACAGGCGGCGCGCTCGGTCGTGTGCAGGATATCCGCGACCGCGTTTCTCAGCCAGACCGAGGCTGCGTCACGATCGAGCTGCAGCGGCCAGACCATCGAGACCGCCGGCAGCCGCAGCTTCAACGGCGTGGGACAGAGCGTCAGCCCGAAGCGCGGCCCGTAGAGCCTTGCCATCCGGGTCGGTATCGTCGTGATCACGGGTGAGGCGGCCACCGTCGCCAGCACGCTCAGGAATTCCGAGGAGGCCGAGACCACGTTGAGCTCGGTCTCGATCTCATCGAGCGCTGCCTCCAGGCAGCCCTGCAGGCTGTTGGTCAGCGTCACCAGCGCGTGCGGGAGTGACAGATAGTCGGCAAGGCCGATCGGCGTTTTCACCGCGATGTGCTTTGGATTGTAGACGCAGCTCAGCGCCTGCTCGAACAGCAATTGAGATCTGTGCCGCTGCGCGACGGCCTCGAAGCAGCCGACCGCGACATCCAGGGCTCCCTCGTCGAGCAGTCGGTGCGCCTCGTTGCGCTCCGTCGGTCGGCTGAGAAGCCTCAATCCTGGTGCCGATCGACGCAGCACCGCCGTGAGCTCGGGGATCAGCAGCAGCTCCACCTCGCTGGAAAAGCCGAAGCGGATGGTGCGCTGCTCGGTCGCCGGGTCGAACTCGGGTGTGGCGTGCAACGCGGTCTGCATCTGCCCCAACGCAGCTCGAACCGGCCCTGCGAGCACCGCAGCCCGCGGTGTCGGCTGCATCACGGTGCCGACGCGGACGAACAGCTCGTCCTGCAGCAGCACGCGAAGCGTCGATAGCGAATGGCTCATCGCCGGCTGCCCGACCTTGAGACGCGCGGCTGCGCGCGTGACGCTGCGTTCCTGCATCAGCGCGTCGAACGCGACCAGCAGGTTCAGGTCGAAGGAACGAAGATCGAAGTGGTCGATGGACTGCATGAGTTGGATCGATTTGAGGAATGTAAGACCTAGTCGTAGATCTCGGCCGAGACAAGATCATCGTTCGGATCGAGGCCGCCAGACATGCAGGACATCACGACCCATCGCGTCGGGGACGCCACCGTCACCAAGATCTTCGAAATCGGCCTTGATGCGGTCGACGGTGAATTTCTCTTTCCGGGCATCGACCCCGACAGCATCGCCCGGGAACGCGGCGGGTTTGGGCCGGGATCGGTCGATCCGCGGACGGGATCGTTGCGCCTCAGCATCCACAGCTGGCTGGTGCGGACGCCGGGGCGGGTGATCCTGATCGACACGGCCACCGGCAACGACAAGGAGCGGCCCGGTGCTGCCGTCCTGCACCACTTGAACGAGCCTTTTCTTGATCGGCTGCGGGCCGCGGGCGTCGGCCCCGGCGATGTCGACCTCGTCCTGATGACGCACTTGCACGCCGATCATGTGGGCTGGAATACGCACCTCGTGGATGGCCATTGGGTGCCGGCGTTTCCGAACGCACGGTACGTTTTTTCCGGCCGCGAGCGCGCCTATCTGGCGGCATTATCGGCCGGCGACGGCTCGGATGCCGCGATCAGAGATGCCGCCAGGCTCGGCCCGATGCTGCATCCACCGCTGGCCGGGGTCTACGAAGACAGCGTGTTGCCGATCGTCGAGGCGGGCCTCGTGCGGGAGATCGTGATCGACGGCTCGGAGGTCGTCGACGGCTTTCGCTTCGTGCGTAGTCCCGGTCACAGCATCGATCACGCCTGCATCAGTCTCACCTCGCGCGGCGAGCGCGCGCTGTTCTGGGGTGACGTGATGCATCATCCGCTGCAGGTCGCGCGTCCGGACTGGAACTCGGTCTATTGCGAATTCCCGGAGGCGGCGCGGCGCTCGCGCCGATGGGCGATGGACCACGCCGCGGAGACCGGATCCCTCGTGTTCACCACCCACTTCGCCGAGTCCTCGGCCGGGCGCATCAGCCGCGACGGCGACCGGTTCGCGTGGCACTTCGTTTGAGCTGACATGACCATGATCAAAAACGTCTCGTCCTCACCGCGCATCGTGTCCGAGAGCCGGCTGATTGCCGGCCCCGAGTCCGATGTGAAGATTCATCTCATCAACAAGCGCCTCGCCGATCTGCCACGCTTCTCGGCCGAGCGCACGCTCGTGATGATGCACGGCGCGACCTTCTCGTCCGCAAGCCTGTTCGATGTTGCCGTGGCCGGCGCGTCCTTCATGGATGTGCTGGCGCAGGCCGGCTACGACGTCTGGGCCGTCGACGCGCGCGGCTATGGCGGCTCCAGCCGGCCGCCGGACATGTCGCGGGCGCCTGAGGAGGGCGCGCCAGTGGTGACGGCGCGAACCGCCGTCCAGGATTTCGCCGCTGCTGTCGACTTCATCTGCCGGGACCGCGAGATTGTCAGCGTCAACGTGCTCGGCATGTCCTGGGGCGCCACCATTGCGGGCGCGTTTGCGAGCGCCGCGAGCGCAAAGATCGAGAAGCTGATCCTGGTGACGCCGCTTTGGCTGTCCAAAGAGCCGCTGCGCATCGATGCCGGCGGACCGCTCGGCGCGTACCGGATCGTCAGCCCGCGCGCGTTCGAGGCCGCATGGCGCGGCGCGGCCCCGGAGCATGCCCGACACGACCTGATCCCTGACGGCTGGTTTGAGATCTGGGAGAAGGCGGCCTTGGCGACCGATCCGGACTCGCCGCACCCTGACACGATCCGCGCGCCGTCCGGTGCGGTGCAGGACGTGCGCGTGCATTGGACCGCGGACAATCCGTTCTATGATCCCGGCGCGATTGCCTGTCCGGTTCTCGTGCTCGCTGCGGAGTGGGACGTCGATGTCCGTTTCGACATGGCGCACGACCTGTTCGTGCGCCTGGCGAGCGCGCCGTACAAGCGACTGGTCGAGATCGGGCAGGGCACCCACATGGTTCTCATGGAACGGAATCGGCAGCAGGCGTTCGATGCGGTGATCGGGTTTCTGAATGAACGCGTCGCTCCGGCGAGCTGATAGCAGCTTTGCCCTTTCAACCTGCCGCGCAAATCTGCGGGCGCCACACGGTGCGGCCACACACGGCGGCATGCCGGAAGACGACGGGATCAACTCGGCTCGCCACCGCGGTTGCGAGCCGCGCTCGGCCGACGATGATGTGATTGGACTAAGCTGATGGTCCAGACGGCCGGTCGTGCCGTCCCCTAGACCGGATGTCGAATCCATACATTGGGTTCGACATAGGCTGCATGGTCGTGCTCGATCGAAGCGAGCAGCGGCACCAGGGCGCCAGGGATCTCGATCTCGCCCGAGCGATCGAGCGTCACGTCCGTCCGTTCTGACCACTCGGCGCAGGTGCCGACGATCGTCATCGAGCACGGCGCGATCTTGACGATCTCGCCGCCGATGCCGAGATGCGTCCGCAGCCAGGAATCTGAAAGCGTCCCGTCGGCGCGCCGCTGACCGAGATAGGCATGCATCGGCATCCGCGGCTGCAGATGCTTCTGGTTAGGGCGCACCGGCGCGTAAAGCTCGGCAAAGCCTTTCGCTCGCGCACATCCCTTCAGCGCGGCGAGCATCACGAGCGAGCTGCCCGGCACGCGCGCCCTCGGCAGCAGTGCGATCTCCAGCGCGCTCATCGTTGTCGGCCGCCGCCCCAGCATGCGATCCTCGTGCCCCCAGCGGATCACCTCGTCCCAGCCCGAGTCCGGCAGCTCCACACGGCCTTCGATGCCGAACGCGAACGGAATGGCGAACGCGCGCCCGACCACCTCGTCGCCGGCGAGCGCCGCGAACGCGCAGTCCGCGTAGTGATCGAACACCGGCTGGTCATAATACAACATCGCCGTCCGGTCCTGCCGCATGAACTCGGGCCAGACGTTGTTCAGCTCGGCCGAGAACACGCGCCGTATGAGGTCGGGCCGGTCGCGCAGGGAGATGATGTCGAGGTTCATAGGTCTCCCACCGTTGCAGCACGCCGCAGGCCGGCTCAGCCTTGCGGCAGGACATTCAACCTTTCGCCGACCGCCCGATACAGGCGCGGAGCGATCACCATCGGGACCAGTATCACGGCAGGACCTCTGCGACGAGCAGGCCGACGCCAGCCAGCGTGCGTGTGTATCAGGGGGAGCCAACCAAGGAGAGCACCGACGGGCCTATCATGATCAACCCCGCGATCGGGACGAGCGCCAGAGACGTCACCGCAACGATATGCCAAGCGTGTCGGTCGCGGTCGTGGACTGCGTTTTGCCGCGCGCTGGGAGCATCGACCGGCGCGGCCGGAAACAGCATGAACAGACGCACCATCAGCATCCATGCGACGAGACGTGCCAACACCGGCGACAGTCAGGGGCGCAGGCGATACAGCCGCAAACTGCTGCCGTAGATGGTCGAGGTCATGAGCCAGCGGCCGTCATCGGACATCTGCAGCGGACGCTGGGCGATCGATGCGATGCGCTGCCGCTCACGTCCGGTCGCTTCGTCGCGCACGACCAGCTCGCCGCCTTTGCTGGTGATTTGCCAAAGTGCTTCGATGCGCAGCCCATGGCCGGAGATCACGCGTTTCAGCCGCACGTTTGCCGGGTCCAGTGCCAGATTGTTCGGCTCGTCTTCGTGTCCGATGAGGGCGCCAGTCCTGGTGTCGACGATGAGTATCCGACAGATCCAGGACAAAGGTCCCGTGCTGACCGGAGCGGTGGCCGGTACGCCACAGTATTTCAATCTGGCCGTATCGTCGCGATCGATGTCGGCAAATTGGGCCGTCAGACCTCTGGTCAGTTCCGGTGGAGGTGAGACGGCAACGACCTCGCGCCGCCTCGTCAGATCGTGGATGCGGAAGGGCAGGTGAGGCTCCGGAAGCTGCCAGGCCCACACGGTGCTTTCAACGCGCTTCAACCCGCGCAGTACGCCGCTGTCGGCGGCTGCGCCGAAATACGCGATATCTCCGACCCGCAGTGTCGGCACCTCGAGCCGCAGCGCCATGACGTCGCCCGGCTGAGGCGTCGTGGGGGGATCGCACGCCAGCCAGACGCTCTTGCCGTCGGCAGAGAACAACAACGGATCTTTGACGAAGGATTCGCTGCAGCGGGGCTGCTGGTCCGAAAACTCTCCGGCCGAGCTCAGGTCCGGCCACGTATAGAGCCGAATGCGGCTCAGGCGCGTCTCATAGCGGGTATCGGGAATGGCCAGTGTCGCGCCATTGCTGCGTAAGGCCAGGTAATGTCCATCGGGACTCCACGCCAGATGATGGCGTTCCGATGGTTGGAGCGCATCAGCGAGCTGTCGGGTGGGGCGCCCCGTCGCGAGATCGACCAGTCGCAACGCGTGATCGGCATCGCGCACGATTGCCGTCTGTCCGTCAGGCGCAATCGCTGCATCAGGCCAAGGTCCCAGCAGCAGCGCAACGTCGTGGGAATAGCTGATGATCGGCTCGCCCTGCGAGCGGTCGTGCGACGGCGCAATCGACAACGCCCTGCGGAGCTCGGGAGCGCCGGCCATGATGCCGTTTCGGCCTGCGAGGTATCCGACGAACGGTGCCAGCATCGCGATCAGAAGCGGAGCCGTCAGCAGCAACACCAGACCTCCGGCGCGATGCAAGGCAAAGATGGTTCCGGGCCCATTTGCCCGTCGGTTGCTCATCGCGACGACGGGGATCGCAGTCGTTGCGCCCCAGACGGCGCCGAGACCCGCACGGACCGTCAGCTTGTCGAGACGCTCAGGCCATGACAGGCCGTTCAAGGCCCAGTCGTCGATAGCGTAACGATGGGCGTGCAACGTCGTCAGCTGCTCGGCGATTGACGCCACGCACGCCCCGAGGACCGAGGCGAACAGCACGAGCCGCGTGGCGCCGCGCAGCCCTGATGCCTCACCGATGATCCAGGAAGGAACAAATGATGTCATAGCGCCGGCCACTGCCGTCCAGAGCAGGAGCGGTCCCCAAGGCAGCCCCACGATCTGCATCATCGTGAGCGGTCCATCCGAATGCAGGGACATCGCCGCGAGTTTCAGCTGAACGCTCGGCGCGAGGCGTGATCCGAAAAGGACTGGTCCGTAGCTTTCGCGACCATATTCGAGCATCAGCCACAACAGGATGGAGATCAGGAGGCCGAAAAGCCAAAGCACGATGCTGAACCGCGGCAGCACGCTCTTCAAGACGAGTGCTTGCAGCACGGGCGGGGTCAACAGTGCGACGCCTGCGAGGATCAGGAGGCCCCTCATGATCAGCTCGCGATACGCTGCGTCGCGCGCGACGATCTTCAAGAGAGCCGTGGCCGCCACGGTGCTGCAGACCGGAACGAGCGCCGCCACGGCAATCCAGGCGAACCAGGTCGACCAGGTGATGGGCCGCAGACCTTGGTTGCTGCGCCCTGCAGGCGAAAGGTCGCGCACTGGAAGATCATCGCGGTTGATCATCACGAAACTCGCGGCTGAGATCGTGGTCATTGCCACGCCGTCCGACATCAGCGGTCGGCACCGCCATCGGACAAGCGGCATGTTCGACAAACCAGCGCATTCGGCCACAACTCATCGGCTGATCTGTCCGGCCATGTGCGGCATTGTCCGCGGATTTGAGCGTTCGTGCGGATCGCGGGCGACGCACTTGGGGACGCACTTGGGGAGGGTCTGCAAGTCACTCAACAGGTGCCACGTCGAAACGTCGGACCGCATGATCGATATTTTTCACTTTCTAATTTTCAGAAACGGTGCTATGTTGATTTGGTCCCGTGCTCGATAGGAGGGGCGCTTCGCGATCGTCACGAACGTGGAGCGCGGGACGCGGTGGGCGCAGCCGGTCGCAGCATGATCCGATCATGCCGACGAACGACCGGTCGCGCACGGCGAAGTCGTATGGTCCTGGCATCCCGACGCTGATGCCAAGCCGGCGGTGATGATCCGCTGGTGACGGGGGCAAAAAAGCCCGGTCCCCGGGGAGAGTACGTATAAGTCGTAAAGCCATCGCGCAGGGAATGCCGGATGTTCGGCTGAACCTGTGGTGACTGCCGCCTGCTTTCTTGTTGCAGGCGGGCCATGGGTGAGGCCTTCACCCGGCATTCCCTGCGCCCTCCGACTGGAGGAGGGTGAACGAGATCAGCACAACTCGGGCAGATCGAGCCGCGAGAACAATTTTGCATGATTGGGCGTCGCCATTGCGAGCGCCGCGAAGCAGTCCAGAGTCACACGAGAAAGATGCTCATCTGGCAACTCTTGTCCTTTGCGATTGGCGGAGCACGATGTCGCGCAACCGTCATTGCGAGGAGCCGAAGGCGACGAAGCAATCCAGAATCGTATCGCGGAGGGATTCTGGATTGTTGCGCAGGGACAATGCGGAGCTTGTGGACGGGTCCCGTCCCCGACCAGTAATGATCCGAGTCTGTCAGCCATGACGCGTCCTTTTGAGACGCGATCAGACGTCCAGCGCCTCCAGCGCCGCAGCGACGTCATCCGTCGAGCGCACCAGGACCGCCTTCAACCCGCAGGCGCGCGCGCCGTCGACGTTCTCGGCGAGATCGTCGAAGAACACGATGCGCTCCGCCGGCACGCCGATCGCCTGGACGACGTGAGCGTAGGCCTCGGCATCGGGCTTGCGCAGCCCGATCGACGACGACAGGAAAATCTCGCGGAAGTGACCGAGCAGATCGGCATAGCGCGGCGAGAAGTGATCGATGTGCGGCTGGTTGGTGTTGGAGAACGCGTAGAGCGGCAGTTTGTCAGCCGCGCGGGCGAGCAACGGGGCGATGCCCGGCATCGGGCCGACGAAGATCGCGTTCCAGCCGTCGAGAAACTGCGCGTCGGTGATATCGATGCCGAGTTGGGTGCGCAGGTTGGCGAAGAACGCGGCGTCGGAGACGGCGCCGCGCTCGTGCTGATGATAGATCTCGTCTCGCACGAAGCGCGCGGCGATATCGTCCGTCGTGCCGCCGGCGTGCGCGGCCCAGCGCGACGCGACCTTGACGAAATCGATGTCGATGACGACGCGGCCGAGATCGAACAGCAGCGCATCGGCCATGCCGGGGCGGAGGTCGGGCGGAAGCATGTGACGGAGCGTCGTCCTCTGGTCTTGAACCGCGAAAACGACCTTTCAATAGCGATAGGGCTCGATGTCCACCAGCGGAAACGCGCTGACCACGCTCGGCATGACGGTCGCGGCCGCCGGATGCAGATAGGACGCATTCAGCTCGGCGAAGGAGGTGACGCCGAGCAGGCCGAGCGTGCGGGTGACCTCGTCCTCCAGGAGCTCCAGCATGCGCAGGATGCCGTCCTCGCCGGCGGCAGCCAGCGCCCAGCATTGCAGCCGGCCGATCCCGACCAGGTCGGCCCCGGAGGCCATCGCCTTGACGATGTCGGTGCCGCGGCAGAAGCCGCCGTCGACCATGATCCTGGCGCGGCCCTTCACGGCCTTGACGATCTCGGGCAGCACGTGCATCGCGCCGCGGCCGTGGTCGAGTTGGCGGCCGCCATGGTTGGACACGTAGATCCAGTCGACGCCGTGATCGACCGCGATCTCCGCGTCTTCGGCGGTCGCGATGCCCTTGATGATCAGCGGCAGCTTGAACTTGGTCTTGATGAGCTCGACGGTGTGCCAGCTCAGCGCCTTCTGGTGGTCGCCGCCGGTCGCGCGCAGCCGGCTCTCGCGTACATAGCGCTTGGCGATGTCGCGCTCACGCCGGCTGTAATGGGCGGTGTCGACGGTGAGGCAGAACGCTGTATAGTTGTTGGCGACGGCGCGGCTGACATAGTCCTCGACGAAGGCGTCGTCGCCGCGCACATAGAGCTGGAAGATGCGCAGCGCATCGGGCGCGGCTTCGGCGGTCTTCTCCAGGCCCGGTTCCGACACCGAGCTCAGCATGTGCGCGGCCCCGAAGCGGCCGGCTCCGCGGGCGACGCTGGCGGCGCCGTCGGAATCGAAGATCTCGAGCGCGCCGACCGGCGCCAGCACGACCGGCAGGCGCAGCCTGCGCCCGAACGTCTCGACCGAGGCGTCGACCCTGGAGACGTCGCGCAGCACGCGCGGACGGAACGCGATCTCGTCGAGCGCCATCCGGTTCCGGCGCAAGGTGGTCTCGGTCTCGGCGCCGCCGATGATGTAGTCCCAGGCGTTCTGGTTGAGCTGGGCGCGCGCCTTGCGGATGAATTCGTGCAGGTTCTGGAACTTCTCGTCGCTGGCGCCGAGCTCCATATTCCGCCACCCGGCCTCGATCGGGGTCTGTTGATTCATGCCTGCCTCCCAGCCTCCGTTATCATTTGTGGCCAACATCGCCCATCGGGCTGGCCGTGCGCAAGCCATTCCGAAGTGCCCGCAGGCGGCCGGAGGCTGCCCCGGTCCGCAGGCCCGGCATGTTGATTCGCACCGCCGGACACCGCTCCTTGAGTTGTGATTACCGGGTGACCGTGAAAGACCGGATAATTGCAACCAGGTGCGGCGGAGGCGCAGTCCCGATCTTGACTTCGGTCCGTGAACGTCCATTTCGGCTGATAACGCTGCGCCGCCCGGGTGGGACTGGACCCGGGCATGCCGGGTTGAATATCGGCCTTGAAGAAACCGGAAATGTGGTGTGAGTTCGTGGTCCAATCACGCCGCCGGCGCGTTCGGAACGTGTGATCGGTCGGCCACCAAACAAGCTCGGGAAAAATGCAATGCGGAAAAACTGGCTGTTCTTGGCGGGCACGGCGACCGGCGTTGGTCTCACTCTGCTGGTCAACGGGTCCGATGGCGGGCAACTCGTTGCCCGGGCCAAGGCGGCGGCCGGCATGGCCGACACCTATTCGCAGCTCAACCTGTTTGGCGCGGTGTTCGAGCGCGTCCGTGCCGACTACGTCGAGAAGCCCAATGATCCCGCGCTGATCGAAGGCGCCATCAATGGCATGGTGTCGTCGCTCGATCCGCATTCCCGCTACATGAACGACAAGTCCTGGCGCGACATGCAGGAGACCACGTCCGGCGAATTCGGCGGACTGGGAATCGAGGTCACCATGGAGGAGGGCCTCGTCAAGGTGGTCGCGCCGATCGACGACACCCCCGCCTCGAAGGCCGGCATTCTCTCGGGCGATCTCATCGCCAAGATCGATGGCGACGCCGTGCAGGGCCTGACGCTCGAGCAGGCCGTCGCCAGGATGAAGGGCGGGGTCGACACCAAGACCAAGCTCACCATCCTTCGCAAGGGCAAGGAGGCGCCGCTCGACCTCACGCTGACGCGCGAGATCATCCGGGTGCGGCCGGTGCGCTATCACACCGAGGGCGGCGACATCGGTTATATCCGGATCACCTCGTTCAACGAGCAGACCACCGAGAGCCTGCGCAAGGCCATCGCCGGCATCTCCAAGGACATCCCGCAGGAGAAGCTCGCCGGCTACGTGGTCGACCTGCGCAACAACCCCGGCGGCCTGCTCGACCAGGCGGTCTCCGTCTCCAGCACGTTCCTGCAGCGTGGCGAGGTCGTCTCCACCCGTGGCCGCAATCCGGACGAGACGCAGCGTTTCACCGCCCGCGGCGGCGATCTCATCAAGGGCAAGCCGCTCGTGGTTCTGATCAATGGCGGCTCGGCGTCGGCCTCCGAGATCGTGGCGGGCGCGCTGCATGACCACAAGCGCGCGACGCTGATCGGCACCCGTTCGTTCGGCAAGGGGTCGGTGCAGACGATCATCCCGCTCGGCGCCGGCAATGGCGCGCTGGCGCTGACCACGGCGCGCTACTACACGCCCTCGGGCCGCTCGATCCAGGCCCAGGGCATCGCGCCTGACGTCGAGGTCAAGCAGGACGTGCCCGACGAGCTGAAGGATCGCACCGACATCAAGGGCGAAGCGGGGATGCGCGGCCATCTGTCGGCGGCCGAAGGCTCCGAGCAGACCGGCTCGCAATCCTACGTTCCGCCGGATGAGAAGGATGACAAGGCGCTGCACGCGGCCTTCAATGTCCTGCGCGGCGTCACCGTGAATGCCGACGTTCGTGCCAAGGCGGCGGTGCCGAACTGAATTCCGCGGCGCTGAGTGGCGGCGGCGACGCCGTCACGCTGAAACCCGGCACGCTGAAACCCGACGGGGCGGCCTGGAAGCCGTCCCGTCGTGGTTCTCGACCAGCGTGTACAGGCGGACATGGAGTGTGTCCGTCTGTTGCTGGTAGATCATGCGGCTGAGGTGGACTTCAAGCGGCGAACGGTACGATCGGAAGATACGGTTTGAAATTGGCTTGCGGAAACGCATCAAATTGCAACGGTGTTTAACGTTCCGGGAGCCGACCGGAGGCTGCGCGGCCGTCAGGCCGCGTCGGACCGCGGGGGCCGGCCGGATGCGGCCTCGCTGCTGCGGCCCTCGGCGCGATGGGCGGCGAACAGCTTCCTGACCTCGGCGGCCGGCTTGGGAGGGCTGAACAGATAGCCCTGCATCTCCGAGCAGCCGAGCCGCTTGAGGACCTGGCGCTGCGCCTCGGTCTCGACGCCCTCGGCGGTCGTGGACATCTTGCGGATCGCGGCGATGTTGACGACGGCCTGGACGATGCTGGCGGAGCCTTCGGATTCCGTGATGTCCTTGACGAAGCAGCGGTCGATCTTGATCTTGTCGAACGGAATGCGTTGCAGATAGCTCAGGCTCGAATAGCCGGTGCCGAAATCGTCGAGCGCGATGCTGACGCCGAGCGCGCGCAGCTGGTGCAGGGTGTCGAGCGCATCGTCGTCGCGGATCAGCACGGCCTCGGTGATCTCCAGCTCCAGCCGGCGCGCCGACAGGCCTGAGGTGGCGAGTGCATTGGCGACCTTGAGCGCGAGCGTGCCGCTCTTGAACTGCACCGGCGACACGTTGACGGCGAGGCGGATGTCGTCCGGCCATGTCGCCGCCTCGGAGCAGGCGGCGTGGAGAACCTGATCGCCGAGCTCGTTGATGAGACCGGTGTCCTCGGCGATCGGAATGAACTCGGCCGGCGAGACGTTGCCGCGCGTGGGATGTTTCCACCGCACCAGCGCCTCGCAGCCGACGATGCGGTCGTCCTGCAGGCTGACGCAGGGCTGGTAGTAGACCTCGAGCTGATTGTCGGTGATCGCCTGGCGCAGATCCACCTCGAGCTGATGGCGGGCCTTGACCTGGGCATCCATCTCCGGCTCGAAAAAGCGCCAGGTCCGGCGTCCCGCGGCCTTCGCGGCGTACATCGCCAGATCGGCGTTCTTCATGATCTGGTCGAGATCGGTGCCGTGCTCCGGGATCAGCGCAACCCCGATCGATGCGTCGGCCGTGAGCTGATGACCGAGGCAGTCGCGCGGGGCGCGGATCGCGGCGAGGATGTCCTCGATCAGCTGCTCGACGTCCTCATGGTTCCGGACGGCGGTCTGGACGACCGCGAATTCGTCACCGCCGAGGCGCGCGACGAAGCCGGCAGCACCGACGCAGGCGCTCAGGCTGGTGGCCACGGATTTCAGGAGCTCGTCGCCGATCAGGTGGCCGAGCGAATCGTTGACGCCCTTGAACTCGTCGATGTCGATGTAGTGCAGCGCAAGCCGCTGGCCATGGGAGACGCCCGCCAGCTCCTGCTTCAGCCGCTCATGGAACAGGGTCCGGTTCGGCAGGTCCGTCAGTGCATCGTAGTGCGCCAGATGGGTGATCTGCTGCTCGGAGCGCCGGCGCTCGGTGATGTCCTCGTGGGTGGCGAGCCAGCCGCCGCCCGCGATCGGCTCGTTGACGATCTGGATCGAGCGGCCGTCCGGCGTCTCGATGATCTGGGATGTCTTGCGGCCGATGTCGCGCAGGACCGCCTCGGCATATTCACGATCGTTGCCGGTAAGCGAGCCCGAGGCCTTGCGGTGAGCGATCAGTTCCCGGAAGGTGCAGCCTGGCTTCACGACGTCGGCGGAGAGACCGTACATGTCGACGTAGCGCTGATTTCCGATGACCAGGCGCTCCGATGCGTCGAACATCAGAAGACCCTGGGTCATGTTGTTGACGGCCTTGTCGAGCCGCTCCTTCTCCAGCGTCAGACGCAGATTCGACGCCTCGTGATCGCTCAGCAGCCTGCGTACGACGACATAGAGCATCGCGGCAATCAGCACGACCGATCCGATGCCGACGCCGATCAGGAAGCGCATCTGCTCGCGCCAATCGGCGAGTGCCGCCGATACCGTCGTCGTCGCGGTCACGATGAGCGGATAGCTCGTCAGACGATGCGACGCTCCGATGCGGTGCTCGCCATCCACGGGGCTGCTGAAGATGCCGGTCGTGTTGCCGTCGCCGGCCAGGATCTGCCGGAAGATCGGCGCACCCTGATAGTTCTGGCCGATCATGCCCTGATGGCGTGGATAACGCGCCAACAGGGTGCCGTCGCGATGCATCATGGAAATTGCGGCATCGGGGCCGAGAGCGACGGATGCAAAGAACCGCTCGACGTTGACAGGTTCGAGACTTCGGTTGATGACGCCGAGGAACTCGCCATTGGCACCGGTCAGCTTCAAGGCGATGACGGCAACGAGCGTACCGGTGACCCGGCTTACGACCGGTTCGATCAGCATCTGGGGCGATGTCGGATCAGTCTTCAATCGTTTGAAGTAGGAGCGGTCCGCCACGTTGACGGGCGGCACCGGCCATGACGAGGCGGAATTGATGAGGTTGCCGTCGGAATCGAAAATGCTTACCCCGCCGACGTAGGTCAGAGCGCTCAGCTTGCCCTTCAGCATCGCGTTGACGGTCGCGGTTGCCATTTGCTCCCGAAAGCGCGCGCTCGTGTTGATCTGGCTTTGCCGGACGTGGTTGGCGAGATCGCGCTGGATTGCGCTGAGGTCTTCCATCTGCTGGTCGAAATGGCGCGCCAACAGGAGAACGGTATTTTCCAGCTCCCGTGTCGCACTGTCGAGCGCGCGCTGGCGGAAGCTGTCGGCCATGATCGTTGCGCCAATCGCAATGGCAAAGATCAGCGTGAGGCCGCCACCGACCAGCCAGCGGATCGGACTGCCGTGGTCGGTCGTTGCTGTGATGGTACTCCCTGGACTGGCGTTTGTCGTCATCGGTCCTGAATACGCTTGCATCTGGCGCTTCGGGACGGATCGTCTCTCACGTCCCTCCCACAACCATGGCTATAGGGTCGCCGTGGAAGTGAGGTTAGGAAGTTGAGTTAGCGAACGATTAATTTGAAGTTGTATTCGGCATCCAGATGCCTTCAGGCGCGATAATGGCCGGACTTGCCGCCGATCTTCTCGGTCAGGTGAATGCCTTCGATGCGCACGCCGCGCTCGGCCGCCTTGATCATGTCGTAGATGGTCAGGCAGGCGACGGACACGGCCGTGAGCGCTTCCATCTCCACGCCGGTCGGCCCGGTGACCTTGACGGTCGCGCTCACGACGCAGCCGGGCAGGGTGGCATCAGGCGTGATGTCGACGGTGACCTTGGAGAGCGCCAGCGGGTGGCACAAGGGAATGAGCTCCGACGTCCGCTTCGCCGCCATGATGCCGGCGATGCGGGCCGTGCCGAGCACGTCGCCCTTCTTGGCGTTGCCGGAGAGGATAAGTTCGAGGGTCGCCGGGCTCATCACGACACGGCCCTCGGCCGTGGCGGTCCGCTCCGTCGCCGCCTTGTCCGACACGTCGACCATGCGGGCTTCGCCGCGGGCATCGATGTGGGTCAGGGAGGGCGTGCCGGGCGATTTGTCGGTCATGATCAACCGGCAAGTTTCGCAGAGGCGTCGCGTGCGAGCAGGACGCGCGTCGCTGCCGTCACATCGGCCTGCCGCATCAGGCTCTCTCCGACGAGGAAGGTGTGGATCCCGACCCGGGCCAGACGCGCGAGATCGGCTGGCGTGAAGATGCCGCTCTCGCCGACCAGGAGGCGATCCTTCGGCACCAGCGGCGCCAGAGCTTCGGAGGTCGCCAGCGTTGTCTCGAAGGTGCGCAGGTTACGATTGTTGATGCCGATCATCGGCGAGCGCAGCTTCAGCGCGCGGTCAAGCTCGGCGCGGTCGTGGATCTCGATCAGCACGTCCATGCCCTGGGCGAGCGCAGCTGCCTCGATGTCTTCCGCAGCCGCGTCATCGAGCGCCGCCATGATGATGAGAATGCAGTCGGCGCCGTGCGCGCGCGCCTCGACCACCTGATAGGTCTCGAACATGAAATCCTTGCGCAGCACGGGGAGGGCGGTCGCGGCCCGTGCCGCCACCATGAACTCCAGATGCCCCTGGAACGAGGGCGTATCGGTCAGCACGGAAAGACAGGCGGCCCCGCCGGCTTCATAGGCCTTCGCCAGTTGCGGCGGGTCGAAATCGGCGCGGATCAGGCCCTTCGACGGCGACGCCTTCTTCACCTCCGCGATCAGCGCGTAGTCGCCGCTCGCATGTCTGCGGCGGAGCGCGGCAACGAAGCCGCGCGGCGGCGAGGCCTCGCGGGCGCGCGCTTCGAGGTCCGACAATGGGCACGCACGCTTGGCGGCCGCGATCTCGTCGCGCTTATAGGCTTCGATCTTGGCCAGGATGTCGGACATGGCGCCCTCCGCTAATCAGCTGTTGGAGACGGCGATCAGCTGCTTCAGCCGCGCCGCGGCGGCGCCGCTGTCGAGCGAGTCGCGGCCGATCGCGACGCCGTCCTTGAGCGTCCTGGCGCGGCCTGCGACGACGAGGGCCGCGGCGGCGTTGAGCAGGGCCACGTCGCGATACGGGCTCGGCAGGCCGTCGAGTACGCTCTGCAGCGCCACGGCATTGGCCTCGGCGTCGCCGCCCTTGAGCCCGTCACTGCCACACAGGCCGAGCCCGGCTTCCTCAGGCGAGACCTCGAAGGTGCTGATACGGCCGTTCTCGAGCGCAGCCACGAAGGTCGGCCCGGTCAGGGTGATCTCGTCGAGCCCGTCGGAGCCGTGAACGACCCAGGCTGCTTCGGAGCCGAGATTCTTCAACACCTGTGCCAAGGGCTCGACCCACTGCCGCGAAAACACGCCGACCATCTGCCGCTTGACACCGGCCGGATTGGACAACGGTCCCAGCAGGTTGAAGATGGTGCGGGTGGCGAGTTCGACGCGGGTCGGGCCGACGTTCTTCATGGCCGGATGGTGGGCGGGCGCGAACATGAAGCCGATGCCGGCCTCGCGCACGCATTGCCCGACCTGATCCGGCTTCAGATCGATCCTGACGCCGAGCGCCGCGAGCACGTCGGCCGCGCCCGATCGCGATGACAGCGCGCGATTGCCGTGCTTCGCAACCGGTACGCCGGCGCCGGCCACGATGAAGGAGGCGCAGGTCGAGACGTTCACCGAGCCCGAGCCGTCACCGCCGGTGCCGACGATGTCGACTGCGGTTGCCGGCGCATCGACCCGTAGCATCTTGGCTCGCATCACGCTGACGGCGCCGGTGATCTCCTCCACCGTCTCACCGCGCACGCGCAGCGCCATCAGCAGCGCGCCCATCTGCGACGGCGTGGCCTCGCCCGACATCATGCTGTCGAAAGCGGACGCGGCCTCCTCACGGGACAGCGGCGCTCCCGTCGCCACCTTGCCAATGATCGACTTCAGATCGTTCATCACGCGTGCCCTTGGCGATCCGTCATTGATTGCTGCCGCCGCCGACCACCTGGGCCACCGCGGCTTCGTTGATCGACGTTCCGATATCCTTCTCGAGCTTCATGACATAGGCCGTGCCTTGCTCGTCGGCCAGCGCGCGTTGCAGCGTGTCCTTCAGCTTCTTGATGTCTTCGGACGCCAGGTCGACCTTCGGCTCGACGATGTCGGTCACCCGGAACACGATCCATTGCCGGCCACCATCTGCTTCGGTCTGGCCGACCCCATCCTTGGCGGTGCGGAACGCAGCCGTGATCGCCCCGGCGGGGACGCCGGGCAGCGAGGCGTCGCGCTTGAACGTGCTGGCGGTCTCGACCTTGAGGCCGAGCGACGCCGCTTCATCGGCGAGCTTGCCGCCGTCGTTCAGCTTCTTGACGAGCTCGGTGGACTTCGTGCGCAGTTTGGCCGCGACCTCGTCGTCGCGCCAACGGGCCGCGACTTGGTCCTTGACCTCGTCGAGCGTACGGTCACGCGGCGGGGTTGTGCCAAGGACTTCGAACCAGACGTAACCGCCACGGAACGAGATCGGCTCGTTGTCGACACCGACATCGCTGTTGAAGGCCTGCGCGACCACGTCTAGACCGAGCGGGATGTTCGGCACAGGCTGGCCATTCATCTGGCGCCCCGAACGGTCGACCGCCTCGAGCGTCACGGCATTGAGGCTGAGCTTCTTGGCGGCCTCGGCCACACTGGCACCGCCGCCACGCTCGTCTTCCATCTTATCGCGCAACGTCGCCACCTCGGAACGGGCGCGCTCAGCCGCGATCTCCTTCTTGATGTCGGCAGCAACGCTCTCGTAAGCCGGCTGCTGGCCGGGCTGGATCGCACTGACCTTCACCAGCGCCACGTTGAACGCACCCTTGATCGGCTGGCTGACCTCGCCGGTCGGCAGGGAGAAAGCGGCATCGGCAACGGCCGGGTCGAGAATGGCCGATTTCGTCACCAGTCCGAGATCGAGATCAGCCGGGTTGAGGTTGCGTTCCTTGGCCAACTCGTCGAACGTCACTTCGCCCGTTGCAATCCGTCCGCGTGCCGCCTGTGCCTCTTCCAGGCTCGGGAAGGTCATCTGCTGGACCTGGCGCTTCTCCGGCGTCCCCATCTGAGCCTTGCGCTGGTCGAACAGCTTCCTGGCGTCTTCGTCCGACACAGTCGTCCACTTGCCGATTTCCTCGGGCGTCACCAGGACGAAGGAGATCTTGCGATACTCCGGCGCCTTGAACTGGGCTTTGTGCTCATCGAAATAGGACGCGAGAACCTCGGGCGCCGGGGCGTCGATCGTACCGGCCTGCGCCGCGTCGAGCTTGATGTAGTCGATCGACCGCTGCTCGTTCTGGAAGCGGCTCAGCACATCGAGCATCGCGTTGGACGGTTCCAGCCCGGCCGAGATCGTACCGGTGATCTGCCGGCGCAGCGACACCCGGCGCTGATCAGCCAGATAGCGCTGCTCGGTGAAGCCGAAATTGCGGATGATGGCCTGGAAGCGCTGCGCATCGAACGCGCCGTTCGGGCCCTTGAAGTTGGGATCGCTGAGGATCACCCGCATGGTCTCGGCATCGGATTGGCCAAGACCGAGACGGCGGGCCTGCTCGTCGAGGGCGGCTTCCGCAATCGTCTGCTGCAGCACGGAGCGATCGAGCCCGAACATCCGGGCTTGGTCCGTCGTCAGGGGACGGCCGAGCTGGCGGCCGATCTGCTGCAGCCGGTCGGTGTAGATCTGGCGGAACTCGTTGATCGAGATCTCGGTGCGCCCCACGGTTGCAGCCGTCGACTGCCCGAAGCCCCGGAAGATGTCGGCGATGCCCCAGACGCCGAAACTGACGATCAAGACGCCCATGACCACCGCCATGATGGTCTTGCCGAGCCAGTTTGATGAGGCCTTGCGTAATCCTCGAAGCATGGGTCCAATCTGTCTGCAGGAAAAAGGATGAAGAGGACGCGCCTTAAAGCAGATTCCGCGAAAGGGCGTCACCGAGTTGAAACGGCTTATAAAGAGGCAGCCGCCCCGTCGCAACCTCGGCACTGAGGCGGATTGAAGCGGTGGGAAGACCGTTCGCGCTCTGGTACTCCTTGGAACGCTCTGCTAGCCGATGTCCGTCACAACGTTTGCTGGAATCCTGCCATGACCGACCGCATCCGGCCCCTGATTGCCGGCAACTGGAAAATGAACGGCCTGAAGGCGTCGGCCGCCGAGTTCGAAGCGATGCTGGCGGGAGCCGCCGAGGTGGCGGGGAAGGCCGATCTGCTGGTGTGTCCGCCGGCTACGCTGTTGGCGGCCTTTGCCGAGACGGCGCGCGGCACGAAGGCGATCGCCGTCGGGGCTCAGGATTGTCATGCCAAGGCTTCGGGTGCCCATACCGGTGACATCGCAGCGGAGATGCTGGCCGATGCCGGGGCGACTGCCATCATTGTCGGCCATTCCGAGCGGCGCGCCGATCATGGTGAGAGCGACGTCGTGGTGCATCAGAAGGTCGAGGCGGTGTGGCGCGCCGGACTGGTCGCGATTGTCTGCGTCGGCGAAACCCAGCATCAGCGCGATGCCGGCCAGACACTGGATATCCTGCGTGGTCAGCTGAACTTGAGCCTGCCGCAGAGCTCGCGGGCCGACAATCTCGTCGTCGCCTATGAGCCGGTCTGGGCGATCGGCACCGGGTTGACGCCGACCACCCAGGATGTCGAGCAGATTCATAGGTTTATCCGCGAATTGCTGATCGAACGCTTCAACCAGGAGGGCAGCCGGATGCGCATCCTCTATGGCGGCTCGGTGAAGCCCTCGAATGCCGCCGAGCTGATGGCGGTCGCGAATGTGAACGGCGCGCTGGTCGGCGGCGCCAGCCTGAAGGCGTCGGACTTTCTCGCGATTGCGAAAGGCTGTTGAGAGGCAATCTGAGGAATCAGCGCGAATGCGCTGGTGTCAGATCGTTTCCCCAAGGCGTTTCCAATAGATCTTTGTCCCGGTGAGGCCGCCATGCGGCTTCAAGGCATAGTCCGGAATGATTCCGGTAAGCTGGAAGCCCAAGCCCTCATAGAGCTGTGAGGCTCCTCCATCGACGGCGGTATCGAGCACCAGCATCATGCGCCGGTGCTCGCGGGCCATGCTCTCGGCCGCGTGCAACAGGGCGGTTGCGATCCCGCGGTTGCGATGGCTGACCCGCGTCATCATTTTCGCGATCTCGGCGCGATGCGGCTGGTTCGGCGGCAGCTTGAGCTGCAGCGTCACTGTGGCGACCAGGTCCTGGCCGTCATGGGCGCCGAGCACGATCCGCTCGCCGCGTTCGGCGGCCGCGAGCGAATCCTGCCAGAACGCGTCCGCATCCTGCTCCGTGAGCGGATGCATGAAGCTGACCGAGCCGCCATGGGCCACCGTCTCGATCAGCATCGCGCTCAGCGCGGCCCGGATCGGGGGCGAATCTGCCAGGGCCGCAATTCGAATCGGGGCCATTCTCAACTCCGGGCGAGGGCGACGACGTAGACGCAGGGCGCGTCCGTCTCATTGGCGAAGGTGGTGTCGATCGGGGGGCCGAAACCGAGGCAGTCGCCCGGGCCGAGCAGGTGGCGCTCGGCCCCCTCCGTAATGGTCAGGCGGCCGCTCTGGACCCAGACGAGCTGGCGGATGTGGACGTAGGACGAAGTCGGAAGCGTTACGCTGCGCCTGGCGGGCATCTCGACGGTCACCAGCTCGATCGGATGATCTGGCCGCAGGAAGACCTGCCGCCTGATGTAACCAGTGTCCGGATCGCGCCAGATCGGCTGATCGCTGGCCCTGGACAGGCGCTCGGACTGTGCCTCCGCGCGCAGCATCAGGCCTGCCAAGGTGAGATCGAAGGCGCTCGCCAGCTTGACCAGGATGACCGCGGTGGGGCTGACCTCGGCCCGCTCGATCTTGCTGATGGTTGCCTTCGAGACGCCGGACCGCTCGGCGAGGTCGGCCAGCGACCAGCCCCGGCTGTCCCGTTCCAGGATCAGCCGACGCGCGAGACGCTGGCTGAAATCGTCCACAATTTGATCCATTTGTCTATAATACTGGAAATTGCTCGATCCAGCAAGCGAGCATGTCCAGGGTGAAATCGGCTGCTTGTGTGGAGCGTGCTTGCGATTATCTGCGGGGGTGGCGTTGCCCGGTCCGATCGTGTAACACCGCGCAAATTTCCGAATAGCCCGCGAAGCTCTCGCGATCCCGGCCGTGCGGTCGGGGCCTGTGCGAGCTTGTGACGGAAGGTCACCATGCAGACTGTCTTGATCGTCATTCACCTCATGATCGTCACCGTCCTGATCGGCGCGGTGCTGTTGCAGAAGTCCGAAGGCGGAGGCCTCGGCATGGGCGGCGGCGCCGGCTTCATGTCCAGCCGCGGCACGGCCAACCTGCTGACCCGGACCACGGCGCTGCTGGCGGTCGGCTTCTTCATCACCAGCCTGGCGCTGACCTGGCTGGCCGGCTACGACCGCAAGCCGACCTCGATCCTGGGCAACATGCCCGGCCAGACTCAGTCGGGCGGAGCGACCCCGGTGGCGCCGACCGGCGGTGGCGTCCTCGATCAGCTCAAGAAGGCCGATGAGCAGCAGGCGCCCGCGGCCCCGGCCGCGCCGCAGGCCCCACAGTCGCAATAACGCGGGGAAGCCATGCAGGAACGCAATTGGCGCCCTGCATCATGAGGCGGTCTCAAGCAACTGAGACTATTCATGTTTTGACGTAACCCACAGGCCCGCGACAGCGTTGCGGGCTGCAAGCGATTCGTTTTGGCGAATCGAGCGCGCGGCATTAAAGGTAGGGTCCCATGGCGCGGTACATCTTCATCACCGGCGGCGTGGTTTCCTCGCTCGGAAAGGGTCTGGCTTCAGCCGCGTTAGGCGCGCTGCTGCAGGCCCGCGGCTACAAGGTCCGGCTTCGCAAGCTCGACCCCTATCTCAACCTCGATCCCGGCACGATGTCGCCGTATCAGCACGGCGAAGTGTTCGTGACCGATGACGGTGCCGAGACCGATCTCGATCTAGGCCATTACGAACGCTTCACGGGCCGGCCGGCGACCAAGGCCGACAACATCACCACAGGGCGCATCTATCAGGACATCCTGACCAAGGAACGCCGCGGTGACTATCTGGGCGCGACCATCCAGGTCGTGCCCCACGTCACCAATGCCATCAAGGATTTCGTGCTGTCGGGCAACGATGAGTACGACTTCGTCCTGGTCGAGATCGGCGGCACCGTCGGCGACATCGAGGGCCTGCCGTTCTTCGAGGCGATCCGCCAGCTCAAGAACGAGCTGCCGCGCGATCATGCGATCTACATTCACCTGACCTTGCTGCCCTACATTCCGAGTGCCGGCGAGTTGAAGACGAAGCCGACGCAGCATTCGGTGAAGGAGCTGCGCTCGATCGGCATCCAGCCGGACATCCTGCTGTGCCGCACTGACCGCGCGATTCCGAAGGAAGAACGGCGCAAGCTCGGCCTGTTCTGCAACGTGCGCGAGAGCGCCGTGATCGAGGCGCGCGACGTCGACAACATCTATGCCGTGCCGGAGGCCTATCATGCCGCCGGCCTGGACGACGAGGTGCTGGCTTCATTCGGCATCGAGCCTCGGGTGCCGCCGGCGCTGGCGAGCTGGCACACGATCAACGAGCGTGTCCGCAATCCGGAAGGCGATGTCACGATCGCGATCGTCGGCAAGTACACCGGCATGAAGGATGCCTACAAGTCGCTGATCGAGGCGCTGTCGCATGGCGGCATCGCCAACAAGGTGCGCGTCAAGCTCGACTGGATCGAGAGCGAGGTGTTCGAGAACGAGGACCCCGCGCCGTTCCTCGAGCACGTCAACGGCATCCTGGTGCCCGGCGGCTTCGGCCAGCGCGGCGCCGAGGGCAAGATCCGCGCGGCGCAGTTCGCCAGGGAGCGCGACGTGCCGTATTTCGGCATCTGCTTCGGCATGCAGATGGCCGTGATCGAAGCGGCGCGCAATCTGGTCGGCATCTCCGGAGCGAACTCGACCGAGTTCGGTCCGACGCCCGAGCCGTTGGTCGGTCTGATGACCGAGTGGCTGCGCGGCAACGAACTGGAGAAGCGGTCCAAGAGCGGTGATCTCGGCGGCACGATGCGGCTCGGCGCCTATCCTGCGGCGCTCAAGCGCGGCAGCCGCGTCTCCGACGTCTATGGCGGCGCGACCGAGATCTCCGAGCGTCACCGCCACCGCTACGAGGTCAACACCGCCTACAAGGACCGGCTCGAGCAGCATGGCCTGAAATTCTCCGGCCTGTCGCCAGACGGCGTGCTGCCGGAGATCGTGGAATACGAAGACCATCCCTGGTTCATCGGCGTGCAGTTTCACCCCGAGCTGAAGTCGCGGCCGTTCGAGCCGCATCCGCTGTTCGCGTCGTTCATTCAGGCCGCGATGGTGCAGAGCCGGCTGGTTTGAGCCGGCTCACGGCACCGATGGCGCTGACCGCGGCGGCTCAGGCGGGCGTGGCGCAGTCCTCGCAGGCGTCGTGCTCCTTCGCGACCGAGGAGACGCCTGCATCGGCCGCCGGCGCGGCGTCGCGCATCAACAGCCTGTATTGTGGCCGTCGCGTCAGCCGGTAGACCGCGGCCGGCGGCACATTGAGAAGCGCGCGATCGACCAACGTGGCGCGCAGGCCGAGCCGGTCGAGGATCGGCCGCGGCACCGGGCAGCGCATCCCGTAGGTGAATTGATAGAACGTGCCGCCCGGGCGCAGATAGCTGAAAGCGCCGCCGACGATCGAGATGATCTTGCGCGGCGACATGTTGAGCAGCGGCAGTCCGCTGATCACGGCGCCGACTGGGGAGCCCTGGTAGAGCTGCTCAGAGCCCAAACGCGCCGCATCCATCCACAGCACGCGCGCGCCGGGAAAGCGAAGCTGCAGCAGCCGCATGAAATCGGAGCCGTACTCGATCAAGGTCAGATCCTGCTGGCGCACGCCGCGCTTCAGCAGCTGGTAGGTGAACGCGCCCGTGCCCGGACCCAGCTCGAGGATCGGGCCGGTGTTGGCGGTGATATCCCGCGTGATCAGCTCGGCGAGCGCTGTGCCCGAGGGCGCGATGGCGCCGACACGGCGCGGCGCCGCCATCCACGCCGTGAAGAAGGAGAGGAAGTCGTGTGACATTGGCATTCCCAGCAAGGTGTCATCGCGCCTCGGCTCGATTGCGAAGCGTGCTCTCTTCTTTGCGGGGGTTGCGTTGCGACAACATTGCGCGTGTGCGCGTCACTGCACGAAGGGGGCCGGCGGCAGCGTCAGGCGGAAGCAGGCGCCGCCCTTCGGCCCGTCGAGCACCGACACGTGGCCGCCGTGCAGCCTTGCGATCTCGCGCACCATGTTGAGGCCAAGGCCGGCGCCGCGATCGAGCGACGTCAGGCGGTAGAACGGATCGAAGATCCTGTTACGTTCGCTGGGCGGAACGCCGTCGCCTTCGTCGGTGACGTCGATCGTCGCGGCGGAGCCGACATGAATGGTGATGGGGCCGCGCCGGCCGCCGTGCTGGATGGCGTTCTGCACCAGATTGGTCAGCGCGCGCTCGAGCGCGGCGCGGTCGCCGAGCGTTTCGGTGTGTTGGGACGCCGTATCGAGCGACAGCTCATAGCCGGCAGCGATCGCAAGCGGCGCAAGATCCGCCGCGACACTGCGCGCCACGGCGACGAGATCGACGCGGACGAACGGATTGCGGCACTGGTCGAAGCGCTGAATATCGAGCAGTTGCTCGGCCAGCGTCGCCAGCCGCGCCGAGTCTTCGAGCAGCCGGATCTTGTCGGGGCCTGCGGGCAGCGATTCCAGCCGCGTGTTGAGGATCGCGATCGGCGTGCGCAACTCGTGCGCAGCATCGGCCACGAAGCGCTGGTGACGGGAGTAGCCGTCATCGAGCCGCTTCAGGGCATCGTTGACGGCGGCCACCAGCGGCGCCACTTCCAGCGGCAGGTGGTTTGCGGACAGCCGGCTGCCGTGCCGGCGGAAATCGATCCGGCGCGCTTGCTCTGCCGTGGTGTCGATGCCGGCGAAGGCGCGCTTGATCACCATCGGCGTCGCCACGAAGGTCGCGGCGGCCATCAGCAACAGGCCGGGTGCGGTGACGGCGAGGAAGGTCAGGGATGCCGCAAACAGCGCCTTGGCGCCGGACAAGCGCCCCTGTGCTGCGGTGATGATCTGGACGTTGCCGACATCGGTGTTGACGCGCTTCATGCGCGCAGGGGATTTGCGCGGATCGTCCTCGAACATCTGCCAGCCGAGCCGCGCCTGGCTGATATGGTCGAGCGCGCCGCCGATCTTCGTGAACTCGTCCGGCACCTTGCCTTCGGAAAGCGTGTCGCCCTGCCGGTCCCGTACGAAGAACCAGAGGTCGGACGTTTCGTCGCGCAGTTGCTTCAGCTCCGCGGTCGGGCGCAGCACTAGTCTGCCGCTGCCGTCACGCCCGAGCGACCCCTGCACGACGTCCATCACGCGGTCTTCGTCGCGGTCGAGGACGGGCAGACCACTTCCCCACAGCCCACCCAGCACAAGTGCCATCGTGGCGATCAGCAGCGCAGCCTGCAGCATCACCAGCCGCCAGGTCAATTTCGAGCGCAGGCAATAGTGATCGGCCGTCTCGCTCATGGCGTCTGCTTCAACAGGTAGCCGACGCCGCGGATGCTGTGGATCTCGACGCCGCCATCGGCGTCGGCGAGTTTGCGCCGCAGCCGCGAGACATGCGCATCCAGCGCGTTCGATTGGATCTCGTCGTCGAAATTGTAGACCGCTTCCTCCAGCGTCGCGCGCAGCACGGTGCGGCCCATCCGCCGCAGCAGCGTCTCCAGCACCAACAGCTCGCGCCGCGGCAGCTCGAGCGGGCGGCCGTCGACGCTGGCCTCGCGATGGCCGCAATCGAACGCGACGCGGCCGGCCTTGATGATATCGAGCTGCAGGCCGGCGGGGCGACGCAACACGGCGCGCAGCCGCGCCATCAGCTCCGCAATCGCAAACGGCTTTGCCAGGTAGTCGTCGGCGCCGCCGTCGAGGCCGGCGATGCGGTCGACAAGATCGCCGCGGGCCGTCAGCACGATGATCGGGACGCCATCGGCTTTGGCGCGCAGTTTCGGGATCAGCGTCAGACCGTCGCCGTCGGGAAGCTGGCGGTCGAGCAGGACCGCGCCGTGGACATCGGCGCAGATCGCCTCCTCGGCCTCGGCAAGGCTCGGCACATGGTCGACCACCATGTCATAGCCCTTCAGCGCCTGTGACAGCGCCGTCGCCATTTCGGCCTCGTCTTCCACCAGCAAGATCCGCATGTCCTCGATATCCAGGTCCTGGAACGGCCGGCCCTCGTGTCGTTGAGTTCGAGTCCGATGCCGCGTCGGGCATGCGTTCGGAAACGGAGTTCTAGGCCCATTAACATTGCAGCAACATTGCGGGAATGGTCCGGCCGTGGGGAACAAGGGTGCCATGTCGTCACCCCCTCAAGACATCCCGAGACCCGCTCGCTATAACCGCCGCACAACAACCGGGAGGACCGCCAATGATCTACGAGAGCCGCATCTATCGCTGCATTCCGGGCCGGCTGCCGGCGCTGCTGAAGCGCTTCGAAACGACGACGCTGAAGCTGTGGGAGAAGCACGGCATCCGCCCGGTGGGCTTCTTCACGACCCTGATCGGCGAATCCAACCAGGACCTGACCTATTTCATCGCCTGGGAATCGCTCGCCGAGCGCGAGACGAAGTGGGCCAAGTTCATGTCCGATCCCGACTGGATCGCCGCACGCGCCAAGAGCGAGGAGGACGGCCAGATCGTTGCCAACATCACCAGCCAGTTCCTGGTGCCGACGGCGTTCTCGGCGCTGAAATAGAGCCCGGGCAGGGGCGGGGATGACCGATCCCCGCAACCCTGCTATTCGCAGGCAAACGCCGGTTGATCCGGCAACCGGCGCTGGGCCATGGTCGCGCGCTCTCATGAGGATGATGTCGTGAACGCTTCGATCTCTGCCGCGCCGGTCGTCACGCTGGGCTCCGTCAGCTTCGGCAATCAGCTGCCGCTCGCAGTCATTGCGGGGCCGTGTCAGCTCGAGAGCCGCGCCCACGCGCTCGAGGTGGCCTCGGCGCTGAAGGAGATCGCGACGCGCCTGAACATCGGCCTCGTCTACAAGACCTCGTTCGACAAGGCCAACCGCAGCAGCGGGTCGGCTGCGCGCGGCCTCGGGCTTGCGCAGTCGCTGCCGATCTTCGCCGAGATCCGGTCCTCGCTCGGTCTGCCCGTGCTGACCGACGTTCATGACGCCAGCCAATGCGCCGAGGTCGCGCAGGCCGTCGACGTGCTGCAGATCCCGGCCTTCCTGTGCCGGCAGACCGATCTGCTGCTCGCAGCCGCCGCGACCGGCAAGGTGGTGAATGTGAAGAAGGGCCAGTTCCTGGCGCCGTGGGACATGGCCAATGTGGTCGCCAAGATCACAAGCTCCGGCAATCGCAACGTGCTGGTCACCGAGCGCGGCGTCTCGTTCGGTTACAACACGCTGGTCTCGGACATGCGGGCGCTGCCGATCATGGCGCGCACCACCGGCGCGCCTGTCGTCTTCGATGCCACTCATTCGGTGCAGCAGCCGGGCGGCAAGGGCACCTCGTCGGGCGGCGAGCGTGAGTTCGTGCCGGTGCTGGCGCGCGCGGCTGTCGCGGTCGGCGTCGCCGGCGTCTTCATCGAGACCCATCCCGATCCCGACCATGCGCCGTCCGATGGGCCGAACATGGTGCCGCTGGCCGAGTTCGAGGGTCTGTTGCGCACGCTGATGGGCTTCGACCGGCTGGCCAAGGCGCAGACGGCCGCGGACGCCGCGCGCTGATGCACCAGACCGTGGCCAAGCCGTCGCAGCAGCGCTTTCCTCCCGCCGTCAACATCATCGCGCTGGCCGGCTTCTCGGCGGCGCTGTCGACGCGCGCGCTCGATCCGGTGCTGCCGCACGTCGCCGAGGATTTTGCGATCAGCATCACGACCGCGGCCGGAATCGCCGCGGGCTACGCGCTGATCTATGCGCTGATCCAGCCCGCAATCGGCGCCGCCGCCGATCTGTTCGGCAAGGCGCGGCTGATGACGCTGTGCCTGGCGCTGCTCGGTGTCGCCAGCATCCTCGGCGCGCTCGCCACCTCGTTTCCGCTGCTGTTCGCCTCGCGCATTCTCGCCGGCATCGCCTCGGGCGGCGTGTTTCCGGTGGCACTCGGGCTGACCAGCGACCTCGTCGCGCCCGACAAGCGCCAGGTCGCGATCGGCCGCACCTTGGCAGGCTCGATGGCCGGCAATCTGCTCGGCGCCACGGCATCGGGCATCATCGGTGATCTCGTCGGCTGGCGCGGCGTGCTCGCCATCCTCGGCGCGCTCGGCCTGATCGCCTCCTTCGCGGTCGCTGCCGGCTTCCGCGGCGCCAGCGTGACGCACGTGCCGACCACCGATCTCGCCGCGCTGAGGAAGGGCTACCGCACCATCTTCACCAACCCGAATTCGCGCTTCTGCTTCTCGGCCGTGTTCGTCGAAGGCTGCTGCGTGTTCGGGCTGTTTCCGTTCATCGCCTCGTTCCTGTTCGATCTCGGCGAGACCTCGCTGTCGATCGCCGGCATCGTGATCGCGGGCTTCGCGGTCGGCGGCCTGTTCTACACCTTCACGGTGTCGAACTTCCTGCCGCGGCTCGGCGTCAAGGGCATGATGATCACAGGCGCGAGCCTGGTCGGCCTGCAGCTCGCCGCGCTCGCCTTCGGTCCCGGCTGGAAGCTGCAGATCGGCTGCATGCTGCTGATGGGCTGGGGCTTCTACATGATCCACGGCTGCCTGCAGGTGTTCGCCAGCGAGCTGTCGATCGAGGCCCGCGCGACCGCGATGTCGCTGCACTCGTTCTTCTTCTTCATGGGCCAGACGGTCGGCCCGATCGCCTATGGCTTCGGCCTGGTCCATGGCGGCAAGCAGCCGACGCTGATCATCGCTGCCGCGCTCATGGTCGCACTCGGCTTCGCCTGCGCCGCGCTGCTGCGGCAGCGCCCGCCGGCGGATGCGGCAACGACGTCGCAGCCCTCTCGAAGCTGAGCCGGGAAATCCGCTTTCGAAGTCGGTGCTGAAGCTGCGCGGCTGACACATGTCGGGATTGGCACTTTCGTTGCCGGCGGATGCGATGCCGCCGTCTCGCGGCGCATGTGCGTCCGAGCTTTGCTCTGACGTCATTGCGAGCGAAGCGAAGCAATCCAGAATCGTGTGCGCGACTCTGGATTGCTTCGTCGCCGGAGCCTGTCATCGGGCTCGCCGGAGGCGAGACCCGGTGGGCTCCTAGCAATGACGGCTGTGAGACATGAGTTCACCTTCTCGCGGCGCATGTTGCGTCCGAGTCTTGCTTATGGGCCGCCCTCTTCAAGGCAGAGGGCACGGGGAATGCCGGGAGCTGGCCGCCCCCATGGCCCGCCTGCGAAAAAAATGCAGGCGGCAGGTACCACAGGTTCAGCCGAGACATCCCGGCATTCCCCGCGCGATGGTTGGGCGGCTTATACGTACTCTCCCCGGGGACCGGGCTGTCTTGCCCCCGTGACCGGCGGATCATCACCGCCAGCGTGGCCTCAGCGTCGGGAGGCCAGGACCATACGATTTCGCCGGCGCATCAGGCTCGTTCGTCCGCATGAATGATCACGCTGCGACCCGACACACCCACCGCATCCCGCCTCAACGTCCGTGACGACCGCGAAGCGCCCCTCTGATCGAGACGGGACGGACGCATCAAAGCACATATTCTGAAAAAAAGAAAGAAAAAATTTGGGCTGCAGCACCCTCTGGACATGCCTCAGTTGCTCGCCAAATTCGCACTCAGTCGGATGCCGGTGGCACCTAGGGGCCTCACGGGGATGGGCAGTGGGCTCGTGACGCATTAAGATCTCCCCCGGCGGGAGTGTGAGATGATGAAAGACATCCGGACGACCACGATGCGACAACGGCTCGTATGCGAATTCGCCGCGGCATCAGAGTCTTCGAGTGGATCGAGGTCGAGCCTGATTAGGTCGCTCGTGAGCTGTTTGGTCTGTGTTGTCCTGATTGGGGCCGCGACGATCTCGAAGGCGACAGCCGATGGCTTGCTCACCTACTTCTCGGACGACGTGCCTCAAGAGATACGGAAACCCAAGGCTCTGGCAGACGATCACGTCGTGTTGGCCAGAGTGCGGGTGTTGAACCGGCCTGCATATCTCATCGGGGAAAACCAATCTGGGCAGCCCCCGCGTAACGTTCCCCACGAGCGCTGGTCAGCCTGGTTGCAAGTGCTTGACGTGATCCGCGGCAAGCGACCGGAGTTGGAGCGCATAAACGTGACCTTCGGAGGTGATGTCACCTATGCTCGAGGTCCCAGAACACCGTATCAGCTCGCGCAGGAGTATTTTGTTGCGATGTACGAAGATTCATCGGGCTATCATCTGATCGGCGTTCCCATCAGCCCCGCAAAGTATAACGAGTGGCAGCGAGTGATTACTGAGTCCGATCTGGAGCGAGCCGGGTCGCCTTTGAAATGATCGGCTTGTTTTAATCTGTCGGAAACAGGAAATGGCCTAGGCGTTACGTGGCAGTGCCACTTGACCTGCCACCGGGCCTCCCATCGCTCCGGTCGGATTACGGTGACACGGATTACGGTGACAGTGCACTCAGCCTGTCGCCGGGCGTCCCATCGCTCGGGTCGAATTTGTGTGTACTGTCACCGTATTCCCGAGATTATCGTGTCTCAGTTGAGGGGGGCAGTCCAGTACTGTCACCGTAATCCACCAGTCTCACCCGCTTCGCCTCATCGTTGTGAGTCAAGGCGACACACCAGCTTATCCCGTCATCGAAGATGCAGACGTCAAAATCTTGCCAAGGCTCCCGAGCTTTCAGAAACTGAAGCACGGCCGGCGCGGTGGTACGAATCATGGTTTCGTAGTTCTCCATATAGACGATCACAGCTTGAACTCCAGAGAACCAACTTTCTTGAAGTTCATCAGCACGCTCCGTTGGCTCAATTCTGCAAGCGATCGGAATTGCATCCGAGCGGTCCGAAAAGAAATAGCCCTCAAGGCGCGCCAGAAGACGTGCACGTATTTGCTTCGCTTCCGTATCGGGCACCAACGGCCCCAGATGACTGAAGTCCATGCTAGAAGCCCCCGTTGACAGAATCGAAGTAGACGTGCCCTTCGGCACCGGCTCCCTTGCCCCCCTGACCAATCCCACCACTTGATATGCGGTAACTCGACCTGCCGCCCAGGCGCAATGCCGCTTCCATCCACAGGGTGAACTCCTGCTCCGACCTTGGTCTTCGGGGATCACGGTGACAGTGCACTCAACCTGTCGCCGGGCGTCGCATCGCTCGGGTCGAAATCGTGTGCACTGTCACCGTATCGTTCTCGCCTTTGAAGGACCGGACGCAAAACAATCTCGAGATTCCGGGTTCAAGGCCTGCGGCCTTGCCCCGGAATGACGGTGGTTGTGACGCAGGTGGGCGAGCAATCGGCCGCCTCACCCCCGCCCGCGATACGGCGCCACACCCTGGTCCGGCACCCACAGGCCCTTCGGCAGCTTGCCCGTCTGCCAGAACACGTCGATCGGGATGCCGCCGCGGGGATACCAGTAGCCGCCGATGCGCAGCCATTTGGGCTTGATCTCGGCCGCCAGGCGTTTGCCGATGGCGACGGTGCAGTCCTCGTGGAACGCGCCATGGTTGCGGAAGCTGGCCAGGTAGAGCTTGAGTGACTTGGATTCCACCAGCCACGGGCCGGGCGCATAGTCGATGACGAGATGGGCGAAGTCCGGCTGGCCCGTCACCGGGCATAGCGAGGTGAACTCCGGCACCGTGAAGCGGGCCAGATAATCCGTGTCCTTCTGCGGATTGGGCACGCGGTCGAGCTTCGCCGTATCCGGACTGTCGGGCTGAGGCACCTCACGGCCAAGTTGAAGCCCCGCTGATGTCTCGGATTTGGTGGGTCTTTTCGCCATGTGTCACGTCACGGATGCCGGGAGGCGCCGTCTTAGCCAATCGGGAGGCCGGCGTCATCCGCTTCGTGATCTCGCCGCGACTTGATTTCAGCGCGACTTCATTTCAGCGCGACTTGGCCTTTTCGCCCCCGCGGGCTTGCGGTAGAAGCAGCGCAACAACGCTCACCCAGAAAAGCCTGCGAGAGGACCTCATGACCGCCATCGTCGACATCATCGGCCGCGAAATCCTGGACAGCCGCGGCAACCCCACGGTCGAGGTCGACGTCGTGCTGGAGGACGGCTCGGTCGGCCGCGCCGCCGTGCCGTCGGGCGCCTCCACCGGCGCCCACGAGGCGGTCGAGCTGCGCGACGGCGACAAGCACCGCTATCTCGGCAAGGGCGTGCTGAAGGCGGTCGAGGCCATCAACGACGAGATCTATGAAGCCTTGAGCGACATGTCGGTGCAGGACCAGGTCCAGATCGACCAGATCCTGATCGAGCTCGACGGCACCGAGAACAAGAGCCGGATCGGCGCCAATGCCATCCTCGGCGTCTCGCTCGCCTGCGCCAAGGCGGCGGCGATCTCCTACGACATGCCGCTTTATCGCTATGTCGGCGGCACCTCGGCGCGCACCTTGCCGGTGCCGATGATGAACATCGTCAACGGCGGCGTCCATGCCGACAACCCGATCGACTTCCAGGAATTCATGATCATGCCGGTGGGCGCGCCGAGCTTCGCCGAAGCGCTGCGCTGCGGCTCGGAGATCTTCCACACCTTGAAGGCCGAGCTGAAGAAGGCCGGGCACAACACCAATGTCGGCGACGAGGGCGGCTTCGCGCCGAACCTGCCGTCGGCGGATGCCGCGCTCGACTTCGTCATGAGCGCGATCGGCAAGGCCGGCTACACTGCCGGCGAGGACGTCATGCTGGCGCTCGACTGCGCCGCGACCGAGTTCTTCAAGGACGGCAAGTACGTCTACGAGGGCGAGAACAAGTCCCGCTCGCGCTCCGAGCAGGCCAAGTATCTCGCCGACCTCGCCGCCCGCTATCCGATCTGCTCGATCGAGGACGGCATGTCCGAGGACGACATGGACGGCTGGAAGGAGCTGACCGACCTGATCGGCCACAAGTGCCAGCTCGTCGGTGACGATCTGTTCGTCACCAACGTCGATCGTCTGGCCGACGGCATCAGGAACGGCCGCGCCAATTCCATCCTCATCAAGGTCAACCAGATCGGCACGCTGACGGAGACGCTGGCCGCCGTCGAGATGGCCTACAAGGCCGGCTACACCGCCGTGATGTCGCACCGCTCCGGCGAGACCGAGGATTCGACGATCGCCGATCTCGCGGTCGCCACCAATTGCGGGCAGATCAAGACCGGCTCGCTGGCGCGCGCCGACCGCACCGCCAAGTACAATCAGCTGCTGCGCATCGAGCAGGAGCTCGACGCGCAGGCCAAATATGCGGGCAGGGCGGCGCTGAAGGCGCTGGCCTGATCGCGCGCCATACGTCACGCACCAAGGGAGATCGGCATGAGCGACGCAAGCCATGGTCTGCAACTGCGCACGTTGATCAAGCGCAGCGGCGAGCTCGAACTCTCGCTGGTCGACGTGCCGACCCCGGAGCCAGGACCGGATGAGGTCGTGGTCCGCATCGCGGCGGCGCCGATCAATCCGTCCGATCTCGGCCTGCTCGTCGGTGCCGCCGACCTGTCGACCATGCAGGCGTCCGGCACCAAGGACCTGCCCGTGATAACGGCCAAGGTGCCGGAGGCAGGGATGCGGGCGATGGCCGGCCGGCTCGACGAGTCCTTGCCGATCGGCAACGAGGGCGCGGGCGTCGTGGTCAAGACCGGATCGTCCGACGCCGCCAAGGCGCTGATGGGCCGCACGGTCGCCGCCATCGGCGGCGCAATGTACAGCCAGTATCGCTGCATGAAGGTCTCCGAATGCCTGCCGCTGCCGGCCGGGACGACCGCGGCGGAAGGCGCATCCTGCTTCGTCAATCCGCTGACCTCGCTCGGCATGACCGAGACGATGCGGCGCGAAGGTCATACGGCGCTGGTGCACACCGCGGCGGCATCCAATCTCGGGCAGATGCTCAACAAGATCTGCCTCAAGGACGGCATTGCGCTCGTCAACATCGTGCGCAGTGCAGCACAGGCCGAGCTGCTGCGCGGCATCGGCGCCAAATACGTCGTGGATTCGACGTCGCCGACCTTCATGGATGACCTGACCGCGGCGCTGGTCGAGACCGGCGCCACCATCGCCTTCGACGCGATCGGCGGCGGCAAGCTCGCCGGCCAGATCCTCAATGCGATGGAGGCCGCGATCAACAAGTCCGGCAAGCATCCCTACAGCCGCTACGGCTCGAACGTGCACAAGCAGGTCTACATCTACGGCGGCCTGGACACGCGCCCGACCGAGATCACGCGCGGCTTCGGCATGACCTGGAGCGTCGGCGGCTGGCTGCTGTTTCCATTCCTGATGAAGATCGGCATGGCGGATGCCGGCGGGCTGCGCCAGCGCGTGGTCGACGAGCTGAAGACGACCTTCGCCAGCCACTACACCAAGGTCGTCTCATTGGCGGAGGCGCTCGATCCGGCCAACCTCGCTGTCTACGCCAAACGGGCCACGGGCGAAAAATTCCTCATCGACCCGAACAAAGATAAGTGACGTAACGTCGCTCCTCCGGTCCGGCCGACAGGCTTGCGTTTGGCCCGCGGCCGGAGACAATCCGCCCGTTTTGGTTTTGGGGGGCGGTGTCCGCCGCAAAGCGCTGAGGAGAGATTTGTCATGACCAGTATTGATCGTCGTCGTTTTATGGCCGGCGCAGCCCTTGCCGGGGCGGCCGTTACGTTGCCACCCCTCGCGGGCCGTGAAGCGCGCGCTGCGGTTGCGCCCGCCGGCGCCCAGGCGCCTGGCTTCTACCGCTACAAGGTCGGCGACTACGAATGCACCTCCGTCAATGACGGCGCGCGCACCCTCCCGATGCCCGACAAGTTCGTCGTCAACACGGCCAAGGACGACGCGCTGGCTGCCGCCGAAGGCGCCTACATGCCGAAGGGCATGATCACGATTCCCTTCAATCCGCAGCTGATCAACACCGGCTCGAAGCTGATCCTGATCGACACCGGCAACGGCGTCGCCAACCTCGAGCCGAGCAAGGGCGCGGTCGGCCGCACCCTGCAGAATCTCGCCGCAGCCGGCGTCGACGCCAAGAGCATCGACATCGTCGTGCTCTCGCACATGCATGGCGACCACATCAACGGCCTCAAGCTCGCCGACGGCTCGCTGGCGTTTCCGAACGCGGAGATCAAGGTGCCGGCCGTGGAGTGGGCGTTCTGGAACAGCGACGACAACGCCGCCAAGGCCCGGTCCGAGCTGATGAAGGGCAATTTCGCCAACTTCAAGAAGGTGTTCGCCGGGCTCGAGAACAAGGTCACGCAGTACGAATGGGACAAGGAGGTTGCGCCGGGCATCACCGCGCTCGCAACGCCCGGTCACACGCCGGGCCACACCTCGTTTGCCGTCGCTTCGGGCAACGCCAGGGTCCTGATCCAGTCCGACGTCACCAACGTCCCCGAGCTGTTCCTGCGCAACCCCGATTGGCACGTGATGTTCGACACCGATGCCGAGATGGCGCAGGCGACGCGGCACAAGTTCTACGACATGGCCGCGGCCGAAAAAGCCAAGGTGATCGGCTTCCACTTCTCCTTCCCCTCGATCGGCTATGTCGAGAAGGACGGAGCCAGCTACCGGCTGATTCCCGCGCCGTGGAATCCGGTGATCTGAAGCCGAGCGGGGTCATGCTTGCGGGCCATTGTTTCATGCAGTGGCCCGTTCGCATCCGCGCTATGGATTCGCGGCTTTGCTTCCTGTACATTCGCTCAGAGGTTGAGCGCCGCGGCTGATGGGGCAGGGCGATGAAGGGGTGGTCGAAACCGGTGCGCGGGCTCCGCAGCAGATTCGACCATCTCCGGATGTCCGCCTTCAGCCTCGCCTTGCTTCCACTCCTGCTGGTCGGCGCATCGTGGCCCGCTTGGGCCGACATCAAGATCGGCATCATCGGCGACCAGACCGGAGCCGCCGATCTCGACAAGTCCTATGCCGTGCTCCAGCAAGGCGTGGACGCGCTGCGGCGCGAGCTGCCCGACGTCGTCCTGCACGCAGGCGATCTCATCGAGAGTCTGCAGACGCCGGAGCAGATCGCGGCGCGGTTCGCGCAGGCCTCTGCCATTCTGGGCCGGCTTGGCGCGCCCTGGTATCTGACGGCGGGCGATCACGATGTCAGCCCGCCGAACTTCGTGCAGGATTCTCCTGACAGATCGCGCGAGGTCCTGTTTCGGCAATTGTACGGGCGGCTCAATCCGTCGGTTCAAAAGCGCCTCTATTACAGCTTCGACGTCAAGGACTATCATTTCATCGTGCTGTATTCCTCCGAGGCGCTCGACACCGATCCGCGCTGGGGCAACGTGTTCTACGCGGGCATCTCCGATGAGCAGTATGACTGGCTCGCCAAGGATCTTGAGCTGCACGCCGGCTCTCGCGGCATTTTCGTGCTGCTGCACCAGCCGCTCTGGTACATGTGGTCGACATGGGACCGCGTGCACCGGCTGCTCGCAGGCTATCCCACGCGCGCGGTCATCGCCGGACATTTTCACTACCATCAGGCCGACCTCCGGATCGACAACATCGCCTATCAGGTCGTCGGCGCGACCGGTGGCGACACCAAGCAGGGCAGTGCCAACGCCGGTCAGCTGCAGCACGTGACCATGCTGACCGCACGTGACGACGGCAGTCTGGATTTCCGCATGATCCCTCTGGCGCCATACACGCAGATCGGCTGGACCAGCCGCACAATCATGGATCGCATCCAGGCGCAGGATGTGCTGCTCGGCAATCTTTTCAGCTTCGCCACTGATAGTCCGGTCTTCATCAAGAACGGTCAGCTCGTTGCCAATTGCGACAGTGCCGCGCCCGCGCGCCTGGTCCTCGGTCATCTCGGCAATGCCGACGCCGTTCCCGTCGACGTCAGCCTTGACATCACGGCTCCCGATATGTCCGTGACCGGCACGTTCGATCCGCAACTCTGCGCGCAGATGCTGGGACCGCTGAGCTGCAGGATGAAGGCGTCGGCGGGAGTTGCCGTGTCGAACAATTCCGTCGTCCAGCTTGCCGAATTCCCACCGCCGCCGCCGTTGTGGACCGGGGTTGTCAAGACATCTGGAGCCGCGCCGCCGCCGACGACGCCGATCGGCGTGACGGTCACGATGTCCTTCGTCGCGGACAACCAGCGGTTCGCGCTGTCTCGCGCTGCGGCGACCACCGTGAAAGCGTGCAACTGAGGCCCGGATTGAACCAGATCGATGTCCCCTGACCGGCCATGATCTCGATCATCACAGGCTCGGACGCCTTTTGCCTTTAGGACTTCTTGGCATTCGAGCTACAGCCTCTAGAAGACTATTTGGCAAAAAGCATACGATACTGATCTACAAAGGAGAGAATCTTATGGCTCTCGACGATGCAGTAATCTTCAAGATTGAAGAGTTGAAAGAGATTGGCCATGAGCAGCGGTACCGTGAACAACTCATGGTACAAGAATTTGGGCTATCGATGACAGCAACGGCCGTCCTGGCGGGCGTGATTTCTGCAAAATCAGGAACGATCTTTGCTTTTGTTGTTCAGATGTTTGGCCTCGCATTTCTTCTATTACTTACTCTGCACCTTCGAAATATAAACCAAGACCGCCACGAGGCCCTCAAACTTAAAGAGAGTGTTCGTGAGGCGCTCGGTTTTCAACCTATCCATCAGAATATTGGAGGAAGGGAGCGGAAGTTGATTTCCCTGAGCGCGCCTAGAATGATGGTTTGGTACGCGTTCGCCCTGAGTGTTGGTTGGGCGATTTGGACGTTCATCGAAGGCACGGCCGTCCACTAAATTTCAAACTGAAACACTACCCGGCCGGGGCGGTCCCCGCGGGAAGGCCGGTATGCCGTGGTGTCTGTTCTCGGGCCGCCAAAGGCTGATGTAAGCTGGCCTGAATCAGCTAGGTCCTGCATGTCGAATCCTCCACCTCCCTCCAGCGCCGATCTCTCCAACTGGCGCACCGCGCCGTTCAGCCGCTGGGCCTTCCACAACATCCGGTCGATCCTGCCGGTCGCCGACATCGAGAGCGCGCCGGGCAGCGCCTGGCCGCTGCCGGCCAGTCCGGTCTCGTTCGACGGTTTCAGCCTGCGACTGCCCAAGGGTGGCACGCTCGATCTGGACGGCTTCCTGAAGGCGACAGCCACTGACGGGCTGCTGGTCCTGCATGACGGCCGCATCGTGTTCGAGTTCTATGACGGCGGCACCGACCGCGACACGCCGCATATCCTGATGTCCGCGACCAAGTCGATCACCGGCCTCATGATCGGCATTCTGGCCGGTCGTGGCGAGCTCGACGTCGACGCCGAGGTCACACGCTACGTGCCGGAAGTGGCAGCCACGGCCTATCGCGGCGCCACGATCCGCCAGCTCGTGGACATGCGCGCCGGCATCGTGCTCGACGGCGCGGGCCTGCAGGCCTATGCCGATGCCAGCGGCTGGGAGCCGGTGGCTACAGGCACGACGCCGAACCTGCACGACTTCTACGAGACGATGCGCGCGCGGGCCGAGCCGCATGGCGGCGCCTTCAGCTACGTCTCCGCGAACACCGATCTGCTCGGCTGGGTGGTCGAGCGTGCCACCGGCCGCAGCTTCGCAAGCCTCGTCAGCACGCTGTTGTGGAAGCCGATGGGGGCGAGCGGCGAGGCCTTCATCACGGTCGATCGCAAGGGCGCCCCGCGCTGCACCGGCGGCTTCTGCGCCACGCTGCGGGATTTCGGTCGCCTGGGTCAACTCGTGCTGTCCGGCGGCCGGCGCGATTCGAACCCGATCATCCCCTCGTCATGGATTGACGACGTCAGGCACAATGGCGACGCGCAGGCCTGGCGCGATGGTCAATGGCGCGACAGTTTCGCCGCCATCAGCCGTAACATGCACTACCGCGGCGGCTGGTATGTCATCGACGACGAGCCGCAGCTGATGTTTGCGATGGGCATTCACGGCCAGAACCTGTTCGTCGATGCGGCCAACAAGATCGTCATCGCGAAGCTGTCGTCATGGGCCCAGCCGGTCGATGGCCAATCGATCTGGCTCACGCATCAGGCCGTGGCAGAGTTCACCCGCTGCCTCAAGACAACGGATTGAGTTCGCCGAAGCGATAAGGCGAGGAACATTCGTGCGTTTCTCACGATGAAACGCTGAGTTTCCTGCCACGCATGGTTCATGCACTTGCATGTTCCTGCCGCCGCCCCTTAAGTGCTGCCCACACGTCATCCTCAAAGGACAGTCTCATGCCAGCTCCGTATTCCGTCGTCGCGCTCGTCGGGAGTCTCCGCAAGGAGAGCTTCACCCTCAAGATCGCCAAGGCGGTGGCCAAGCTGGCTCCGGCCGACCTGAAGATCGACGTGGTGACGCTCGAAGGCCTGTCGTTCTTCAACCAGGACCTCGAGGGCAATCCGCCGGCCGACTGGCTCGCGCTGCGCGAGAAGCTGAAGGCCTCGAGCGGCGTGCTGATTTTGACGCCCGAATACAACCGCTCGATTCCCGGCGTGTTGAAGAACGCGATCGACATCGCCTCGCGGCCCTATGGCAAGAGCTCGTTCCTCGGCAAGCCGGTCGGCCTCATCGCCAACTCCCCGGGCCCGCTCGGTGGCGTCGCCGCCGCCAAGCATCTGCAGAACATCATGCCTGGCATTTCCGGCCCGGTCATGGGGCAGCCGGAAATCTACCTGAACGGCGTCGGCGATGCCTTCGATGAGAAGGGTGAGCTGGTCAAGGATTCGCTGAAGACGGTGCTGCAGCAATATCTGGACGCGTTCGCCGCCTTCGTGGCCAAGCAGAACGGCTGACCACGTTCGCTGCCGGGCGCCTGCCGCGGCCCCGGTCGCCATCTGCATGACGGGTATGATCCGGGCAGGGCGTTGACGCGCCTTGCCCGATCCGTTTCAAGGCAATGCCGGACCTGCGCAAGGATGCGCGTTGCCAAGGAAGCACGATGGCCCATTCGTTCACACCCGTGTCGTCGTCGAAGCCCGGCCCGAACCAGCCGGATCTTGAATCGGAGGCGGTCTGGCAGGCACGGGTCGACCTTGCGGCCTGCTTCCGGATGGCCGCACGGCACGGGCTCGAGGAGGGGATCTGCAACCATTTCTCAGCCCTGGTGCCCGGTTACGATGACCTCTTCATCGTCAATCCCTACGGCTACGCCTTCCGCGAGCTGACGGCATCGCAACTCCTGGTGTGTGACTTCGACGGCAACGTCATTGCCGGTGAGGGCCGCCCGGAGGCGACCGCCTTCTACATCCATGCCCGTATCCACAAGGCGCTGCCGCGGGCCAAGGTCGCGTTCCACACGCATATGCCGTATGCGACGGCGCTCTCGATGACGGAAGGCGCGCCGCTGATCTTCGCCGGACAGACCGCGCTGAAGTTCTACGGCCGCACCGTCGTCGACGAAAACTACAACGGCCTCGCGCTCGACGAGCGGGAAGGCGATCGGATTGCCGGCGCGATCGGTGATGCCGATATCGTCTTCATGAAGCATCACGGCGTCATGGTGTTGGCGCCGACGATCGCGGAGGCCTGGGACGATCTCTATTATCTCGAACGTGCCTGCCAGGTGCAGTGCCTGGCGCTGTCGACCGGGCGCAAGGTCGTCGCGGTCGAGCCGGCCATCGCGCAAGCCGCCTCTCGGCAGATGCGCGAAGGCGATGCGGAATCGGCTCGGTTGCATCTCGAGGCCGTCAAGCGCATGCTCGACGGCGAGGAGCCGGTCTACCGGAGCTGAGGACTGATCGTCTGGACGCTGGTTCGATGCCGACATTGGATCTCACTGCCGAGCAGCGCGCAGCGTTGGATCGCCCCGTCTGGTCAGCCCTGACCACCGGGCACCGGACGCTTGCGGAAGGCGCCGCGCATGCCCGTCGCTATCCGGCGGCGATCGCACCATTTGCCGCCATGTCGGACGAGAGCGATGCCGCGTGGTCCGAGCTCGCCGACCTCGCCAAGGATGCTGTGGTTGCGATCGTGACCCCGGCTCCGCCGGGCGATCTGCGGGGCCTTGAGGCCCGGCTCCGCGCCGACATCCGCCAGATGGTCGCCGTAGAGGCTGTCGACCCTGTCGGAGATGCCGCGGTCGAGATGCTGGACCGTCGCGACGTTCCGGCGATGCTGGAGCTGACGGCGTTGACCAAGCCCGGGCCGTTCCTGGCCAGGACCCACGAGCTCGGCCGCTACATCGGCATCCGCGACGGGGAGCGCTTGGCTGCCATGGCCGGGGAGCGCATGCGCCTGGACGGGTTCACGGAAATCAGCGCCGTCTGTGTCCATCCAGACTATCGCGGCCGTGGCTACGCTCAGCGGCTGGTGCTGACCTTGATGGCAGCGATCAGGGGCAGGGGCGAGACGCCGTTCCTTCACGTCATCGACGACAATCATGCGGCGATCGCGCTGTACGAGCGCCTCGGTTTCGTGTCGCGAACCAGCTTGTGTTTCACCGTGCTACGACGATCCGCCGCGCCAGCGACGGGCGATGGGACCTTCGGGAAGAAGCCGTCAGGCGCAGATTAGCAGATCCTTAACCAAGGCGTTCCATCTTCCGGCCCATGGTCTCCCGCGCGCGGCTCAAATCGTTTCTCACGGGGCTCGCCCTCTACACGATGGCGGCGGCCATCATCGGCTATTTCGGCATCAACGCCTACACCGGTCGCTATGGCCTCAATGCGCGCCAGGAGCTCGACCAGGAGATCATCTCACTGACCTCCGAGCTCGCCCGTCTCAAGCAGGAGCGGACGGAGGGCGAGAAGCGGGTGTCGCTGTTGCGCTCCGACCGGGTCGACCCGGACATGCTGGACGAGCGTGCGCGCTTTCAGCTCGGCTATGCCAACCCGCATGATTTGATCCGGATCAACCGCCCGCAGTGACGGGGTGCGACGTCGCGGGCGACGGCCTGACGCTGCACAATTTTTGACGGGGCGCCTCAAATTTCAAAAACGCGCGATATCGATATTGAATATTTCGCGCTTGGTTGCAGTGCGGCAAAGCAAAGCCGCGGCGGAAGAGGCGTGATGTCACGCAGTGCTTTTACGTCCCCTGGAGTTGAGCTAGAGAGGGCTACTTTTTTCTCTCATCCGGAATTGCCATGGCCGCACCCAAGAAAACCGTCGCAAAGGAACAAGGGCAGGACAGGGACAACGGCCCGCCGCCGGAATTCACCAGAGAACAGGAATTGGCTGCGCTGCGCGACATGCTCTTGATCCGTCGCTTTGAGGAGAAGGCGGGTCAGCTTTATGGCATGGGTGCGATCGGTGGCTTCTGCCACCTCTACATCGGCCAGGAGGCTGTGGTCGTCGGCATGCAGATGGCGCTGAAGCCCGGCGACCAGGTCATCACCGGCTATCGCGACCACGGCCACATGCTGGCGACCGGCATGGACGCCAAGGGCGTCATGGCCGAGCTCACCGGGCGCCGCGGCGGCTATTCCAAGGGCAAGGGCGGCTCGATGCACATGTTCAGCATCGAGAAGAATTTCTTCGGCGGCCACGGCATCGTCGGTGCGCAGGTGTCGCTGGGGACGGGCCTGGCGCTCGCCAACCGCTATCGCGGCAACGACTCGGTCAGCATCGCCTATTTCGGCGACGGCGCGGCGAACCAGGGGCAGGTCTATGAGAGCTTCAACATGGCGGAGCTCTGGAAGCTGCCGGTGATCTACGTGATCGAGAACAACCGCTACGCGATGGGCACGGCGGTGTCGCGCGCCTCGGCGCAGACCGACTTCTCCAAGCGCGGCATCTCCTTCAACATTCCGGGCGAGCAGGTCGACGGCATGGACGTCCGCGCGGTGAAGGCCGCCGGCGAGAAGGCGGTCGCGTGGTGCCGCGAGGGCAAGGGTCCGTACATTCTGGAAATGCAGACCTACCGCTATCGCGGTCACTCGATGTCGGACCCGGCCAAGTATCGCACCCGCGAGGAGGTCGAGAAGGTTCGCCACGACCAGGATCCGATCGAGCAGGTCCGTAACCGCCTGCTGGCGGCAAAGGTGAGCGAGCAGGATCTCAAGGCGATCGATGCCGACGTCCGCAAGATCGTCAACGAAGCCGCCGATTTCGCGCAGGCCGATCCCGAGCCTGATGTCGCCGAACTCTACACCGACGTCTATCGCTAAAGCGCGCGCAAGCTGTTTTCTCTGGAGCTGATATGCCAATTCAAGTTTTGATGCCTGCGCTGTCGCCCACGATGGAGAAGGGCAATCTCGCCAAATGGCTGAAGAAGGAAGGCGAGGCGATCAAGTCGGGTGACGTGATCGCCGAGATCGAGACCGACAAGGCCACGATGGAGGTCGAGGCGACCGATGAAGGGACGCTCGGCAAGATCCTGATTCCCGAAGGCACCGCCGACGTCGCGGTCAACACGCCGATCGCCACCATCCTCGCCGACGGCGAAAGCGCCGCCGATCTCGGCAAGACCGCAGCACCCGCGGCCGAGACGAAGGCCGCGCAGTCGGCTCCTCCGGCTGCTGCTGATGCAATTCCGGCCTCGCCGGCCGTTGCCGCGCCGCAGAGCGTGGCGCAGCCCGATCCGGATGTGCCCGCCGGCACCGAGATGGTGACGCAGACCATCCGCGAGGCGCTGCGCGACGCCATGGCGGAGGAGATGCGCCGCGACGGCGACGTCTTCATCATGGGCGAGGAGGTTGCCGAATATCAGGGCGCCTACAAGGTCACGCAAGGGCTGCTGCAGGAGTTCGGCGCACGCCGCGTGATGGACACACCGATCACCGAGCACGGCTTCGCCGGCATCGGCGTTGGTGCGGCGATGGCCGGCCTGAAGCCGATCGTCGAGTTCATGACCTTCAACTTCGCCATGCAGGCGATGGACCAGATCATCAACTCGGCGGCCAAGACCTTGTACATGTCCGGCGGCCAGATGGGCTGCTCGATCGTGTTCCGTGGCCCGAACGGTGCTGCCGCCCGTGTCGCCGCCCAGCACAGCCAGGACTACTCGTCATGGTTTTCGCACGTGCCCGGCTTGAAGGTCGTCGCGCCGTATTCCGCGGCCGACGCCAAGGGCCTGCTGAAGGCTGCGATCCGCGATCCGAATCCGGTGATCTTCCTCGAGAACGAGGTGCTCTACGGTCATTCCGGCGAGGTGCCGAAGCTCGACGACTACGTGATCCCGATCGGCAAGGCGCGTATCGCGCGTGCCGGCAAGGACGTCACGCTCATCTCCTGGTCGAACGGCATGACCTATGCGCTCAAGGCCGCCGATGAGCTTGCCAAGGAGGGCATCGAGGCCGAGGTGATCGACCTGCGCACGCTGCGTCCGATGGACACCGAGACCATCATCGCGTCGGTCAAGAAGACCGGCCGCGCGGTCACGGTGGAAGAGGGCTGGCAGCAGAGCGGCGTCGGCGCCGAGATCGCTGCGCGCATCATGGAGCACGCCTTCGACTATCTCGATGCGCCGGTCGTGCGCGTCTCGGGCAAGGACGTGCCGATGCCCTATGCCAACAATCTCGAGAAGCTCGCGCTGCCCTCGGCCGCCGAGGTCGTGCAGGCCGCCAAGTCCGTCTGCTACCGGTAACGCCGCCGAGGAATCCCGAAAATGGCCGGACCCAAGGAGCAGCCGCTGCCGCCAGACGTGATCGGCCGCGAGGACGCCACCGAAGTGTTGCGCGCCTTCGTGCTCGATGGCGGGCTCTCGATCGCCTTCCAGCGCGCCTTCGAGGAGCCTGACGTGTGGGGGCTGCTCCTGGTCGACGTCGCCCGTCACGCCGCGCGCGCCTATGCGCGCGAGAGCGATTATTCCGAAGACGAAGCGCTGCAGCGTATCGTCGAGATGTTCGAAGCCGAGCTGGCTCGGCCGACCGATATGGGCACCACCAGCCCCAGGTCGAAACAAGGTCACTGATCATGCCGATCAACATTCTGATGCCCGCGCTGTCGCCGACGATGGAGAAGGGCAACCTCGCCCGTTGGCTCAAGAAGGAAGGCGACCAGGTCAAGTCCGGCGATGTCATCGCCGAGATCGAGACCGACAAGGCCACCATGGAGGTCGAGGCGGTCGACGAAGGCACGCTCGCCAGGATCGTGGTCCCGGAAGGCACGCAGGACGTGCCCGTCAACGACGTCATCGCGGTGCTCGCGGGCGACGGCGAGGACGTCAAGGCCGCCGGAAGCGCGCCGGCGGCGGCGCCCAAGTCTGAGGCGAAGCCCACCGCGTCAGCAGCCCCCGCCGCGGCGACCCCACCGGCCGCAGCGCCGGCGCCGAAGCCGGCTGCAGCTCCGGCTGTCGCGGCGCTGGCGGCCGCGCCGCAGCCGGACGGCCAGGCCCGCGTGTTCTCGTCGCCGCTGGCGCGCCGGCTTGCCAAGGATGCCGGCATCGATCTCGGCCGCATCACCGGCACCGGTCCGCATGGCCGCGTCATCGCCCGCGACGTCGACGAGGCGAAGTCGGGCAAGGGCCTCAAGGCCGCGCCGTCGGCCGCTCCCGCCGCTGCAGGCGCCCCCGCGCTGGCGCCGTCGATGTCCGACAAGCAGGTCCTGGCGCTGTTCGAGCCGGGCTCCTACGACATCGTGCCGCATGACGGCATGCGCCGGACCATCGCGCAGCGCCTCACCGCCTCGGTGCAGACTGTTCCGCACTTCTATCTCACGATCGATTGCGACATCGGCAAGCTGCTGGCCGCGCGCGAGGAGATCAATGCGGCGGCCCCGAAGGACAAGGAGAAGAAGCCGCTCTACAAGCTCAGCGTAAACGACTTCGTCATCAAGGCGATGGCGGTCGCGCTGCAGAAGAAGCCGGACTGCAACGTCAGCTGGACCGAAGGCGGCATGCTCAAGCACAAGCATTCCGATATCGGCGTGGCGGTGGCGATGCCGGGCGGCCTGATCACCCCGATCATCCGCAAGGCCGAGACCAAGACGCTGTCGGCAATCTCGGGCGAGATGAAGGACTTCGCCGCGCGCGCCCGGGCCCGCAAGCTCAAGCCGGAGGAATATCAGGGCGGCACCACAGCGGTGTCCAACCTCGGCATGTACGGCATCAATCATTTCACGGCGGTGATCAACCCGCCGCACGCGACGATCCTCGCCGTCGGCACGTCAGAGGAACGCCCGGTGGTGCGGGGCGGCAAGATCGAGATCGCGAGCATGATGAGCGTGACCTTGTCGTGCGATCACCGCGCAATCGACGGCGCGCTCGGTGCCGAGCTGATCGGCGTCTTCAAGCAGCTGATCGAGAATCCCGTGATGATGATGGTGTGATCTTGCTTTCCGGAACGGAATGGCAAACGGGGCCAGCGCATGCGGATCAGAACGCGATGGCCCTGGATCACGGCGCTGGCGAGCGCCGCGTTGTTCGCCAATCCGCTCGGGATCGACGTTATCTATTCTGCCTTCTTCTCCGGCGAAGCGCTGTCGCGCGGCATCTGGGCGCCGATCGCGCTCGCCGGATTCGCTATCTGCGCCGTGCTGATGCTGCTGGAAGCCGTGATGCGAGCCATGATCTGGCGACGCTCCGTCCGCAGCATCACCACCGTCTGATTTCCGACTGCTTAAGTTGAACGGGAGCCGTCATGGCCGACACATCCTTCGACATCATCATCATCGGCTCCGGCCCGGGCGGCTATGTTGCCGCGATCCGCGCCGCGCAGCTCGGGTTCAAGACCGCAATCATCGAGAAATCCTATCTCGGCGGCATCTGCCTGAACTGGGGCTGCATCCCGACCAAGGCGCTGCTGCGCTCGGCCGAGATCTACCACTACATGCAGCACGCCAAGGATTACGGTCTCTCTGCCGAGAAGATCTCCTACGATCCGAAAGCGGTGGTGGCCCGCTCGCGCGGCGTGTCGAAGCGGCTGAACGACGGCGTCGGCTTTCTGATGAAGAAGAACAAGGTCCAGGTGATCTGGGGCAAAGCGGCGATCGACGCGCCCGGGAAGATCACCGTGACCAAGTCCGACGTCGAGTCGCCTAAGGGCGCGCTGGGCGAGGGCACCTATCAGGCCAAGCACATCATCGTCGCGACCGGCGCGCGCCCGCGCGTGCTGCCGGGCCTGGAGCCTGACAAGAAGCTGGTCTGGACCTATTTCGAGGCGATGGTGCCGGACAAGATGCCGAAGTCGCTCTTGGTGGTCGGCTCCGGCGCCATCGGCATCGAGTTCGCCTCGTTCTTCCGCACCATGGGCTCGGACGTGACGGTGGTCGAGGTGCTGCCGCAGATCCTGCCCGTCGAGGACGCCGAGATCGCCGGCCTGGCCCGCAAGCAGCTCGAGAAGCAGGGCCTCAAGATCATGACCGGCGCCAAGGTCACCAAGCTCGACAAGAAGAGCGACAGCGTGGTGGCGACGATCGACGACGGCAAGGGCAAGACCGAGGCGGTCGAGTTCGACCGCGTGATCTCGGCGGTCGGCGTGGTCGGCAACATCGAGAGTCTCGGGCTCGAGAAGCTCGGGGTGAAGACCGATCGCGGCTGCATCGTCATCGACGGCTACGGCAAGACCAACGTGCCCGGCATCTATGCCATCGGCGACGTCGCCGGTCCCCCGATGCTGGCGCACAAGGCCGAGCATGAGGGCGTGATCTGCGTCGAGGCGATCAAGGGCCTGCATCCGCATGCGATGGACAAGAACCTCATTCCCGGCTGCACCTATTGCCATCCGCAGGTCGCCTCCGTCGGTCTCACCGAGGCCAAGGCGAAAGAGCAGGGCCGCGACATCCGCGTCGGCCGCTTCCCCTTCGTCGGCAACGGCAAGGCGATCGCGCTCGGCGAGGACCAGGGCCTCGTCAAGGTCATCTTCGACAAGAAGACGGGACAGCTGATCGGCGCCCACATGGTCGGCGCCGAGGTCACCGAGCTGATCCAGGGCTACGTCGTGGCGATGAACCTCGAGACCACCGAGGAAGAGCTGATGCACACGGTGTTCCCACATCCGACGCTGTCGGAGATGATGAAGGAAGCCGTGCTCGACGCCTACGGGCGTGTGCTGAACATGTGACGTGGGATAAAACAGGAGCATCGACATAAAAGCTCTCGAAAGCCCCGACGGCAATGAGCGTGTGCTGATTTTGCAGCGCCCAGATGGCCACTATACATATCGCAGGCAATGGCGTTCCACTGCCTCACAGTTCACGAACCTGGATGAAGAAGGGTGGGGACCGCCAGGTCCCGATTGCGGAATTTATGACTCGGCGGATACAGCCGAGACCGAGGCACGACAACGTGTGCCGTGGCTCAAGCGCCAATTTCATTGAGGCGTGAGCTGAAGTCAGACTTAAGCGAGAGGCCACGATCTTGAAATCCAGCGACAACCTCACCATCGAACGCCCGACCTTCGTCACCCATCTCGAATGCGCGATGGAAGGTGATCATTATCCGGCGGACCAGATTCACAACCTGTCCAAGGCCGGCAAGCCGCTGCTGGTGCGCTACGACCTCGCCGGCGTGAAGCAGGCCCTCACCAAGGATGCGCTGGCCGCGCGGCCGGCCGACATGTGGCGCTATCGCGAGCTGCTGCCGGTGCGCAAGTGCCAGGACATCGTCAGCCTCGGCGAGGTCATGACGCCGCTGATCAGCCTGCCGAAGCTGTCGAAGAAGCTCGGCGGCGGCGAGATCATCGTCAAGGATGAGGGCCGGCTGCCGACCGGCTCGTTCAAGGCGCGCGGTCTCGTCATGGCGGTGTCGATGGGCAAGGCGCTCGGCATCCGGCACATGGCGATGCCGACCAACGGCAATGCCGGGGCTGCGCTCGCGGCCTATGCGACCTCCTGCGGCATCAAGACCACGATCTTCTGTCCAGCCGATACGCCCGAGGTCAACGTCAGCGAAATCGAGCTGCAGGGTGCGACGGTCTACCGCGTCAACGGCCTGATCGACGATTGCGGCAAGATCGTCGGCGAAGGCAAGGCCAAGGTCGGCTGGTTCGACACCTCGACCCTGAAGGAGCCGTACCGGATCGAGGGCAAGAAGACGATGGGGCTCGAGCTCGCCGAGCAGCTCGGCTGGGACGTGCCCGACGTGATCTTCTATCCGACCGGCGGCGGCACCGGCCTGATCGGGATGTGGAAGGCGTTCGACGAACTCGAGAAGATCGGCTTCATCGGTTCGAAGCGCCCGCGCATGGTGGCGGTGCAGGCGTCCGGCTGCGCCCCGATGGTGCGCGCCTTTGAGGCGGGCGTCGAGCATGCGCCGCGCTGGGAGGACGCTCACACCATCGCCTCCGGCATCCGCGTGCCGCAGGCGATCGGAGATTTCCTCATCCTGCGTGCCGTCAGAGAGAGCAAGGGTTTCGCTATTGCCGTCGATGACGAGAAGATTTCTCTCGCGCTCAGCGAAGTCGCCCGCGAGGAAGGGCTGTTGCTCTGTCCGGAAGGTGCTGCGACCTACGCCGCCTACAAGCAGAGCCTGGCTGACGGACGCGTCACGAAAAACGACCGTGTGATGCTGTTCAATTGCGCCACGGGACTTAAATATCCGCTGCCGCCGGTCAACCGCGCGCTCGATCGTCACCAGCCGATCGACTACGGGCAATTCTAACGACGATTTGCACCGCGGCCTCGAGCTGGTCTGGCGGCGAACGCGCACAGCGTTGGCACGTCAGGCCGCGCCATAAGGGGGAAGCGATGCGACGTTGCGTGTGCGCCGTTCTGTTGATGCTGCTCGCTGTCATCCCGGCGCGGGCCGAGACGTATCCGGCGCGCCCGATCACCGTGATCGTGCCGTTCGCCGCCGGTGGTCCGTCGGATGCGATGATGCGCATTCTTGCCGAGCACATGAAGCAGACGCTCGGGCAGGCCGTGCTGGTCGAGAACGTGACCGGCGCGGGCGGATCGATCGGCGTCGGCCGCGCGGTGCGGTCCAAGCCCGACGGCTACACCGTGAGCTTCGGACATCTCGGCACCCACGTCGCCAACGGCGCCGTCTATCGGCTCGGCTATGATCTCGTCGCCGATCTCGAGCCCGTCGTGCTGCTGCCGAACAATCCGATGATCATCGTCAGCCGCAGCAACGTGCCGGCGAACTCGCTGCCGGAATTCCTCGCCTGGCTGAAGTCGCAGCCGAACCCTGCATCCGCGGGCACGGCCGGCAACGGGTCCGGCAGCCACATCGCGGGGCTCTATTTCGAGCAGGTCACCGGCCTCAAGCTGCAATACGTGCCCTATCGCGGCACGGGTCCGGCGATGAATGACCTCATCGCGGGGCAGATCGATCTGATCGTCGACCAGACCTCGAATGCGATCAACCAGGTTCGCGCCGGCACGATTCGGGCCTATGCGGTCACCGACGACAAGCGCCTCGACGGTGCGCCGGAGATTCCGACCACCGACGAAGCCGGGCTGCCCGGCTTCCACATGACCTTGTGGTCGGGGCTTTGGCTGCCGAAGGGCACGGCCAAAGAGATCGTCGCCACGCTGAATGCCGCCGCCGTTGCCGCCCTGAACGAGCCGGGGGTGCAGGAGCAGTTGAAAAACCTGGGGTTGCAGATGCCGCCGGCAGATCAGCGCACGCCGGAGGCCCTTGGAACCTTGCAACGGGCCGAAATCGGCAAGTGGTGGCCGATGATCCGAGCGTCCGGGGTGGTGCCGGAGTAAGCCGACGGTATCCCTGGCTTTCCAGGATGGTGGCGCAACAGTCACGATTGTTGCGACCTCGCCACAGTTTACGAAGTTTTGGTAACAATCTCGGGCGCTCCGCAACTGCGCCGCTTTTTGGCCACACCTGATCGTGAAATACTTTGATCAGAAGAGTACCAGTGCGTGTGAGGCTGCAGAAAATCCCTTTCTAGGAAGTGGTTTCGAAGTCTCGGCGGCACCGGGGAAGGCCAGAACAGCGATGGACGCGAAGACCGACCTCAAGCGCAGGCTGCCCAGCCGTCACGTGACGGAAGGGCCCGAGCGTGCGCCGCATCGGTCCTATCTCTACGCGATGGGCCTGACGACGGCGCAGATCCATCAACCCTTCGTCGGTGTCGCATCGTGCTGGAACGAAGCCGCGCCCTGCAACATCGCCCTGATGCGACAGGCCCAGGCGGTCAAGAAGGGCGTGGCGCACGCCGGCGGCACGCCGCGCGAGTTCTGCACCATCACCGTGACTGACGGCATCGCCATGGGCCATGACGGGATGCGCTCGTCGCTGCCGTCGCGCGAGGTGATCGCGGATTCGGTCGAGCTCACGATTCGCGGCCATGCCTACGATGCGCTGGTTGGCCTCGCCGGCTGCGACAAATCGCTGCCGGGCATGATGATGGCGATGGTCCGGCTCAACGTACCCTCGATCTTCATCTATGGCGGCTCGATCCTGCCCGGCAATTTCCGCGGCCAGCAGGTCACGGTGCAGGACATGTTCGAGGCCGTGGGCAAGCATTCGGTTGGGCAGATGTCGGACGACGACCTCGACGAGCTCGAGCGCGTCGCCTGTCCGTCGGCCGGCGCCTGCGGCGCTCAGTTCACCGCCAACACGATGGCGACCGTCTCGGAGGCGATCGGGCTGGCGCTGCCGTATTCCGCCGGCGCGCCGGCACCCTACGAGATCCGCGATGCCTTTTGCATGACGGCCGGCGAGCAGGTGATGGAGCTGATCGCGGCCAACATCCGTCCGCGCGACATCGTCACCCGGGCCGCCCTCGAGAATGCGGCGGCGGTGGTCGCGGCATCCGGCGGATCGACCAATGCTGCGCTGCATCTACCTGCGATTGCGCATGAGGCCGGCATCAAGTTCGACCTGTTCGACGTCGCCGAAATCTTCAAAAAGACACCTTATATCGCGGATTTGAAGCCGGGTGGCCGCTATGTCGCCAAAGACATGTTTGAGGCTGGTGGCATTCCGCTGTTGATGAAGACGTTGCTCGACCATGGCTATTTGAACGGCGACTGCCTCACAGTCACCGGCCGGACGATCTCCGAAAACCTCAAAGGCGTGAAGTGGAATCCGCACCAGGACGTGGTGAGGCCGGCCGATCAGCCGATCACTGCAACCGGAGGTGTCGTCGGTTTGAAGGGTAATCTCGCGCCAGAGGGCGCGATCGTGAAAGTCGCGGGCATGTCGAACTTGAAATTCTCCGGGCCGGCCCGCTGCTTCGATCGCGAGGAGGACGCCTTCGAGGCCGTCCAGAAGCGCACCTACAAGGAAGGCGAAGTCATCGTTATTCGCTACGAGGGACCGCGCGGCGGACCGGGCATGCGGGAAATGCTGCAGACCACGGCTGCGCTGACCGGCCAGGGCATGGGCGGCAAGATCGCGCTCGTCACCGACGGTCGGTTCTCGGGCGCGACCCGTGGCTTCTGTATCGGCCATATCGGACCGGAGGCGGCCATCGGCGGGCCGATCGCCCTGGTCGAGGATGGCGACATCATCGAGATCGACGCAGTCGACGGTATCCTTAACGTCAAGTTGAGCGATGCCGAATTGGCTGCACGCAAGACCAAGTGGACGCCGCGTGAGACCCATCACACGTCAGGTGCACTTTGGAAATATGCCCAGCAGGTCGGGCCGGCCGTCGCAGGCGCCGTGACCCACCCAGGTGGTGCGCAAGAGAAGTATTGCTATGCGGACATCTGATCGGATCATTTTCGCATTGATGCTGGGCGTTGCCCCGCTCGGATGGGCGGCGCCGTCGTTCGCGTTCGATGGCGCGCCGGTCAACCAGGAGCCGGCAATTGCGGTTGCTGGACCGCAGTCGGGCGTCGGCGCGTTGCGCAAGGCTGTTCCCGCGACGACGTCCTCCACGTCGCCGACGCAGTCCCTCACGGCTCTGCAATACGCGGCTGAGGAAGGTCACCCGGTTGCGCAATGGAAGCTCGGCCGGATGTATGCCGCCGGTGACGGCGTCGCGCGGGATGATATCCGCGCCTTCGACTATTTCAGCCGCATTGCCAATGCGCATGCCGAGGACTCGCCGTCGGCGCCGCAGGCGCAGATCGTGGCCAACGCCTTCGTCGCGCTCGGCCGCTATTATCTCAGCGGCATCCCGAACTCGAAGGTCAAGGTCGACCCGGATCGCGCGCGGGAGATGTTCTCCTATGCCGCCTCCTATTTCGGCAATGCCGATGCCCAGTACGATCTGGCGCGGATGTACCTGAAGACCGCGGACGCCTCGCGCGACGACTTCCGCTATGGCGCACGCTGGCTCGGGCTTGCCGCGCAGAAGGGCCAGCATCAGGCCCAGGCGCTGCTCGGGCAGATGCTGTTCAACGGCGACCGGCTGCCGCGCCAGGCCGCGCGCGGCCTGATGTGGCTCACCTTGGCGCGCGACAGCGCCGGTCCGGACGAAGCCTGGATCAAGGAGAGCTACAACCGTGCCTTCTCCAAGGCGTCGGATGACGACCGCGCAACGGCGCTGCAGATGCTCGAGAGCTGGGTGCAGGGCAAGCGCGAGTAGCAGGGCGGCAATGCATCGCGTTCCGCCGATCGAGGTGGGAACGCGATGATCATCCGGGACGCGACAGCCGACGACGCCGAGGCGGCCTGCGCCGTGCTGCGGGCCTCGATCTCCGAATTGTGCTTGGCCGATCACCGCGCGGACGCGGAGATTCTCCGGCGCTGGCTTGCCAACAAGACGCCGGCGAACGTCGCCGCCTGGGCCAATGAAACAGGGCGCTCGCTGCTCGTCGCGGTCGAGGATGATGCGATTCTCGCCGTCGGTGGGCTTGCGCATCCCGGCGAGATCACGCTGAACTACGTCGCGCCCGATGCCCGCTTTCGCGGCATCAGTTCCGCCATGCTCGCGGCGCTGGAGCAACGCGCGATGGAGCAGGGCGCCACCCGGTGCACATTGCTGAGCACCGAGACCGCGCACCGATTCTATCTCGCGCGCGGCTACGTCGACGCAGGCGCGCCGGCGGGAAAGTTCGGCACCACCTCGTCCTATCCGATGACAAAGCCGATCCGCGGGCCGGTTCGCTCCGGAGCGTGCTGATCCGCGGCCCCCAGCGGACGAGCGCATTCGAGGGATGACGCCGGTTGCCTAGGGAATGGGCGGCTGGCCGCCGCTCTCTTGATCATGCGCGGCCAGCCATCCTCGATTCGGCGATCTCTCGTACACAAACGACCTGCCCGGCGGGGAATCGGCTGTTGGCATGATTCGTGAGTGCAGCTTCCGGGAAACAGCGGAGGCGCCACGGTTTGCGCAGCGTTCGGATCGGTCTTCTCGTTCCCTTGAGCGGCTCGGCGGGCCTGTGGGCGCCCTCCGCCGAGGCCTGTGGGCGACTGGCCGTGTCGGAGCTGAACCACGCCTCCGGGATCCTGCGGCGCCCGATCGAGCTGCTCGTCATCGATGCCGGCGAGACCGGGCGGAGCGCGGGGTGCGCCGCGCGCGAGGCGGTGGATGACCTCGCCGTCGACGGCCTGGTCGGCATGGTGCCGAGCTATGCGCGCGATCCGATCGCTGCTGCAACCCGCGGACGGGTTCCGTTCGTCTACACCCCGCAATTCGAAGGGCTCGCGCCGGACGGCGACGTGATGACGACGGGGGAGACCGCGGACGAACTGATGGCGCCCGCCATCCAATGGTTGTCCGAATTCAAGCGCGCCCGGCGCTTCTTCCTCTGTGGCAACGACTACATCTGGCCGCGCTCGTCGCTCCAGATTGCCAAGCGGCTGATCGCCCGTTTCGGCGGCACGGTCACCGGCGAGTGCTACGCGCCGGTCGGCGTCCACGACTTCGACGAGATGCTCGATCGTATCAAGGCCACGCGCAGCGACGTGGTTGTGCCTGTCTTCCTCGGGTTCGACTGCATCGCGTTCAGTCGCGCCTTCTGTGCCGCAGGTCTCAGTCGCCATGTGCTGCGCTTCTCCCCGGCGTTCGACGAGACCATCGTCTACGGTCTGGACAGCAGCGAGACCGAGAACCTCTTCGTCGCGTCGAGCTATTTCGCGTCGCTGCGGTCGCGCAACAACGGCGCGTTCCTGGAACGCTACTACACGGCCTTCGGCGACAATCCTCCGCCGGCCAATGGCTACGGGGAATCCTGCTACGAAGGCATCCATGCGCTTGCGGCACTGATCGAGCGGGCCGCGAGCTTCGATGCGCGTCATCTGAAGCGCTTCTACGGGCGCACCCTCCAGGGACGGACCGCCCGCGGCGTCGAGGCGCAGCCGGTGGTCGGTGGCCGGCATCCCGTCTACCTGGCCGAGCTCGACGGCTACGATTTCGCCGTCGTCGCGTCGCGCTAGGGCCGGGCTCGCGCCAGAAATAGCTTGCCTTTTCAAATATTGTAATTTTAAACTTCGCGCGGCTCGTGAAACAGCATCATCAACCCATGGGGAGCTTTATGACCTTTACCCGCCGTCGTTTCCTGCAGCGCTCGGCCATCGCGACGTCGACCTTGATCGCGGCACCTGCGGTGTTCCGTTCGGGTGCGCTCGCGGCCGAGAACCCGATCACGGTCGGCAGCCTGCACGACCAGTCCGGCCCCATCGGGACCTCCGGTACGCCGATGGTCTATGCGCTGCAGCTTGCCGTCGACGAGATCAATGCCGGCGGCGGCCTGCTCGGACGGCCGCTGAAGGTGATCCATTACGACACCCAGTCCAACATCCAGCTCTACTCGCAATACGCCCAGCAGCTGGCGGTCAAGGACAAGGTCGACGTCGTTCATGGCGGAATCACCTCGGCCTCGCGCGAGGCGATCCGGCCGACCTTCGATCGCTTCAAGGTGCTGTATTTCTACAACACGCTGTACGAAGGCGGCGTCTGCGACCGCAACACCTTCTGCACCGGCACGACGCCGGCGCAGACGGTGGAGAAGCTGGTGCCGAGCGCAATGAAGAAGTCCGGCAAGAAGGCCTACATCATCGCGGCCGACTACAATTACGGTCAGATCACCGCGAAGTGGATGACCAAATACATGAAGGACAATGGCGGCGAGATCCTCTCGACCGACTTCTTCCCGCTCGACGTCACCAATTTCGGCTCCACCATTTCGAAGATCCAGGCGGCGAAGCCCGATCTCATCCTGTCGGCGCTGGTCGGCGGCAACCACACCGCGTTCTACCGGCAGTGGACCGCGGCCGGCATGAAGGGGAAGATCCCGATCGCCTCGACCACCTTCGGGCTGGTCAACGAGCCCTCGACGCTCGATGCGGCCGAAAGCGACGCGGTGATCGGCGCCTACGGCTATTTCGAGGAGCTCACCACACCGGCCTCCAAGAGCTTCGTCGAGAAGATCAAGAAGGCGCATCCGGATACGCCTTACATCAGCGAGCTCGCCGCGTGCACCTATGAAGGCGCGATGCTCTGGGCTGCCGGCGTCAAGAAGGCGGGCAGCATCGACCGCATGAAGGTGATCGAGGCGCTCGAAAGCGGCATCGTCTTCGACGGTCCGAGCGGCAAGGTCTCGCTGGACAAGCCGACCCATCACACCGTCCGCAACGCGTTCCTCGCCGAGGTGAAGGACCGCAAATGGTCGGTTCTGGAAACCTACACCGATGCCAAGCCGGCCGACACCGCGAGCGTCTGCGACCTCGTCAAGAACCCGAACGACGTCAAGCAGTACATCATCAATCTCTGACGCCTGCCGGGTCCCGCCGTCCGGCGGGGCCCGGTTTCATTGCACTGCCTTGAAAGAATCTGACGCATGGCGATCTACGTCATCCTCGCGCTCGACGTCCTCAACGGAATCTCCTCGCTGTTCCTGTTGTGCCTCGGGCTTGCGATCATCTTCGGCATGATGAAGATCATCAATCTCGCCCATGGCGAGTTCATCATGCTCGGGGCCTATGCCACCGTGATCTCGGCGAATGCCGGGGTGAACATCTGGATCGCGATGCTCGTCGTCGCACCATTGTTCGTCGGCGTCGTCGGCCTCGTCATCGAACGCTGCCTGATCCGCTTCCTGTACGGGCGCCTGGTCGATTCGATGCTCGCGACCTGGGGCCTCAGCCTTCTCATCATCGGCATCATCACCACGATCTACGGCAACACCCAGCAGGGTGTGCCGACGCCGCTCGGCGGCTTCTCGATCGGGTCCTATCAATCGAGCTACTATACGCTGTTCCTCGCCCTGATGGCGGCGGTGATGATGGCCATCGTCTACGGCGTGATGCGTTACACCCGCTTCGGCCTCGTCGCGCGCGCGACGATGCAGAACCCGGCGATGGCGGCCACGCTCGGCGTCAATCCGGCGCGCGTCTACATGAGCACCTTCGCGCTCGGTGCTGCGGTCACGGGCTTGGCCGGCGGGCTGCTGGCGCCGGTCTCCGGCATCACGCCGGGCATGGGCGGCGCCTATGTCGCCAAGGCCTTCATGACGGTGGTCGGCGGCGGCGCCGCCATCCTCTCCGGCACGCTATCGGCGGCGAGCCTGTTCGGCTCGGTCAACCAGATCGGTGCCTATTTCACCACGCCCGTCTACGGCGAGGTCATCGTCTTCACCACCGCGATCGTGCTCATTCGCTTGCTGCCGCAGGGCATTTCCGGGCGCTTCTTCAAGGGGAACCTGTGATGCCCAAGCGCTACCGTCTCATCGCCCAGGCCATCGCGGTCCTCATCGCGATCGTCGCCATCGCGATGATGCCTGGAGTCATCGAACTGTTCGCGCTGATGCAGCTGACGCTGTTCGCCGCGATGGCGGTGCTGGCCTTGAGCCTCGCCTTCATCTGGGGCTTTGGCGGCATCCTGTCGTTCGGCCAGACCGCGTTCTTCGGCCTCGGCGGCTACGCCTATGCGATCGCGGCCATCAACTTCCAGGACTCGACGCCGGCGATCCTGCTGGCCATCGTGATCCCGGCGCTGTTCGCGGCGATCCTCGGCTACTTCATCTTCTTCGGCCGCATCTCCGACGTCTATCTCGGTGTCATCACCCTGACCGTCACCTTGATCCTGTTCAACTCGGTCAACTCGACCTCCGGCGACGCCTACAAGATCGGCACCGCGCTGCTCGGCGGCTTCAACGGCATGCCGGCGGTGCCGACCTTCAACATGCCGTTCGATCCATCGACGGTGCTGTCGCCGGAGCAGTCGTGGTGGACCACCGCAGGCGTGCTGCTCGCCGTGTTCCTGATGCTGCGCTTGCTGTTGGCGTTGCCGGCGGGGCGCATCATCGTCGCCGTGCGCGAGAACGAGGTGCGGGCCTCGTTGCTCGGCTACGATCCGCGGCTGGTGAAATGCCTGACCTTCATCCTCGGTGGCGCCGTCGCAGGGCTCGCGGGCGCGCTCTATGTCAACTGGGGCGCCTTCGTCAGTCCGACCATCTTCAGCCTGTCGCTGTCGGCGGAGATCATCATCTGGATCACGGTTGGCGGTCTCGGCACCTTGCTCGGGCCGATCATCGGCTGCGTGGTGATCGAATACATCGTCGCCTATATCGGCTCGCAGCAGCTGCTGAATTCCAACCTCGTGCTCGGCGGCGTGCTGGTCATCTTCGTGCTGCTGCTGCCCAAGGGCCTGGTGCCGACCGCGCGCGATCTCCTGTTGCGGCTGATCCCGGAGTCGAAGCGGAAGACCAATGGTCCCTCGGTTCAATCCGCGGTGGCGCCGCACCCTGCTGGAGCCGAATGACGATGGCCGAACTCGTTCCCCTGCTCAAGGCCGAGCACCTGACAATGCGCTTCGGCGGTGTCGTGGCCAATGACGACATCACCTTCACCTTACAGGAGATGGAGCTGCGCTGCCTGATTGGCCCGAACGGCGCCGGCAAGAGCACGTTCTTCAAGACGCTCACGGGACAGCTGGTGCCGACCTCGGGCAGCATCGCGTTTCGCGGCGTACCGATCGCAGGCAAGGCGTCGCACGAGATCGCGCGCATGGGCATCGGCATCAAGACCCAGGTGCCGAACGTGTTCAACGGCCTGTCGGTGCGCGAGAACATCTGGATGGCCGTGCGCCGCAAGGCGACGCCGCGCCAGCAGGGCCCGGCGGTCAATGCCGTGCTGGAGATGATCCGGCTGACCGACTACGCCGACAGCATTGTCGCAACTCTGTCGCACGGCCAGCGGCAATGGGTCGAGATCGGCATGGTGCTCGCCGCCGAGCCGGAGCTGATCCTGCTCGACGAGCCCGCCGCAGGGATGACCGACGAGGAGACGTTCCACACGGCCGCGATCATCCGCGAGATCAACCAGACCCGCGCCATCGTCGTCGTCGAGCACGACATGGAGTTTATCAAGCAGATCGCCAAGCGCGTGACTGTGTTTCATCAGGGACGCGTGCTGGTCGAGGACACTGTCGATAAGGTGCTCGCAGACCAGCGCGTGCGCGACGTCTATCTCGGGAAGAAGGTGGCCGCATGAGTGCGCTCCTTGAGGTCAAGGGTCTCAAATCCGGCTACGGCCGGATCCCGATCCTGTTCGGCATCGACATGACGGTGCAGGACGGCGAGTATCTCGGCATTCTCGGCCACAACGGCATGGGCAAGACCACCGCGCTGCGCACGCTGATGGGGCACCTGCCGACCACCGACGGTTCGGTGGTGTTTGCCGGCAAGACCATCACCCATCTGAAGCCGCACGAGCGCTCGCGGCTCGGCATCGGCCTCGTGCCGCAGGGCCGCGAGATCTTTCCTGATCTGTCGGTGCTGGAAAATCTGCGCATGGGTCTCGCATCCGCGCCCAAAGAGGACCGCGGCGTCATCGACACCGTGCTGCAGGATTTTCCGCGGCTCGTGCGTCTGCTCGACCGCCGTGGCGGCGCGCTGTCCGGCGGCGAGCAGCAATTGCTGGCGCTGGCGCGCTGCCTGTGCACCAAGCCGAAGCTGATCCTGCTCGACGAGCCGACCGAAGGCATCCAGCCGTCGATCATCGAGGAGATCATCGAGACCCTGCTGGCGCTGAAGACGCGCTGGAAGATGTCCTTGATCGTGGTCGAGCAGAACCTCGAATTCATCACGTCGTTGTCGGATCGCATCCTGCACATCCAGAAGGGACGTATCACCGAGGAACTCGACCGTGAGACTCTCCTGGCCCGGGAAGGTCAGATGGTCCCGAGCTAGAGCCCGTACCGGCGCGCCAGCGCCGGCCCATTGAACTGACAATTTGCTGTCTCTGCCCAGCTTGTCCTCACAAGAAAGGATGACTCATGTCCATCAAACGCCCGAATGCCGAGGAAGTCGCCGATCTCGCCGCCAGCCTGCACATGAACATGACGGTCGAGGAGGCCGCCGAATATCTGTCGCTGATGGGCGGCATGTTCGATCAGTACGACATCATCGATGAATTGCCGAACCCGTTGCCGCCGGTGAAATATCCGCGCACGCCCGGCGCCAAGCCGCCGGCGAAGGAGAACAAGTACAACGCCTGGGCGATCAAGACCGAGGTGAAGGGCGCGCCGTCCGGTAAGCTCGCCGGCCGCACCGTCGTGCTGAAGGACAACGTCGCGCTCGCCGGCGTCCCGATGATGAACGGCTCGACCACGCTCGAAGGCTTCATTCCAGCCGCTGATGCCACCATCGTCTCGCGTATCCTCGATGCCGGCGGCACCATCGTCGGCAAGGCCGTGTGCGAGCACTTCTGCCTGTCCGGCGGCAGCCACACCTCCAATCCCGCGCCTGTGCACAATCCCTGGAAGATGGGCTATTCGGCCGGCGGCTCGTCCTCGGGCAGCGCGGCGCTGGTGGCGGCCGGCGAGGTCGACATGTCCATTGGCGGCGATCAGGGCGGTTCGATCCGCATCCCCGCGTCCTATTGCGGCATCTACGGCATGAAGGCGACCCATGGTCTCGTGCCCTACACCGGCGTGATGCCGATCGAGTCGACGATCGACCACACCGGACCGATGACCAAGACGGTCGCCGACAATGCATTGCTGCTCGAAGTGCTGGCCGGCGCCGACGGTCTCGATCCGCGCCAATACGCGCCGAAGGTGTCGGCCTACACCGAGGCGCTCGGCAAGGGCGTCAAGGGTCTCAAGATCGGCGTGCTCAAGGAAGGCTTCAGCGCACCGAACATGGAAGAGGGCGTGGTCGCCAAGGTCAAGGCGGGTGCGGAGCGCTTCGCCAAGCTCGGCGCATCCGTGTCCGAGGTCTCGATCCCCGAGCACATGCATGCGCTGGCGGCGTGGAATCCGATCACGCTGGAAGGCTTCCTGGTGCAGATGATGCTCGGCAACGGCATGGGCTTCAACTGGAAGGGCCTCTACGACGTCGGCCTGCTCGATGCGCATTCCGGCTGGCGCACCCGCGCCGATGATCTGTCGGTGACCTTGAAGCTGACCATGCTGGTCGGGCAGTGGGGCCTGGAGCACTATCGCGGCCGCTACTACGCCAAGTCGCGCAACATCGCGATCCAGGCCAAGGCCGCCTATGACGCCATGTTCGGCTCCTACGATCTCCTGCTGATGCCGACCTTGCCGTGCGTGGCGACGCCGATTCCGGCCAAGGGCGCGCCGCTCGCCGAGGTCGTTCAGCGTGCCTTCGAGATGACGGCGACGACGAGCCCGTTCGACGTCACCGGTCATCCGGCGATGACCCTGCCGTGCGGCCTCTCGGACGGCTTGCCGGTCGGCCTGATGTTGATCGGCAAGGACTACGGCGAGTCCACCATCTACCAAGCGGCGAGTGCGTTCGAGGCCGATGGCGACTGGAAGAAGTTCTGATGATCACGATCACCGCGGTCATCAGGGCCAAGGCGGGACATGAGGCCACGATGCGCGACGCTCTCGTCGCCGTCGCGGCCCATGTTGCGGAGAGCGAGCCGGAGACGATCGGGTTCTTCATCTCGCAGAGCGAGACCGAGCCCGCTCTGTTCACCACCTACGAGCGCTTCGCCGACAAGGCCGCGATGGACCGCCACAACGGCTCCGCCGCGGTGGCGACCTTCTTCGGCATCGCCAAGCCGATCCTCGACGGCGAGGTCATCCTTGTGACCTCGCAGGAGGTGTCGGCGACGTTGCGGTAGCGCGCGGCGATAGCGAATCCACCAACCGTCCTTCGAGACGCCCGCCAAGTGGCGAGCTCCTCAGGACGAGGGCGGAGGGTGTGGCGAGGTGGCGCTTGGTGCGAGAGGGCTTCGTGTCGCTGGGGAGTGCGAGCATACACCGCCAGCGCCATGCGACCTGGGACACTCTTAACCCTCATGGTGAGGAGCCCGCCACTTGGCGGGCGTCTCGAACCATGAGGCCCCAATGCTGTGAACTGACGAACAAAGAGGACCACCGCCGATGCTCCGTCTGCACGGCATCATGGGACGCGCCGACGACAGGGCTTATGCCCGGCAGCTCCACGCGCTCGAGCACCGCGGTGGCATCGAGCTGTTGTTCGTGCCGCCGGAGGACGCCGGCCGCAAGCGGTTCCGCCTGACCACCGATCGTGGCACCGACTGTGCCGTCAGCCTCGACCGCGACGAAGAGCTGATCGACGGCGCGCTGCTCCATCTCGACTCCGATCGCGCCATCATCGCCCGGTTCGGCGAGCCGCAGGTCTGGCGCCTGCGCGCGCGCGACGAAGCGAGCGCGCTCAAGCTCGGCTGGCACGCCGGCAATCTGCATTGGCGCGTGCGCTTCGAAGGCGACTGCCTGGTGGTGCTGCTCGATGCGCCGCTCGCGACCTATCGTGCGCGTATTCGGCCGCTGCTCGACGCCGGCGAGGTGGTGGAGCGCGACCATGTTTGATCGGGCCGAGGCGCTCGCGCTGCTGCAGCTCGGTGACAGCGCCTTTCCGGCCGGCGGTTTTGCATTCTCCTGGGGCACCGAAGGCCTCGCCGCCGACGGCATGGTGTCCGATCGCGATGATCTCGACTGCGTCATCGCCGATCACCTCGCGCAGCGCTGGGCCTCCATGGACCGCATTCTGCTCCGGCGCGCCTGGCGCGCGAGCGACGTCGCCGCGATCACGGCGGTTGATCGCCTGGCGGAGGCCACGACGCCATCGGCCGAAATGCGCGAGGGATCGCGGCGCGCGGGCAGGGCGCTGCTCGGCGTCTGGGTCAAGCTCGCCGGTCCCTTGTCGGTTTCCTATCGCGCCTGCGTTTCGGCGGACGCCCGGCTCGGCCATCTCGCCGTCGTGCAGGCCATCGCTGGCCGCGATGCCGGCCTCGGTCTCGATGCGGCCGAACTTGTCTCCGGCTGGACGCTCATCACGGGCCTCGTCAGCGCCGCCGTGCGGCTTGGCCTGATCGGCCATATCGATTCCCAGCGCAGCCTCGCGCGCGCCCGCGCGCTGCTCGCTGATCTGCTCACCGAGACGCCCAACGACGACGCGATGCCGTCGAGCTTCACGCCCTTCATCGACATCGCCGTGTCGCGCGGTCCGCTGCGGCACGTGCGCATGTTCACGACCTGACCGAGGTATTACGCATGATGAACCTGTCGCCGACCGAGATGGATCGTCTCGTGATCTTCAACGCCGCGCAGATGGCGCGGCGCAACCGCTCGCTCGGCATCAAGCTCAGCCATCCCGAGGCCGTCGCCTACATCACTGACGAAGTGATGACTGCGGCGCGCCGCAATCTGCCCTATGCCGATATCCGCGACATGGCGGGCCGGCTGCTGACATCAGATGACGTCGAGCCTGGCGTCGCCCAGATGATCCCGATGCTCTATGTCGAGCTGATGTTCGCCGAGGGCACCAAGGTGATGGCGCTGTTCGAGCCGATCCAGCCGGCCGAAGGTGCTGCGCCCGATGACATCGTGCCCGGCGAGATCATCGCCGGCGGTGCCGACATCGAGATGTTCACCGAGCTGCCGTTCGTCACACTCGACGTCGTCAACACCGGAGATCGCGACATCCAGGTGCGCAGCCACACCCATTTCTTCGAGATCAATCGTGCGTTGTTGTTCGACCGCGCCGCCGCCTGGGGCATGAAGATCGACCGTCCCGCGGGCCTCGGCATCCGTTTCGAGCCGGGGGTTACGAAGTCGGTACGGCTGGTGCCGATCACGGGCGACCGCATCGTGCGCGGCCAGGCCGGGCTCGTCAACGGCCCGCTCGATGCGGCCGGCGCGCGCGACGAGGCGCTGAAGCTGGCGCAGTCGCGCGGCTATCTGGGAGCTTAGACCATGGCCACGCTGACCCGCCGCGCCTATGCCGAGCTCTATGGCCCGACCAAGGGCGATCTGGTTCGGCTCGCCGACACCAGCCTGCTCGCCGAGATCGAGCACGACTACACGACCTATGGTCATGAGCTCCTGGTCGGCGCCGGCAAGAATCTGCGCGATGGCGAAGCCATCGCCGGCCATCGCACGTCGTCCCACAAGATTCTCGACGTCGTCATCAAGAACGCCACCATCATCGATGCCGTCGCCGGCATCGTGAAGGCCGACATCGGCATCCGCGACGGCCGCATCGTCGGTATCGGCAAGGCCGGCAATCCCGACGTGATGCCGGATGTGCACCCGGACATGGTGGTGGGTCACACCACCGCACCGATCGCCGGCGGCCCGTTCATCGTCACCGCGGGCGCGATCGAGAGCCACGCGCATCTGATCTCGCCCGAGCAGTCCGATCATGCGCTGGCCGGCGGCACCACGACCCTGGTCGGCAACGGCTCCGGGCCGGTGTTCGACGTCGGCAGCGGCTCCGGGCCGAACTTCGGTCACTTCCTCAAATCCATCGAGTTCTCTCCGCTGAACTACGCGCTGTTCGGGCGCGGCGGCTCCAACCTCGAAGCGGTTGAGGAGGCCGTCGCCGCCGGCGGCATGTCGGTCAAGATCCACGAGGATTTCGGCGCCGCGCCTGATGTCATCGACAAGAGCCTGATCGCCGCCGATCGCAACGATTTCGCTGTCCACCTCCACACCGACTCGATCAACGAATACGGCTTCTGCGAGGATACGATGGCCGCGGTCGATGGCCGCACCATCCACATGTATCACGTCGAAGGCGCCGGCGGCGGCCATGCGCCCGACCTGCTCAAGGTCGTGTCGTGGGACAACGTGATCCCGTCCTCGACCAACCCGACCAATCCCTATACTTCGTATGGAATGGAAGAGGGCGTGCCGATGACGATGATCTGTCATCAGCTCAACTACAACGCGCCCGAGGACGTCATGTTCGGCGAGGCGCGGGTGCGGGCGCAATCGATGGCCGCCGAGGACTTCCTCCACGACATGGGCGCGATCTCGATCTTCGGCACCGACACGCAAGGGATGGGCCGGCTCGCCGAGAACGTCGCCAAATGCTGGCAGCTTGCCAGCGTGATGAAGGACCGCATCGGCCGGCTGCCGGAGGAGGCGACCGCGCGCGCCGACAATGAGCGCATCAAGCGCTACGTCGCCAAGCTGACGATCAATCCCGCGATCGCGGTCGGCATCGACCATGTCGTCGGCTCCATCGAGGTCGGCAAGATGGCTGATCTGGTGCTGTGGCCACGCGCCTCGTTCGGCCTCAAGCCCTACATGGTGATCAAGGACGGCTTCCCGGTGTGGGCCGCGATGGGCGACGGCAATGGCAGCCTCGGGCTGTCGGAGCCGATGATCCAGAAGCGGATGTGGGGCGCGCTCGGCGCCGCCCCGCAGCGGCTCGGCGTCAACTTCATGTCCAAGCTCGCGGTCGAAGCCGACATCCGCCGCAAGCTCGGGCTGGGACGCGAGACCGTGCAGATCAGGAACGTCCGTCGCTTGCGCAAGACCGACATGGTGCGCAACGCGGCCATGCCGCAGGTCGAGGTCGATCCACAAACCTTCGAGGTCCGTGCCGACGGCAAGCTCCTGATATGTCCGCCGGCCACCACCGTCCCGCTCGCCCGGAGGTTCATGCTGCGATGAGCCGTCTCGCTCTCACGGGTTATGCGCCTGACCACCCGATGACCGCCGCGCGCGTCGGCATCGGCGGTCCCGTTGGCTCCGGCAAGACCGCGCTGGTCGAGCGCTTGATCCCGGCGCTTCAGGCGCGCGGCATCGACATCGCCATCATCACCAACGATCTCGTCACCGCCGAAGATGCCGAGCGCGTCCGCCGCTCCGGCTTGATTGATCCTGCGCGCGTCTCGGCGGTCGAGGCCGGCGCCTGCCCGCACACGGTCATCCGCGAGGATCCGACGCTCAACATCGAGGCCGCCGACGAATTGGAGCGGCGCTTTCCCGGCGTCGAGCTGATCCTGTTGGAGAGCGGCGGCGACAATCTCGCCTCGACCTTCTCGCGCGACCTCACCGACTTCTGGATGTTCGTGATCGACGTCGCCGGCGGCGACGACATCCCGCGCAAGCGTGGTCCTGGCGTGATCCGCGCCGATCTGCTCGTCATCAACAAGGTCGATCTCGCTGTTCATGTCGGCGTCGATCTCGATCGCATGCAGCGCGAGGCCATGGACGTGCGCGGCGGGCGGCCGGTGCTGCTGACGAATTGCCGGCGCGGCGAGGGGATCGATGCGATCGTCGACCTGCTCGAGCGGGAGGTGCTGTTCCGCACGTGAGCGATCTCGTCCCAGATCGGCTGCGGCTCGATCTCGCCTTCGTCCGGCGCGGCGGCCGCACCGTCATCGACCGCCGGCTGTTTGCCTGGCCGTTCGTGCTGACGCGCAGCTTCCACACGGATGCAGAGCGGCCGGATCGCCTCAGCGTCATCCTGCAGACCGGCAGCGGCGCCGTGCATGGCGAGGACCGGCTGACGCAGCGCTTCACGCTCGGTCCCGGTGTCGCGGTCTCGGTCACGACACAGGGGGCGACCTCGGTGCATCGCGCCGAGGAGGGCATGCGCGCCGTGGAGCGGGTGCAGTTGCACGTCGCGGCCGGCGCGTCGCTCGACTACCGGCCCGAGCCGCGCATCCTGTTTCCGGATGCGGCCTTGTGCCAGGTGCTCGAACTGGACTGCGCGCACGATGCTTCGGCGCTCGCCACCGATGCCTTCACGATGCACGATCCGGACGGGCGAGGGCGCCTGTTCCGTGAGTTCGACTCCACGCTGATCGTCCGCCGGCCGGGGGAAGATCCGTTCCTGATCGACCGCATGCATCTTAGCCGTCCGGACGCCGCGCTGTTCAAGGGCCACCGCGCCTTCGGCTCGGCGCTCCTGGTGCTGCCACCGGGGCATGATCCCGGCGGGGTGAGCCGGCGCCTCGGCGGCGCGCTCGCGCGCATCGATGGCCTGTACGCTGCGGCGAGCCTGTTGCCGGCCGGCGCGGGCATCGGCGTGCGGCTGGCGGCCCGGGAGATGCGGCGGCTGCGCGCCGGCTTCGATCAGGTCGCGGCTGTCTATCGCGAGATCGAGATCCGCGCACGTGGGATTGCGGTGACCGGTGCTCAAGCCCCGAGCGCGGTTGCCACGGCGCGGCCGACCGCCGCGTGAACGGCGTTGCGCTTGTCGTCGCTTGCCGTGCTCTCGGTCAGATAGCTGCTCACGATCACCGGCGCGCGCCCCGCGGGCCAGATCACCGCGACGTCGTTGCTGCTGCCGTGCGCGCCCGTGCCGGTCTTGTCGCCGATGCGCCATTCCTTGGGCAGGCCGGCACGCAGCCTGGCACCGCCGGTCTGGCAGCCGATCATCCAGCCCGTCAGCAGATCGCGCGACGCGGCTGACAGCGCATGGCCCGTCGTCAGCGTCGCCAGGGTCTGCGCCATCGCTGCCGGCGTCGTCGTGTCCCTGACGTCGCCCGGCTTGGCTTCGTTGAGGTCGGGCTCGGTGCGATCGAGCCGGCTGATGGCATCGCCGAAGGCGCGGATCGCGCGGGTGAGGCCGGCGGGACCGCCGAGCGTCGCCAGCAGCAGGTTCGCCGCCGTGTTGTCGCTGACGGTCACGGCCGCCTCGCACAGTTCGGCGACCGACAGGCCCGATGTCCCGACATAGATCTTGGTGACCGGCGCGTAGGCCAGGATGTCCGCCTGCGTGATCGGAATGCGCCGCGCCAGCTGTTCGGTGCCGACGTCGACCTTTGCGAGCACGGCCGCCGCGAGCAGCGCCTTGAACGTGCTGCACATCGCAAACCGCTCGTCGAGCCTGTGACCGCTGAGGCTGCCGCTCGCGGTGTCCAGCAGCGCAACGCCGAGCCGCGCGCCGCTATACGCCTCGATCTCAGCGATGTCGGCCTGCAGATCGGCGGCATTTGCCGGGGTGGTGGCTGAGCTCAACCCCAACAATGGCGCCAGCGCCACCGGAAACAATTGCCGCCGTGTGTACATCGTCATGTCCGGCCTCCGTAGGGCCTTGCGGATCACGCCGTCTCGAGATCGAAATCGGCCCACACCGGCACGTGATCCGACGGCTTCTCCCAGGCTCTCACATAGCTGTCGATGCCGACCTCGACCAGCCGGTCGGAGGCTTGCGGCGACAGCAGCAGGTGATCGATGCGGATTCCCATATTCTTCTGCCAGGCCCCGGCCTGATAGTCCCAGAACGTGTATTGCCCGGGTGCATCCGTTACCGCGCGCAGCGCGTCGGTGAGGCCGAGGCCCAGCAGTGCCTGGAAGCTCTCCCGGGTCTCCGGGCGGAACAGCGCATCCTCGACCCAGGCTTCGGGATTTGAGACGTCGGCGGCCTGCGGAATGACGTTGAAGTCGCCCGCCAGGATCAGCGGCTCCTCGGTCTTCAGCCGTTCACGCGTGTAGTCACGAAGCCGCGACATCCATTTGAGCTTGTAGGGATATTTATCGGTGTTCGCGGGGTTGCCGTTGGGCAGATAGAGGCAGGCGATGCGGACCACGCCGCTCTTGAGACTGACCACCCCCTCGATGAACCGCGCATGCACGTCCTCGGCATCGCCAGCGAGTCCCGACCGGGTCTCGTCGAACGGCAGCTTCGACAGCAGCGCGACGCCGTTGAAGGTCTTCTGGCCGTGGGTGACGACGTTGTAGCCGAGCGCCTCGATCTCCAGCCGCGGAAACGCGTCGTCCGTGCACTTGATCTCCTGCAGGCAGACAATGTCCGGCGAGCACTCCTTGAGCCAGGTCACGAGGTGCTCGATCCGTTGCCGGACCGAATTGACGTTCCAGGTGGCGATGCGCATGGTGAAGTTCCCGGGCACTGGCGAAGCTCGTCCCGCTTAGACCAAGCCGCGGGGCGCGCGGTCAAGGGCGTCGGCACCGCAATCCAGATGACGACCGCAAGGTTTCCTGTGGAGCGCCGGCCGGAGGCGCCGCGCCCGCAGCGCCGACACGTTTGACGGCGACATCCGACCAGCGGTAGCATCGCCATCGATCGTCACGTGGCCGCGCTCCGGTCATTCTGGAGCCGCCACAACGGGGGGCATCGACCCCGGACCGATCGGCGGTTGAGCCTCACGACTGTGCCGGACCCGCAGTCTTCAATGTGACGATGTTTGGCTCACTAAGTCGTCCCGGCGGACCGCGTTCTCTTCCTGTTGAACCATAGGGTAGGCCAGGGCGCGAAGCGACGTGCCCACCGCGCCACGCCCATCAGATCGTCCAGCCCTCGGCAGGATAGGCCAGCGCGTCGCTCGGCAAAATCTCGGCGCCCAATCCGTTGCGGAAGCGGCTCGCGTAGAAGGCGAGGGGCAGGCCGTCCTGGTGCCGGCACCAGCGCACCTCGCCGATGAACAGCGTGTGGTCGGCGATCTCGATGGCGCTGACGACCTCGCAGCCGAACTGCGCGATCGCCTGCGGCAGCAGGAAGAAGCCCTCGCAGTCAATCAATGATGGTGCGCCTTGCGACAGCGGCGCCCCGGCGAAATGCCGGCAGATTGCGACGTCGTCCGCGCCCAGCACATTGACCGCGTAGCGGCGGGACTCGGTCACCGCCTGCCACGTCCGGCCGCGCTTCAGCGAGACCAGGACGGTTGGCGGCTGCATCGAGACCGTGGTGAAGCTGTTCGCGGTCATGCCAGCCGGCGCGCCATCGGCGGATCTGCTGGTCACGACGGTGACCCCGGTGGAGAACCGCGACGCCGCCGCGCGAAAACCGGCGGGGTCCGGATGATGGCTCATGTCGCGGCTCCCGTCGTATGACGTCAGGCTGCGAGCCTGGTCCTGTCGTCGATCCAGGCATGAATGCGCCGGTCGCTCGCCAGCCGGTCCCACTGCCGTTCCGGATAGTTGAAGTTGTCGGTGAACTCGTCGCAAAGCTCGCGATTCCCAGCCATGGTGAAGATCAGCCGGCCCATCGCCTCGGACGGCGGCTGCAGCATCAGGTTGGTCCAGCGCGCGGCGGCGAGCACCCGGTTCTCGCGCGCGCGATCGACCGTCTCGACGAAGCGGTCGTCGAACGCCACCGCCTCGGTGATCGCCTTGCCGAGTTCGAATGCGGCATAGGACGCCATGTTGGCGCCCTGGCCCATCAGCGGATCGACCACCGAGTGCACGTCACCCAGCGCGACGGCGAGCTTGCCGTCATCGAAGCTGACCGAGGAGCGCCGCACCGTCGGCACGACCGCGCCCTGCAGCAGGTCGAGCGGCTGCACCAGGTCGAAGCGGTTGATATCGATGCGATTGTAGGTGTGCGGATGGTGCGTCTCGAGCTTGTCGAGCAGCGTCTGCCGGAAGGCCGCCGGATCGGCGTCGTAGTTGAGCGACACCAGATCAGCCATGTCGCCGCCGGGAATATTCTCCATCAAGAGCGCGGTCTTCATGCCGCCGAACGTCAGGGTCGGGATCACGATCATCTCGCCATGCCCCGGCGAGACCGACAGCGTGACGCCGCGCGGGTCGCCGCCATCCGGACTGCCGTGATCGACGCCGTCATAGAGGCCGACGCAGAGCAGGCGCTGCGGCTGATTGTAGGGTGACAGCTCGGGCCGGTGATTGAACATACGGCCGAGCGCGCCCTTGCCGGTCGACACCACCAGCAGATCGAAGCGCGCGACCAGCGCCGGAACGTCGTCGTCCTGAATGCTGGCATATTCGATCGCGCCGCCGCGATCCTCGAAATCCTTCATCAGCGCCGGCAAATAGATCCGATAGTCGACCGCGCGGCTCGGCTGCTTGAACGCGCCGCGGAACAGCAGGGGGCTGCCCGGGAAATTGAAGAAGTGATCATGGTGATGATAGACGACGTCAGGATCGTCCCAATGGTTCACGCCCAGCTCGTTCTCGCGGGCGACCGTGACGCCGTGGTGCGCCACCGTGTTCATCAGCCGCGTTGCTGCATACTGCTCGGGGGCGCGGTCGGTCAGGACGGTCGGCTTGATGCCGTGCTGCTGCAGATAGAGCGCCAGATGCAGCCCGCCGATGCCGGCCCCGACGATGCCAATCGACTTCTCCATGGTCTCCCTCCCGTATTTTTTTACAGGCTAGACCAGTCCTCCTCCTGACGTATACGGAATGGCAAGAATAAAACTCATTCCGGGGAGGAATGGATGGACCGGATCGACGCGCTGCAGACCTTCATCCGCGTCATGGAGGCCGGCAGCTTCACCCAGGCCGCGGCCGATCTCGGCTTGGGACAGCCGGCGATCACCAAGCGGATCGCGCTATTGGAGGAGCAGTTCGGCTGCCGGCTGTTCGTCCGCACCACGCGTAAGCTGCGTCCGACCGCGGAGGCCGATCGGGTCCTGAAGCTCGCCAAGGACATCGTCACCCTGTTCGAGAGCGCGGGTGTGCCGGCGCCGCGCCGGGCCGGCGCTCCCTCGGGCACCCTGCGAATGACGGTGCCGACCTCGTTCGGCCGCTATTTCTTCAGCGACATCTTTGCCGAGTACGGCCGCCGCTATCCCGGGGTGCGGCTCGACATCCGGTTCACCGAGCAGTTCGTCGACCTCGTCGAGACCGGAACGGAACTCGCCATCCGCATCGGCGTGCTCAGCTCTAGCTCGCTGGTGGCGCGACGTGTCGGCACCGTGAAGCGACTGCTGGTCGCGGCGCCCACGCTGCTCGCCCGGCACCGTCAGCCGCGACTGCCCAACGATCTGCGTCAGCTGCCGTGCGTGACCTATTCGCGGCTGTCGCCGAAGAACGAGTGGAGCTTCGAGTCCGAGACCGGCCGTCACGTCGTCGGCATCACGCCATCGCTGACCTGCGACGATGCCGACATCATGACCCTGGCCGCGCTCGAGGGTCTGGGCGTCGCCGTGCTGCCCGACTGGTGCGCGGTCGGCCACATCGCGTCGGGCAAGCTGATCCATCTGCTGCCCGACTACGACGTGCCGTCGCTGCCGCTCCACGTCGTCTATCCCGACCCGCAATGGATGTCGCACCGCGCCCGCCTGTTCCGCGACCTGATCATCGAGCGCGCCGACGTGTTCGCGATCGCCGCGCCGCAATGAGAGAATCGTAGGGTGGGCAAAGGCGCGCAGCGACGCGCCAGCGTCGCGAGCACCGTGCCCACCGCGACTGGGCGTGACCCAAGTTGGTGGGCACGCGATCGCCTGCGGCGCTCGCTTTTGCCCACCGACTGATTAGCTTAGCCAGTGTCACGCTGCACGATACAGCGCCCTCTCCCCTTGTGGGAGAGGGCATCGCCGACCCATCCACGCACGCGGTCGGGTGAGGGGTATCTCTCCGCAGACAACGCGCGCGGAGGCAGACCCCTCACCCGAACGAGCTCGCCGCGCTGTCCTGCATGCCCTCTCCCGCAAGGGGAGAGGGCGCAGTCACGAGCACCGCATGCCATGCGTTTAATGGTTGCTACGAACGACGACGATTGGTCCGACTGCGTCATATCCACCGTCAATACGGGGCAAGGCCTTGAACCCGGAATCTCGACATTGTCTTGCGTTCATTCCGGGCATCAATCGTCAACACGCCTTCGCATTGACGATTGCCCTGGAATGACGGCGGACATCGCGACCGCTCGGCTCGCTGGAATCAGTAAGATCAGTGATGGTTACCGCCTCCAGCGGCATCGCTGCTGACGTGATGACCATCGCCGCCGTGATCCATCGACGCTGAATCGCTGTGAAAAAAGCTCCAACGCTCCGCATCGATCACCATCGACGTGTAGAGCGCTCTCACCGTGTTGTATTCAGGGTCCGATGGATTGTAGCGAGCAAGCAGCTCGCGCACGCGTGCCAGCTCTCTCAACCTGACATGCTTGTTGAACAGCCAGTAGACGGCGATGCACAGCATACCCAGCGCAGCGAGGCCGAACAGCGTAACGAAGGCGGCGGCGGGTCCGGCGAACACTCCCACCATGCTTCTGTCTCCTCAGGGGGGCGACGATAAGGTGCCTCGCGGCGAGATTGGCATAGCTTCAATTGCTCTTCAACGCGAACGGGGCGTCTCGAGCGCGGGTGCCGACGGGGTCTCGTGCCTCATCAATAGATACGTTCAAACTCTCATTAACGCTGAGCACGAATTCGTCGGCAGTTCGATTGACGCGCCGGCCCGTCTCCGCACAATCTCCGCGCGATTGCGAAACAGTCATATTGCAGGGACAGGGGATCGATGGACACGGTTGCTAAGGCTGGCATTCCGCTGTGGTTCAAGCTCGCCTACAGCGCGTTCTGCGCGGTGCTGGTACCGACCTATCTCATGGCCTACGGCCCCACCAACTTCCTCTATTTCTGCGACGTTGCGCTCTTGACCACGCTCGCCGCGGTCTGGCTGGAGAGCCCGCTGCTGGCGTCGGCGCCCGCCGTCGGCATCCTCTTGCCGCAGGCGCTGTGGGTCGTCGACTTCCTCGGCACCGCCGCGGGCGTGCCGCTGACCGGCATGACGTCCTACATGTTCGACGCCAAGCTGCCGCTGTTCACGCGCGGCCTGTCGTTCTTCCATTTCTGGCTGCCGTTCGTGCTGGCCTGGCTGGTGTGGCGGCTCGGCTACGACCGGCGCGCCTTCGCGGTCTGGACGGTCGGCGCCTGGGCGCTGCTGTCGGTCTGCTACTTCCTGATGCCGCCGCCGCCCGCCGCGGGCAATCTGCCCGTCAACATCAACTACGTGTTCGGACTGAGCGATGCCGCGGCGCAGAGCTTCATGCCGGGGACGGCGTGGTTTGCGCTGCTGTTGATCGGCTTGCCTCTGGTGATCTTCTATCCGACGCATCGGTTGCTGCTGCGCTATGCTGGAAGGACTCCGATGCTGGCGACCGTCTCCACGCGTGCTTGATAGGCGCATTCCGTAGGGTGGGCAAAGGCGTGCAGCGACGCGACGGCGTCGCGAGCACCGTGCCCACCGTTCCATAGTCGGACAGATGGTGGGCACGCGCCGCCTTCGGCGGCGCTTTGCCCACCCTACGTTTGCGCCGTCATTGCGAGCGAAGCGAAGCAATCCAGGGCGACGCAAGGATTCTGGATTGCTTCGCTTCGCTCGCAATGACGAAAGATGATAGAGCTTTGTCCCAACTGATTCAGATACGAATTGCGGGCGTAGGAGTTGTCCAATGAGGCTGGCCGTGATTTCCGACGTGCATGGCAATCTGCCCGCTTTGGAGGCCGTGCTCGCCGACATCGAAACGCGCAGCGTCGATGCCACGGTCAATCTCGGCGACTGCGTGACCAGCCCGCTATGGCCGCGCGAAACCTTCGAGCTGCTGCAGTCGCTGGCGCTGCCGACGGTGCGCGGCAATCACGACCGCTGGATCGAGGAATGGCCCGAAGAGAAGCTGTCGCCGGCAGGGCGCTTTGCGCGCGCGGCGCTCACCGTCGAGCAGCGCCGTCGGTTGCATGCGCTTCCCGCGCGAGTCGCGCTGGAGCAGGGCATCCTCGCGGTTCACGGCACACCCGACGACGACAGCACCTGCCTTCTGGAAGAGATGCTCGACGACGGCCGCTACGTCCCAGCGCGCCGCGACGTGCTGACCACACGTCTCGTCAACCTGGATGGCGCCGCGCTCGTGCTGTGCGGGCACAGCCATCGGCAGGCGGTGGTGCAGGTGCCCCGCGGACCCATGGTCGTCAATCCCGGCAGTGTCGGCTGCCCGGTGTTCGGCGACATCCCGGTCGCGGCCCAGCTCGAATATCGCTCGCCACACGCGCGCTATGCCGTGCTGACGGAGCGGCGGGGGCATTGGCAGGCGGAGCTGCTGGCGCTGACCTACGACTGGGATCGCGCAGCCGCGCGCGCGATGGAGAACGGCTTTCCGCACTGGGCCTGCGCCTACGCATCGGGTGCCGTGATCTGAGGGATCTGCCCAGGCGCGGCGCGACGCTGCGCCGTCGTGCGTGCCCGTCGCGCAAATCCAATTGGTGCGGCATTGTTTGTCTTGCGAACTTCGGCCGGTGCCGACGACGTCGAATCCGTCTGCGCGCACAAACGATTTTCATCAGCTCCTTCAAGCTGATTTGGCCTGTCCAGTCCCGTGGCGAAAAATATCGCGCTTTCTTTTTATCAGAAATTGTGGTTGTCTCATGCCGTCCCGCCCCGGCACGAGGGGCGTATCGCGATCGTCACGGAACGCGGGGTGGGATGCGGTGGGCGCTTCGGGTCGCAGCATGGCTTTGCCGTGCGGACGAACGGCACGAGGCGCACGTCGAAAACGTATGGTCCTGGCATCCCGACGCTGATGCTACGCCGGTGGTGATGATGATCCGCCGGTCACGGGGGCAAGACAGCCCGGTCCCCGGGGAGAGTACGCATAAGGCGTAAATCCATCGCGCAGGGAATGCCGGTTGACCGGCTGGACCTGTGGTGACTGCCGCCTGCTTTTTTTCTGCAGGCGGGCCATGGGTTGCGGCCAGCACCCGGCATTCCCTGCGCCCTCGCTTGTCATGAGGGTGAATTCAACACGCAAGACCTCGGGCCGATCATGCCGCGAGAATGCGGACCCGCGTTCGGTGGCCCGTCAGCTCACGGTCGAACCGGAGCAGACCGCGGCAATTGCGTTGCGCTGACGATCGCAGAGGGTCGCAGATCGTCTTTTCCGTAATTCTACGGGCGAGACAATTAACGTGGCTGAAGCAGCCGATGAGGCATTGGCAAGAGGATCACACGGAAGGTTCTGCACCCTCATGAATTGGCCTGGGGATCCCTCGACCTCGAAGCGAACTGCCGGCGGCAGTCCGCTGGGTGCCTTCTTTCTTTGGATCGGCGGCTTCGGCGCCATCGAAGGTCTCGACGACGAAGCTCTGACCGAGCGCGACCGCCGTCGCATCCGCGCGCGGCAGATCGATGCCGTCGCGCGCCTCGTCCCGGTGACCATCGGTATCAATTTCGCGAACGCCGCCATCATTCTCGGCGTGTTCTGGAACACCGTCTCCAATCCCTTTCTCATCGCATGGGGTACTGCGATCGCCGTGGCGGGCGGCATGGCGATGCGTGGCTGGTGGCGCGCGCGCAAGTCGCGGCCGCAGGAGGCGTCGGAACGCGCCATCCGTCGCATGACGCTGCAGGCGTTCTTCCTCGCCTGCATCTGGGGATCGCTGCCGCTCATCGTGATGCCGCAGGTCGATGCGCATCTGCAGATCATCGTGGGCTCGCTGATGACCGGGATGATCTCCGGCGGCGCCTTCGCGATGTCGAGCGTGCCGCGGGCAGGCCTCGCCTACACCTGGACCTTGATGCTCGGCTCGGTGGGGTCGCTGTTTCTGTGCGGCGGCGCGCCCTATCTCGTGCTCGTCGTGTTCCTGCTGCTCTACACGTCCTTCATGGTGCGTCACCTGGTGTCGCACGGCAACGTGTTCCTGGAGAACCTGAAGGCGCAGATCCGTCACGAGCGGCAGAACGAGACGATCTCGCTGCTGCTCAAGGAGTTCCAGGAGAACGCCTCGAGCTGGCTGTGGCAGACCGACTCCGAGGGCCGCCTGATCGACGCGCCGCAGCGCTTTGCCGATGTGGCGCAGCTCCCGCTCGATCAGCTCAAGGGCGAGCGGCTCATCGACACGCTGAAATATCTCTGCCCGACGGATACGGCGACGCTTTCCACGTTTGCCGACCGCATGACCAAGCGGCTCTCGATCCCTGAGATCCTGATCCATGTCGTCGTGGCCGGCGGCGAGCGCCGCCGCTGGGCGCTGACCGCGCGGCCGGCGCGCGACTATGACGGCAAGTTCGCCGGCTATCGCGGCTTCGGACGCGACGTCACCGAGCGCTGGCGGGCCGAGCAGGCGGAGGCCGAGAGCAGGGCCAAGTCCGACTTCCTGGCGATGATGAGCCACGAGATCCGCACCCCCATGAACGGCGTGCTCGGGCTCGCCTCGACCTTGCTGGAGACCAAGCTCGACGACGAGCAGCGCCACGCCGTCATGACCATCCGTGAGTCCGGCGACAATCTGCAGCGCATCCTCAACGACATCCTCGATCTGTCCAAGCTCAACGCCGGCAAGCTGGAGTTCGAGACCGTCGATTTTTCGCCGGCCGCTCTGGTCGAGGCGGTGACCGCCATCATCGGCGTCAACGCGAAATCGAAGAGCCTGCTGGTCAATTCGGACATCGATCCGAAGCTGCCGCCGGCGCTCAAGGGCGACGTCGCGCGCATTCGCCAGGTGCTGATCAACCTCGCCTCCAACGCGGTGAAGTTCACCGAGCAGGGCGGCGTCACCATCGCCGTTGCCTGCCGCACCCGCGACGATCACAAGGCGACGATCGAGTGGCGCGTCTCCGACACCGGCATGGGCATTCCCGCCGATCGTGTCGGCAAGCTGTTCACCGATTTCGCCCAGGCCGATGCGTCGATCAACCGTCGCTTCGGCGGCACCGGGCTTGGGCTGGCGATCTCCCGGCGCATCATCGAGCAGATGGGCGGATCGATTGCGGTGTCGTCGGTCGCGGGCGAAGGTTCGACCTTCCGCTTCAGCCTGACCTTGCCGTGGAGCGACAAGCAGGTGTCCGATCAGCGCGGCGACCGGGTCGGCGCCGGTGACCTCAAGGCGCGGATCGAAGCGCTCGGCCGTCCCTTGCGCGTGCTGATCGCGGAGGATGACGCCACCAACCGCATGGTGGTGTCGAAGATGCTGCAGGAGTTCGCGGTCGACAAATGCATCGTTCCGGATGGCTTGCAGGCGGTGAAGGCGGCGGACGAACAGGAGTTCGATCTGGTGCTAATGGATGTCCGCATGCCGGAGATGGACGGCATCACCGCGACCCGGACCATCCGGGCCAAGGGTGGGCGGCTTGCCGAGCTGCCGATCATCGCGCTCACCGCGAACGCCTTCCCTGACGACATCAAGCAGTGCCGCGAGGCCGGCATGACGGACTTTTTGGCCAAGCCGCTGCGCAAGCCGGCCATGGTCGCGGCGATACTGAAGGCGATCGGGACGCCTGCATCGAGCGTCGAGGCGCCCAGTCTTGCGCCGTCCGACAGCCCTGTCGTGGCCGCCGAGGCCTGAGCCGAGACGAAGGGGAGTTTAGACCGAAAAGCTGGTGCCGCAGCCGCACGAGGCGGTGGCATTGGGATTGTTGATCCGGAACGAGGCGCCCATCAGGTCATCGACGAAATCGACCTCGGAGCCGGCGAGAAACGGCACCGAGGCCGGATCGACCAGGACGACCGCGCGGTCGCGCTCGATCACCAGATCGTCGTCGGCCTTGGCGCGGTCGACGTCGAACTTGTACTGGAAGCCGGAGCAGCCGCCGCCTTCGACCGAAATGCGCAGCATGGCGCCGGCCGTCTCCTTGCCGAGGATTTCCCCGATGCGGCGGGCGGCGCGTTCGCTGATGGTGACGGGGCCGGTCGAGGCTTCAGTCATGGCAAATGGTCTCCGGGAGGCTCGTCATGCCCTATTCATTTGGTGTCGGGCACTCCCCATAGTTAAGTGGCTCGCGTCGAGGAATCAAATCTCAAAGGGAACAATCGCCCGTGTCGGTTGGAATGGCTGCCCCCCGCGCTCCTTATTCCTGCGATCCCGATCGCAGCCGGGGCCGGTTGTTCGCCGAGCCGCCGTCCCGCACCCGCAGCCCCTTTCGCCGCGATTGCGACCGGGTCATCCATTCGACCGCCTTCCGGCGGCTCAAGCACAAGACCCAGGTGTTCGTCTTCCACGAGGGCGACCATTACCGGACCCGCCTGACCCATTCGCTGGAAGTCGCCCAGATCGCCCGCGCGCTGGCGCGCCAGCTCGGGCTCGACGAGGATCTCACCGAGACCCTGGCGCTGGCGCATGACATCGGCCATCCGCCATTCGGTCATGCCGGGGAGCGGGCGCTCAACCGCTGCATGGAGGCGCATGGCGGCTTTGACCACAACGCCCAGACCCTGCGAATCGTCACCGCGTTCGAGCAGCGCTATCCGGATTTCGATGGCCTCAATCTGACCTGGGAATCGCTCGAGGGCATCGTCAAGCACAACGGGCCGTTGCAGCAGCCGGTCCCGCAAGGGATTGCCGAGTTCAATGCCCGCTTCGACCTGGAGCTGCGGAGCTACGCCTCGCTCGAGGCCCAGGTCGCGGCCTTGTCCGACGACATCGCCTACGACGCCCACGACATCGACGACGGCCTGCGTGCCGGCCTGTTCACCGTGGACGACCTCAGGGAGGTTCCGCTGCTCGCCGCCATGATCGCTGAGATCGACCGCCAGTATCCGGGCCTCGACGACATCAGGCGCGGCGCCGAACTGGTGCGCGAGCTGATCTCCTATCTGATCGCGGCCGTCGCCGCCGAGGCCCAGAGCAGGATCGAGCGGACGCAACCGCTGTCGCCGCACGACGTGCGGCGGCACGCCGGCCCGCTGGTGGCGTTTCCGGGCGAGGTCGCCGGGCACGAGGCCACGATCAAGGCCTTTCTCTGGCAGCGGATGTACCGGCACGAGCGGGTGATGCGGGTGATGCGCGACGCCGAGCGAATCGTGGCCGACCTGTTCGGCCGCTATCAGGAGGACGGCGCGACGCTGCCGGCCGGCTGGCTGGAGGGCTGCGAGGGCGAGGGGGATCGCGCCCGCCGCATCAGCCATTTTATCGCCGGGATGACGGACCGTTTCGCCCTAACCGAGCACCATCGTCTTTTTGACTCGACCCCGGATTTGCGTTAGGCGGCGGCATGGTCGAACAAGCTTCCAACCTCCACCTTTTCGCGGACATGCTCGCGCGCGTGCATGCCGTCTGCGCCGCGCTCGCCAAGGACGGCGGCTGGCCGGAGGGCATCGATTTTTCGCGCGTGGTCGTCGAGCCGCCGCGCGATCCGAGCCACGGCGACATGGCGACGAATGCCGCCATGGTGCTTGCCAAGGAGGCAAAAGCCAAGCCGCGCGATCTCGCCGAGCAGATTGCCGAGCGGCTACGCGCCGACGCGCTGGTTGCGAAGGTCGACGTTGCCGGCCCTGGCTTCATCAATTTGACCCTGCAGCCGGCCGTCTGGGCGGCGGCGCTGCGCACGATCCTGCGCGAAGGCGAGGGATACGGCCGGATCGCTCCGGTTCCGGGCGCGCCGAAGGTGAACGTGGAGTACGTCTCCGCCAATCCGACCGGGCCGATGCATGTCGGCCATTGCCGCGGCGCCGTGTTCGGTGATGCGCTGTGCAGCCTGCTGCAGTTCGCCGGCCGCGACGTCACGCGCGAGTACTACATCAACGATGCCGGCGCCCAGGTCGACGTGCTCGCGCGTTCCGCCTTCCTGCGCTATCGCGAGGCGCTCGGCGAGGACATCGGCGCCATTCCGGAAGGACTTTATCCCGGCGACTATCTGAAGCCGGTCGGGCAGGCGCTCGTGGCCGAGCATGGCGACAAGCTCAAGGCGATGCCGGAAGCGCAATGGCTGCCGGTGGTGCGCGACAAGGCGATCACGATGATGATGGCCGAGATCAAGGACGATCTCGCGGCGCTCAACATCAGGCATGACGTGTTCTTCTCCGAGCGCTCGCTCATCAAGCAGGGAAACAACAAGGTCTCCGAGACCATCGATTTCCTGCGCGAGCGCGGCGACGTCTATGAAGGCCGCCTGCCGCCGCCGAAGGGCGCGGCGGTCGAAGACTGGGAGGATCGCGAGCAGCTCCTGTTTCGCGCCACCGCATATGGCGACGACGTGGATCGTCCGCTGATCAAGTCGGACGGCTCCTACACCTACTTCGCATCCGACATCGCCAATCACCGGCACAAGTTCGAGCGCGGCTTCGCCGACCTGATCGACGTGTTCGGCGCCGATCATGGCGGCTACATCAAGCGCATGCAGGCGGCGGTGAAGGCGGTGACGGCCGGGCAGGCGGTGCTCGACGTCAAGGTCGTCCAGCTCGTCAAGCTGTTGCGCAATGGCGAGCCGGTGAAGATGTCGAAGCGCTCCGGCGACTTCGTGACGCTGCGGGAAGTTGTTGATGAAGTGGGGCGCGATGCGGTCCGTTTCATGATGCTCTACCGCAAGAACGACGCCGTGCTCGATTTCGACCTCGCCAAGGTCATCGAGCAGTCGCGCGACAACCCGGTGTTCTACGTCCAGTATGGCCACGCGAGGGGACATTCGATTTTCCGCAATGCGCGGGAGATCTTCCCCGACGTTCCCGAGGATGCCGGCGCGCGGTTCGCGTTCCTTGGCCAGGCCAGCCTCGAAAAACTGTCGGATCCGGCCGAATTGAACCTCTTGAAACAGTTGGCGCTGTACCCACGTATTGTTGAGAGCGCGGCTCTGGCTCACGAGCCGCATCGGATCGCCTTCTATCTTTATGATCTTGCAAGCGAATTTCACGCCCTCTGGACTCGGGGGCGGGATTTGCCCTATTTACGCTTCATTATCGATGATGATGCAGAATTGACCAGGGCGCGCTTGGCCATGGTTCAGGGCGTCATCTCGGTTCTGGCGTCGGGACTTGCGATCTTGGGCGTTAATGCTCCTAATGCAATGCGCTGATTGGGGGAAACACGCGACTTCAGTTGGGCGCCTCGATCTGGCAGGGTCCGCCTTAGAACGCATGTGCGGCTCACCCGCAGGGACGCTTCATTACGATGGCTGATCGTTACCAGGACAGACCCTTTCCCGCAGATGGTTACGGCCGCGGTGGAAACCAGCAGGCCGATGCCGATCCGCTCGCCGAGCTTGCCCGCCTGATCGGGCAGAATGATCCTTTTGCGCAGTCGGGCCGCGCTACCCCGCGTGCGGCCGCCCGGCCCGCGGCTCCTCCCCCTGAACAGCCGGCCGCCGGCATGCCTCCCGCTGGTGCACCGGCATGGATGCAACGTGCGCCGAACCTGCCGCCGCAGCCCGCGGCCGCCAACCCCTTCGCCGATATGGGACGTGAGCCGCAGGCCGCACCCGCGCAATCCTTCCAAGGCGGCTATCAGGATCCGCGCGGCCGGGAGCCAGGCTATCCCGACCAGAATTTCGCACCGGGCGCAGGCTCCCGGCAGCAGGGCTATCCGAACCAGGAGTTTGCCGACCAGTTGTCCAAGCTCGATGACAGCGTCGGCGAGCAGCGTCACCGGTTTGCCGAGAACGACGCCGATTACAACCGCGGCTTCGATGACAACGAGCAGGACTCCACGCGCTATGACGATGCGCTGTTCGGGCAGGTGGGCTCCGATCAGCAGGGGTACCAGGGCGACAACGAGTTCCAGGACGGTCAGTACGGCTACCAGGACGGCTACGACGAGGGCGAGGAAGAGGAGCGTCCGCGCCGTCGCGGCGGGATGAGCACGGTCCTTGCGGTGCTGGCTCTGGCGGTCGTGGGTACCGGCGGTGCCTATGGCTACAAGACCTATCTGTCCTCTGCCCGGACCGGCGAGCCTCCGATCATCAGGGCCGATAACAGCCCGACCAAGATCATGGCGCAGCAGGATACGACACCGAAGGTGCCGGACCGGCTGCTCGGAAACGACGGCGGCGAGAAGCTGGTGTCGCGCGAAGAGGCGCCGATGGACCTCAATACCCGCGGCGGCAATCCGCGGGTCGTGTTCCCGCAGCTGAGTCAGAATGGAGCTCCGACGTCGCCTTCAAGTGCTGCATCGAACGGGATGCCCTCGCAAATGGCGAACGCGAACGGCATCCTGCCGAATAGTGATCCGCGGCCGATCAAGACGCTGTCCGTGAGCGGTGGCAATCAGCCGGCGGCCGATCCGGGCGGTGCTGCCATGGCGACGCCGCCTGCCACCAGGCCGGCGAAGGCAGGCAAGAAATCACCTGCCAATGCCAATGCGTCCGCGACCAACGACACCCCGATGTCGCTCACGCCGCAACCATCGATGCCGGCGACCACGCCCGCCCGCATCGCCACCGCGGTTCCGGTGACGGAGCAGACGACGAGCGGCGCCACCGGCGGCTATCTGGTGTCGATCTCGTCGCAGGCCAGCGAGACCGAGGCGATGACGTCGTACAAGGCCGTGCAGGACAAGTACGGCGCCGTGCTCGGCAAGTACGAACCGATCATCAAGCGCATGGACCTGGGCGAGAAGGGCGGTGTCAAGTACCGCGCGGCTGTCGGCCCCTTCGCGACGAAGGAAGAGGCCAACAAGATGTGCGGAACGTTGAAAACTGCCGGCGGACAGTGTTTCCCGTTTAGCAACCAGTAAGGCTTGCTTGACCGCCCCCAAGGCGGGGTCTATGCGGCCGGCATGACCATGCGGGCTTTCATTACCGGCACCTCCGGGCTGCACCTCAGCGAGGCCGAGCGCGACTTCATCCGCGACTTCAGGCCCTGGGGTTTCATCCTGTTCAAACGCAATGTGCAGTCACCGGAGCAAGTGACTGCACTCGTTCAAGAATTGCGGAATTGTGTCGGCCGTGCCGATGCCCCGGTCCTGATCGACCAGGAGGGCGGGCGGGTGCAGCGGCTGGGCCCACCGCACTGGCCGAGCTATCCCGCCGGCCGCGTGTTCGACCGGCTCTACGATCTTGATTCGGCGCTCGGCCTCCGCGCGGCCTGGCTCAGCGCCCGCCTCATCGCCGACGATCTGCATCGACTGGGGATTACGGTGGATTGTCTGCCGCTGGCCGACGTGCCGGTCGCCGGCGCCGATGCCGTGATCGGGGATCGCGCTTATGGCACGACGCCCGACAAGGTGGCGGCGATCGCCCGGGCGGTCACCGAAGGGCTGGCGCAGGGCGGCATCCTGCCGGTGCTGAAGCACATTCCGGGGCACGGCCGCGCCACCGCCGACACCCATGTCCGGCTGCCGACGGTGGACACGCCGGAAGCGGAGCTCGACGCGACCGATTTCGCCGCCTTCAAGGCGCTCGCCGACCTGCCGATGGCCATGACTGCACATGTTGTGTTTAGCGCGATCGACGGCGCCCATCCGGCCACGACTTCTGCGACAATGATCGAACGCGTGATTCGCGCACGGATCGGGTTCCAGGGTTTGTTGATGAGTGATGACGTCTCCATGAATGCCTTGGCTGGATCGATCGCCGAGCGCACGCGCGCGATCTTCACGGCCGGATGCGACATGGTTCTGCATTGTAACGGAAAGCTCGACGAGATGCAGGCCGTGGTGGCCGAAACGCCGGAGCTTGCCGGGGAGGCCCTGGCTCGGGCCGATCGCGCACTTGCGGCGCGCAAGGCACCCGCAGGTTTCGACCGGAGCGCCGTACGTGCCGAGCTCGATGCCTTGATCAACCGGCTGGGACCAGCGAGCGTATGACTGCGGAAATTCTGTCGTTTGAGACCGGCCGGCCCGCTGAGCTGGCCGAGGCCGAACCCTCATTGGTCGTCGATGTCGAGGGCTATGAAGGTCCGCTGGACCTGCTGCTCGCACTGGCGCGGCAGCAGAAGGTCGATCTCGCCAAGATGTCGATCCTGGCGCTCGCCGACCAATATCTCCAGTTCATCGAGGCAGCCCGCAAGATCCGGCTCGAACTGGCGGCCGACTATCTGGTGATGGCAGCGTGGCTCGCGTTCCTGAAATCGCGCCTGTTGCTGCCGGAGCCGCCGGCCGCGGAAGGGCCGAGCGCCGAGGAGATGGCGACCGCGCTGGCCAACCGCCTGCGCCGGCTGGAGGCCATCCGCGAGGCTGCCAACCGCCTGATGAACAGGCCGCAGTTCCAGCGCGACGTGTTCCCGCGCGGCAATCCGGAAGCGATCGCGGAAGTCCGTCATCCGAAGTTCACCGCGACCCTGTTCGACCTGCTGTCGGCCTACGCCATTCAGCGGCAGTCGCGCGTCGTCACGTCCGTCCATATGGCCAAGCGCACCGTCTGGTCGCTCGCCGAGGCGCGCGCCTCGCTCGAGCGGCTGGTCGGCATGACTGAGGTGTCGGACGACTGGGGATGTCTCGACGACTACCTTTTGGACTACGTCGCCGAGCCTGCGCAAAAGGCCACCGTCTTCGCATCGAGCTTTGCAGCCGTGCTGGAGCTGGTCCGCGAAGGCAAGCTTGAGCTGAACCAGAAGCAGGCGTTCGCGCCGCTGTATTTTCGTAAGCGTCCACCGATCCAGTCCGGCGCCATGGCTGCGCCGGACTTGACGGTTGAGTAACGAACAAGGAGACCCTGCCATGGCAAGCTTGGCGGAACTGCGCATGGAAGAGCCCGACGAGATCGTGGCAAACGAGCCGGAGGCGCGCCCCGAAGAATTGCGCATCCTCGAGGCGCTCCTGTTCGCCTCGGCGGAGCCGCTCGAGCAGGCCACGCTCGCCAAGCGCATGCCCGACGGCGTCGACATCAAGGCCGCGCTGGCGCAGCTGCAGGCAGAGTATGCCACCCGTGGCGTCAACCTCGTGCGTGTCGCCAACAAGTGGACCTTTCGTACCGCCGGCGATCTTGCCTGGTTGATGACGCGTGAGAGCACCGAGACGCGCAAGCTCTCGCGCGCGGCGATCGAGGTTCTGGCGATCGTCGCCTATCATCAGCCGGTCACACGGGCCGAGATCGAAGAGATCCGCGGCGTCGTCACCTCCAAGGGAACGTTGGATGTCCTGCTGGAGACCGGCTGGATCAAGCCGCGCGGTCGCCGCAAGAGCCCGGGCCGGCCGTTGACCTTCGGAACCACCGATGCCTTCCTGACCCAGTTCAGCCTGGAGACGCTGGGTGACCTGCCCGGCCTGGAAGAGCTGAAGGGCACGGGCCTGCTGGATTCGCGGCTGCCGACCGGCTTCACGGTTCCCACGCCGTCGGACGATCCGACCCTGCGTGAGGACGAGGAACCGCTTGATCCGGGTGATCTCGATCTGGCGCTCGCGCCAGCTGTCGAGATCGAGTCCGGCGAAGCCGGGACCGCAGAGGGCGAAACGGCACCAGTGGAAGCCGCCATCGCCGAAACTGCGGAGGTGGGAACAGCAGGGGCGGACCTGGCCGCTAAGGAAGACGAGGCCGCCTCGCAATTTGCCGTCGGCGATGTCGAGGTCTCGAGCGTCGACGCTGAAGCCGAGATCGCCGAGGTGAGCGTTACCGTCGAGGAGTTCGTCGCCGATCAGGATGACGAGGCCGTTGCCGAGCTGGTTGATCTTTCGGCCGAGGCTGAAGCTCCGGTTGAGGAAGAAGCCGAGGCCGAGGTTGAGGTCGACGGAACTGATGACGGCGGCGACCTCGATACCGACGAGGACGGTTCGTCGCACCAGGAAGGGTAGCGGCGCCGCGGCCGTTAACACTCGCGTTATTGCGTAGGTTCGGCCGCGATTTGACGGGGCTGAAGTGCTTGTTTTTGGGGGCGCCGACGCCTACCTTCCGGGCCAGAATGGGCTATCCGCGAGCTGATTTTGGTCCAGTTCGTGTTGCTGTTTCGCAACCGAATGCTAGAAGCGAAATGACGCGGTCAAGTCCATGGGATATGGCGCGACTTCGGCGGTAACTTCGACGAGCAGTCGTCGAAGGGCCGTGCCGATGTTTGGAGGGTTGCAGGATGGGTTCGCTTAGCATTTGGCACTGGATCGTGGTGATCGCGGTCGTCCTGCTCCTGTTCGGGCGCGGCAAGATCTCCGATCTGATGGGCGACGTCGCGCAGGGGATCAAGGCCTTCAAGAAAGGCATGCAGGACGACGACAAGGCGCCGGAGAAGACCGAGCCGGTCAAGTCGATCGATCATGGCGCGACGCCTTCGGCCACCCGCACGGATGTCGGCAGCAAGGCCGTTTGATCTGCGCGTGAAGGGCGCGGGCGGCGCGCGCTCCCGCACGGACGGGACCTGCTCGGACAGGCCCGGGCAAGGCGGGATGTTAGGGCGTCGTCGCGTAGGCGGATTGTTTCATGTTCGATATCGGGTGGAGTGAACTGCTCGTCATTGGGGTCGTCGCGTTGATTGCGATCGGTCCCAAGGAGCTACCGGGCGTTCTGCGCATGGTCGGGCAATGGATGGGCAAGGCCCGCCGGATGGCGTCCGAGTTCCAGGGCCAGTTCCAGGAAGCCATGCGCGAGGCCGAAATGGCCGACCTCAAGAAGAGCTTCGATGAGGTCAAGGAGGCTGCGAGCGGTTTCTCCCCCACCGGCCTGATGACGTCGCTGCAGCGTGATGTCGACAAGGCGCTCGACATCGAGGGGGTCGACAAGCCCGCCGAGGCGTCTGCGCCCGCCACGGACGCGGTCGCCGCTTCGCCCGAGACCCCTGTGATTCCCACCACTCCTGAATCTGCGCGTCCCGAAACCTTCGTGGAAGCCGAGGCTCATCAGGCGGCGAGCGAGCCATTGGCGATCGTGCGCGAGATCACCCCGGAGCCGCAGCCGGAAGTGCCGGCACCGGCAGAGGCCGAACGTCTGAAGGACGCCAAAGCGTCATGACCGTCGACGACATCGAGGCCAGCAAAGCCCCATTGATGGACCACCTGATCGAGCTGCGCTCGCGGCTGATCAAGGCGCTGCTCGGCTTCGGCGTGGCCTTCATCTTCTGCTTCTTCTTCGCCAAGCAGATCTACAACATCCTGGTGCTGCCGTTCGTCTGGGTTGCAGGACCGGAGAACAGCAAGTTCATCTACACGCAGCTGCTCGAATATTTCATCACGCAGCTGAAGCTCGCGATGTTCGGCGCCGGCTTCATTTCGTTCCCGATCGTGGCCGGGCAGATCTACGCGTTCGTCGCGCCCGGGCTGTATCGCCACGAACGCAATGCGTTTCTACCCTACCTCATTGCGACCCCCGTCTTCTTCGTGCTCGGCGCCATGCTGGTCTATTTCGCGGTATGGCCGATGATTGTGCGCTTCTCACTGGGCATGCAGCAGCTTGGCGGCCCCGAGACAGCGCAGATCGCGCTGATGCCCAAGGTCGGCGAATATCTGTCGCTGATGATGTCGCTGATCTTCGCCTTCGGCATCGCCTTCCAGCTGCCGGTGATCCTGACCCTGCTCGGCCGCATCGGCATCGTCACCTCGAAGATGCTCAAGGAGAAGCGGCGCTATTTCATCGTGATCGCCTTCATCATTGCTGCGGTGCTCACGCCGCCGGACGTGCTGAGCCAGGCCTCCTTGGCGATCCCGCTGCTGGCGCTCTACGAAGGCGCCATCATCGCGGTGGGCTTCGTCGAGAAGCAGGCAGCTGCCGCCAAGTCCGGCTCCGGGTCCGGCTCTGGCCCCACGTCCGGCTCCGACAACCCGCCGACCAATCCGGCCGGGTAGGCGCCAAGCGTAGCGGGCTCGGCTCGCGCCCGGTCCCGGGCGTTGCCTGTTCCCATCCGCGGCCATTCGCGGTAGTGCAAGCCGCTCCGCGCGCCGGGGCGACTCGCCCCTATTTTTCGTTCCCAGGACCGAACGACCATGCACGACATCAGATCGATCCGCGACAATCCGCAAGGTTTCGATGCGGCGCTGACGCGCCGGGGTCTGTCGCCCCAGTCGTCGCAACTGCTCGCCATCGACGAACGGCGTCGTGCCGCGATCCTGGCGTCGGAGCAGGCGCAGGCTCGGCGCAACGCCGCCTCGAAGGAAATCGGCGAGGCCAAGAAGGCCAAGGATGACGCGCGCGCGTCAGCGCTGATGGAGGAGGTTGCCAAGCTCAAGACGACGATGCCGGAGCTCGAAGCTGCCGCGAAGCAGGCCGACGATGAGCTGGCGCGCGAGCTGTCGGCGATTCCCAACCTGCCGCTCGACGAGGTGCCCGACGGCAAGGACGAGCACGACAACGTCGAGCGCCACGTGTTCGGCGCCAGGCGCAACTACGCCTTTGCGCCGAAGCCGCACGACGATCTCGGCGCAGGTCTCGGCACCATGGACTTCGAGTCCGCGGCGAAGCTGTCGGGCGCCCGGTTTGTCGTGCTGAAGAAGGGATTGGCGCGGCTCGAGCGTGCGCTCGGGCAGTTCATGCTCGACCTGCATACGACCGAGCATGGCTACACCGAAATCAATCCGCCGCTGCTGGTGCGCAACGAGGTCATGTTCGGCACCGGGCAATTGCCGAAGTTCGAGGACGATCAGTTCTGGGCCGTGAAGGGCGAACTGATTGCGGCGCCGGATGAGCGCCTCAAGACCGAGCGGCTCGGCCTCATACCGACGGCAGAAGTCGCGCTGACCAATCTGGTGCGCGAATCGATCGTCGACGACAAGGAGCTGCCGATGCGGCTCACGGCGCTGACGCCGTGCTTCCGCGCCGAGGCGGGCGCGGCCGGCCGCGATACCCGCGGCATGATCCGCCAGCACCAGTTCACCAAGGTCGAGCTGGTGTCGATCACGACGCCGGAGACCAGCAAAGACGAGCATGAACGCATGCTGGCCTGCGCCGAGGAGGTGCTGCGCCGGCTCGATCTGCACTATCGCGTCATTACGCTGTGCACGGGCGACATGGGCTTCTCCTCGCAGAAGACCTACGACATCGAGGTCTGGATGCCCGGGCAGGGCGACGGCGGCGCTTTCCGCGAGATCTCCAGCTGTTCGGTCTGCGGCGACTTCCAGGCCAGGCGCATGAATGCGCGCTATCGCGGCAGCGACGGCAAGCCGCGTTTCGTGCACACATTGAACGGCTCCGGTACCGCGGTCGGCCGTGCGCTGATCGCGGTCATGGAGACCTATCAGCAGGCTGACGGTTCGATCGCGGTGCCCGATGTGCTGCAGCCCTACATGGGCGGCCTCAAGCTGGTTGCTGCGGAGCCATAAGGCCGCGACAAATCGCGTCCGGGCCGATCGCCGCCGTTGCGCGGCGACCGGTGAGTCGTATCCTCTGGTTCTGTTCAGCCATCGCTTTTCAGAAACCGGCGCCATGGCCCTGCATCGGGATATCTTCTGGATCGGACGCCAGTGGGCCGTGACCGGCCATGGCCTGCAGGCGGTCGATCAGCGCCTCAAGGGAGCGTTCGATATCGATCGGTCGAGGGTCTGGGACGACGGTCTGCTCGACCCTCTGCGGAAGCAGGCCTGGTTCAACGAGGTCGATTTCGAGAAGGCGCTCGGCACCGCGCGGGCGCGTTTTCCGGCGGCAGAGCAACCGGGGCAGGCGCAGCCTCCCGCAGCACCCGACCAGCCTGTCTCAGCGCTCCGCCTGTGCACGCGGGGACGGCTCGCAAGATTCCTGCCGCAGTGGCGGATTCGGTACTGAACCGCGAATTCGGCCGGGGCGGCAGGTTTGCCTCGATGCTGCGCAGCAGATAAGACACCGCGGCAATTGTTTCGAACGGGGATGGATAAAGGTGGCCATGCGGATTCTCTGCACCAACGACGACGGGATCCATGCGCCGGGCCTCAAGGTGATCGAAGAGATCGCGCGCGCTTTGTCCGACGACGTCTGGATCGTCGCTCCCGAACTCGACCAGAGCGGCGTATCGCATTCGCTCTCGCTGAATGATCCCTTGCGGCTGCGCGAGGTCGGTCCGCGGCATTTCGCGGTGCGCGGCACGCCAACGGACTGCGTCATCATGGGAGCGCGCCATATCCTGGGGGCCAAGCTGCCCGACCTGGTGCTGTCCGGCGTGAACAAGGGCCGCAACGTCGCCGAGGACGTGGTCTATTCGGGCACGATCGCCGGCGCACTCGAAGGCACGATCCTCGGTCTGCCGTCGTTTGCGCTGTCGCAGGAATTCAGCATTGCCACGCGCGACAAGCCGTCCTGGGATACTGCGCTCAAATTCGGCCCGCAGATCGTGCGTAAGGTGCTCGAGGCCGGTGTGCCCCGGAACACGGTGATCAACGTCAACTTCCCGTCCTGCACGCCCGACGAGGTCAAGGGGATCGTGGTGACCCGCCAGGGCAAGCGCAATCTCGGTTTCCTGAAGGTCGACGAGCGCCGCGACGGTCGCGGCAATCCCTATTTCTGGATCGGCTTCGACCGCGCTGCAGCATTGGACGTGCCCGATGAAGGGACCGATCTGGCGGCGCTGGCCGCGCACTACGTGTCGGTGACGCCGTTGCGGCTGGATCGCACGGACGAGGCGTTCTCGGGCAAGCTCAGCGACATTCTCGGCTGAAGGCGCTGTCTTCTCTACCGCGGCGGCTCCGCGCCACGCAGCGCGTGATCGATGGCCTTGCTGAGCGTCTCGAGCTGGAATGGCTTCTGCAAAGCCGGCCGGTCGCGATACTCCTCGGGCAATCCCGACGAGCCATAGCCGGTTGCGAAGATGAAAGGCCGGTTGCGCGCCTTGATCACATCGGCCACCGGCGAGATCACCTTGCCGTTGACGTTCACGTCCAGGATCGCGAGGTCGAAATAGGTACTCTCGGCCAGCCGCATCGCTTCGCCGATCTCGCCGGCTTCGGCCGCGACCGTGTAGCCGAGCTCCTCGAGCATGTCGGCGACCATCATCCTGATCATGACTTCGTCTTCAACCAGAAACACGGAGCCGCGTGGCGGCCGTGGTGCAGTCATGATGTCAGTCCTTGCCCATACCGATTCGACGTTCGCAAATAACGGCTTATGGCGCAACGTCAACAATCTCGTCTGGTTCGCCATAGCCTCGTCGCGCGGGGACATAACCGCCCCTTGTTTAACAAAACCGTTCTGCAATGGTTCCGCTTCAGGAGGAGCTTCCGGGGCGATGTCCGGCGCGTACCATCCGTAGTCGCGGGGGATGAACGGAAAACCTGTGCGCAACGCGCGGATGATGATCTAGATTGCGCAGAGGTGAACAACCGATAGCGTGATGGCCAGCCCTCCTCCCGAGAAGATGATGTTTCAGCTGACCCTGCGTCGGCGCGGGATCAGTGATCAGGCGGTCCTGCGCGCGATGGAGGAGGTGCCGCGGGAGGAGTTCGTTCTGCCGGGCGATCGTGTGCACGCCTACCGCGACAGCGCAATGGCGATCGCCTGCGGGCAGACCATCAGCCAGCCCTTCGTCGTCGCCTACATGACCGAGCAGCTGAAGCTGCAGAAGAACCACCGCGTGCTCGAAATCGGGACCGGGTCGGGATACCAGGCCGCGATCTTGTCCCGGCTCACTGCCAACGTCCTGACGGTGGAACGATTCCGTACGCTTGCCGACAAGGCGCGTGAGCGGCTGGAGAAGCTCGGCTGCTTCAACGTGGAGGTGATGCTGGGCGATGGCTTCGCGCTCCCCCCCGGGGCCGGCCAGTTCGACCGCATCATCGTGACCGCCGCGATGGAGGAGATTCCCCAGAGCCTGCTCGATCGGCTGGAGCCTGACGGTATCCTGATCGCGCCGGTCGGCCCTCATCATGGGGTGCAGACGCTCGTGCGGGTGACGCGAACGGGCGATCGTTTCGATCGCAGGGAGCTCGTCGACGTGCGATTTGTGCCGGCAATTCCAGGGATTGCGCGCGAACTTTAAACGAGCGGATCAGCAGGTCCCACAACGCTTTATTTGCGGCTTAAGCGCTTATTTACCGCGGCTGTGTTTACTCGAATTCGTTGTTTGTTGCGTACGAGTGAGTAACCATGCCCGTCATCGTCGAGTTGCCTCGCTCGCGCCGCCTGCCGCAGATCGCGGCGCTGGCGCTGATGTCGTTCGGCGTTGCCGGCTGCAGCGCCGACATGTCGACGCGGTTGTCCCAGGCGCAAAGTCCGTTTTCGAATCCCTTTGCATCGGACGCGACCGGTTCGGTGCAGGCGCCGCCGGCCGCGGCACGGCCGCAGCCGCAATACGCTCCGGCCCCGGCGCCCGCCTATTCGTCCTCCGCGCTGCCCCCGCCAGCTGTCGGGGCACCCCAGTCCTATCCATCCGGCGGCGGCGTATCGTCGGGAGGGCGCGGCGTCGCGTCTTATGCGCCACCGGCCTCGGTTCCGGTGCCTCAGACCTACGCAGCGCCAACGCGCGCCTATGCGCCACCGGCACAACCGCAGCTCGAGACCACCGGCGCCGTTCCGCCGCGCTCGGTCGTAGCCGCGCGTCCGGCCGGCGGCACCAAGATCATCGTAGGCACCAGCGATACGCTCGATATCCTCGCCAAGCGTTATCGTGTGACGCCGGCTGAGATCATGGCCGCCAACGGCTATAAGGGGCCACGTGCCCTGTCGCCCGGCCAGCAACTGATCATTCCGCATCCGGGCATGGTCGCCGCTGCGCCGGCAGCGCAGCCCGTCGCCGCGGCGCCAATGGTGGCGCCGAGGCCGGTTGCGGTCACGGCACCCGTGACGCCCGCCACCGTTCATTTCGTCAATCGCGGCGAAACGCTGGCCGGTATCGCGCGCCAGAACCACGTCTCGCCGGCTGAGCTCGCGCGCGCCAACAATCTCGACCAGGCTTCGCCTCTGAAGCTCGGTGCCAGGCTGACCGTCCCTGGCAAGACCGCAGCGGTCGCTGCGCCCGTGGCTCCGGTCGCGACCGTTCCCCAGGCGGTTGCGACCGTCCCGGCGCCGGCGCCGACCACGCGGGTGGCGACGGCAGGCCAGGTCCAGAGCGTCCGTCTGGCCCAGGCCAATCCGGCACCCGAAAAAGAAGAGGAGCCGGTGCGGCCGGCCGAGACCACGAGTTCGTTGCCCACCTTCCGCTGGCCGGCACGCGGCAAGGTGATCACGAGCTACGGCGCGAAGACCAACGGCAAGTCCAATGACGGCATCAACATCGCAGTGCCCGAGGGCACGCCGGTGAAGGCTGCCGAGGATGGCGTCGTTGCTTACGCCGGTAATGAATTGAAGGGCTACGGCAATCTGGTCCTGGTGCGGCATTCCAACGGCTACGTCACCGCATATGCCCATGCGAGTGAGCTGATGGTGAAGCGCGGCGATCCGATCAAGCGCGGCCAGATCATTGCCAAGTCGGGTCAATCGGGAGAAGTCGGATCGCCGCAGCTCCACTTCGAGATCCGCAAGGGGTCGTCGCCGGTTGACCCGCTGCAATTCCTCAACGGGGCGTGAGGCCGAAGAGGTCATCCCATCTGGGGCAAGCTGTCGCGTCAGAGACGCTGTCATCGCCCGCGAAGGCGGGCGATCCAGTAAACACTGGCTTCTCGAGTCTCACGAACGCCCCCGGCGTACTGGATGCCCCGCCTGCGCGGGGCATGACGATCTTGGTGCGGAGATCACCGCCTGCGCGGGCATGGCGGCAGAGATTGTTATTTTGTGCTCAGCCGCACGCCGAGCCGGCCTGCGAGATCCTGCGTGAACTGCCAGGCGACGCGACCTGATCGTGAGCCGCGCGTCGTGGCCCATTCCAGCGCCTCGCGCTCCAGCTCGTCCTCGGCCACCGCAATGCCGAAATGGCTGCAATAGCCTTTGACCATCGCGAGGTACTCGTCCTGGCTGCAGCGGTGGAAGCCGAGCCACAGACCGAAGCGGTCGGACAGTGAGACCTTCTCCTCGACGGCTTCGCCCGGATTGATCGCGGTCGAGCGCTCGTTCTCGATCATGTCGCGCGCCAGCAGATGGCGCCGATTCGAGGTCGCGTAGAGGATGACGTTTTCGGGACGCCCCTCGATGCCGCCTTCGAGGACGGCCTTCAGCGACTTGTAGGACGCGTCGTTGCCGTCGAACGACAGGTCGTCGCAGAACACGATGAAGCGGAACGACGACGCGCGCAGGATGTCCATCAGTGCCGGCAGGCTCTCGATGTCCTCGCGGTGAATCTCGATCAGCTTCAACCGGTCGGCGGGCTTGCGCGCGACGTTCAGGCTGGCGTGGGCGGCCTTCACCAGCGACGATTTGCCCATGCCGCGCGCGCCCCATAACAGGGCGTTGTTGGCGGGCAGGCCGTTGGCGAAACGCTCAGTGTTCTCGATCAGGATGTCGCGCATCCGGTCGATGCCCTTGAGCAGATCGATCTCGACGCGGCTGACGCGCGGCACCGTCGACAGCCGGCCGTTCGGATGCCAGACGAAGGCATCGGCTGCATCCAAATCCAGAGCTTGTGCTCCACCCGCACCGGTTGCTGCCAGGTGCGCCGCAATCGCCTCCAGCGCACGGGCGATCCGCCCAGCGGTGTCGTCGGAAGGAGGGGCGGCGGGACGTTTTGCCGCGACCTTGGCCGGCTTTTGCACGGAGGGCTTTGCGACGGGCCTGAAGACGGTCTTGGCGGAGGTTCGGGAGGGGGCTTTGGCTGGTTTTTTCGACATGCTGCAAGTTCCTGATGGGGCAGCCATATCGGGCCTCGCCGGCGGCCGCAAGCGGGGGTGAAATGGCGGGGCCGGACGCATTGCAATTAGGGCCGCGGCAGCTATATTCCGCGCGAAATTCGCAAGAGGCCGGCCCGCGCCGAGAAAAGCGTGGTTCGCCGGCTATTCCCGTCTCACGAGGCACAGGCCTACGAGGATCGACCGCATGCTGTTTACCCCTGCCTATGCCCAGGCCGCCGCCGGCGCCGGCGACACCAACAGCATGCTGATGTCGCTGCTGCCCTTCGCGCTGATCTTCGTGATCATGTATTTCCTGATCCTGCGGCCGCAGCAGAAGAAGGTCAAAGAGCACGCCGACCTCGTCAAGAACGTGCGCCGGGGCGACACGATCGTGACCCAGGGCGGTCTGGTCGGCAAGGTCACCAAGGTCGTCGACGACGATCAGGTGGAGTTCGAGATCGCCGACGGCATCCGCGTGCGGCAGATGCGGCAGATGATCACGGGTGTCCGCGCCAAGGGCGAGCCGGCAAAGGCCGAGGTCGCCAAGGACGACAAGAAGGACGAGAAGGCGGCGAGCTGATCGCGGCTTGGCCGATCTATCGCTTTCTTTCGGCTGATCTTTTCTTCGAAGTCCCGATTTGAAGGGCCGCCTGCGGCTCTGACCGACCACCTCACGGACCCACTCTCATGTTGTATTTCACGCGGTGGAAGGCGCTGGGCATCATCCTCACGGCGCTCGTGGTGTGCCTGTGCGCGGTGCCCAATTTCTTCCCGGAAGCGACGGTCAAGACCTGGCCGGCCTGGGCACAGCGTCACCTCGTGCTCGGCCTCGACCTGCAGGGCGGCTCCTATCTGCTGCTCGAGATCGATGCCAATTCGGTAAAGAAGGACCGGCTCCTGGCGATACAGGATGATGCGCGCCGCACGCTGCGCGACGCCAAGATCCGCTTCACCGGGGGTGTGGTCGTACGCAACGACGCAGTCGAGGCGCGCATCGCCGACCCGGCGGACGTGCCAAACGCGCTCGCCAAGCTACGCGATCTGTCCCAGCCGCTCGGCGGCCTGCTTGGCTCCAGCGGCCAGCGGAGCCTAGAGCTCACTGACGCTGGCGGTGGCTTGATCCGGATGACGATTCCGCAGGCCGCGATCACGGAGCGGATTCGTCTGGCCATCGAGCAGTCGATCCAGATCGTCGAACGCCGCATCAACGAGCTCGGTACTGTCGAGCCGCTGATCCAACGCCAGGGCACCGATCGTATCCTGGTGCAGGTCCCGGGTTTGCAGGACCCGACCCAGCTGAAGGAAATCCTTGGCAAGACCGCCAAGATGGAATTCCGTATGGTCGACTCGTCGGTGCCGCCCGACCAGGCGCTGCAGGGCAGGGTGCCGCCTGAATCCGAAGTGCTGCAGAGTGCGACGTCGCCCAACCAGCCCTATGTCGTGAAGAAGCAGGTGCTGGTTTCCGGTGGCGACCTCTCCGACGCGCAGACCGGTTTCGACCAGCGCAGCAACGAGCCGATCGTCAGCTTCCGCTTCAACAGTGCCGGCTCGCGCAAATTCGCGCAGGCCACGACCGAGAACGTCGGACAGCCCTTCGCGATCGTGCTCGACAACAGGGTCATCTCGGCGCCGGTCATCCGCGAGCCGATCACCGGCGGCTCGGGGCAGATCTCGGGCAATTTCACCGTGCAGTCCGCCAACGAGCTCGCGATCCTGCTGCGCGCCGGCGCGCTGCCGGCGCCGCTGACCGTGATCGAGGAGCGCACCGTCGGACCCGGTCTCGGCGCGGACTCGATCGCCAAGGGCGAGCTCGCGGCCTATGTCGGCTCGATCCTCGTCATCGTGTTCATGCTGGTGACCTACCGGCTGTTCGGCGTGTTCGCCAACATCGCCGTCGCCATCAACGTTGCCATGATCTTTGGCGTGCTGTCCCTGTTGAATGCGACGCTGACCCTGCCGGGCATCGCCGGCATCGTTTTGACGGTCGGTATCGCGGTCGACTCCAACGTGCTCATCTATGAGCGCATCCGCGAGGAGCTGCGCGGCGGCCGCAACGCGATCTCGGCGATCGACGCCGGCTTCAAGCGCGCGCTGTCGACCATTCTCGACTCCAACATCACGACCTTCATCGCCGCGGCGGTGCTGTTCTACATCGGCACCGGTCCGGTGCGCGGCTTCGCTGTGACGCTCGGCATCGGCATCCTCACCACGGTCTTCACCGCCTTCACGCTCACCCGCCTGATTGTGGCGGCCTGGGTGCGGTGGAAGCGGCCGCAAAGCGTGCCCATCTAGGAGCTAAAGTGACACATTGGATTCTCATCGGGCTTGGCATCCTGATCGCGGTGCTGACGGTGGTCAGCGCGCTCGGCCTGCTGCCGTCGCTGCGCATCGTTCCCGACGACACGCATTTCGATTTCACGCAGTTCCGCCGCATCAGCTTCCCGATCTCGGCGATGCTGTCGATCGTCGCGATCGTGCTGTTCTTCACGCATGGCCTGAACCTCGGGATCGACTTCAAGGGCGGTACCTTGCTCGAGGTCCGCGCCAAGTCGGGCACTGCCGACATTGCCGGCATGCGCTCGACGCTGGGCGGCCTCAATCTCGGCGAGGTGCAACTGCAGCAGTTCGGCGGTCCCGCCGATGTTCTGATCCGCGTCGCCGAGCAGCCGGGCGGCGAGAACGCGCAGCAGGAGGCCGTCAATAAGGTGCGTGCCGCCCTCGGCGATGCTGTCGAATACAGGCGTGTCGAGGTCTTAGGCGCCCGCGTCTCCGGCGAGCTGCTCGCCTACGGCATGCTCGGCCTGATGCTCGCGATCGTCTCGATCCTGATCTATCTCTGGTTCCGGTTCGAATGGCAGTTCGCGCTCGGCGCCATGATCGCCAACGTCCACGACATCGTGCTGACGATCGGCTTCATGTCGGTCAGCCAGGTCGATTTCGACCTCACCAGCATCGCGGCGCTCCTGACCATTCTCGGCTATTCGCTCAACGACACCGTCGTCATCTACGACCGGATCCGCGAGATGCTGCGGCGCTACAAGAAGATGCCGATGCCGCAGCTGCTCAACGAGTCCATCAACTCGACGCTGTCGCGCTCGATCATCACCCACGTCACGGTGACCCTGGCGCTGCTCGCGCTGCTGCTGTTCGGCGGAACCGCGATCCACAGCTTCACCGCCGTGATGATGTTCGGCGTCGTGCTGGTCGGCACCTACACCTCGATCTTCATCGCCGCGCCGATCCTGATCTATCTCGGCGTCGGAGCCGTTCGCGGTGATCAGGCCGACGAGCCGAAGAAGAAGTCGTGACCAGCCGTTGGACCCGAACCGGGGCTGAAAGGTTGGTCTCGGATGGCAGCTTCTGACGATACACCGCATTTCCCGCGATCGGCGTCGATCGACGGCTACGGCAACGGTGGCTTCGCCTTTGCCGACATGTCGCATCGCGGCTCGCTGTTGTGCCTGCCCGATTCGATCTGGGCCTGGGACGTCACTCAGCCTGGTCAGATCGACCGCTACTCGCTGCAGCGGATCTTCGACGCCGCGAACAGAATCGACACGCTGATCGTGGGAACCGGAACCGAGGTCTGGATTCCGCCGGCGCCGCTGCGCGCGGCGCTGCGCGGCGTGAACGTCGTGCTCGATGCCATGCAGACCGGGCCTGCGATCCGCACCTACAATGTCATGATCGGCGAGCGTCGGCGGGTTGCGGCGGCGCTCATTGCCGTCCCATGATCGAGAAGAGCTTCGGCAGCGACGCCGCATTCTGTGCGGGCCTGGTGCGCGAGCATGATTTCGACCGCTATGCATCGACGCTGTTCGTCGCGCCGGAGATCCGGCGTGCCTTGCTGTCGCTGTATGCATTCAACGTCGAGGTGACCCGGATTCGTGATCTCGTGTCCCAGCCGCTGCCGGGTGAAGTCCGTCTGCAATGGTGGCGCGACACGCTGGCCGGCGACGAGCATGGTGGGGTCGAGGGCAATCCGGTGGCTGCCGAACTGCTGCTCACGGTGCAGCGCTTCTCGCTGCCGCTTGAGCGCCTGACACGCCTGATCGACGAACATCAGTTCGATCTCTACAACGATCCGATGCCGACCATGGCCGCGCTGGACGGCTATCTCGGCGACACTCGAGGAGCCCTGTTCGCGCTCGCTGTGCGGATCGTCGCGCCGCCCTCGGCAGATACAGACCATCTGGCCCACCACGCCGGCATCGCGCAGGGAATTCTGCAGGTGATCGCCTCACTTGCGCGGGATGCTGCGCACCGGCAGCTCTACGTACCGCTCGATCTTCTCGCGCGACACGATGTCAAGCAGGAGGAGATCTTCGCGGGCAAGGCAACGCCCGCGATCCGGACGATGTTGACCGACCTGCGCGGCGAGGCGCGCCAACATCTCGATCGCGCGCTGGAGCTGGCGAGCGAAGCGCCGCCCTCGGTCCGCACCATCCTGCTGCCGCTCGCACTCGTGCGTCGTGATCTCGCACGCGCCGAGCGACATCGCGATGATGACCCGTTTCAGCACCAGGCACGCTCGCACCTGGCGACGCTATGGACGCTGTGGCGCGCCGCGAGGACGGCGCGTTTTCAACGGCGTTGAGGCTCCGATCACTCAAGCTGATGGGATCGAATCCCACAGTGGCGGGCTGTGCCGCAGCATCGGCATCTCCGGCTGCTCCCTCCGGTGGATCGTGCAGCGGGTGTCCCACACGACCAGATCCCCGGGGCGACACGCATAGGCCCAAGTGAATTCGGGCCGCTCGGCAAGCTGCCAGAGGTCGTCGAGCAATGCGTCCGATTCGGCGAGCCCGAGTCCGACGGCATAGGCGTTGCGGCGTTGACCGAGTGCCAGCATCGAGCGGCCGGTGTCGGGATGAAGGCCGACGAGCGGATGAACGGCACCTGCGAAGGTGGTGCGGCGACCGTCATCGGAGACGTCGCTCGACAAATGGCGAATTTTCAGATGAGCCACTTGGCTGCGCAATGCGGGCGACAGCGCATCATAGGCGGCGTAGAGGCTGCAGAACGATAGCCTGTCGCCCTGCATGGTGCCGTGGGGCGTGTAGAGCAGGTCGGCATGACCGAAGCGCCGGCTGAACGCGGCGATGTCGCGATCGCTGAGACGCTGGCCGCGCACGAGCAGGACCTGGTGCTTGAGCAGGGCGCGCATGAACGAGGCGAACGCCCAATCGTCGAACGATCTGAGATCGACATTGCAGACTTCGGCACCGAGCGACTTTCCTGTCGGGATGACCTTGATGAGGCTGCTTTCGGCGCTTCGAGCAACGTTGCTTCTGAGACTCACTTGCGTCATCTCCCAAGTTTCACCAGCGCTGCAAATCAACCACCGTAATTTGTCGGGGTTGTTTCGGCTCGGAGGCAATTCGCGGAAGGATCGCGGCACGATCTGCCGATTGTCGGCACAGTCTGCCGCTCTGAGTCAGAAGTTGGACGCTTCAAGGCGGCGCTCGGAGAAATATCGAGCAACCTGCAACTCAATCGCAGGCAACGTGCTGCGCGAACGGGCGCCAAGCCTCGCTCTGACGAATCAGTGTGGGCGCTCGGCGCCCTTGATCTGGGTTCGATGCATGATTCGCCGCGCATGATCATCGAACGGATCACGCCGATGCATCGTGCAGCGGTTGTCCCAGATGACGAGATCGCCGACCTTCCACGCATGCTCCCAGGCGAATTCCGAGCGCGCGACATAGGTCCACAACTCGTCCAGCAGCGCTTCCGATTCGGCGAGGTCGAGACCCACCAGATACGCGTTGCGCCGGCGGCCGAGATAAAGCATCTGGCGGCCGGAATCGGGATGGGTGCAGACGAGCGGATGGATCGCGCCCGGCGAGGTCCGCGGATCGTCGGTCGGCGTCACGCCCTGGCGCACGAAGCCGCCGCTGTTGTAGGTGCCGTCGTGCTTGATCTTCAGATCTGCGATACGGCGCTTAAGGTCAGATGGAAGTGCATCGTACACGGCGTACATGCTGCAGAACGAAGTGTTGCCGCCGACCGGCGGAATCTCCAACGCATACAGCGCGCTCGCGATCGGCGGGGTGTCGAGATACGACATGTCAGTGTGCCACACGGCCTCTCCCGCGCCCAGACTGCCGATCGCCTCGCCATCCACCTTCACATTCGAGACGATGTAGATTTCGGGCAGACCGTCGACGAAGCGCCGGCCGTTCTCCTGCACGGGCGCCCAGTCGAGATCGCCAAAGCGGCGGCTGAAGGCGATGAGATCCTGATCGGAGAGACTCTGTCCGCGCACCAGCAGCACCGAGTGCGCGTGGAAGGCGCCGAGAAGGGCTGTGAACGCCGAATCGTCCAGATGCTTCAGATCGACGTTGCGGATTTCGGCGCCCAACGGTCCGCCCGTCTGGACAATCTCGACAGGTGAGGAATGGGAGGCTGCTTGCACGCTGGTCTCAATGTCCATCGCCCGTGTCCTCGCCAATCGATGCCGTGTGGTCTGAATATATAGCGGCTTCTCCCCGAAATCACAGGCCGCCGGATCATCGGGGCACGTCGCTCAGGCCGACGGCAGCTTCAGGTCCGCTTCGAAATTGAACCGGTCGCGCAGGTTCTTCCGGGAGTCGAGGATGTCCTTGAGGAACGCGCGATCGCTGTCGCTCGTGATCATCGGCTCGATCAGGTCGAGCTGGTTCATCGCGACCAGTTGCAGGAGCTCGGTGCGCGGCCGGCCGCTGGCGTCGCGCGGCAGGGCGTGCACCACCTGGATGTGCTCCGGCGGTTTTGGGCCCTTGGCCGACGCCAGCTCGTTTTGCAATTGAGTTTCAAGCGCAGACTGTTCCGCCTCGACGAAGGCATAGAGGCCCACGCCGGTGCGGCGGTCGGCGAAGGCGACGATCGCGGCATCGCGCACGCCGGGATTTTTGCGAATCATTTCCACCAGGACCGGTGCGTCGTTCACAAGGCGCCGTCCTCCGCCCTCGCGGTCGGTGAAGTTGAAGATGCCGCGCGTGATCCCGCGGTAGACCTTCTTGCCGGTCATCAGCCAGATCCGCGCGAACAGCGATTTGCGCGCCAGGATCTTGCGTTCCCTCGGCGTCAGCGCTTCGGGCGCGTAAGTCCGCTTGTGCTTGAGGAGATGGCGCAGGTCCTCATAGGCCGCGATCCGGAACAGCCGGCTGCGGCTCGAGAAGCACGCCGCCAGTTGAAAGTCCGTCACGTAGCAATGGCCGTCATGGCCGACCAACCAGTTCTGTTCCTTCGCAAGGTCGTTGTGCGTGATGCCGGCGCGATGCAGCCGGCGCATCATCTGCTTGGCCGAGCGGAAATAGGCGACGTTGCCGTGCGGCTTGGCGAGATGCAGCGCCACGCCGTTGATGAAGCCGCGCACCAGGGCACGATCTCCCGCCCACAACAGATCGGGACCGGCATTCAGCCCCTTGGCGCGCGTCAGCGCTTTGCGCTCGCGTGCGAAGAGATGGCGCGCCAGCACGAACGACCACCACGGCACCTCGTCGAGCCGGCGCAGCACGGCGTCCACCGCGCCGCTCTCGCGGACGAAACGGCCGCGCTCGACGGTCGAGAACACGTCGCGCTTGAGCAGCACACCTTCGCTCCAGCGCGCCGCCAACAAGGCAGAGTCATTGTTCGGCAAGCTCATCGTACTCTCACGCAGCGGCCGCGACACGCAGATGGTCGGCGATCCAGCGATCGAGATCCGCCAAGGCGCGGGCACTCAGCGCCTGCTTCTTGGCGACCGTCTTCTCGTTGCCTTTCAAGCGCGTGCCGTCCGGCTTTTTGGTGGGGGCCGCCGCCAGCGGCGGGAACAGGCCGAAATTGATGTTCATCGGCTGGAACGAGCGTGTCGCGCCATCGATCGTCTCGATATGGCCGCCGGTGATGTGGCCGAGCAGGGCGCCGAGCGCCGTGGTCGGCGGCGGCGGCAGCAGATTTGTGCTGCGCGACTCAGCAGCGGCGTAGAGGCCCGCAATGAGGCCGATGCTCGCCGACTCGACGTATCCCTCGCATCCCGTCATCTGGCCGGCAAAGCGCAGCCGCGGCTGCGCGCGCAGGCGCAGCTGCACGTCGAGCAGTTTCGGCGAGTTGAGGAAGGTGTTGCGGTGCAGGCCGCCGAGCCGCGCGAATTCCGCGTTTTCGAGACCGGGGATCGTTCGGAAGACCTGCTGCTGCGCGCCGTATTTCAGCTTCGTCTGGAAGCCGACCATGTTGTAGAGCGTGCCGAGCTTGTTGTCCTGGCGCAGCTGCACGATCGCGTAAGGTTTGACCGTCGGATTGTGCGAATTGGTGAGGCCTACCGGCTTCATCGGACCATGGCGCAGCGTCTCGTGACCGCGCTCGGCCATGACCTCGACCGGCAGGCAGCCGTCGAAATAGGGGGTATTAGTCTCCCAGTCCTTGAAGTCGGTCTTCTCGCCCGCGAGCAGTGCCGCGACGAAGGCGTCGTACTGCTCCTTGGTCATCGGGCAGTTGATGTAGTCAGCGCCCGTGCCGCCCGGGCCGACCTTGTCATAGCGCGACTGGAACCAGGCGACCGACATGTCGATCGTGTCCTTGTGCACGATCGGCGCGATCGCGTCGAAGAAGGCGAGTGCGGTCTCGTCCGTCAGCGAGCGGATCGCTTCGGCCAGTGGCTGTGCGGTGAGCGGCCCGGTGGCGACGATGACGTTGCCCCATTCCGCAGGCGGCAGGCCTGTGATTTCGCCGCGGCGCAGCTGGATGCGCGGATGCGCCTCCAGCGCCGCTGCCACGGCTGCCGAGAAGCCCTCGCGGTCGACTGCCAACGCGCCGCCGGCCGGGACCTGATTGGCGTCAGCGGCGCGCATGATCAGCGAACCGAGTCGGCGCATCTCGGCGTGCAGGAGGCCGACCGCGTTATTTGCGGCATCGTCGGAGCGGAACGAGTTGGAGCAGACGAGCTCTGCCGGAGAGGCGGTCCGGTGCGCCTCGGTCATGCGCTCGGGCCGCATTTCGTGCAGAACGACGTCGACGCCCGCTTCAGCCAGCTGCCACGCGGCTTCGGATCCGGCGAGTCCGGCGCCCACCACGTGAACGGAATTGGAAGGTGATTTGGTCCCTGTCATGCGCGGGACAGGTAGCGCTTTTCCTGACCGGTGCAAATGCGCCAGTGACTTCCAGCGCCAAGAAAGCGGGGCCGCCTGCCAGCCGCTTCGCGCGAGGCCTAGAAACGGCAACGCCCGCAGCGAGGCGGGCGATGTCGGGTAGAAATCGGAAACGGGCTGATCAGCCGTTGTAGTGTCCGGCGGCAACGCGCGGAATGTCCGACCGGTCGAGACCGATGTCGGCAAGTTCGCGGTCGCTGAGCTGCGACAGCTCGGCAACGTTGCGCTGATACTCACGGAACGCCTGAACCATGCGGATGAGCGAGAGCAACATGGGAATTTCTCCTTAGATTCACGATTCAACTCTTCGTCAGAGCCTCATCGTTGGAATGAACATAGGAGAGATTGTTGCGATGCAGAAGCGCTGATGTTGCGATGCAGCTAAACCGTCGACGCATAGCTTGCGTAACTCTTGAGTAAGAATCGGGCAGGGGCGCCCGGCGGCTGGGCTGGGCCCGAAAAGCCCCGTATTCATGCGTATTTGCAATCGTGAGATCGCATTTGCTGATGGAGCGACTGTCTCCTGCGCCCTGGAGCGGTGAGGACTTACCGACTCTCCGGGCCACACGGGCGCATGGGTATGCGCGTATGAATTATTATTCACTCTTTAAGCCTGCGCCTTTGAACAACTGTTCCTGATCACGCATTTCTCGCGGCGAGTTCATTCGTGATCCTCGGTTGGGCATGCGACAAAGTGTCGCGGCGTCCGGCAATGATGCCGACGCCGTCGCACCAGCGAGGAAGAACAATGATGAGGAAACTGTTGGGGGCCGCGCTCGTGACCGCGGCGATGGCCGCGTTCGGGCCGGTCCAGGCGGCGAAAATGCACAGCGCCGGCTGCAGCGGGGCCAATCTGGAAAAGACCGAGACGGCCATCGAGGCGATGGCCGATGGCGATGCCAGATATACGGCACAGAAAGAGATCGCGGCTGCCCAGGACGCGCTGCTCAGCGGCAAGATGGGCGCCTGTGGCATGCACCTCACCAAGGCCATGCACGCCGGAGAGATGAAGTAGCAGCTGCATCTCGCACATCATCGAACGACCGGCCGGTCGCGCCAACGCGATCGGCCTCTTTCATGGATGATCCAGCTACGGCGCGCGCGCCAGTTGGGTCGCGAAGGTCGCGATCGTTCGCGCATAGACGTCGCTCTTGTTCCACTGCTGGATGACTGCGAAGTTGGGGCTGCCGGGCTCCCAATCCTTGCCGCGCTGCCAGCCGTAGCCCTTCAGATAGTTCGCCGTCGAAGCCAGCACGTCGGGCGCGCTGCGGATCAGGTCGCGCCGCCCGTTGCCGTCGAAATCGACCGCGTATTTGATCCAGGATGATGGCATGAACTGCGTCTGGCCGATCTCGCCAGCCCAGGCGCCGCGCATCTCTGACGGCGCCAGATCGCCGCGATCGAGGATGCGCAGCGCATCCAGCAACTCGCCGCGGAACTGCTCCGCGCGACGGCAATCATAGGCCAGCGTCGCCAGCGCGCGGATGGTCGGAAACTTGCCGACATTGACGCCGAAATCGGTCTCCAGTCCCCAGATCGCGACCAGCACCTCGCCGGGCACGCCGTAGCTCTGCTCGATCCGCGACAGCACGGAGCCATACTGCTTCAGCATGTTGGAACCCCGGGTGAGGCGCGGCGGCACCATGCGGCCGGAGAACTCCTCGAAGGTCTGGCTGAATACCTTCTGGCCATGGTCGCGGTTGAGCACGGTCTGGTCGGGCGTCAGGCCGGTCAGCGCCGCGTTCAGCGCGTTTTGCGAGATGCCCTTGCCCGCGGCCTCAGTCTTGAAGTCGGCGAGCCAGGCATCGAAACCGCCGGTTCCGCAGGCACCAGCCGCACGCGCCGGCACGGAGAAGGTCATCAGGACAGCGAGGCAGGCAAACGCAGCGGCGGAGCGAGCGGAAATCATCGAAACACCTGGACGGCAATGGATTCAAAAAGGATATGGGGAGAACTCCATGTCGGGCGTAACCGCGGCAGCAACAAGGCCTTTCGATCACATTGGCGTCGGTTTTCGTGAGGCCCTGCGCGCCCTGCGGCTTCCAGCATCCTTTTCGAGGGCCGGTATGGCGACCGCCGGCCCATGGGCCGGCGGCAACCACGACTCCGTCCGTTGATCTTGCTCACATCCGGTCGCGCGACCGCCACGGGAACAGGTTCGCCGGGAAATCGGCCGCGGGCTTGGATCCCCGTGGGGCCGGCGGCAGCATCGGCGCGGCGTCGGGATGGATCGCGATGGCCTCGCGATAGAGATGCCAGGTGGCGTGGCCGAGGACCGGGATCACGACGGCCAGTCCGAGGAAGAACGGGATCGTGCCTGCGACGAGCAGCGCGGCCACGATGAGGCCCCAGGCTGCGACCGGTATCGGATTTTGGGCCACCACCCGCAGCGAGGTCACCATGGCCTCGAGCGCGCCGGCATGGCGGTCCAGCATCAGCGGAAACGAGACGACGCTCAGGCACAGGGCCAGCAGTGCAAACAGGAACCCGGCGCCGCAGCCGACCGCGATCAGCCACCAGCCTTGCGGCGTCGTGAACACGCGTACCAGGAAGTCGGTGGCGCTGGTCGCGCCGCCATAGCCGAACACCGCCACGTAGATGGCCTGCGCCGTCGCCACCCAGGTGACGAACAGGGCGAGGAGCAGCGTGCCGAGCCCAAGCATCGAGCCGAACGACGGCGAGCGCACCACCTCGAAAGCATCCCAGGCGCTGGCCTCCTCGCCGCGGTCGCGGCGGCTGCTGAGTTCGTAGAGGCCGAGTGCCGCGAACGGACCGAGCAAGGCAAAACCGGCCGCCAGCGGGAACAGCAGCGGCACCACCGCATAGCCGAACACTGCGCGCGCCAGCACGAGGCCGAGCACGGGATAGATCGCGCACAGCATCACGGCGTGGCTCGGAACGGCCTTGAAGTCGTCCCAGCCGAGCCGCAGCGCGCGCATCAGGCTCGAAAAGTCGATCGTGCGGATCGTGATCTCGGCTGCGACCTCGTCCGCAGGCCGAACGTGTGCAGCGACATTGCTGTGATAGGTGGCCATCGTCGTTCGCTCCCTCATGTGTCATGGGGCGCTTCCCAACCACGCAAGCCGGGCTGCGCTTGTCGTTGGACGGAGTCGCGAACGGCCAGACGCGACGAACCTCGGGACGGCCATTCGCGAACGGAAGCTATAAAGATAGTGACAAACGGTGCTGCGCCTACTCACGCCTCGGTGAGCGCTGTGAATGCCGCAGTGCATTAGACCGGCGCACCCGCGCAGAAGCGGCCCATGGCCCGATAAAGTCATTCCGCCGTCATTCCGCCTTGGGTAAGCTTCACATTCGTCGCCGTGTTCGCGTTGGCAGGCCACGGCGGTGGGCGGAGAGGCTCCGACGGGCGTCTCTGCAACGGAACACCGCCGGCCGAGTTCTTCATACGATCACTATCCATTGGGAGCCATTGATGAGCGTTTTCGGAAAGATCATGGGCGCGATTTTCGGCCATCACGCCGAGGCTGCGCCGGCTGGCGGCAGCACGCCGGCCGCGGGCGGCAGCGCGCCGACGGCGGACAGCACGGCTGCTGCAGCGCAAAACGTCGACGTGGCTGCGATCGTGGACAAGGCCGCGGCCGCCAAGCACGAGAAGCTGGAATGGCGAACCTCGATCGTCGACCTGATGAAGGCGCTCGACATCGACTCGAGCCTCGCGGCGCGCAAGGAGCTCGCCAAGGAGCTCGGCTACAGCGGCGACACCAACGATTCCGCCAGCATGAACGTGTGGCTGCACAAGCAGGTCATGAGCAAGCTCGCAGCCAATGGCGGCAAGCTGCCGCCCGAGATCAAGCACTGATCCGGCGCGCGCCGGAGCCGAAAAGCGAAAGGCCCGCCATCGCGCGGGCCTTTGTTTCGTGTCGCGTCGTTTCCTGTCGCGTCGTGTTGTGCAGCGTCGTTCAGTCCGACCGTGCCCGAACGTCTCAGGCGTGCACGAATCCGGCGCGCTGCCAGGCCTCGGCGTGCAACTGGTCGCGGCTGAAGCCGATGTCGTACAGGGTGCGCTCGTCGAGCTGGTCGAGATAGGCGAGCTGCGTGCGGTAATGAACGTAGCGCTTGAGAGCGTCGAAAATAGCGGCGATGAACATGAGCCTCTCCCCATTGGTCTGGTTGTTTGTACGGCGGGGAATTGCTGATCCATGCAGGTAGCCATTGCGTTAAAGACCGGGCTGCAATCGCGCCGGTCGGTAGTTCTACGGCCCCGTCAGGCCATGATGTCCCTGTTTTCGGGATGCTCGTGAAGGTAATCGGCGACGAAGCCGCAGCCCGCGATGACCTTGCGCCCGTCGGCGCGGATGAGTTCGAGCGCGCCCTTGACGAGCTCTGAGCCGATGCCGCGGCCCCGCAGGGGCAGCGGGGTCTCGGTATGGGTGATGACGACCGCCTGCGGCGTCACGCGGTAGTTCGCGAAGGCGATCCTGCCCTCGATGTCGAGCTCGAAGCGGCTCTCGGCCCTATTGTCGCGAACGGTCGTCATGGTCCTCTACTTTCGTCCGGGCTTCCCTGTGATCTTCAGGAATTCCGACAACATCGCGCGGATCGACCACGGCTTGCCGTCGACCGCACCCCGGATATCGTCGATCTTCCACTGGCCTGTTTCGCGCACGAGGTCGTAACGGATGACGCTGTCGGCCTGGTCCTTGCGCTCGTTGCGATGGCCGGTGATGGTGACGGCGATCGTCGTCTTGTCGGCCTCCTGCTTTTCCGGCGTCACCTTGAACGAGGCGACATCCGGATCCTGCGAGTTGGTGATCGGATCGAAGTCGACCGCGCCGACCTCGCCCTTGGGCGTGCGGGCGTCCATTTTGGCCCATTGGGCGGCCAGCGACTTCGACAGATATTTGGCGCGCGCCGCCTTGTCCTCGATGACGAAGTTGCCGCCGTCCTCGCCCTTGCCCTTGGCCACGCGGGCGTAGATCGCGGTCATGATGCCCACGGGATCTTGGGCGGGGACCTGCGCATGCAGGGGCGCGGAGGCGAGCACGCCAGCGAGGCTCAGGAGCAAAAGACGACGGTCGATCATGGGTGTCCTCAAATCAGATTCGGCGTGCCAGGGATGAAGGAATTGGGATGAATGACTGCGCTGCCGGCCACGGGTTTGTCGCACGGCGGATGCAATCGTTCGAATGAAGCTGCGCATGGGTGCGATGGGCCGGGCGATCTTGCGACGGCTTGCGGTACCACGATAAACAGGAATGTGGAGTAGGGCGGCCGAGATCGCCCGAGGATCGATCGAGGGGATGTTGCCATGGTTCTGTTCATCCGCTGCAGAGAGGTGAGGGTCTGTCGATGACCACCGCCACCGCCCCCTTGCGCATGTCGCGGCGGGTCATGAACCTCGCGCATATCGTGACGCAGAACGGCCGCCGGCTCGGCGACCGCATCGGCTTCGTGTGGGGCGACAAGTCCTGGACCTGGCGCGAGATCGACGCGATGGTTTCGGCGCTCGCCGCGGCGCTTGCCGAGCAGGGCATCGCCAAGGGCGACCGCGTTCTGGTGCACTCCAAGAACTGCGAGGAGATGTTCGTCTCGATGTTCGCCGCGTTCCGGCTCGGTGCGGTCTGGGTGCCCACCAATTTCCGCCTGATGCCGGACGAGGTCGCCTATCTCGCCACCGCGTCCGGCGCGAAGGCCTTTCTCTGCCACGGCGATTTTCCCGACCATGCCGCGGCGGTGACGACCACGTCCTTCACCTGGCGCATCGGCGAGACCGACGGCTTCGGCACGCGCTCCGTGAGCGAGGCGATCAAGGCGAATGCCGGCGCTGACGTTGCGAACGCTGCTGTCGAGCACGACGATCCCTGCTGGTTCTTCTTCACCTCGGGCACCACGGGCCGGTCCAAGGCCGCGGTGCTGACTCATGGCCAGATGGCCTTCGTCATCACCAATCATCTCGCCGACCTGACGCCGGGCACGACCGAGCACGACGCTTCGCTCGTCGTGGCGCCGCTGTCGCACGGCGCCGGCGTGCACCAGCTGATGCAGAGCGCGCGCGGCGCCAAGACGGTGCTGCTGCCGAGCGAGAAGTTCGACATCACCGAAGCCTTCCGCCTGATCGAAACGCATCGCGTCAGCAACCTCTTCACCGTGCCGACCATCCTGAAGATGATGGTCGAGCATCCCGCCGTCGACCAGTTCGACCACGCCTCGCTGCGTCACGTCATCTACGCCGGCGCGCCGATGTATCGCGAGGACCAGAAGCGCGCGCTGGCGCGACTCGGCAAGGTGATCGTGCAGTATTTCGGGCTCGGCGAGGTCACCGGCAACATCACCGTGCTGCCGGCCGCAGCGCACGAGGAGGAAGACGGCCCTGAGGCGCGGATCGGCAGCTGCGGCTACGAGCGCACCGGCATGCAGGTCTCGATCCAGGATGATGGCGGACGCGAGCTGAGGCCGGGCGAGACCGGCGAGATCTGCGTCATTGGCCCTGCCGTGTTCGCGGGCTACTACGACAATCCGGAAGCCAATGCGAAGGCGTTTCGCGACGGCTGGTTCCGCACCGGCGATCTCGGCCATATGGATGCGCAAGGCTTCGTCTACATCACCGGCCGCGCGTCGGACATGTACATCTCCGGCGGCTCCAACATCTATCCGCGCGAGGTCGAGGAAAAGATCCTGACCCATCCCGATATCGGCGAGGTCGCCGTGCTCGGCGTGCCCGATCCAGTCTGGGGCGAGGTCGGTGTCGCCGTCTGCGTGGCGCGCGAGGGCGCTGCGGCGCCGAGCGAGAGCGACATGGCCGGCTATCTCGCCACCAAGCTGCCGCGCTACAAGATGCCGAAGCGCTTCTTCTTCTGGGACGCGCTGCCCAAGTCGGGCTATGGCAAGGTTCCCAAGCGCCTGGTGCGCGACGAGCTCGAGGCGCGCGGGCTGCTCGATCTCACCAAGCAGGGTTGAGCACTGATGCGATTCATCAAACAGCCCGGCGCGCCCGTGGCCGACTGCATCCAGTGGGTTGAGGCGCGCGGCCGCGCTTTCACGTTCACACTCGAAAGGGGCGTACCGTTGCTGGAAGCCGTACGCCGCGGCTTTGCGGCGCACGGCTTTGCCGGCGGCGTGCTCGACATCAGAGGCGGCGCGCTCTCGCCCTTCGCCTACGTGATGCCGGCGCTGTCGAAGACGCCGGATCATGCCGCATTCTACAGCGAGACCTATCGGCCCGCTGGTGTCACGCAGCTCTCGACCGGGACCATGACGCTCGGCGTGCGCGATGGCGCGCCGTTCTTCCATTGTCACTCGCTGTGGACGGAAGAGGGCGGCCGCGCCGGGGGCGGGCACCTCCTGCCGGAGGAGACGATCGTCGCTGAGGGCTTCGCGGTCGAGGCTTTCGGTCTCGACGGCGCGATCTTCACGGCCGAGCCGGACGCTGAGACCGGCTTCAAGCTGTTCGGGCCGGTGGCGGCTGCGCCGAGCGCGGCCACCACGGATCGCCGGGCGTTCGCGCTGCGGCTGCGGCCGAACCAGGATTTCGCCGGCTGCCTGGAGGAGTTCTGCCGCGCGCAGGGTATCGGCAGAGCGCGCATCCGGGGCGGCGTCGGCTCGACCATCGGCGCACGCTTCGAAGACGGCGTTGTCGTCGAGCCGTTCGCGACCGAGCTGACCATCACCTCCGGCGCCATCGCACCAGGCGCTGACGGACTCGAAGCCACGCTCGACGTCGCGCTGGTCGACTACACCGGCGCGCTGGCACAGGGACGCCTCGTCCGCGGCGACAACCCGGTGCTGATGACCATGGAGCTGGTGCTGGAGGTCGTGGCGTAGGTGCGAGAGCCGGTGATCGCCTGATGCAGCGCTTCGGGCGAAGCGTGTTGATTGCTCTCTGCGGGCATCGCAGTCGAGTTGGGCACACCCTCTCCACATCGTCATTCCGGGGCGCCGCGGAGCGGCGAGCCCGGAATCCATACTCACGATCGTGGTTATGGATTCCGGGCTCGTCCGCCGCGCGCGAAATGGCTGGACGCCATTTTGCGCGCGTCGAACGCCCCGGAATGACGGATGAGAGAGTTTGCCACTCTCGGGATTCTGTCGCTTGAGGTCTGCGCGCTGGAGTAGTCCACTTGCAGCAGTGGCCGATGCGGCCGCCATGTGCGAGATTGCCCGCGATGTCACCGAGGTTGTGAAGGCGTCATGGCGAGGAACCAACGCGCGATCAGGCTGCCGGCACCCTATCTGAAGCGGCTGTGGCTCGACCCGGACAAGATCGAGGATCGGGCCGTCTATCCGTTTTGCCTGCCGTTCCTGCAGGATGATTTCGAGCTCAGCTTCTCCCGTGCGATCACCATCATCGTCGGCGAGAACGGCACCGGCAAGTCGACCTTGCTCGAAGGCATCGCGTCGCTCGCCGGCTATGACGAAGCCGGTGGCGGCAAGGGCTATAGGCCGGTCGATCATGGTCGTGCGGTCGAGCGCATGGGCGGCGCGCTCGGCGCTGCGTTGCGCGCCAGCTGGCTGCCCAGGATCACGCAGGGCTGGTTCTTCCGCGCCGAGAGCTTCTTCTCGGTGGCGCGCTATCTCGACCAGGCCGCATTGGACGATCCGCTCGGAGGGCCGCCGCCCGATTTCCTGTCGCATTCGCACGGCGAGGGTTTTCTGCGCTTCTTTCAGGAGCGCTGCCAGCGCCAGGGCATCTACATCTTCGACGAGCCGGAATCGGCGCTGTCGCCGGCGCGCCAGATCGAGTTTCTCAAGCTGATGCGGCGGATGGACGAGTCCGGCCACTGCCAGGTGCTGATGGCGACGCATTCGCCGGTGCTGATGGCCTATCCCGGCGCCATGCTGCTGCGGCTGACCAAATACGGCCTCGAGAAGGTCGCGGTGCAGGACACCGATCACTTCAAGGCCCTGCGCGAGTTCTGCGCCGACCCTGACGGCTTCGTGCAGGCGGTGCTCGCGGAGTGAGGGGCGTCGCTCGTATTCACGACAATAGCTGTCATCGCCCGGCTTGACCGGGCGATCCAGTATTCCGCGACGGCAGTGCTTGATCGAGAGGCCGCGGCGTACTCGATCGCCCGCCTGCGCGGGCGATGACAGTTGAGGATGAGGCGGCGACGGCGTGTAAGCGGCGGACATGCTGAGATCTTCTCGCGATGCATTTGCATCCGAGCTTTGACATTCATGTCGCCCTCATCAAATGAGAGGGCGCAGGGAAGGCCGGGTGCAGGCCGCACCCATGGCCCGCCTGCGAAAAAAATGCAGGCGGCAGGAACCACAGGATTGGCCGAACAACCGGCCTTCCCTGCGCGACGGTTTCTACCGGCTTATACGCGCTCTCCTCGGTGCACCGGGCTTTCTGGCCACCGTCATCGGCGCGATGCTTTGGGAGCATCGACACCCACTTGACCTCAGCGTCGGGAGGTCAGGACCACACGATTTCGCCGTCCGCCACGAGACCCGTCGTCGTGCGCAAGCGCACCGGGGCCGTGACGTCCATCGCATCCCGCCCTCAACGCCCGTGACGACCGCGAAGCGTCCCTCTCGTGAGGACAGGACGCGCACAGAAAAACAGAAATTCCGAAAAAAAGAAAGAAGAATATTTTCCGCGGCAGGACTGGACATGGGTGATGCCGCTGATCCCGCGCGGAAATTTAGGTTTTGCGCGCACGGCTGTTTTGGTGTCAAAACGGCCGCGTCACGCCTTTCTGCCTTGCGCAGCGTGCGCGTCGGGCAAATCAGGCTGCGACGACGATGAGGCAAGAGCAAGGGTTGCAGCATGCCGGAAGAGACCAGCCATCACGACGAGCTCGACCAGGCGCTGCTGGCGCTCGATGAAGGCGCCATGGTGCTGGAGGAGCTCGACGGCTTCATCGCCGGCCTGTTGATCCTGCCGGAGCCCGTCCCGCCGGGCGAGTGGTTCGCTGCGGCGTTCGGGCTCGGCAAGCGACGGCGCTCGGTGTTTGCAAGCATCGGCCATGCCAACGCGGTGCTCGACCTCGTGATGGCGTATTACGACGAGATCGCGCGGACGCTGACGCGCGACCCGGAGCTGTACCAGCCGCTCTATCCGCTCGATCCCGTGAACGGCGATGTGATCTGGGAGCTGTGGATCGAAGGCTTTGCTGCGGCGGTGGACCTGCGTCGCGAGCGGTTCGAGGCCTATCGGCAGGTCGGCGGCGACGTGGCCGCGGCGGTCGCGATCCTGATGCAGGCGATCGATGTGGCGCTGGAGGAAAACGTCGAATCTGTCGAGCGCGCCAATCTCGGCCGCGATGTGCCCGCTGATATCCGCGACGCGGTGCTGGCCCTTTACCGGTACCGGCAGAGCGGGGCACCGGTGCCCGGTTCGCTCGACTTCGCCGAGCAGCCCAATCCGTTCGCATCGTTCGGCAAGATCGGCCGCAACGCCCCCTGTCCGTGCGGTTCCGGCCAGAAATACAAGCGCTGCTGCGGCGCGAATTGATCGGCCGCCGATCGTCACGACACGGTCTTTTTTGTTGCAACAATCGGGAGCGGTGCAAAGATGGCTCCGCCGCGCGCCAGATGCGCGAGCCAAATGAGAATGGTTGAGGAAACGAGATGAGGATGGTGTTCGGCAAGGCGCTAGTCGCGATGGCTGCGCTCGCGATCGCAACGACGGCCCTGACCACAGCTGATGCGCATGGTCCGACCCGGCGCAAGGTCCAGGAGCATGTCGAGATCAATGCCGCGCCCGCGAAGGTGTGGGCCGTGATCGGCAGCTTCCAGGACATGAGCTGGCTCGGCGTCGTCGACAAGACCGAGGGCGACAAGGGCAACGAGATCGGCGCCACGCGCAAGCTGACCCTGAAGGGCGGCGCCACCGTCGACGAGGAGCTCTACAAGTTCGATGCCGAGAAGATGAGCTATTCGTACCGCATCACCGCCGTCGACGTGAAGGTGCTGCCGGTGACGAACTACTCGTCGACCATCGCGGTCACGCCGAGCGCGGACGGCAAGGGCAGCGTGGTCGAATGGATCGGCGCGTTCTACCGCGGCTTCCCCAACAACGACCCGCCGCCGGAGCTGAGCGACGAGGCCGCGGTCAATGCGGTGAGCGGGCTCTATAAGGGTGGGCTCGAGGGATTGAAGAAGAAGGTGGAGAGCGGGAGCTGAAGGGCTGGATTGGTCGTTTGGAATCGATCATGTCGCCCGGCGGGCGCTGCGCTCCCTCTCCCCGTTCTTCACGGGGGCGCGACGAGCTTCGCTCGCGCTGTGAGGGTTGGGGTGAGGGGCAGACGCACGGGGAGTGTCAGCGGTTGGACCTGTACCCCCTCACTCGGATTGCATCTTCGATGCAATCCGACCTCTCCCCGCAGGCGGCAGGGCGATCGCATATGAGAGATAAGGGCGCGCGCCGAGTGAGCCCGCCAATGAGTTACTCCGTCATGCCCGGGCTTGACCCGGGCATCCACGCCTTTCTTTCCAGGCCAAACAGACGTGGATGGCCGGGACAAGCCCGGCCATGACGATGTGGAAAGAGACGGGCGCAAAACAGAAATCGCCATATGCGATCGCCCTGCCGCAGGCGGGGAGAGGCTCGCACCGAGTTCACCGCTGCAGTGCTCGCCATCGCTCACACCGTATCGGTGGTCTTCTGCTCGCAGCCTTGCTTTCCTGCAGCGCCAGCGCCCACGCCGAAGAAGCTTTCGTCACCAATCAGCTGAGCGACGATCTCACGATCGTCGACCTCACGACCTCGAAACCGGTGGCGACGATTCCGATCGGCGGCAAGCCGGCTGGCATTGCTGTCGCCGCGGACGGGCGCTTCGCCTATGTGGCGAGCCCGGACGACAAGACCGTCAGCGTCATCGACGCCGCCGCGCGAAAGGTGGTCGGACGGATCGAGGTCGGCGGCGGGCCGCTCGGCATCGCCGTCACGCCGGACGGCGCGACCGTCTATGTCGCCGACTGGTACAACGCCGCAATCCGCGTCATCGACGCCAAGGCGCGCACAGTCACCAGCAGCATCGCGGTCGGCGCCTCGCCGTCGGGACTCGCGGTGACACCCGACGGCAAGCTGCTGCTCTCGGCCGACCGCGACGACGACATGGTCTCGGTGATCGACACCGCCACGCGCCAGCGCCTTGCGACCATCAAGGTCGGGGCGCGACCGTTCGGCGTCACCATCGAAGCGGAAGGCAAGCGCGCCTATACAGCCAATGTCGGCTCCAACGACGTCTCGGTGATCGATCTCAGCGAGCGCCGCGAGATCGGCCGGGTCAAGACCGGCCTGCGACCTTATGCTGTCGCACTGGCGCAGGGCAGGGGCTTCGTCACCGACCAGTATGACGGCACGGTCAGCGTGTTCGACCTGGCAAGCCTGCAGCCGCTCAAGCGCATTACCGTCGGCGACTATCCGGAGGGCATCGAGGCGACGGCCGATGGCCAGCGCATCATCGTCGCCAATTGGGAGAGCAACATTCTGAGCGTCATCGACGTCGCGACGCTCAAGGTGACGGCCGAGATCAAGGTCGGCGACGGCCCGCGTGCGTTCGGCGCGTTCTTGCGGCGGTAACAGCGTTGCTGTCATTCAGAGATGGTGTCGGGAAGATCGTGAAGCGCGCAGGCCGGTCAGACAATCCGAGCTGTCATGCCACGCGTAGGCGGGGCATCCAGTACGCTGCGGCATTTCCGTTGACCATTGCTGTCTCCAAGTACTGGGTCACCCGCCTTCGCGGGTGACGACGGCGGAATGCAATGACGGAAATCACGCATGTGCTGTCATTGCCAATAATCGCTCCGCAATCTCCTCCATCCGCGTGAACACCAGATCGGGCTGATGATCGCGCAGCGCCTTCTCGGCGGCGTAGCCCCAGGTCACGGCGCCGCAGGCGATGCCGGCGGCGCGTGCCGCCTCGATGTCGCGGGTCTCGTCGCCGATCGAGATCACCTCGCCCGGCGCGATGCGCGCACGCTTCAGCACGCGGCGAAATTTCCGCGCCTTGCCGAACACCGAGGCCGAGCAGTCGAAATCAGCGAACAGGCCGGCGCGCGATCCGAGCTTCTGACGCGCATTGGCCTCGCTGTCCGACGAGACCAATGCGAGCTTGGTGCCGTTGCCGGCAAGCGTGTCGAGCATGATGTCGACGCCGTCAAACAGCGGGATGCTCGCTGCATGCGCCGTCTTCAGTTGGCGCACGTAGCGCGCGATGAAGGGCAGCTTCCAGCGCGGCACCTCGAGGAAATCCAGGATCTCGCGCGTCGAGGCGTGGCGCAGCCCGTCGATGTCCTCGTCCTGCACCTGGCGAAAGCCGAAGCGCTCGGCGACCGTATTCACGTGGAGCCGAAACCACGGGAAGCTGTCGGCGAGCGTGCCGTCGAGATCGAAGATGACAAGGGAGTAGGGCATCGGCTCGCGTTGTGGTGAAGTCGCCTGCTTGACGATTGATGATGGTAACCGAAGAGTGTCGCCGTGCGACAGCCCGCGCCATAGCAATGGAACCATGATGACGCAATGAGGTGCGGCGTACAGGTCGCGCAACTCCGTCGCGGGGTCGACGATCTTGGGTTGAAAATGTTGTGATGTGCACCCGGAGAGCCAGGCGCCTATGGTGATGGGGGGCTGACCATGGAGTCAGTCCGCTCGCACATGATTTGATTGAATTTTTTTCATCGTTCAAAGTCAGAGAGATTTCAGATGGCGCTCAACAAGGTCGCTGCGGCGTATTTGTCCTACTTCGCCTATATCGATGACGCGCTGGACACAGTCCAGCCGAACGACTTCAAGAAGCTGCTCGGCGCGGTGCCGTCAGGCACGGCGAACGGCCCGTGGTCGCTGTGCTGGGGTCCGGCGGTCAACAACGGCGTGCTGGCCTATGTCGCGCAAGGCAAGGACGGCAGCTACGCGCTGGCGTTCCGCGGCACGGATGTCGACGGCTCGGTGGCCGGAGCCTTCGAGAACGTGCTCGCCGATGCCGACGCGTTCTTTCTCGTGCCGTGGCTATATCCGCAGCAGGCCGGCGCGCCACAGCAGATCAGCGCGGGGATCAACGATGCGCTGGCGCTGGTCATCGCGCTCACCGATCCGACGACCGGCCTCTCTCTGCTGGACTATCTGCGCGGCCTTGCGGCCAAGCAGAATCTGCAACTCATGGTGACCGGGCACAGTCTCGGCGGCGCGCTCGCTGTCGTGGCCACGGCGTGGCTGAAGGACCAGTTGCCCAAGCTGACGCCATCGCTGAAATTCACGCTGTGGCCGCACACCTTCGCCTCGCCGACGATGTGGAACGCGGGGTTCGCGACGACCTTCGCAAAGACCTACACCTATTACGCCGCCGTCAACAGCAACGACATCGTGCCGATGGGCTGGGCCAACCTCAAGGGCGTGCTCGCGACCTATTCGCCACCGGCGCCGGTCCTGAAGGATACCAACTATTATTCGATCTATGTTCCCATCGAGATCCTCAGGGCCACGATCCCGACCTACACGTCGATCGTGCCCAGCAATCCGGATCCGTTCACGATCGCGCCGATCGCGGAGCAGAACGATTCCTGGACCGCCGAAGCCGGCTACATGCATTCGATGCAGCTGCAATACTTCCCGCACGCGACCGGCACGACCGCGCCGCCACTGCCCGGCGTCACCAAGAGCGGTGTGGCACGGTCGCGCGCGGTCGCCGCGGCCGCGTAAGCTCGCGTCAGGGCGGCGTCGCGACGCGAGTTGCACTTGCGGGTCTGCCGCCGGCCGATCCGCAAGTGGGGCTCGGACACGAGCGGCGGGTTGATCGTGCCCGCCGCGCGCACTGCTCGCGGCCGCGCCGGTGATTTCCTGATCAGGCCGGTCGCGGGAAAATGAGCGCTGCGTTGTGTCGCACAATTGTGCAGGCGAGCGCCGGAACTCGCGGGCATCCCTGTGGTTTGTTCCTCGATAATTAGGAACAAGGGAGCAAGTTCATGACATCGAGGTTTGGATTCGCTGCGCTGACGGCCGTCACGCTGGTGGCCGGCACGGTCGGCGCCTCCGCCGGTGAGTACGGGCCGGGCGGTAATGGCTATGGTGGGCAGACGACCAGCACCTACGCGTATCGCGAGTCCTACGCCTGGGCGCCGGGACCGGTCTATGAGGAGGGCTACGTCGCCGTCGCGCCGGGCCCGTACTACGGCCCCGGCTGGGGCGCCGGCTACAACGGCACCAACCATCCGACCCCGAGCTCGACCCAGGGCGACGTCGGCCCGGGCGGCAACAACAACGGCACGCGGAGCGGGTATTACCGGCAGTGGTAGGCTGAGGCCAGTGCCAAACGATCGAGCCCGCCGCTCAGAGCGGCGGGCTTTGCTTTGATGGGCTACAGCTGCGTCTCAGCGTCATTGCGAGCGAAGCAATCCAGACTCACCGGATTGCGTCGTTTCGCGCACTACTCCGCCGCCTCGCTGGCGGCGCCGCGGCCGCGTTTCTTCGGCTTGGCTGACTTTTCCAGCACCGGCTTCAGGAACTGGCCGGTGTAGCTGCGCGGCGCCTTGACGATGTCCTCCGGCGGGCCCCAGGCGACGATCTCGCCGCCGCCGTCGCCGCCTTCGGGGCCGAGGTCGATCACCCAGTCGGCGGTCTTGATGACCTCGAGATTGTGCTCGATCACGACCACCGTGTTGCCCTGCGCGACCAGCTCGTGCAGCACCTCAAGGAGCTTCTTGACGTCGTGGAAATGCAGCCCGGTGGTCGGCTCGTCCAGGATGTAGAGCGTGCGCCCCGTCGCGCGCTTCGACAGCTCCTTGGCGAGCTTGACGCGCTGGGCCTCGCCGCCGGACAGCGTGGTGGCCTGCTGGCCGACATGGATGTAGTCGAGGCCGACACGGCGCAGGGTCTCGAAGGTGTCGCGCACGCGCGGCACCGCCTTGAAGAACTCGGCGGCCTCCTCGACCGTCATGTCGAGCACGTCGGCGATCGACTTGCCCTTGAACAGCACGTCGAGCGTCTCGCGGTTGTAGCGCTTGCCCTTGCAGACGTCGCAGGTGACGTAGACGTCGGGCAAAAAGTGCATCTCGATCTTGATGACGCCGTCGCCCTGGCAGGCCTCGCAGCGGCCGCCCTTGACGTTGAACGAGAACCGGCCGGGCTCGTAGCCGCGCGCCTTGGATTCCGGCAGGCCGGCGAACCATTCGCGGATCGGCGTGAACGCGCCGGTATAGGTCGCGGGATTGGAGCGCGGGGTGCGGCCGATCGGCGACTGGTCGATGTCGATGATCTTGTCGATGTGCTCCAGGCCCTCGATGCGGTCGTGCGGCGCGGCGCCTTCGCTGGCGCCGTTGAGCTTGCGCGCGATCGCCTTGTAGAGCGTGTCGATCAGCAGCGTCGACTTGCCGCCGCCGGAGACGCCGGTGATGGCCGTGAACAGGCCGAGCGGAATCTCGGCCGAGACGTTCTTGAGATTGTTGCCGCGGGCGTTGACGACCTTGATGGTGCGGCGATGGTTCGGTGGCCGCCGCTCCGGCACCTCGACCTCGAGCTCGCCGGTGAGATATTTGCCGGTCAGCGAGGCCGGATTGCGCATGATCTCGGCCGGCGTGCCCTCGGCGACGATGTGGCCGCCATGGGTGCCGGCGCCGGGACCGATGTCGAGCACGTAGTCGGCGAGGCGAATGGCGTCCTCGTCATGCTCGACCACGATGACGGTGTTGCCGAGGTCGCGCAGCCGCTTCAGGGTGTCGAGCAGCCGCGCGTTGTCGCGCTGATGCAGGCCGATCGACGGCTCGTCCAGCACGTAGAGCACGCCTGTCAGCCCCGAGCCGATCTGCGAGGCCAGGCGGATGCGCTGGCTCTCGCCGCCGGACAGGGTGCCGGAGGAGCGCGCCAGGGTCAGGTAATTGAGGCCGACGTCGAGCAGGAAGGTCAGGCGGTCACGGATCTCCTTGAGGATGCGGGTCGCGATCTCGGTCTGCTGCGCGTTGAGCTGCTTCGGCACCTCCGCGAACCATTCGCCGGCGGCCTTGACGCTGAGCTCGCTGATCTCGCCGATGTGCTTGGCCCCGACCTTGACGCATAGCGCCTCGGGCTTGAGCCGAAAACCACGGCACGCCGCGCAGGGCACGTCGTTGAAGTACTTGCCGAGCTCCTCGCGCGCCCATTCGCTCTCGGTCTCGCGGAAGCGGCGCTCGATGTTGGTGATGACGCCCTCGAACGGCTTCTTGGTGTCGTAGGCGCGGACGCCGTCCTCATAGGTGAACTTGATCTCGTCGTCGCCCGAGCCGTGCAGCAGCGCGTTCTGCGTCTTCTTCGGCAGGTCCTTCCACTTGGTGTCGAGCGTGAACTTGTAGAACTTGCCGAGCGCGGTCAGCGTCTGCAGATAATAGGGCGAGGACGACTTGGCCCACGGCGCGATCGCACCCTTGCGCAGGGTGACCTCCTTGTCGGGGATCACGAGATCGGCATCGACATGCTGCTCGACACCCAGGCCGCCGCATTCCGGGCAGGCGCCATAGGGATTGTTGAACGAGAACAGCCGCGGCTCGATCTCGGGGATGGTGAAGCCGGAGACCGGGCAGGCGAACTTCTCCGAGAACAGGATGCGCTCGGGTCCGCTCTTGTCGTGGATCTTCGCGGTCTTCTTCTTTTCTTCGGCAGGCGCTGCCGAGGCGGGGGTGTCGGCGAACTCGATCACGGCCAAGCCCTCGGCGAGCTTCAGCGCGGTCTCGAAGCTCTCGGCAAGACGCTGGCCGATGTCGGGGCGCACGACGATGCGGTCGACGACGACGTCGATGTCGTGCGGGAACTTCTTGTCGAGCGTGGGCGCCTCGGCGAGCTCATGGAAGGTGCCGTCGATCTTGACGCGCTGAAAGCCCTTCTTGAGATATTCGGCCAGCTCCTTCTTGTACTCGCCCTTGCGGCCACGTACGACCGGCGCCAGCAGATAGAGGCGGGTGCCCTCGGGAAGCGCCAGCACGCGATCGACCATCTGCGACACGGTCTGGCTCTCGATCGGAAGTCCCGTGGCCGGCGAGTAGGGCACGCCGACGCGGGCCCACAGCAGGCGCATGTAGTCGTAGATCTCGGTGACGGTGCCGACGGTGGAGCGCGGGTTCTTGGACGTCGTCTTCTGTTCGATCGAGATCGCCGGCGACAGGCCGTCGATCTGGTCGACGTCGGGCTTCTGCATCATCTCCAGGAACTGGCGCGCATAGGCCGACAGCGATTCGACGTAGCGGCGCTGGCCCTCGGCATAGATCGTATCGAAGGCGAGCGAGGATTTGCCGGAGCCCGAGAGCCCGGTGAACACGACGAGCCTGTCACGCGGGATCTCGACGTCGATGTTCTTGAGATTGTGCTCGCGGGCGCCGCGGATGGTGATGGCCCGCAGGCTCGACGAGTTGGCTTGCGCGCGCTGCTTGGCCTTGAGCACTTCATCCATGACGATCGTCCCACGGCGCGGCATCAGCGCCATCGTTGCAAGGCGCGTTCGCCGGAAACCGGCCATCGGACGCCAGAGGGAAAGGTATCGTCAGAACGTAGGAAGAACGAGTGCGGATTTCCAGTGCCGTCAGCGAATCATCAACAATGCGTTCGGGGAATGGCAGCGATTGGCAGGAGCGAGGCCGGTTCCGTCATGCCGCGCGCCTGATCCGGCAAAGAAAAAGCCTCCGCTCTGGCAGAGCGGAGGCTTTGTGCGTTGGCCCGGAGGCGTAGATCTTAGAAGTGGTAGTTCACGCCCACCTGCACGGTGTGCAGGTTGATGGTGCCCGACGGCAGCAGTCCACCCGCGGCGTAGTTCTCGCTGCCGAAGCTCTTGTAGAGGTATTCGGCTTTCACCGACCAGTTCGGGACGAACATGTATTCGGCGCCGGCACCGAGGGTCCAGCCGTTGTGGAACTGGCGACCGAAGTCAGTAGCGCCGAAGCCGGAGAGGGTGGCCTTGTTTTCCATCCACGCGTAACCGCCGGTGGCGTACAGCATGGCGGGACCGAAGGTGTAGCCCAGGCGACCGCGCACGGTGCCCATGTCCTCGATCTTGCTCGAGAAGGTGGCGCCACCCGCAGTTACAGAGCCGTTGATGTCGGCCCAGGCTGCATCAGCCTCGACGCCGAACACGACCGGACCCTGCTGCCAGTTGTAGCCGATGGTGCCGCCGGCGAAGCCGCCCTTCTGCGACAACGAAAAGGGTGCAACGAAGCCAGCGAAGCTGTTGTTATCCTGGCTGGCATAACCACCCATCGCACCGATGTAGAAACCGGCCCAGGTCGGGAGCGGCGCGGCAACCGGCGCCTTGGTGTAGGGACGCGCAGCAAGATCGGCAGCGGCAGCGGGAGCGGCCAGGGCGGCCAGGGCCACGGTCGCAAGCAGGATCTTCTTCATTCTTCTTCTCTCCAGTTTAGTCCTAGAAGTCCGCGTCGCACCGAAGCTTTCACGCACGAAACAGACTCACCCGTTCAAGTTGACGAACCTCCTATAGCCGGGTTCCGCGCGGATTGCCGTCACCTCAAAGCCACAGTCGCGGCGAAACCGGGGATCTACGGGGTAGCGCAGAAAGCCTTTGTTGCTCAGATGCTTGGGTTCCGCCTGTCACGCAAAAGCCAGCATTGTCCGCAGCGCAACAAAAAGGCCGGCTTGCGCCGGCCTTTCAGGACTAGACTTGTAGAAGCTGATCAATACTTGGCGATGACCGGGCCGCCGAACCGATAGTTCAGGCGAGCCGTGAACAGATCGACATCCTGCTTGATGTTATCGGTCTGGGTGAAGACCGCGCCGCGGAACGGGACGTTCGTGTTGCCCATGAACAGGTGGTCGTATTCGAAGCCCACCGACCAGTTCGGCGAGAAGGCGTATTCGACGCCAGCGCCGACGGTCGCGCCCCACTTGTGTACCGTCGTGGTGGCCAGCACGGTGTTGATCACGCCGGAAAAGATCTCGTACTTGGTGTCGGTGACGGCCGCGCCGCCCTTGGCGTAGAGCAGGACGTTGTCGAAGGAATAGCCGATCTGCCCGGTGAACAGGCCGAAGGCGCTGAGCTTGGTGCGGTTGCGATCGGGCGCGAATAGCGGGGTGACGTTGTTGCCGGTCAAGTCGGCCCAGTTGCCCTGCGCCTCAAGGCCGAACACGACCGAGTTCATCTGCCAGCGATACCCGAACTGACCGCCGATGGTGCCGCCGGTGGCATTGTGGCAGCCCTCGGCTCGACCGTCCGCGAGAGTCCAGCAATTGCGGCTCGATCCATAACCGCCGTTCAGGCCGAGATAGAATCCGCTCCAATCGTTGATGGCGACCATCATCGGCGGTGCCTTGGTGTAGGGGCGCGCCGCCATGTCGGCCGCCGAGGCGGATGTGGCGGTCGCGATGGCGACGAGCGCCGTCGTGATCACAAGCAACTTCTTCATCAATGTTCCCCCAGGGAGTTGGAATGACAAGCGATGGAAATGTTCATACACGCGGCCCCCCGGGGGCGCTGTAACGCAGGGGCCACAACCGGTAAAAAGCGTTATATATCAAATATTTAACACAAAAGAGCCGCATCGATGCCGAGCTGCGGACACGAAAAAGGCCGGCGCGAGCGCCGGCCTTTCTGATGGGCTCCGAGGAGCGGCTCTTCGTCAGTAGCGCGCGGTCACCGGCGCGCCGAATCGGTAGTTGACCCGAACGGTCGCCATGTCGATGTCCTGCTTGATCGTGTCGACCCGCGACAGCACGGTCGCGGTGGCCGGGAAGGTGATGTCATGTGAGCCCATGAACAGGTGGTCGTACTCGACCGCGACCGACCAGTTCGGCGCGAAGCCGAACTCGACGCCCGTGCCCACGGTGCCGCCCCAGCGGGTTTCGCTGGCGGAATCGAGCAGCGTGCCTACGGCGAAGGGGGCGGCTGCATTGGCGGTGCCGGTGTATTTGTTGTGCGTGACCGCCGCGCCGCCCTTCACGTACCAGAGCACGTTGCCCCAGGCATAGCCGACCTGGCCGGTGAACAGGCCGATCGCGTCGGTCTTGGTGGTGTTGGTGGTGTTGGTGATGCCGGTCGCGAGCGCCGCAGCACTCGCATTGGACGACTTCAGGTCGGTCCAGTTGCCTTGGGCTTCGAGGCCGAACACCCAGCTCGCGGCCTGCCAGCGATAGCCGACCTGGCCGCCGATGAGGCCGCTCGTCGCGTTGTGGCAGCCTTCGGATTGTGTCGGCACGACGGCTACGCCGGCGACCCGATTCAGCGTCCAGCAATTGTGGCTCCAGTCGGCGCCGCCGTTGGCGCCGAGATAGAAGCCGGCCCAGCTCGGCAACGGCGTGACATAGGCGGGCGCCGGTGCCTTGCCATAGGGGCGCGTGGCGAAGTCGGCTGCCGAGGCGGGAGCCAGTCCCAGCGCTGCGACGCCCGCGGTCATGATCAGAGTTGTCTTCATTGCTGTCTCCCCAGTCCCAAATGTCCTCGCGCCGGATCCCTCCGATCCGGGGTCCACGCTCGCGTGGCCTGCCATTGGTTGTAGGGGGCACTGATTTCTAAAGCTGTGAGCGCTCCGACGCGTGCGTCCGGATCTGCGGATCGTGCTTAAGCGGGGGTTAAGGATGGTCGCCCGCGGGTTGGCTCGCACCGGTCATGGCGGGCAGACGTGGTGAGCTTCGGCCGCAGCCGAAAATGATCTCGGCCACACCCGGCCGCGGGCCACCAGCCGAATGATCACGCGAGTCGGGCGAAGTCAGTCCCTCGAGGAGACCTGCAGACCTCAGGACGTCGGATGTCAGTGCTTGGAGACGTCAGTGCTTGGAGACGACAGGGCCGCCCCAGCGATAGTTGACACGGACCGTGGCCATGTCGACATCCTGGCCGACCGTATCGGTCCGGGTCGCCGCACCGGCCGGAACGCCGGAGAAGTTCAGGGCCTTGTTGCCCATGAAGATGTGCTCGTATTCGGCGCCGACCGACCAGTTCTTCGCAAAGCCGACCTCGACACCGGTGCCGACCGCAGCCCCCCAGCGCGTCGCGCTCGACTGGTCGAACGCCGTCCCCGTCGCCGTGGCAAGGCCGTTGTACTTCTCGCCTGCGACCGCGGCGCCGCCCTTCACGTACCAGAGCACGTTGTTCCAGGCGTAGCCAATCTGGCCGGTCAGCACGCCAACGCTGTTGATCTTGGTCTGGTTGGTCACGGCCGGGACGAGCTGGCTGGTGTTGCTGCCCTTCAGGTTGGCCCAGTTGCCCTGGCCTTCGACGCCAAACACCCAGCCGCCCGCCTGCCAGCGATAGCCGATCTGGCCGCCGGCCAGCGCACCGGTCGCATCATGGCAGCCTTCGGCGTTCGTCGCAGTGACGCCGGCAAAGGAGACGTTGTTGGTCCAGCAGCTGCGGGCCGAGGCGCCACCGGCATTCAGGCCGAGGTAGAAGCCGCTCCAATCATAGATCGTCGCGATCATCGCGGGCGCCTTGGTGAAGGTGCGCGCGGGCAAATCGGCTGCGATCGCCGGCGCAAACCCCAGCGCCAGCGAAGTTGTCGCCCCCAGCAACAGCCTTCTCATCGCAGTCCCCAAACCAAGCCCGATGCCCGCACGCACACTCTCACCAACGCCCACCCGCCGGACCTTGATAGCCCCTTCCGCCGCGAAAAGCCGTCACCCAAACGACACATCGGCCCAGCAAGTGCCGGTTTTGGCACACAAAAAAAGGCCGGCGCAAGGCCGGCCTTTCGACATATTCAATTCGCGCGTGCAATCAGTAGCGCGACATGATCGGGCCGCCGAAGTGATAGGAGATGCCGGCCTTGACGGTGTGCACGGTGTCCTTCCACTCGGAGCGGTTGGTCGTGACGAGCGGATTCGTGTACTGAATCGTGCTCTCGCCAAAATCGATGTAGTTGTACTCAACCTTCGCCGACCAGTTGGCGGCGAACATGTATTCAGCGCCGGCGCCGATGGTCCAACCCCAGCGCCAGTCGTTCTGCACCGCACCGGCCGGAGGAGGCGCGATGCCCGGATCATAGCGGTGCTGCAAGTCGCCAACCGAGGCGCCGCCGCTGACGAAGAGCAGCGCCGGACCTGTTGCCCAGCCGAGCCGGCCCTTGATGTCGCCGAAGCCGCGCAGCTTAGTGAAGTAGGTATCGCCGAAACCGGCGCCGGAGCTGATCACCGCTGAGCGACCGTTGATGTCGGCCCAGTGATAGTCGCCTTCGAGGCCGAACACGATATTGTCGACCTGCCAGTTGTAGCCGACCACGCCGCCGACGAAGCCGCCGCTGATGTCGTACCGCTGCGTCGGTGTAAAGCCGACGACATTCGGCGCAAAGAAGTAGGTCTCATCACTGCGACCCCAGCCGCCGCCGCCCTGGAGACCGAGATAGAAGCCGGTCCAGGTCGGAAGCGGTGCGGACGCTGCCACCGGCGCCTTGGTGTACGGGCGGGCGGCGAGATCGGCGGCTCCCGCCGGCGCCAGTGCACCCAGAACCATCAGGCTGGCGGCTCCAAGAAAAATTCTCGTCATCGGATGTCTCATCCCAAGTCTCCCGCGTTGGGCGTCCCCCAATTTGTCCCCGGAGGCGCGCTTCTGATGAACTGTTGCGACCGCCATCGCGGCCCCAATCCATCCGCAAATATAGACGATTCAACCTGGAATACCGTCGCCCAAAAGCCACATCCGAGGAGGAAGTGGGGCTTTCTAAGTTGATGAAAGTTAATTACTTTTACGTGATTTTTGGAACTTTTTGAGGGTTCCATTGCGGGAACTCTGAGTTCCCTCCGGTTCCACGGAACTCGACGTATGGTTGTGGGATTATGGCGCGAACAAACCTGGAACAATCCGTGACGGCTTGCTATATGTGGATAAGCGATGGAGAGGACGGGTGGCGGGCGCGGCAACCGTATAGGGTCCGCCGCGAGAGGAAGGGTTTAGCCACCTGATGCCGAGAGGCCGGTGCGCGCGGCCGGTCCGGTGAAGTGAGAACCGCGGGAGAGTGGTGATGGCGGGTAGCGTGAACAAGGTGATTCTGGTCGGCAATCTCGGGAAAGACCCGGAGATCCGGCGCACGCAGGATGGGCGGCCGATCGCCAATCTGAGCATTGCGACGTCGGAAACATGGCGCGACAAGGCGACCGGCGAGCGCAAGGAAAAGACCGAATGGCACCGTGTGGTGATCTTCAACGAGGGGCTCTGCAAGGTTGCTGAGCAGTATCTGAAGAAGGGCGCCAAGGTTTACATCGAAGGCGCGCTGCAGACCCGCAAATGGACCGACCAGAGCGGTGTGGAGAAGTTCTCCACCGAGGTCGTGCTGCAGGGCTTCAACTCGACGCTGACGATGCTCGACGGCCGCGGCGGTGGCGGCGGCGGCAGTTTCGCCGATGAGCCGGGCGGCGATTTCGGCAGCAGCGGTCCGTCGATGGCGCCGCCGCGCCGCGCGGTTGCTTCGGCCGGCGGTGGCGGCCGCAACAGCGACATGGACGACGACATTCCGTTCTGAAGCGCGGGCGCACGCTGCAGATACGCGCCGGCTTCCGTCCGTGTCGGGACGGAAGGCCGGCGGTCGTCAGGGGCGCTGCCCGAGACGCAAGCGATCGTGCGAGGTTGGTCCCATGCAAGACGCTGTGGCTACGATCGTCGATTTCTACCGGCTCGCCGAGGGCTTGAAGCGCGAGCTGCGCCATAGCTGGCTGTCGGACGGACGCCGTGAGAGCGTGGCCGAGCATAGCTGGAGCATGTCGCTGCTCGCGTTGCTCGTGCACCGTCATCTCGCTCGGCCGGTCGAGATCGACCGCGTGCTGAAGATGATCATCGTCCACGACCTCGTCGAGGCGCTGGCCGGTGACATCCCGTTCTTCGAGACGGGCAGCCGAAAGGATGCCAAGGCGGCCAAGGAGCGGGAGGCGATCGAGGACATCCGGTCGCGCCTGCCCGGGACGGTCGGGCAGGAGATATTCGATCTCTTCCATGAATTCGAGGCGAAGACCACGGCGGAGGCCAAGTTCGCTGCGGCGCTCGATCATCTCGAGGTCCAGATGCAGCACAATCTGGCCGATCTCGGGACCTGGGAGCCCGTCGAGTACGATCTCGTCTATACCAAGATGGACATCGTATGCGCCCACGATGCTCTGCTCGTCGAGCTGTGTGGTGCGGTGAAAGGGCAGGCCGAAGCCAAGATGCGTGCGGGCAGCATCGATGTCGACGCGATCAAGGAGCGCCTGCACAACGCGCAGGCTGCCGCGACCTGACCGACGGGGCTGTCGCATGAGCTTCGCACCGTTGCTCGCCGCCGAACCCGCCGTCCTGCTGCACGCCCTTGCCGCGATGACCGCGTTCGCGCTGGGGCTCGTCCAGTTCGCCGCGCCGAAGGGGACCTGGCCGCATCGAACGATCGGCTGGATCTGGGTCGCGCTGATGGCCGCTGTCGCGGTCAGCTCGTTCTGGATTCACACCATCCGGCTGGTTGGTCCATGGAGCCCGATCCACCTGCTTTCGATCTACACGCTGGGCGTGCTGCCGCTCGCCGTGTGGGCCGCGCATCGCCATCGGGTGGCGGCGCATCGCCGGGCCATGATCACGCTGTTTTCCGGCGCCCTGGTGATCGCCGGACTGTTCACCCTGCTGCCCGGGCGGATCATGCACAAGGTGGTCTTCGGGCCGTAGCCCGAGGCGGTTCCCGCGGCCTGCCTTGCGCCGTCGTGCTGTCTGGTTAAGTGCCTGGAAAGGCGAGTAGAAAAAGCGCGGTTCGGGTCGGTTTGGGGATGGCCTGCGAAGGCCCGATGCGCTATATGATTCCAAGCGATTTTCGCGTGTCAAAACCGACCGGAATCCCCTTTGTCCGATAAAGAAGATGAGAAGCCCGGCGAGCCGGGCGGACCTTCCGACATTCGTCCCGTTTCCATCCTCGACGAGATGAAACGCTCCTACCTCGATTACGCCATGAGCGTGATCGTGGCGCGGGCGCTGCCCGATGCGCGCGACGGCCTGAAGCCGGTGCATCGGCGCATCCTGTATTCGATGTACGAGCAGGGGCACACGCCCGACAAGAAATACGTCAAGTCCGCGCGCGTCGTCGGCGACGTCATCGGTAAATACCATCCGCATGGCGACCAGTCGATCTACGACGCCATGGTGCGCATGGCGCAGGACTTCTCGATGCGCGTGCCGTTGATCGACGGCCAGGGCAATTTCGGCTCGGTCGACGGCGATCCGCCGGCCGCCTATCGATACACCGAAGCCAAGCTTGCCAAGTCGGCGATTCCGCTGCTCGACGACATCGACAAGGACACCGTCGATTTCCAGGCCAACTACGACAACTCCGACAGAGAGCCGTCGGTTCTTCCGGCCAAATTCCCGAACCTGCTGGTCAACGGCGCCGGCGGCATCGCGGTCGGCATGGCCACCAACATCCCGCCGCATAATCTCGGCGAGGTCATCGATGCCTGCGTCGCGCTGATCGACAATCCCGCGCTCTCGATCGACGACCTGATCAACATCATTCCGGGCCCGGATTTTCCAACCGGCGGCATCATCCTCGGCCGGGCGGGCATCCGCAGCGCGTATCATCTCGGCCGCGGCGGGATCATGATGCGGGGCAAGGTGCGGATCGACACCATCCGCAAGGACCGCGAGGCGATCATCGTCTCGGAGATCCCCTACCAGGTCAACAAGGCCACCATGGTCGAGCGCATCGCCGAACTGGTGCGCGAGAAGAAGATCGAAGGCATTTCCGATTTGCGCGACGAGTCGGACCGCGATGGCTATCGCGTCGTGATCGAATTGAAGCGCGACGCGGTGCCGGACGTGGTGCTGAACCAGCTTTACAAGTTCACTCCGCTGCAGACGAGTTTCGCTGCCAACATGCTGGCGCTCGATGGCGGCCGCCCGCAGACGATGACCTTGAAGGATCTGCTGACGATCTTCATCGCGTTCCGCGAACGCGTCGTCACGCGCAGGACCAAGTACCTGCTCAACAAGGCGCGCGACCGCGCCCATATCCTGGTCGGCCTCGCGGTCGCCGTCGCCAATATCGACGAGGTCATCCGCGTCATCAGGACCTCGCCAAATCCGACCAGCGCGCGCGATGCGCTGATGTCGCGTGATTGGCCCGCCAAGGACGTCGAGGCCATCATCACCCTGATCGATGATCCCCGTCATCGGCTCGCGGAAGACGGCACCATCCGCATGTCATTCGAGCAGGCGAGGGCCATTCTCGATCTGCGCCTGCAACGGTTGACCGCGCTTGGCCGCGAGGAAATCTCGGACGAGCTGGACAAGCTCAAGATTGAAATCAACGACTATCTCGACATCCTGCGTTCGCGTGCGCGCGTGCAGGGGATCGTCAAGGACGAGCTCGCCGCCGTTAAGGCCGAGTTCGGCACGCCGCGCCGCACTGTGATCGCCGAGCAGGAAGGCGAGGTCGAGGACGAGGACCTGATCCAGCGCGAGGACATGGTCGTGACCGTGTCCCATGCCGGCTATACCAAGCGCGTGCCGCTGTCGGCCTATCGCGCCCAGCGCCGTGGCGGCAAGGGGCGTTCGGGCATGCAGACCCGCGAGGAGGATTTCGTCAGCCGGCTGTTCGTGGCCTCGACCCACACGCCGGTGCTGTTCTTCTCGTCGCGCGGCCAGGTCTACAAGGAGAAGGTCTGGCGGCTGCCGGTCGCAGCGCCCAATGCGCGGGGCAAGGCGCTGATCAACATCCTGCCGCTGGAGCAGGGCGAGCGCATCACCACGATCATGCCATTGCCCGAGGACGAAGCCTCCTGGGCCAATCTCGACGTGATGTTCGCCACGACAGGCGGCAACGTCCGGCGCAACAAGCTGTCGGACTTCGTCGACGTGCGCCGCTCCGGCATCATCGCGATGAAGCTCGACGAGGGCGAAGAGATCGTCAACGTGCAGATCTGCACCGAGCGCGACGACGTGCTGCTCACGGCGAATGGCGGCCAGTGCATCCGCTTCCCCGTCACCGACGTGCGCGTCTTCACCGGCCGCACCTCGATGGGCGTGCGCGGAATCGCGCTCGCCAGCGGCGACAAGGTGATCTCGCTATCAATTCTGCGCCATGTCGAGACCACGTCGGACGAGCGCACGGCCTACTTGAAGATGCGCCGGGCGATGTCGGGCGATGTTGCGAGCGAGGAGCCGGTCGAAAGCGAGGGCGAAGAGGCCACCACGGGCGCGATCCAGCTGTCCCAGGAACGCTACGTCGAAATGTCGGCGCAGGAGCAGGTGGTGCTGACGGTGTCGGTCAACGGCTTTGGCAAGCGGACCTCGTCCTACGAGTACCGCACCACCGGTCGCGGCGGGAAAGGTATCGTCGCCATGTCCGTCAACAACCGGAATGGCAAGCTCGTCGCCTCATTCCCGGTCGAAGACGGCGATCAGATCATGCTGGTCACCGACAAGGGCCAGCTGATCCGCTGCCCCGTCGATGGCATCCGCATTGCCGGCCGCTCCACCCAGGGGGTGATCGTGTTCAACACCGCCGACGATGAGCATGTCGTCTCCGTCGAGCACATCGGCGAGGAGACGGAGAATGGGAACGGGGCGGTCAGCGAATGAAGAGGCGAATGGCGAGTGAGACTGCGAATGGCGAATAGGGTGTGGCGAATAAGGGAAGAATGACCTCCCTTATATTCGCTATTCGCCTCACTGCGTCCGGTCGACCCCGACCATCCGCGCTTCGCGGATCGTTGCCTTCGTGCCGGCGCTGCGCAGGCACGACGCCTCGAAGTTCGGCCACGCCTGCTGCGAGCAGTCACGGCCGATCGGACGGAAATCGAGACGGTCCGCCTTGGCCAGCGGCTTGGGCACGCTGGCTTCGACCTGAGGGGCAAAGCCAGGCAGGATGGTGAGGGCAGCAGCGACGGTTCCGGCCGCCGCAATGGCATAGAGCGCTTTGATCATGACGGTCCCCTGTGAAGGCCGTTTTCGGCCCTTTGTTCGTTAACGATTTGATAACCCGGCCGGGTTTCCGGCTGCCTTCGCGTCGTTCGAGAATTGGTTTCGTCTCGTCGCGGATGTGTTTCGTCGCGGGGACGCCGACGAAACAATCGGCAGAAGGGGATCAGGTTCCGACGTCCTCGGCCGCGCTGACCGGCAAGGCCGACGAGAGGGCTGCCGCCATCACAGCTTCGCCAGCCGCTTGCCGGCCTGTTCCGGTCGGTATAGGACGGGCGCATGCAACGCATTGCGCTCTATCCGGGCTCATTCGATCCCGTCACCAACGGCCATCTCGACGTGGTCCGGCAGGCCGTTCACCTCTGTGACCGGCTGATCGTCGCGGTCGGCGTGCATCACGGCAAGAAGCCGCTGTTCTCGACCGAGGAGCGGCTTGCGATGGCGCGTGACGTATTCGGCCCGGTGGCAGCGGCCGCCGGCTGCGGCCTCGAGGCTGCGACCTACGACAATCTCACCGTGACCGCAGCCCAGACCGTCGGCGCCATCATGATGATCCGGGGGCTCCGCGATGGCACCGATCTCGATTACGAGATGCAACTGGCCGGCATGAACCAGGTCATGGCACCGGGCATCCAGACCGTGTTCGTTCCGGCCTCGGTGTCGGTTCGTCCCATCACCGCCAGCCTGGTTCGTCAGATCGCCGCCATGGGTGGCGAGGTCTCGCATTTCGTGCCGCCATCCGTAGTCGCCGGTCTCAAGGCCAAGTTCGTTTGACAATCCCGTGCCGGCGGCTCCTTGCGCCGCGCGGCGTCGCCACGTGTTCCCCTCTCATTCTTTCGGAGTTGCCATGATCCGGGCTGTTGCTTTCGTCTTCGCTCTCGTGTTCGCGCTGCCGGCGCTGGCGCAATCGCTGCCCGCCGGCCTGGACAAGCAGAACGCGCTCGTCATCGACACGACCAAGGGCCGCATCGTCGTCAAGCTGCGCACTGATCTGGCACCGCAGCACGCCGAACGGCTGAAGACGCTGGCGCGCGAAGGTTTCTACAACAACGTGCCGTTCCATCGTGTGATGGACGGCTTCATGGCGCAGACCGGCGATGGCCAGAAGTTCGACGGCACCGGCGGCTCGAAATATCCGAACCTGAAGCAGGAGTTCACGAGCACGCCGTTCAAGCGCGGCACCGTCGGCATGGCGCGCCGCGGCGACAGCACAGATTCCGCCAACTCGCAGTTCTTCATCTGCTTCGGCGATGCCTCCTTCCTCAACGGCCAGTACACCGTGATCGGCGAGGTCGTGCAGGGCATGGACGTGGTCGACAAGCTCAAGAAGGCGCCTCCGGGCTCGTCGGGCGGCAGCGTGACCGATCCCGACAAGATGGTGAAGGTCCAGGTCGCCTCCGACATCAAGTGACAGGCGGAGGCGAGGAACCCGGTATTTGCTCCCGGGTTCCCACGCCTTAAGGAACCGTTTGCCACGTCACGGACGGCGGCCAATTCTGCCGCTCGCCGGTCGACAGGCCCGGCGGCTTCAGCTTTAACGGTGATAGGTCTATCCTGGAGCAGCATCCTGCTCGGCATTGCCGAGCATGCTGTCGTATTCGACGGCCGTCAGGAGGGGCGACGGCTGTAGTCTCAAGGCACCTACGCGACCTGGATCCCAGGATTTCCATTCCTGACCCCCATCAATCCAAACCGAACTGAGAGACCAGCATGGCTGTTACAGAAAATACTTTGATCCTCGAGACCACCCAGGGCCCCGTTACCATCGAGATGCGTCCGGACCTCGCGCCCGGCCATGTCGCGCGCATCAAGGAGCTCGTGCGCGAGGGCTTCTACGATGGAATCGTTTTCCACCGCGTCATCGACGGCTTCATGGCGCAGACCGGCTGCCCGCAGGGCACCGGCACGGGCGGCTCGGGCAAGAAGCTGAAGGCCGAGTTCAACGCCGAGCCGCATGTGCGCGGTACGACCTCGATGGCGCGCGCCGCCAGTCCGGATTCCGGCGACAGCCAGTTCTTCATCTGTTTCGACGACGCCCGGTTCCTGGACAAGCAGTACACCGTCTGGGGCAAGGTCACCGAGGGCATGGACAACGTCGACAAGATCAAGCGCGGCGAGCCGGTGCAGAACCCGGACAAGATCGTCAAGGCGCACATGGCGGCCGACGCGGCGTAGACTTCGAGACCCTCATGGTGAGGAGTGTGCGCAGCACGCATCTCGAACCATGAGGCCGACATTCGGGCCTTCATCCTTCGAGACGCGCTGACGCGCACCGGGGGATGAGGCGCCGATGGTCGTCCAGAACAACGATGCGCACCGACCTCTTCGACTTCCATCTTCCCCCCGAGAACATCGCGCTGCGGCCGGCGAGCCCGCGCGAGGTGGCGCGCATGCTCGTGGTCCAAGGCGATGGCGTGTTGCGCGACCGCACGGTTGCCGATCTACCGGACTGGCTCGAGCCGGGCGACCAGCTCGTCGTCAACGACACCAGGGTGATCGCGGCGCAGCTCTCGGGACGGCGCATCAGCCGTGACACCGAGGCGAAGATCGAGGCGACCTTGATCAAGCGGCTCGACGGTTCACGCTGGCAGGCGCTCGTCAGGCCCGCAAAGAAGCTCGCGCCGGGCGATACGATCCGGTTCGGCAACGAGGGCAAGGTCTGCCTGCTCGGCCATCTCGATGCGACAGTCGAGGCCAAGGGCGCCGAGGGCGAGGTGACGCTGTCATTCGTCTTCCATGGTCCGGCGCTCGACCAGGCGATCGCCGATCTCGGCCGGCCGCCGCTGCCGCCCTACATCGCCGGCAAGCGGCCGGCGGACGAGCAGGATGCCGAGGACTATCAGACCATGTTCGCAGCCAATGAGGGCGCCGTTGCCGCGCCCACCGCTGGGCTGCATTTCACGCCGGCGCTGGAGCGGCGGCTGCGCGAGCGCGGCGTCGGGCTGCAGCGCGTCACCCTGCATGTCGGTGCCGGCACCTTCCTGCCTGTGAAGGTCGAGGACACCGACAGCCACCGCATGCATGCGGAATGGGGGAGCCTCACGCCCGAGACGGCAGCGGCGCTGAACGACGCGCGCGCCAACGGCGGCCGCATCGTCGCGGTCGGCACGACATCGCTGCGGCTGCTGGAAAGCGCGGCCGCTGGCGACGGCACCATCGCGCCGTTCGAGGCCGAGACCTCGATCTTCATCACGCCGGGCTATCGCTTCCGCGCCGTCGACATCCTGATGACGAACTTTCATCTGCCGCGCTCGACCCTGTTCATGCTGGTCTCGGCCTTCGCGGGTCTCGACACGATGCAGGCCGCCTATGCGCACGCCATCCGCAGCGGCTATCGCTTCTATTCCTACGGCGATGCGTGTCTGCTGTTTCGTCAGCAGGACGAGCGGGTCGTTGAGCCGTAGGGTCGGCAAAGCGACGCCGCAGGCGGCGCGTGCCCACCGCTTATCAGCGATTTCCACGGCGAGACGGTGGGCACGGCGCCACTGCGATCGCGCGTCAGGAGAGAGCACGGCAGCGCCTTTGCCCACCCTACAAGTTTCGTAGGTCGTCACGGGCAATCCGCGGCCGCACACTCAGCCGTCGTTCCCCGCGAAGGCGGGGAATCCAGCACGCCGCGGCGTCTCGGCAGATAACAAATGCCGGTGAGTCCTGGATCACCCGCTTTCGCGGGTGATGACAGTGGCAGGCGAGGAGAGGGCGTAGCCGCCTTACGCCATCACACGCTCCGGCAAGAGCTCAGCGATCTGCACCGCGTTCAGCGCGGCGCCCTTGAGCAGCTGATCGGCGGCCACGAACATTGCGATCGAATGTCCTGACGGATCGGACAGGTCCTTCCTGATGCGGCCCACCAGCACGTCGTCCTGGCCGGAGGCATCGACCGGCATCGGGAAGTAGTTGTTGGCGCGGTCGTCGACGACGCGCACGCCCGGCGCGGTCGCGAGGATGCGGCGGACTTCGTCTTCCGAGATCGGCTTCTCGCATTCGAAGGTGATGGCCTCGCAATGGGCGCGCAGCACCGGCACACGGACGCAAGTGACGCCGATCGCGATACCCTCGTCCTCGAAGATCTTGCGGGTCTCGTTGATGACCTTGGTCTCCTCGTCGTTGTAGCCGGTGTCGGGATCGATGGCCGTGTTGTGGCTGAACAGGTTGAAGGCGAACGGGTGCGGCATCACCTTCGGCGCATAGACCTGGCCGTTGAGGCTCGCCCGGGTCGATTGCACCAGCTCGTCCATCGCCGCCGCGCCGGCGCCGCTGGCGGCCTGGTAGGTCGAGATGATGACGCGCTTGATGCGGTTCTTCTGATGGATCGGCCATAGCGGCACCAGCGCCGTGATGGCGGCGCAATTGGGATTGGCGATGATGCCCTTGTGGTCGCGGATGCGGCGGGCGTTGATCTCCGGGATCACCAGCGGCACGTTCGGGTCCATCCGGAAGGCCGAGGAATTGTCGACCACGACGGCGCCCGAGCGGACCGCTGAAGGTGCGAACTTCTTCGAGATGCCGCCGCCGGCCGAGAACAGAGCAATGTCGACGCCCTCGAAGGAGCGCTCGGTCAGCTCCTCGATCACGATGGTCTGGCCGCGGAAGCTCACGGTCTGGCCGGCTGAGCGGGCGCTCGCCAGCGCCTTGAGCCGGCCGACCCGGACGTTGCGGCGGTCCAGGGTGGCGATGAACTCGGCGCCGACGGCGCCGGTCACGCCGACGATGGCAATGGTAGGATCGGTCTTCACGTCTCTGTCTCCGGTTGGAATTCAGGCATAAAAAAAGCCCCGGACCTTCATCAGGCGGGGCTTCGGTTCGAAGATGTCGCGGTCGAGTTCGATTACGCGCGCACGCCTCCCGAGGCCCTCAAGGGCTTGGTGGTTTTCGTCGTGCGTTTGGTCATGGTCGACATGGGCTGGGACCATAGGGGCGGCCGGAACCGCCGTCAACGGCTGTCGCGGGCCAAACTTGCGCCGATCGCGGTTGAATCGGGACCCGTCCTGACGCAATAAGCCCGCTATGAGCTCCTCCGAAGGCGACCTTCCCAACCATTTTCAACTGCTCGCGACCTCTGGCGCGGCCCGCACGGGCAGGCTGACGACGCCGCATGGCGTGGTTCGGACGCCGGGCTTCATGCCGGTCGGCACCGCCGGCGCGATGAAGGGCGTCCACTGGCGCGACGTGCGCGACGCCGGCGCCGACATCGTGCTCGGCAACACCTATCATTTGATGCTGCGTCCTGGCGCCGAGCGCATCGCCGCCCTTGGCGGCCTGCAGCGCTTCACCGGCTGGGGCGGGCCGATGCTGACCGACTCCGGCGGCTTCCAGGTCATGTCGCTGTCGGCACTGCGCAAGGTGACGGAGCAGGCGGTGACATTCCGCTCGCATATCGACGGCGCCAAAATCGAGCTGTCACCGGAGCGGGCGATCGAGGTGCAGCGCCTGCTCAACTCGGACATCGCGATGCAGCTCGACGAATGCGTGCGGCTGCCGGCCGGGCGCGACGACGTCGAGCGCGCGATGCAGCTGTCGCTGCGCTGGGCCGAGCGCTGCCGCCGTGCCTTCGAGACGGCGCCTCCCGGCTACATGCTGTTTGGCATCGTCCAGGGCGGCGATGTCCCCGACCTGCGCGTGGCGAGCGCGCAGGCACTGGTCGACATCGGTTTCCACGGTTATGCGATCGGCGGCCTCGCCGTCGGTGAGCCGCAGGCGGTGATGCTCGAGATGATCGAGGCCACCGCGCCGGTGCTGCCGGCGAGCCGTCCGCGCTATCTGATGGGCGTCGGCACGCCCGACGATCTCCTGGAGTCGGTCAAGCGGGGCATCGACATGTTCGACTGCGTGCTGCCGACCCGCAACGGCCGCCATGGCGTCGCCTTCACGCGCTTCGGGCCGGTCAATCTGCGCAATGCCCGCCACGCCGACGATGACAGGCCGCTCGACGCGGAGAGCCCGTGGCCGGCGGCGCGCAGCTATGCGCGCGCCTATCTGCATCATCTGATCAAGTCGGGCGAGGCGCTGGGCGCGATGCTGCTGTCGGAGATCAACATAGCCTATTATCAGCAGCTGATGGCGGGGATGCGCGATGCGATCGCGCACGGCAGCTTCGCCGATTTCTATCAGCGCACCAAGGCCGACTGGGCGCGCGGCGACATCACCTCGCGCGTCGGCTGACGGCCTCGCGGCACGAGAGCGCGATCAGCGAAGCATAGCGCCGCCGAAAGATTGGACGGATTGGAAAGTCGGGCGCTGCTCATGCATGATAGCAGCGACATCACGTCGCGGAACGCTTATGCAGCTGCGCCGTTCAATTGCAGGCGAAGCGGCCCTTCACTGTATGTTTGGTGACGAAGCCGTAGCCGCAAGTGTCGCAGGTCCATAGATAGCTGATCGCGTTGTCTGCGAGATAAGCCGATGCCTCGGCTGCAATCATGGAGTCGGCGCAGACTGGGCATGTCGGCAGATCGCAGCCGCGGGGATCCGGGCGGGGCGTCGTGGTCGACATGAGATCAGCGAGTGCTGACATAGGGACCTCCTGGGCGCTCTCTTTGTTGGCGATCTCTGTTTGGATGGCGTCTACGTTCAACGAGTCCAGCTTCAACGAGTCCAACTTCCAACGGGTCTAAAGTCCGTCATACAAAGAGTTTGTCCGGGCAGTCTGTTCTTATATCGTCCGTCCTACTGACGTGATCTCGTCTGGTACCGACGTTCTGCTTCTATCGTTCGGATGATATCATACTGAAGATGACATCCAGCTGACGTCACCCTTTCTGATGCCCATAGCTGCGATCGGATCGCAGTCGACATCAGCCTACACCGTGAATCTCCCATCCGACTGAAGTCTAATATACACCGAAGTCATTGACCCTGTCGCAACACAAATGCGTTGGTTTTGCGTAATTTTACCATGACTTGTTGTGCAGCGCCGTCATCGTGTGATCGCGTAAACGTGCTTGCGCAGCGCAGCAGGCTCGCTGAAGATGGTCGATGAACATCGACGATGTCGCGCCGGGGCGCGCGCAGGGAGTAATGTTATGGAATCGTCAGCTGCGACGCAGCATCCAGGACGTGGACGCGTATTTGATTCAATTGTCGATGCGTTCGGCAATACGCCGATTGTGCGATTGCGAAGGCTGCCCGAGCAGCACGGCGTGCAGGCGACCATCCTGGCCAAGCTGGAATACTTCAATCCTGCCGCGAGCGTGAAGGATCGCATCGGCGTCGGCATGATCGTGGCGATGGAGCAGGCCGGGGTCATCAAGGCGGACACGGTGCTGATCGAGCCGACCTCGGGCAATACGGGCATCGCGCTGGCCTTCGTGGCGGCGGCGCGGGGCTACAAGTTGAAGCTCGTGATGCCGGAGTCGATGTCGATCGAGCGGCGCAAGATGCTGGCTTTCCTCGGCGCGGAGATCGTGCTCACGCCGGCGACGCAGGGCATGAAAGGCGCCATTGCGACGGCCGAGGAGCTGTTGCGCACCACGCCGAACTCGGTGACGCCGCAGCAGTTCAAGAACCTTGCCAACCCGGACATCCATCGCCGCACCACGGCGGAGGAAATCTGGAACGATACCGGCGGCAATATCGACGTGTTCGTCGCCGGCGTCGGCACGGGCGGCACCATCACCGGCGTGGGCCAGGTCCTGAAATCGCGCAAGCCTGATGTGAAGGTCGTCGCCGTCGAGCCGGAGGAAAGCCCGGTGCTGTCCGGCGGCCAGCACACTCCGCACAAGATTCAGGGGATCGGCGCTGGCTTCGTCCCCGACATTCTCGACCGCTCGGTCATCGACGAGATCGTCAAGATCAACAGCACGACCGCGATCGATACGTCTCGCGCCTTGGCCCGCAACGAAGGCATTCCCGGCGGCATCTCGTCGGGCGCGGCGATCGCCGCGGCGCTGGAGATCGGCAAGCGGCCGGAGAGCGCAGGCAAGACGATCCTGGCGATCGTGCCGTCGTTCTCCGAGCGTTATCTGTCCACCGCGCTGTTCGAGGGGATCTGATCATGGCCGATCAGCCGCGGCGTCCCCGTACGCTTGCCGATGCCCGCACTGAGGCGGAGGCCGCGTTCAAGAAGGTGACGACCAAGCCGGTGGAGGCGCCGCCCAAGAAGGTTGCGGTTCCCGGCGTACGCGAGCAGGTGACCTTGCGGATCGACCAGGACGTGCTGGAGCACTTCCAGTCGCTAGGACCAGGCTGGCAGGACCGCATCAATGCAGCCCTGCGCAAGGCTGCCGGTCTCTGACGAGCGGCATGTGTCGTTCAAAAACCGAAGCCGGGACCTTACGGTCCGGGCTTTGCTTTTTTGCCTTCGAGCGATGGAGAGCGGGTCAGCGGCGCAGCGCGCCGCCGATCACGCCGCCCATCATGCCGCCGATGAAAGCGGCGCCGGCGGCATTGCCCGCGTTGTCCTGCGGTGGCGGATTGCGGTAGACCGGTGCGCCTTGCGGCGGCGGGCCGCCGGCAGCGACGTTGCCCGCCGGCTTGGCGCGGCGCGGCTTGGCCTCGTCGCCAACCGAGGCGGTTGCCGGCGCCGGCTGCGGCTCGGCGAGAAGGGCCTTGTGCTGCAGCTTCGTCAAGAAGCCGGTCGACGGATAGCCACGGGCCGCCTGCCAGCGCTTCATGACGCCGCGGGTCTCGTCGTCGAACAGGCCGGTCATCTTGGTGTCAAAGCCCAAGCCCGTCAGGCGGCGCTGGACGTCGCGCCGCTTGGTCTTGTCGAGGCCGATCTGATCCTCGGCGATCTGGGTGCCTTCTTCGGTGAAGGTGGCGGGATCGACGCCCTTGGCGACGTTGCGGGTCGCCGTGTTGACGGCGCCGCTCTCGATCGCGGCAATGCGCGCCATCGCCAGCGACTTGAACTGACCGTTCGGATAGGTCGAGAGATAGGCGTTGAGCTCTTCCGGCTTGTTGGAATCCTTGACCGAGCGCCAGAACTCGAGCTCGGCCTCGCCCGCTGTTGCGGTCGCCGTGGCGGCGACGGGAGTGCTTCCGGCGGCCGTCGCCGTTGCAGCAGGGGTGGCGGACGGGTTGAGATAGACTGCACCGATGAGGTTGGTATGCCCCCACGGCAATTGGCCCTTGTTGGTCTCCTCGTTGACCTGGGCGCGCACCGCGGTCATCGCCTGCTGGATTTCGACTCCGGGCTGCCCGATGTGCGAGATCAGGGCGCGCGTGAACGGGCTGTTGGCTCCGGCCTCACCGTCGAGTGCAGTCTGGCCCGGGCCCGTCGCAAAGGCGATCAGCGTGCCTTCGCCCGACTTCATTTCGGCAAGGCCGGTCTGGACCGACACGCTGCGGGTGGGTGAGTTCGACTTGATCTTGGCAGCGAACGGGTTGTCGCGGCAGGCGTCGAGGAAGACCAGCTTGACCTTGGCGTCGCCCATGGTCTGGTCCAGCGTCACGTCGATGTTGATCGCCGCCCCGAGCTTGACGTCCATTTCCGATTTCAGGTCGGCATCCACCGGCAGCAGGTAGTTGGTGCCGGAGATCGCGATGCCGTGGCCGGCGTAATAGAACACCGCGATATCGGCGCCCTGTGCCTTGCGACCGAAGTCGAGCAGCTTCTCGGTCATTTTGTCGCGCGTGAGATTGGTCCCCTCGACGACGTCGAAGCCGACGTTGCGCAGGGTTGCCGCCATGGCCTTGGCATCGACCGGCGGGTTCGGCAGCTGTGCCACACTCTTATAGGCGCCGTTGCCGACGACGAAGGCGACTCGGCGGTCGGCCTTTGCGGCTTCTGCCGTCAGCACCATGCAGAGCAGGGACAATGTGATGGTGAGATAGCGCATGCAGGAGATCCCCCAACGAAAAAGCGAAGCGATCATTCCCGCATTTGTCGTCGTTCGAGCCGAAAAGTCTTGTTCCCATACAAAAAATCACGGATCTGCCACAAAGCTTTTTGCGAGTGTTGCGCGCTACCAACGCCGATCGCGTGTATCTCTTCGGTTGCGTGACAATGGTCACACCGATGCCCACGGATCGGAGCTGTTCCGCGGCGTCAGTTTCGGGACGAACTGTTCGCCGTTACCGGCTCAGGCTGCGGGGGACGGAGGTTCAGGAGGTTGCCCGCCAGAATCAGCGCTGCGCCGAGCACCGTGAAGCCGTCGAGGCGTTCCGAATAGACGAGCCAGCCGACGGTGGCCGTCAGCGGGACCCGCAGGAAGTCCATCGGGATCACGATGGTGGCGTCGGCATAGAGCAACGCGCGCGCCATGCAGAAATGCGAGAAGGTCCCACAGAAGGCGACGACGACGATCCAGCCCCAGCCGAGGGCCGACGGCCAGGTCCACAGCACGAGTGAGGGGACCAGACCGGCGACGGATTGGACCACCAGCATCCAGAAGATGATCGACACCGTCGGCTCGGTGCGCGTCAGGAACTTGACCAGCGCGATCGAGATTCCAAATCCGACGGCGGCCCCGAGCGCGATGAGCTGCCCCGGATTGATCGCGCCGGTATCGGGGCGAACGATCACGACGACGCCGACCAGCCCGAGGACGATCGCGAGCAGCTTGAAGAGGGTGATGCGTTCGCCGAGGAAGGCCGCGGCAAGCAGCGCCGTCCAGATCGGCATCGTGAATTCGATCGCCACCACTTGGCCGATCGGGATCAGGGTGAGAGCGAAGAACCAGCCGAGCTGGGCGCCATAGTGGATCAGATTGCGTGCCGCGTGCCCCTTGAGCCTGATGGTGCGGAGCGCGGCGGTCCCGCCGCTGAGCGCAACGACCGGAGACAGCATCACGAGGCCGATCAGGCAGCGCAGCTCCATCAGCTCGAACACGTTCAGCTCGCGCATCGCTTCGCGCCCGGCCACCACCATGACCAGCATGAGGCTGAGCCAGCCGATCATCCACAGCGCGGCCATCAGTTTCGAAGCTGGACGATGCATGAGGCTGGGGAGGCAGAGGCGGGCGGAGGCGGCGAGAGCGGCTGTATCGCCTCGGGTGCAGGGTAATGCAAATGAAATCAACGATGCAGCGCGTCAACGCGGCAGGCGGCGCTGTCGTTGCGGAGGGGCGCAGCCGCCGAGAAAAACGTGGAGTGTGGCCGTGTTTCGTCCTAAAGCCACCGCCGCGAAACATCCAAGGGCAGCTTTGAGACATGACCGAACGTGCCGCCTCAGCCGATTTCCTGACCGCCTTTGCCACGGGCTGGCCTGAGAAGGAGCCTCATCTCATGGTGCTGTCGCTGACCACCCACAAAGGCGTGCAGGACTTTGCCATGACCAGGGAGCAGGCGCTGCTGGTCGCCAAGACGATCAAGCGAACCGCAGCGCAATTGGCTCCGGCTCCGACCGGCGGCCCGGTCGCGAGCGCCAAGCGGGCCTGAGGGCCACCGGGCCTGCGTCAGCGCGACAGCGAGATGTTCGCTGCGCGGAACTGGCTGTCGGCCCGGATCGACACCGACTGCTTGTTGCCGCGGGTTGCGAGCGCGATGTTGGCGTTGAAGCCGGCGGTGGTCGCGACCAGCTGGAAGTTGCCGCCGCCCCCGCGTCCCTGCAGCACGCCGCTGATGCCACGACTGGTCTCGCTCCAGCTGCCCGAGATGGCCGAGCCCTCGGCGAGTACGTCGGCCTGCAGCCCGAACCTGTAGGCGTCGCTGGCGCAGGTCAGCGCCAGGGTCATTCTCGGGCCGGATACGCTATAGGTGGCCCGGCAGCGGATGCGCTCGGTGGATCCGTCCTCGAGAGCCACCGTGCCGCTGCCGCCCCATGTTCCGGCCAAGCCGGTGAAGGGGCCGGGATCGGCGCGGCCGGGCGAGGCGGCGATGCTCGCGGCAAAAACGATGACGGCGGCCGAGAGCCGCCGCACCATCTTCAGAAGCGAGCGATCGGCGTTACATGCGCGACGCCTGCCAGCGTCCGCTGCAGGGAATCCCCGCCGAGGCGCCATTCCATTTTCCTGAACCCGAATTGCCGTTGAGCTGCCCATTCGCATATGCGCCATTGATCGAGACCTTCACGAGGCCTTCGCGCCCAATAGAACCAGTCACGTTGGCGCCAGGCCCAGAAATCTTACCGTCTGCCACGGTCAGGGTCGAGCTGGCCGTGGGCTCGCAGCTGCCGCTGCTGGTCATGATCGTGACCTGCCACTGACCGTCATAGGGTGACTGGGCGAATGCGGGGGCCGCCGTGCTGCCAACCAGGATCGACGCGACGAAAGCCATTCCAATGCGGTCGAGACGCATGAATCGTTGTCCCTCAATGTCTTTGATCAGTACCTTATTTGGAGGAATTGTGACGAAAATTTGCCGCATCGCCGCAAGAGAAATTTATCTAGCAATCTCAGACACGTAAAGGTTAATGCAAAACCCGGTTCCGAGCCATTCGGGCGGCATTGTGAGCAAACTGCGGTTCGCGTGTCACGCGAGCAGATTCGTGCCACAGCTTGTGTCGTCAGCCGGAGTCCACCGTTTTGCCCGAAGCAGGCACGGTCAAGCGAAGCCAGCTCTTCTTGCGTGTGGCTCCCGACGGCGCCCCGTTCAATGCGGCGTGAGGCTGGGCGCCTTGGTCGCAAACTGCTCGTCCTGCGGCTTGGCCGGGATCGTACCGTTCGCCTTCGCATATTCGACGACGTCGCCGAGCAGCTTGAGTCCGAGCGGCGCCAGTGCGCGTTCCCACAATTCGCGGGCCGTCTCGCCCTTCCTGACGAAGCACCAATCCTGTGCGGCGATGGCGCCTGCGTCCATTCGCTCGGCCAGATGATAGATGGTGCCGCCGGCGATCGGATCGCCTTCCTTGATGGTCCATTCCACCGCCGCCATACCGCGGTGCCGCGGCAGCAGCGAGGGATGGTAGCCGATGCCGCCAAGCCTGGCGGATGCGACCGCATCCTGGGTCACCCGCGCATGGCTATGCGCCGCGACGATCAGGTCCGTGCCAGGCGCAATCTCGCCGGCAGGCACCAGCTTCGGATTGGCCTGGACCACGACGTCGATTCCCGCCGCACGCGCCGCAGCCGCGAGTCGGTCCTCGGCGTCGTGCACGACGACCCGCGCGATCTCGATGTCTCTCTCGCGCAGCATGTTCAGTGTGGCCACACCGAAATGGCGAGAGCCGACGAGGGTGATACGCATGATCAGGAATCTTCCACGGTTGAGGCGGGACGGCGCCCGGCCGGGCTCTCCCGACCGGACGCAATCGGGTCAAACCAAGCCTTGGCGCGCAGGTCAAGCGCCCACTGGGCTTTCACCACAATCCGGGCACGGCAGGGCGGCAGAAGTGCCGGCTGGCGCGTCCGCCTGATCGTCCGCCACGCCCGGCGATCGGGTTACCGGAGCGGCGAGAGCATGTTCTTCCCGATCGCGAGAAACCACTCCTCGACCCGGACGTCCGCGGAGTGCTGGGACATGTCCGGCCCGACGATCGCGGGCAGGAACAGCTTGTCACCGACATGCTCGCCGAGGCTGCGATAGGCTTCGAACTGGGCCTCGGTGAAGAATTGGTTGGCCGTGGAGTGGTGTGGGAAGTTCGGCTCATCCAGCCGGTAGCGACGGATGAACTCCCCCTCATTGCCGGTCAGCGACAGCTTCAGATAGATCAGGTAGCCATGGCTCTCGCCGTCGTCGCGCGTCGTGCGCGGATAGTGGATGCGACAGAAGGCGAAATGCGAGTGGCTGAGCCCGCTCGTCTTGCTCGGGCGGAGCTGGTCCAGCCCGATGTCGATGGTGATGCCGAGATCGATGGCGGCAAGGCGCTGCAGCGTGGTGAGACCGTGGAAGGTCATTTGAGCATCCTGCTCGCCGTCGATGGCGACGATGTATTTGCAGCGTCGCCGCAGCAATTCATAGACGCCGAGATTCTCGATGTGGCCGCCGTCGGAGACGTTGACGTGAGGCCGGCTCTCGTCGGCGAGCCCGCACATTTCCTGCAGGAGGTATGAGAGCCCGGGCGGACCGACGTCACCGGCGCGCGCGTGACCCGGGTTCCTGATCCAGTAGCCGAGGCGGATGTTGAACAGCGCCAGCCAGAAGCTCAGAGTCCTGATCGTTCCCGTGCCCATCTGGGCCGCTGCCGCCGCGCCGGAGATTGCCATCGCGGTGCCGAGGTCGAGATCGTCGTCGAGGCGCTCCCACGCCTGCGTCGGCTGATAGCCGGTCAATGGGCTGCCGCAGAAGGCGCGGCTGAACAGGAAGAAATCCGTCAGGCGGCCTTGCATCCTGGCCTGCTTCGAGGCTGGGACGTTCAACGCGCAATTGACGAGATGATAGGGACCGCGTCCGGCGTCGTTGCAGGCGGAGAGGGCGACGGACACGTTCTCCCGCAGTGGTCCCAGCGGCTCTGCAGAGTCGGGCTGCACGAGATAGGCTTCGCCGAGCTTCTTCTTGTAGTGGCGGTGCGGCGCCGTGAAGTTGATGTCGAAGAGGTCGCAGAGCAGCCAGAAACCGACGACGGCGAGCACCATTGCGATGAAGATATTGCTGGTCGACCCGAGCACCGGTAGCACGCTCTCGTCCCTGATATGATGGTAGACGATGAGTTCGGTGCCGATGAATATCAGCGGCACCGCGACTGATGACGCCACCATCAGCGGGATCCGGAGCGGGAGAGCAACGCGGCCGGCCAGCGCGAGCAGCGCGGAGGCGAGCAATGGAACCAGCGGGATCAACAGGTAGAGCGGTTGCCACTCGACGTTGACGTGGAGCCAGCCGAGCCCCTGCCAGGCCAGCAGTGCAATGGGAATGATGCAGAGCGCGAGCAGCAATCCATCCGCCGCGCTGCGATGATTCCGGCGGCGTGCCAGCTGGGGCAGCACGAAGGGCGTCGCGAGCAGCGCCACGCCGGCCACCAGCAGGGGAATCGGCCAGAAGGACTCTGGCGGAAGAACGAGCCTGAGGACGTATTCCACGAGCGCGGCGATGGTCGCGAGATAGACGATGCCCAGACCATTCATCGCCATGCCGTAGACCTGCGCAAACGCCATCCGCAGCCGCTCTGCCAGCCCGCCGGTCGCCAGATACTTGCTGTGATGGCGGACATGGCGCAGCGCCGCGGCCTCGCCATCCTCGCGCTGAAACGGAAGATCGCTGCGCATGAGCCCGAGGGACGCACCGTCTGGCGCCGGGCCGCTCAAGAACGTTGTCAGGAACGAGCCGATATAACCGCCGCCCGAGACGGTCGAGAGATAGTCGAACTGGAACAGAAGATTGCGGCGGGCGAGGGCGACGAGGACGCCGAGCGCAAAGGTTGCGGAACGGATGCCGCCGCCGGAAATCGCCAGCGCCGCAGCGTGCGGACGTGCGGTCCAGTCATCTTGCGTGGCCGTTCGTCCGTCTGCACGAAGGCGGTCGGCATACACGGCGCGCCGCAGTGCGATGGCGTCGCGTTCCTGCCGGTTGATATCTGCCGCCATTCGCGCGTCCAGACCGCCGAGCTTGTCGTCGATTCCCCATGGCAGGCTGCCCCCCATCTCCGCGGTGATGTCGGCTTCGTTGCTGTTGGCCGGATCCGCGCCGGGTGGCGCGTATGGCGTGCCGTCGCGAATGGCGACCAGCAGCGCGTCCAGGCGCGCCAGGATCGGCTGCAATCGTGCGAGGTCGTCGCGGAATACGTCGGTCGCGTCCAGCGCCGCCAACGCGCCGCGCTCGCTTAGGCGGTGCCACTTGGCCGTGAACGGCCGCACCCGGGTATTGAGAACGTGCCATACGAGGTCGTTGAGCAGGCCGCATTGCGGATGCGCATCGAAGATGGTCCTGGCTTCCTTGAACAGCTGATAGACGCTGGCGAGTGCGGCGACCTCTTCGCCATCGGCATAGGGCAGGCGCTGGGTCACGATTCGCGAGACGCACTGAATATGCAGCCGGCCTGCCGCAGTGCGGTCTTCGTCAGTCGGGGACGGCGCGGCTCTGGCGCGGGCCAGGGGCGGGGAGGCGGCGAACAGATGAGGTTCACCCTGCGCTGCGCGATCGACCGCCTCCAGGAGTTCGATCCAGCTCGCCATCGAAATTCTCTCCGCACCATGACCTCGCCGCCGCGCACCGCGGCTGGCCGAAATTCGAACGGGAAACGCAATCGTCTGCAGATAAAAAAATCAGTATGACATCTATAGTTGTAGCGCGGCTGTTTGCCAAGCAGCGCGGCGGGCTCGGCCGTTGCCGTACAACATGGCGCGGCCGCCAACATGAACGGAGATGACTGAAGGGCTGCGGCAGAGTTCGACTGCAACACGGGCCGGCGTCCCAACTCTGACGCTCGTATCAGTTCGCCGCGCGTCCGCGACGGACGCCAGTGTCGAAGGACGCCAGCAAAATCAAGAGTCTAGTATGGCTTTGGATCTGACACTCGCTTCACGACTTCGGGGACGTGCCGAAGCGGATCTCAGATCCGCCACACGGGTCTGACCGATCTACGAACAGGGCTCGCGCTGTACGCCGCTGGATGCCAAGACGATCAACTTCTGATTGTAAGTGGCATACTTATGAATTTGCGTAGTTCAACCGACACGCCTGCATATGACGAATATAATTTCTTAAAGAGCCTGGAGCACAATATGTGAGCCGCACCGCCGCGCGGCCGGATAGCCGGGTGCCGCGCCTGTCACCGATCCCTGGGCAACAGCACCCGGTTATCTTCCGGCGGTCAGTTCGATTCCGCCGGTGGCGGGTGGTCGAGGCCGAGCGCCGCGCACAGCGGCCCGAGATGCTTCTCGTAACGGCGCCAGCTTCCGATCGAACGGCGGTAGATGGGTTCACGGACCTGCATCAGGCTTGCCGTACGCACGGTGCGCTCGGTGCGGTGGAAATCCAGGCATGCGTCTTCCCAGTCCAAGCCGCAATGGGCGAGCACGCGGCGCGAGACGCCCTCGAGATCGTCGACAAGGTCCTCGTACTGAACGTCCATCAAGACGCCGGGCGGCAGCACCTTGTGCCAGTGCTCCATCACGTTCTCATAGCCTCGGTAGTAGTGGCCGAGCTCTGTGAGGTCGTATGCGAAGGGCTGGGCGCCGGTGAACAGCAGCGAGTAGCAGGACACGCAATTGTCGAGCGGATCGCGCCTCGTATTGATGATCCTGGCGCGCGGGAACGCCGCGTGGATCAGTCCGACGAACAGGAAGTTGAGCGGCATCTTGTCGACGATGTGCTCGGCTTCGGGCGCGAGCGCCCGGACGCGCGCCGTATACTCTCGCCCGAGTGCGGTCATCTCCTCCGGCGGCAGCAGCGTGATGAGATCGGGATAGGCAGGAGGGACCTTCTGGCGTGCGGCGCATTCGCCGACCAGTTCCTTGAACGTTTCGAGCTCGCCCGCTCCGAATACCTTCGAATGGCTGGACAGCACCTGCTCCATCAGCGTCGTCCCGGAACGCGGCATGCCGACGATGAAGATGGGTGCCCAGGAGTCGTCGCCGTGTCCTGCCACCGAGCGGAAGAAGTCCGGCGTGAAGCGGTCGGCGACGTTCTTCATCATCGCAAGCCGCTGCTCGGAATCGTAGTCGAAGGTCTTGCGCTTCAGCGTGTTCGCCTGGAGCAGGTGCGCGAACGCGTCATCGTACTGCTTCAGATCCGACAGCGCCTTGCCCATGGCGAAATGGGCCGCGATCTGCTTCTCCTGATCGAGCTGGTCGGCGCGGTCGACCAGCCTCTGCAAGCCCGCCAGCCGGCGGTCGTCCGGCTTGAACTTCGCCATGTTCGCCAGATTGAGATGGATCGGTGCGTCGTCCGGCGACAGGTCCAGGGCCTTTTCGAATGCCGCCGTGGCTTCCTCGAAGCGGCCGAGCGCCTGATAGGCGACGCCGAGATTGTTGTACGAGCCGAAGCGCTCCGGCTTGATCTTGATGGCGAGCAGGTTCTGCTCGATGGAGTCCTCGAGTTGGTTGAGCTCGAGAAAGGCGTTGCCGAGATTGCCATAGGCATCGGCGTAGTCGGGCCGGCTCGCGATCGCCCGCTTGTAGTGCTCGATGGCGCGCTCGCGATGGCCCTGGCGCAGCAGGACATTGGCGATGTTGTTGTGCGTCTCGGCATGAGCCGGGCTGAAGTCCAGGACCTTGAGGTAGCAGCGCGCCGCCTCGATGTCCTTGCCGGCCGTATAGAGCAGGTTGCCGAGCGCAAAATGGGCGTCGAGATGCTGGGGCTTGTTCTCGATGGCTCGCCTCAGCAGCGCCATCGCCTCGTCGATCAGACCCTGGTTCTGCCGCACCATGGCGAAGGCGTAGAGAATGCCGGGATGGCTCGGGGAGAGCCCGAGCGCCGTCTCGTAGTGACCGACGGCCACGTCAAAACGGCCGGCGGACGCTTCGACGGCTCCGATGCTGCCATGGGCCTCGGCGGACTTGTCGTTGATGGCGACCGCGCGCAGAAAATGGTCCTTGGCCTCGTCGAGCCGATTGGCGCTGGTCAGGATCACGCCTAGTCCGACCAGCGAATCGAAATGATCGGGCTGGCTTGCGAGGATCAGCCTGAAGATCGTCTCGGCATCGCCGTTCTCGCCGCGGCCCTGCAGCCTCTTGGCAACCGATGCGGCGCCTTCCGCCAGCGTCTGCAGTGACCCGAGCTGCTCGGCATCGATCGGCTGCGTCTCCGTGGTGGGCGTGACGACCGGCGGAGCGACGTTCGCGGGCGAAGGCTGCGCCGTCGCCGACACGGCCTCGGCCATCGGCGGCTCTGCGCCGTCGCTGCCGAGCGCATCGAGCAATGGCTTGAGCCGGTCGCCATAGAGGCGCCAGCGGCCGACGGATCCCGTGAAGAGCGGCTTGCGCACCTGGACCAGGCTCGCGGTGTTGACCGGGCGCTTGGTCTCATGGAACGACAGGCAGCGATCGTCCCAGTCGATCCCGCAATGGGCGACGATCTTGCGCGCCTGCGGCTCGAAGTCACGCACGACGTCCTCGTACGTCACATCCAGCATGACACCGTCCGGCAGGACCGCGCGCCAATGGTCCATCAGCGCCTCATAGGCCCGGTAGTAGCGGCCGAGTTCAGCCAGATCATAGGCGAAGGGTTGCGGTTCGGAGAACAGCTGAGAGTAGCAGGACAGGCAGGTGTCGACCGGGTTGCGCCTGACGTGGATGAGACGTGCATTCGGGAACGCCAGGTGAATGAGGCCTGCGAACAGGAAGTTCGACGGCATCTTGTCGACGATGCGCACCGTGCCCGGGGGCAGGTCCGTGAAACGCTCGAGATAGGCGCGTGCCAGCGTTCCGATCTCCGTATCGGACAATTTGGCGAGCATTTCGGGATAGTCGCCGCGGGTGCGATCGGTGAAGAGGCCGGCAGCTGCCGCAAAGTAGTTCACCTCGCCGGCGCCATGCACGGCGGGGTGGCTGGCCAGGATCTGCTCGATCAGGCTGGTGCCCGACCGGGGCATGCCGATCACGAAGACGGGCAGGTTCGACGGGGCGCCACAATTGGCGCGCGCCCGAATCATCTCCTTCGAGGTGATGCCGCGGACGCGCTCCATCTGCCGTAGCGTCTGGTTCTCGTCGTAGTTCATTCGACGACGTTCGAGGCCGTTGCCGGCCTGCAGGTGCAGCAGCGATCGTTCGCCGTCCTTGACGTCGGCGTAGGCGCGTCCGAGCGTAAAATGCAGGGCGATGCGTCCATCCTCGCTGAGCGTCTCCGAGCTCGCCGCCAGATCCTGAAGCGTCGGCCAGCGCGGATCGTCAACGGCGAACGGCTTGACCACGCCGTAGTTGAGCTGGATGCCGACGTTGTGCGGATTGACGGCCAGCGCGGATTCGTAGGCGCGTGCGGCTTCGTCGAGCCGGCCTGCGATCATCAGCACGCCGGCGAGATGATTCATCGTGGTCGTGTCGCCGGGATCGTGTGCCAGGGCCTTGTGATAGCCGGCGATGGCCTCGTCGAACCGGGTCATGTTCCGCAGCGTGTCGGCGCGATTGCGATGGGCGGCGGCGTAATCGGGGCGTCGCCGCAGCGCCTCATCATAGTGGGCGAGCGCCTCCTCGTGCCTGCCGCGGGACTCCAGCGCATTGGCGAGATTGTTGTGAGCTTCCGGGAAATCCGGTCGTTCCACCACGGCCCGCTCGTAGTGGAAGACCGCCGTCGGCCAGCTGTTCATATGCAGATAGAGATTGCCGAGATTGTAGTGCGCCTCGGCCAAATGAGGGCTCAACGCGAGCGCCTGCTGAAAGCTGCGAATGGCGGCATCCAACTCCCCCGTCGCCTGATGACAGCCGCCGAGATTGAGCAGCACCGCCGGCGCATTGGGCTGGATGGCGAGCGCCCTCATGTAGTGCGCGATCGCTTCCGGGTGGCGGCCGAGCTGCCGGCAGGCGTCACCGAGACTGCTGGCGGCCGCCGCGAATTGTGGTCTTGCGACAAGTGCCGCTTCATGATGCGACATCGCCCGCTCGAACTGCCTGGCGCGCTGCAGGGCGAGCCCGAGCGCCTGGTGGACGTCGGCGTTGTCGCCATCGGTCGCGAGCGCCGACTCGAGGTGCCGGACCGCGCCCGCGAGATCGCCCAGGCTGTAGAGCGCACTCCCGAGCAGGAGACGCGCCTCGAGCGTGGACTCGTCGAGTGCGACGGCGCGTTGCAGATGTGAGGTCGCCTCGGCGAGATCACCCAAACCCGCGAACGCCTTTCCGAGCGTCAGGTGCAAGTCCGCGGCGTCGCCCGCCGCGTTCGCGGCCTGGCCGAGCAGGGCTCGCGCCTCATGCGCGTCGCCGAGTTGAAGACGGACCGTCGCCAGGCTGCACAATGTCCGGAAATGCCGTGGCTGTAGCGCCAGCACTTTCCGGTAGGCCTGCTCGGCGATCTTGAGGGCGTGATCATCAATCGCGGCCGGCGGTGCGGTGGGGCCGGCCGACGTCGAAACGAGACGAGGGCGGAAAGCGATGGCAGGCTCGTTCATGATTGCTACTTGCTGGATGGTCGACGAAGGCCGTTGTCGAGGCGGATTGAAGCGAAACGGAGGCTTGACCGGGGCGGTCATCGATCGACCGCGTAGAACCGTTCGAGTTGGGCCTTGCGCTCCGACCGCGCAGCGACCTGGGAGCGTGATTGCGCTGGGCGCAACGAGACCGGCGCAGAACACAAGTTCTGCGCCGGTCGGCATTCGTGTGTTGATGGCGGTGTCAGCCCCACATGTGGTGCATCGCGTGGTGGTGCGACATGTCCGGGCCGCTCGTGGCCGCCGCTGCCGTGGCGGCCGCTGGGGCAGCTGCTGGGGCGGCTGCGGGAGCGGCCGTCGCGGTGTGGTGGCTATGGCTGTGATGGTGGTGGTGCGTGGTCGTGGTGTGGTTGTTGCCGGTCGTTGTCCCGCCTCCGGTCGTGCCACCGCCCGTGGTACCGCCTCCGGTGGTGCCACCGCCTGTCGTTCCGCCGCCGGTCGTGCCGCCGCCAGCGGTTCCCCCGCCAGTCGTGCCGCCGCCGGCCATGCCGCCACCAGTCGTTCCGCCGCCGGTGCTGGTCGTCGGGGTCGCAGGCGTGCCGCCGGTGCCGTTGGCGATGTTGGGGTTGGCGCCGGCCGGCGCGCCGGTGCCCATGGCGATGCCGTTCACGGCGGTGGCCGTGATGAAGCTCGTCACCGAGTTGACATAGGCCGAGCCGCCGACCGCGATGTTGTTGCCGGAGATGTCACCGGCATTGCCGATGAAGTTGGCAGCGGATGCCTGAAGCATGGCTTGATCGGCCGCCAGCGCTGCGCCGGTGTCGCCGTTCATGATACCCATCAGCGCCTTGGTGGCCATCGCAGAGTCCGCTTGCAGCGCGCCGGCGACGAGTTCGTTGTCGAAGCGACCCTGGAACACCGCCCCCTGAGCCTGGTCGAACTTGACGCCGAAGTTCTGGTAGTTGACGATTTGCGTAATGATGTCCTGCGTCGCGGCCTGGGTGCCGTTGGCCACGCCGATGAGCTTGGCGCCGAGCGTGTTGGCCTCGGCCAGGAACGAAGCCCAGAAGTTGGTCTGCACCTGGTTGTCCTGGAATTTGGTCACCGTGCCTGTCAGGCCGCCCGGCATTTCCGAGAAGCCGCCGCCATGACCGGGCATGCCGGTGCCGCCCGCAGCCTTGTTGAGGGTCGCGTCGTTCTGGAACACGTCGATCATGTCCAGAATGTTGTCGGCGGTGCCGCGCAGGGCGGTCGCATTGGCCTGCGTTTCCGGACTGTCGTATTTGTTCAACTGCAGGCCGATCTGGCCGGCCAGCGTCTGCAGGTGCAGCGTCGTCGTCTGTGCATCGATCGCGGTCTGACCGGCTTCGAGCGCGGCAAGCTTTGCAGGGTCGTTGAGGATAGCCTGCAGGCCCTGTTGCACGGCGGTGAAGTCGGCCGTGACCTGACCGAGATTGTTGGCGCTGATGCCGCCCAGCGCGAGGTCCGCTGCAGCATTGAACACCTGGCCGATGGCAGCGAGGTCGCCGCCGGTCGCCGCTGCGAGATTTGCCGTGCCGTCATTGCCGGCCGGAAGGCTCTGGAACGCAACGTCCATTGCACCGGTATTTGCGAGGAACGGGACGCCGTTCAATGCAGCCGACAGATGCGAGTCACCCTGGATCTGCTGCAGGATCATCGCCTCCACATTGTGGATGGTCTGGTCGGCCTGAGCCAGCGTGTTCACATTGGTCGTGCCGGGCGCTGCGGTGATCAGCGTGCCGATCTCGGCCTGCACCTGTGTCAACACGGCCGTGTCGGTCGCGTTCAGCGTGAAAGCCTTGCCGCCGAGCGTGACCTGACCGGGATTGGCCAGCATCGCCGCGATGTCGTTCTGCACGGCATGCAAGTCGGTGGTGTAGCTCGTCAGGAACGGATTCGAGTTGCCGCTGTTCTGCGGCGTCGAGAACAGGCCGGTCGAAATGCGCGTAGCGTCGTTGAAGACGACGCCGGCCTGGACGAGGTCGGTCGATAGGTTCAGCGCCGATGCGCGCACGAGCAGGTTGGACGTGCCGTTCGCCAGCGCCGTCGGGTTGAAGGTATTGGCTGCCATTGATGATCTCCCCAAGTTTCAACCCGGCGTCAGCTGCTTGGCGTCGTGGCAGCATGCGGGCGTTGATGCGGTCGCGACGTCTCGCTCGCCTAGATGGACGGGCGAAATGTCGCAGCCTCAGAGCACTTGGGAATTAATTGCTCCAATGGGGCCAAAAGAAGCGCCGCAGCGTCCCCAAATATGATGTTGTTCGGGCACGCGCGCAGTGTCGCAGCCGGGTCACGGCAGCGCTTGGAAGCGTTCTAACTCTTTGATTTCTGTCGTGGCATCCCTGCAACATTCTCCGCGGGTGACGTATCGACGCACGCTCCAGACAAGAAGTTGCCCTGATCTTACGACGACCTCCCGGGCTCTCCTTGGAAAAGTTCCAACGTTGGGGGCTCGGTCGGGCAGGACCGGATCGTGCATTCGTGCTCCTCGGAACCTCCTTTCTGGATCTCCATTTCTCACTACCTGATGGTGGTCGTATCCGAAGCCCGGGAGCGTCGATCGAGTTGAACCCTCGTCGTTGGCGCTCCCGGAACACTATCGTCGCGAGCAGGATCGGTTGTTCCGTCCTGCCGCCTCACGCCCACATGTGATGCAGCGCATGTTGATGCGACATGTCCGGACCGGTCGTCGCGGCCGCCGCCGAGTGACTGCCGTGCGAGCTATGGTCGTGGTGATGGCTGTGATCGGCGCCGGTGCTGCCGTTGTTGGCCGTCGTGCCGCCTGCGCCTGTCGTTCCGCCAGCAGCCGCACCGCCGTTCGCCCCCGTGCCACCCGCAGCTGCGCCGCCCGCGGCGGTCGTTCCGGCTGCAGCGGTGCCGCCGGTGCCGTTGGCAAGGTTCGGTGTCGCCGTCACCGGAATGGTGCCGTGTGCGGTGCCCTTGATCGACGTCGCCGCTGAGACCGTGGTGGCCGTTCCGACGTAGGTGCCGCCATTGACGGGGATGTTGTTGCCCGAGACGTCCATCGCGTCGGCCGCAAAACCCTGGCCGGCCGCGGCGACCATCGCCTTGTCGGCCGCGAGCGCAGCGCCGGTGTCACCGTTGAGGATGCCTTGCAGTCCCTTCACGGCTGCCGCCGTATCGGCCTCGAGCGTGCCGCTGAGCAGCTCGTTGTCGAAGCGACCCTGGAACACCGCGCCTTGCGCGGCGTCGAATCCGGCGCCGAAATGCTGGTAGTTCTGGATCTGCGTGATCAGCGCTGCGCTGGCCTGCGCGCCCCCCGTTGCAACCTTCTGCAAGGTCGCATTGATGGTGTTGCCCTCGGCCAGGAAGGCGCCCCAGAAATTGGTCTGAGCCTGGTTGTCCTGGAACTTGGTGACGGTACCAGTCAATCCGCCGGGATCCTCGGCGAAGCCGCCGGCATGACCTGCATTGCCGTTGCCGCCAGCCGCCGTATTCAAGTTGGCGTCGTTCTGAACGATATCGATGATGTCGAGCAGATTGTCCGCTGTTCCGCGCAGCGCAGCCTGATTGCCGGTCGTCGCGGCCGCATCGTATTTGGCGAGCTGCAGGTTGATCTGGCCGAGCGCGGTTTGCAGATGGATCGTGGTCAGCGCGGCGGCGTTTGCCGTCTCGCCATTCTCGATCTGCGCCAGCATCGTCTTGTTGTTGAGGATGGCGGTCAGGCCCTGTGATACGGCGGTGAAGTCAGCATTGACCTCCTGCAAATTCCCGGTGTTGATGCCACCGGATGCGACCTCGACCGCCTTGTTGAAGACGAGGCCGACGTCCTTGAGGCTGTTGCCGGCCGTGGCCGCAGCGAGGCTCGCCGGATCGTCTGCGCCGGCGGGGGACGTCTGGAAGGCGACGTCCTGGCCGCCGGTGTTGGCGAGGAAGGGCACATTGTTCAGCGCGCTCGCAAGATGCGCGTCGTTATGGATCTCCTGCAGGATCTCCTGCTGCAGCGCATGGATGGTCTGGCTGGCCGCGGAATGAGTGGTGGCGTTCGCGAACTGCCCCGCTGCCTGCAGCAGGGTGCCGAGCTGCCCCTCGACATTGGTGAGAACGGCGGTGTCGGTGGCGTTCAGTGCGAACGTCTTGCCACCCAGAGTGACTTGGCCCGGATTGGCGAGCATGGCGGCGATATCGGTCTGCACCGCCGTGATGTCGGCCTGGTAGCTGGTGAGGAAAGCCGGCGAGTTGCCGCTATTGGCAAGACTGAAGAGACCGAGCGAAGCGCGCACCGCATCGTTGAACACGACGCCGGCCTGCACCAGGTCCGTCGAATGCTGGATCGCAGTGGCGCGAGTCAGCAGGTTCGATGTGCCATTGGCGAGCGCGGTCGGGCTGAAATTCACGGGCGTCGTGTGCATTCCGCCGGTCCCCGTTCCGCCGCCGCCCGTGCTTGGGGGAGTGGTCGTCGTCCCACCGGTCCCGTTGGCGATGTTCGGAGTTGCCGTGACCGGGATCGTGCCCTGGGCGAGGCCGTGCACCGAGGTGGCCGTGGAGACCGTCGTCGCCGTGCCGACATAGGTCGCGCCGCCGATCGCGATGTTGTTGCCGGAGACGTCCATCGCGTCGGCCGCGAAGCCCTGGCCGGCTGCGGCGACCGCGGCCTTGTCGGCGGCGAGCGCGGCGCCGGTGTCGCCGTTGAGGATGCCCTGAAGTCCCTTTACGGCAGCCGCCGTGTCGGCTTCCAGCGTGCCGCTGAGCAACTCGTTGTCGAAGCGGCCGCGGAAAATGTTGCCCTGGGCCGCGTCGAAATTGGCGCCGAACTGCTGGTAGTTCTGGATCTGGGTGACCAGGGCCGCGCTGGCTTGCGCGCCGCCGGTCGAGATCTTCTGCAGAGTCGCGTTGATGGTGTTGCCTTCGGCCAGGAACGCGGCCCAGAAATTGGTCTGCGCCTGGTTGTCCTGGAACTTGGTCACGGTGCCGGTCAATCCGCCCGGATCTTCCGCGAAGCCGCCGGCATGGCCGGGCATGCCGTTGCCGCCGGCTGCCGTGTTCAGGTTGGCGTCGTTCTGGATGATGTCGATGCTATCGAGCAGATTGTCCGCCGTACCGCGCAGCGCCGCCTGATTGCCGGTGGTTTCGGCCTTGGCATATTGATTCAGTTCGAGATTGACCTGACCCAGCACGGTCTGCAGGTGGATCGTGGTCAGTGCCGCGGCGTTCGCGGTCTCACCTTTCTCGATCTGCGCAAGCTGGGTCTTGTTGTTCAGGATGTTGGTGAGGCCTTGGGAGATCGCGGTGAGATCGTTCGTGACCTCCTGGAGATTGGCCGTGCTGATGCCGCCGGAGGCCAGATCGACCACCTTGTTAAACACGACGCCGACGTCCTTGAGCGTGTTGCCCGCCGTGGCTGCGGCCAGGCTGGCGGCGTCGTCGGCACCGGCCGGCGTGTTCTGGAACGCGACGTCCTGGCCACCGGTGTTGGCGAGGAACGTCACCTTGTTGAGAGCGCCGGAGAGATGCGCGTCGCCGTTGATCTCCTGCAGGATCTCCTGCTGGACCGCGTGAACCGTCTGGTCCGCCGCCGTGATCGTTGCGGCGTTGGTGGTCTGTTGTGCGGCCGTGATCAGCGTCGAGATCTGGGCCTGCACGTTGGTGAGGACGGCGGTGTCGGTGGCATTCAGCGTGAAGGTCTGGCCGCCGAGCGTCACCTGTCCCTGATTGGCGAGCATCGCAGCGATGTCGTTCTGAACGGCGTGAAGGTCGGTCGTGTAGCTGCCGAGGAACGGGTTCGAGTTTCCACTGCCTGCCTGCGTGAAGAGGCCAAGTGATGCGCGGACCGCGTCGTTGAACACTACGCCGGCCTGGACCAGGTCGGTCGACAGGTTGAGCGCGGAGGCGCGCACCAGCAGGTTCGACGTGCCGTTGGCCAGGGCCGTCGCGTTGAAGGTGTTATTCGCCATGGATTATCTCTCCCCAAATTCATCCGACGCCCGGCAGGGCCTCGTCGCGAGATTGGCCAGACGATGCTGAGCTGCATCGGCCCTGCCGCGGAACGCGTCGCGCGTTTGAACTGCGCCTCGCGCCAATGCGATGTTGTGTCACGCGCCGATCTGTCGCGCGCTACTTTGTCGCACGTGCTATTTGGTCGCAGCATTCGGGCCAAAAGAGGCGTGCGACGGTCCGCAAATCTGGTGATGTTGTGGCGAATTGCGCCTGGGGCTGCGCCGCCTCGTCCTGCGGTCAAGTGCTTGAATTCTGGGATCAAGCCGAAATGCAGGGTGCGTCAATCTGACGCTCATTGCATCTTCCCGTCAAGATGCTGCCCGCATCTTGCCTGCGGGCTTGCCGTCCGGACCTGTCGGTGGGGAGATGGTCGGAGCGCATTGGACAGCGTCGCGGCGCGTCGAAGCGGCACGGGCTTTGCTACCAGGCGGTGGGAGACGAGGGCGTCCGGGGTGCCGCGATTGGCGGTCTCGTCGCCCGCTCAGGACGGAGTGGTGCCTCTCCGTTGGACCAGCATCGCCGTCCTGATCTTCTGCAGCAGAGTGTTATAGAGCTGGTTCCAAACTGGATCCTGGCCGCTTGCTTCCAGCCCGCGTTTTGTCAGGCTGAGGCTGACCTGGTAGACGGCAAGTGCGCCATCGACGTTCCCGGTGGGAACGAAGGCATCGCCCAGGTTCTGGTAGGACGTCGCGAGCGCTTTCTGCAGAACGGGATCGGTGGGAGCGGCGTTGGCAAGCTGGGTGATCAGCGCGGCGTTGGAGCGACGGTGCTCGAAAGCTTCTGCATGACGGCCTTGAGCCGCGACCACATCCGCCAGGAGTGCGTGATACAATGCGAGATCGCGCTGAAAGCTGACGTTGGTCGGGTGCGCCGTGTTCAGCCGCTGAGCGATGGCGAGGCTGGCGGAATAGGCTGCCTGTGCGCCCTCGAGATTACGCTGAACGAACAGCACGGCGCCGATCCGGTTCAACGCAACTGACAGGTTTCGTTGAAAGCCGGCGTTGTCCGGGTCGGCTTCGGTCAGGTGGCGAACGATGGCTATGCTCTGCTTGTAGTTCTGCAATGCTGCGGCCAAATCGCCGGCACCCACGGTACGGTCGCCTTCCGCGATCTCGGAGGCAGCCTGATCCAGCAGCTTGCCTGCGCCGACCGTCACGCCAACTGCCAGGCCGCCTCGAAAAACATCGCCATGTGGACGTGTCAGCAGAGCGCCGATTGCGAGCGGTGCATCGCCGGCAGCGTCGGGCGGCGGAGGATTTGCCGTGAGGGCGTGAAGCGGGGCACCTCCCTGGGGCGCGTCCCGCGCCGTCAACTGGCCGGTCGGAACGGTCGATGCTCGCGGTGGCGATCGTGGACGCACTCCGTTCCCGAAGCCGGGGATGCTGCGCAACGTCGTTTCGACGTGGTTTGCGGTGATGAGGCGCGTGCATTCGAACTGCCGCGGCGTGCCCTTCAACCGCGGACACCAGAGAGCGTCCTCATGCTCGAAGCGATGACGGACGTCGTTCCAGCAGCTGTTGCAGGCGTGATGGTTGATGATCCGATAGGGGGTCGCAAATTCGTTGGTCGGATGCGTAAATCCGCTGATCAGCACAACGGGAGTGCCGACCGCCCAGGCGAGCCACGAGAGGCCGGAGGACAGACCGACGAAGAAGGCGGCATGCCTGAGCCAGCGGGCACGCTCCGGCAGCGGCCGATCTCCGGTCTGATCCTCGGCGTCGGCCGGAATTCGCGTTCGAAAATCGCCGTGATTGCTCTCGGCTTTCTGATCGATACAGATCACCCGGTAGCCGGTCGCCTTGAGGAAGGCGACGATGCTCTGCCAACCATCCGGATTGTTCCATTGCTTGCACTGAGTCGTCGCCTGCACGGCGATGCAGACATAGGGATCGGCGATCGGGCGGCTGTCCTCGCTGAGCGCCACGCGCGGCGGCCGTTCGGCCGTATCGACGCCGAGGATATGGGCCGCGGTTCGATGCAGGCCGACCTGCCGGAAATCGCAGGGTTGGTAGACCAGATCGGCGTCGTCGAAGAACAGGGCGACGGAGTAGGTCGCGTAGTATCGTTCCACCCGTACCGAGTTGTGGGTGACGAAGGCGATGTCCGGATAGGCGGCGCTGAACAGCGGGATCAGCGGCTCGCCCAGTGCGCAGGTCAGGCGGCAGCGATGCAGCTCGTTGAACTTCGCCGCATAGCTCATCCAGCCGATGACGTCTCCGATCGTGCCGACCGGAAACTGGATCAGCACCTCGCGTTCGCTGGCGTCGTAGTCATGACCGAGCAGGAATTCTCCCTGTGACCAGACCTCGAGCCTGAACGGGACGAAGTAGCGCTTGGTGCTGTTGACGTGTCCCGAGCGCAGATCGATGTCGAACAGCACGTTGCCGGTCTCGAGATCGCTCAGCCGGACGCGCCAGGCCCGTCCATTGTCCGGCAGCATGACCCGGCAGCCGTCGTTGAAGTCGAAACGCAGCCCGTGCGGCCCCTCCTGGGTGGGAATCTCCGCCGGTCGCGGCAGGCGCGGTTTCGCGACACGATCAACCGCGTCAGGCGTGGCGCCAGACTGGGCTTCGGCCGGCCGTATCGCGCTTGCCGGAGGCATCGTCCGGTCTGTTGTTCGCGGGAAATTTGCAATGTTCATGCTGAATTGCGGTAGCGGCCCGCGGCCTCCGCAAGGAGGGACGCAGGCCGTGGCATTTCGGGTCTACTGCTCGACGAAGGCGCGGCGCCACTGATCGGTGATCGGCTTCATCAGATAGCTCAGCATCGTGCGGCTACCCGTTTGAACATAAACTTCGGCCTGCATGCCCGGCATGAGATTGACGCCGCCGAGGCGCTGGCGCTCCTCTTCCGACAACGTGATCCTCACCGTGTAGAAGGACGAGCCCGTCCGCTGATCGTTGGTGGTGTCGGGCGAGACGAACGAAACCTGCCCACTCAGCTTTGGCGTGGTGCGCTGGTTGAAGGCGTTGAAGTTGACCAGCGCGTCCTGTCCGGTGTGGACGTGATCGATGTCCTTGGGCTGGACGTGGGCCTCGACCTGCAACTCGTCCGAATCCGGCACCAGCTCCATGACGGTCTCGCCGGGCTTGATCACGCCGCCGATCGTATGGATGGCGAGCTGATGGATGGTTCCGGAGTTCGGCGCTCGCATCTCGATTCGATCCAGCTGATCGCGCGCCGCGACACCCTTCTCGACGAGGTCGCCCTCCTTGGCCTGCGACTCGCCGAGATCCTTGACGACCTCGCTGCGGAAGTCCTGGTCGATCTTGACGGTCTGCAGTTCGGCTTCGCTGATCTTGGATTTGGTCTCCGCCACGCTGGACACCAACTGGCCGCGTTCACCGTCGATCCGTGCAGCTTCCCGCTGCAGCGTCGTCAGGCGAGTCAGCGGCACCAGACGTTTGTCGTAGAGATCCTGAACACCGGCCAATTCGCCCTTGATCAGATCGATCTGCTTGTTCTTCGATTCGAGCTGCGACTCCATGCCGGCGATCTCGTTGTTCAGCTGGACGATGCGCCCTTGCAGGAGCTCCTTCTGGCTCCTGCGGGTGACCGCGCGGGCCTTGAACAGCGCGTTCTCCGAGGCGATGACCGCGCGAGCATGCGCATCATCCGCACGTGACGTCAGCGTCGTCGGATATTCCGGCTGCTCCAGACCGTCGCGCTCAGCCGTGAGGCGGGCGATCTTGGCGCGTTGCTCGTTCAGTTGCTTGGTAATCGCCTGGAGCTGCGCCTGACTTTGCGTGCCATCGAGCCGCACCAGAAGGTCGCCGGCGTTGACGCGCTTTCCGTTGTCGACCTTGATGTCCGCGACGATGCCACCGGTCGGATGCTGGATCGCCTTCACGTTGGACTGCACGACGAGATTGCCGGGCACGACAATCGCGCCGGCGAGCGGCACCAGCGTCAGCCAACCGCCACCGAGAACCGCGGCGACGAGTAGGACGCGCAAGCCCAGGCGCAACTCATTCTCGAACATGCGGCCGACGCGCGGAACGAGTGATTCTTCCGACGTGTCGTCGAGATCGGCCGCCGTTCCCTGGCTGGCGATGAACGTCATGCCCGTTGTCAATGCCGTGCCGGCGGTCCCGACCAGGCGTCCGACACGGGTCTGCGGGACTGCCGGCGGCTGCATGATGCGGGCCGGCAGGTTCTGGGGCGCCATCGCGCGCGGCATTCCACCATTGGAGCTACGGTTCGCGCGCTCGTCCTGCAGATCAAGGAATGGCGATGCAACATCCGGCACGCGCGCAGGAGCCTGCCGGGGCGGTGGCGATATATCCGGCTCGCGAGATCGCATCGGCGCCGGCCTTTGCCACTCCATCTCGCGGATGCCTTCGGGACGGCGCGCCCGCGGCGCGGGGGTGCCGAGGCCGAACAGCGACAGCGACACGTCGAGCGCGCGTCCCATCGTGCTGGTCTTCTTCTTGCGCGACTTCGTCCGGGCTTGCGACGGCGGCGGGCGCCGTCTCTTCTTTGCTCCGTCACGGGATCCCCGCCGGTCGCGCGGGTCGGCATCGCTGCCATCGTCGAAAGCCCCCTGCAGCCGCTGCAGCTCCATGATCAGGGCGTCGCCCTGCGGACCGACGGCACGGGTCTTCGGTCGCACATAGTCGTCGTCGTCGAACGGCCTGAAATCGTTGATGTGTTTCATTGATCAAGCGCTTTCTGCTGGGGCGGCACGACGAAGCGATCTCATGTTCGGATTCGGCGCCGCGGCGGCAGGGGCGGCGACCCTCGGTGGGGCTGCGGCATGCGTGACGGCCGGTCCGGCCGGCGCCTTGGTGCCGGCGACGCGTGCGAAGATCTCCTGGCAGGGACCGAATGCGACGGCCTTACCCTCGTAGAGGACCAGCGCCATGTTGAGTGCGTTTAGCGCACTCGGCCGATGTGAGATGACGATGACGATGCTCTGGTTCTGCTGTCGCATGATCTGAATGGCGCGGCTGAGTGCATTCTCGCCGTCGGTGTCGAGGTTCGCATTCGGTTCGTCGAGGACGATCAGGAACGGGTCGCCATACACCGCGCGGGCAAGGCCGACGCGCTGACGCTGACCCGCCGACAGCGACATGCCGCCCTGGCCGATTCGCGTCGCATAGCCTTCCGGCAGCCGCAGGATGATGTCGTGGACGCCGGCGATCTGCGCTGCCTTGAGAATGGCGTCCGAGTTCGCATTCTCGTCGAAGCGACAGATGTTGTCGGCAATGCTGCCGTCGAACAGCGCCACGTCCTGCGGCAGATAGCCGATATGGCTCCCGAGATCCTCGTTGCTCCACTGGTCCAGAGCTGCACCATCGAGCCGGACCGTGCCATGCAGTGCAGGCCATATTCCGACGAGGGCCTTCGAGAGCGTCGTCTTGCCCGAGGCGCTTGCTCCGAGCAGCGCCAGCCCGGTGCCGGCCTTGATCGAAAACGACACGTTCTGGACAATCGGCCGGTCGGTGCCGGGAGCCGCCACGGTCAATTCCTGCACGGTCAGCTCGCGGAACGGCCGCGGCAAAGCGACCGCCGGTTCTTCGGGCCTCGCTGTGGCCTTGCAGATGTCGCGCAGACGCACGATGCCTTGACGCGCGGCGATCAGCTGCTTCCAGCTGCCAAGCGCGAGCTCGACAGGTGCGAGGGCGCGGCCCATCAGGATGGACGACGCCATCATGACGCCACCGGATGCCTGGTCCGACACGACCAGAGCCGCGCCGATTCCGAGCATGCCCGACTGCAGGATGAAGCGCAGCACCTTCGCGGCTGATCCGAGATTGGCGTAGACGTCGCTCGCGCGAATGTTGTCCTTCAGATAGCGCTCGTTCACGGCGTTCCAGCGCGTCGAGAAGCGGTCCATCATACCGAGTGCGCGAATCACCTCGGCGTTGCGCTGCGTGGCATCGGCGAGAACCTGGCGTGCGGCGCTGGTGTCGCTTGCCGACTTGCTGGCCTGCCGTGACAGTCGTTCCGTCAAGAGAGTCATGGAGATGATTCCCGCCGTTCCGATGATCGCGGTGATTCCGATCACGGGATGGAACAGGAACATGCCGATCAGGAAGATCGGGATCCACGGCATGTCGAGGAACGCCGTCGGTCCCATGCTCGACATGAAGGCCCGAAGCTGGTCGAGATCGCGCAACGGCTGCTGCATCAGCATCGGCTTGGTGCCGCGAAGAGGCAGGGTGGCCAAGGCGTGATGAATTGCGTCCTGCAATCCCGCGTCGAAGACCGTGGCCACCCGGCACAGCATGCGGGTTCGCAGGGCGTCGAAATAGCCTTGAATCATATAGACGAACAGAATCATGACCGAGAGGCCGATGAGCGTCGCAATGTTCTTGCTGGGAATGACGCGGTCATAGACCTGCATCATGTAAATGGAGCCTGAGAGCATGAGGATATTGATGACGCCGCTGAACACGCCGATTCCGGCCATGCGCCGCACGGCGTGGCGCAATCCGCGCGTTACGGGATCGTCACTCCCGGCGAGAAGGTCAGTTAAGGCAGCCGCAGCTTTCATCCGCGGGCGGTCTTGAGCCAGACTCATCCAGGCGCGTCTCCCAAAGGACAATGCTTCGATCAGCGCTATTGACAGCCGATGCAGACGTTTTTCCGGCAACAATTGGACGCATGGGCAATTCTGTCGCAGCGTTCCACACCTGCAACCGGCGTAGGACTCGACGTCCCGGGCCGTCTGCAAGCGAGAGTGGCATCCTCCGCCATCACCAGTGTCGCCAGGAATTCATTCGCATTCTTCAGGAGTTGCGGCGACGCGACAGCGCGCATGCATGATGGGCGTCACACATTCGTCCGTCTATCACCTTGCTTCGGCGCTCATTGGCCGCGGTGCGGGCCGAATGACGCCACGAAGGCGAATAAATCTTCGTGCGGTGCAACGGATGTGCGTTGTCAACTCGAGCATGCGGTATCCGATGGTAGTGCGGGGAACGATGATGGCAACAGCGGCAACAGCGGCAACACACCGACATGCGCTTCCGTCCAGCAGATCGAGAGATGCGATTCCGAGCAGGGGCAGCAGCGGGCGCTCGCACGTTCCGTCTGCGAACAGTCGGCCGTCACGCGTCGGGCAATCGGTCTGACGACTCCTACATAAAACAAGGGGGGATCAAGCAAATCAGTTCATGCGCGATCCGAGCAACCCGTCACCGGCTCGGGACGCGATAACTGGTCATTGAACTACGCGATCGGGCGATCGCGCAAGGGCGTAGCGGGGCAATGATCGGCGTGAAAGTCGACGTTGAGTCAGTCGAAACATTGCTCACTGAGTGAATCTGGGGGACGACAAGTTGCTGAACTACATCACCATCGGGACGCGTGATGCGGGAATGGATTTCGGTCGAGAACTATCCTGCAGCCGGGCATATCCGATCCGTCTGCATTGGACCGGCTCGCTGATTCGGAATTCGGTCGCCGGATCGGCGGTGAATCACGCCGATCGCGTGCGCGCAGGTCGGGAGGCGCACGCATGAAGATCCGTAAGACCGACTATGGAACGATCATTCTGCATTGGCTGCTGGTCGGGGCCACGGTGATCGCGTTCCTCACCGGGCTTCGCATGGCCACGGAAGCACCGGGCCACGCCTGGATCGCGAACAACCTCGATTGGCTGTTGCCGCGACACCGGACTTGGACGTGGCACATGCCTGCGGGAGTCGTGCTGGCCAGCGTGGCCGTTGCCTACATGATCTATGTGTCGAAGTCCGGTTTGGGCCGTCGCGTGACCGTCGACAAGATGCGGTTCAAGGGCCTGCTGGGCCGTCGGCCGGCGCGGCTGGGCTCGATCAGCGTGATGCTCCATTGGGTGCTGTTCATCTCCATGGCCACGCTGATCGTCACCGGCGGTCTGCTCTTCTTCGGCGTCGCCTCCGGTTACGTCACGATGATGATCCACTGGTATGCGACGTGGGTCATCCCGGCTTTCGTGGTGCTCCACGTCCTGGTTCACTTCAGCATCGGTGGAAAGATGCAACTCTATCGCGTGTTCCGGCCAGCCCCGCTGCCACCGCCGCCGCCGAAGCTCGATCCCGTCGAACTCCTCACGCTGTTGGTTGAGCAGTCCGAGAAGCTGGAGGAGAGCGAGGCGCCTCCGAGGAAGCCGGCACCTGCTGCGCGGCCCGCCGCGCGTGAGCCGATGGCAGCACCGCGACGCATGGAAGAGCCGATGCGTGGCCGCGCCGAGCAGCGTATGCCGCCGGGCAGGATGCGTCCGCCGCCGGCTCCGCCGAAGGGCAATTCGCGCCGCCGCAATCCGAGCTTTCAGGCCAACCCGTTCATGGTCGCGACGGCTGCAGCCATCGTGATCGGCTCGGCGATGTTCGCGGCCGACTACTACGCCGAGGACACGGTGACGGTGTACCGAATCCCGACATCGGACGCGCCGACGCTCGACGGCGATTCATCCGATCGCGTCTGGCGCAACATCCAGCCGCACATGGTCACGACCAACCAGGGCGATAATTTCGACGGCACCGGCGAATCGCGCGTGTGGATCAAGGCGGCCCATGACGGGACGTGGGTCTATTTCCTCGTCATCTGGGAAGATCCGACTCGATCGTTGAAGCAGCTGCCGCTCATCAAGAAGGCCGATGGCTGGCATCTGCTGCAGAACGGCTTCGACAAGGGCGACGAGAACGACTTCAACGAGGACAAGTTCTCGCTGCTGTTCACCACGCTGCCGATCACCCTGGCCGCAGACCGCACATTCCACATGAGTTCGCAGCCGATGCCGGATAAGCCAGCGACGCTGTCGGGCCGCGGCATTCACTACACGCCGGCGCCGAATCTCTATGCCGACGCGTGGCTGTGGAAGGCGACGAGCGGCGGTCCGACCGGGTGGATGGACGATGATCATTTCGGTCCGCCGGCCGAGCCGACGCCCGACCAGGTCAAGGGACTCACGCCCTACAAGGGCGGGTTTGCGCCGGATCCGGGGACCGCGAACTATTCGGACAATTTCGTGATCGACAGGGAGTCTGCCAGACTGGGAAATCGGGGCGTGAGGCCAAAACGCCTGCCGAAGGACATTGCCGCGATGACCGCGGCCATGGGTGAGATCAATCTCGATCCGAACATCGGCGAGAGCGAAGGGGCGCGTTGGTTCATGACGGAAGCCGAATCAGTGCCGTATTCGGCCGAAACGGATGCCCAGACCCCGATCGGGACCGTCGTGCCGGGTGTCATCATCAGCGGAGAGTTCACGGGCGACCGCGCGGACATCCGCTGCGCGGCGCGTTGGGCCGCGGGCCACTGGACGCTCGAGATTGCCCGCAAATTGGACACGAAAAGCAAGTACGACGTTCCGATCAAGAACGGTGTCTTCATGCGCGTCGCGGCTTTTGACCACACCCAGATCCGACATACGAGGCAGATCCGGCCGATGCGACTTGAGGTGCAGTAATGGGTAAGATTTGCAAAATCCAATACAACAAGGAAACGTTCTACGCGAATGTGGGCGATATCCTGCTCGACGGCGCCATCAACAGTGGTGTGGATCTGCCCCATGACTGCCGCAGCGGAATCTGCGGATCCTGCAAAGTGACTGTCGTCGACGGCAAGCTGTTCGGCGGCATGGAAGGCGACATGGCACATGCGTGCCAGGCCCGCGTCGTGTCCGACCTGAAGATCATCACCGAGCCGGTGCCGGACACCGTGGCCATGAACTGCGAGGTCGGTGATCTCGTACGCCTCGCGCCCGACGTCGTCGGTGTCACGCTGGAGATGCCGAAGCCGCTGCGATTCTTCCCAGGCCAATATGCCAAGGTCCAATACCGCGGCTTTCCGACGCGCTGCTACAGCCCGACCTACCCGATGGTCGGTGCGCCCGACAGCCATCTGCTGTATCTGCACATCCGCATCCTGAAGGATGGCCTGGTGTCTTCGGCGCTCGGCCGCGACATCCAGGTCGGTCATCGCGTCAAGCTGACGGCTCCGCTCGGAACCGCGTTCTTCCGGCAGAAGCATCGCGGCCGCATCATCCTGGTCGCGAGTGGCACCGGCTTTGCGCCGATGTGGGCGATTGCGGTCGCTGCGATCACCGAAAACCCAAAGCGCGAGATCGTCTTCATCGTGGTGTCGCGCACGCTGCAATCGTTCTACATGCATCAGGCGCTGTGCCGGCTGGCGCGCTTTCCGAACGTCAAGATCATCCCGATCGTGTCGGAGCCGCAGAACGTCTCGCCGGCGATTCGCAGCGGTCGTCCGACCGAGCACATGCCCGAGCTGAGGCCGGACGATGTCGTCTACACCTGCGGTGCACCAGCGATGACCGACGCGGTGGCGAAGATGTCGCGCGCGGCCGGTGCCAAGTGCCATTGCGATCCGTTCGTGTCTTCGGCGCAGCCGTCCGAGCAGAGCGGCGGACTCATGGATCGCCTCGTCGGCTGGCTCGATAGCCAGCGTGGCCGTCCGGCGATGTTCCAGCCGGCAGAATGAGGTCGCTGCGGCCGCGGAATGCGCGGCCGCCGGCTTTCGACGTTTAGCCTCCCACGAAGGCGAGCAGCGTTCCGGTTGCGGAGGCTGGCGGCACCACGATGCTTGCACCGCTGCGCACGGCGGATGCGCCGAGCGCCTTTTCGGTTACGCTCAGATCATGCGAGGCCAGCACGAGGCCGGCGCCGCCGCGCTCGGGCAGACCCGCGAGTGAGACACCGGGATAGCGCGCCGCCAGTTGATCCCTGGTCAGGAACACGAAATCGGCACGGTCGCCACCCGACGTCACCGTCACGGTGCCATCGGCCTCGGTGCGTCCCTCGCGATCAATCAGGCGCGACAGGTGCGCCGCATCCTTTGCTGGGTCCGGCGTCACGATCAACGCCTGCTTCAACTGCTTGGCGGCATTGGCGTGAGTCATCAATTCCGGGATCCAGACGGTTTCACGCGTCTTGTGCTGGCAGGCGAAGATGCGCAGGCCGCCCGGCGCCTCCGCCACCGGCCATTGAAAGACGCGGAATTTTGCGGCCGAGATCGTGCCGTCGGGCAATGGCACCGGGCGCTCGAAGTCGATCGGGCCGATCGGCTCGAATCCATGACTGCGAATTTCCTCCGCGCCGGCGGCCGAATCGATCGCCGTGAAGGCGATGCGCTCGATGCCTTCGCCGCGTTGTGCGAGGAAGTTGCGGGTCGGGACGTTGTGGTCGGTCTCGGCAAGGATGCCCAGCAGCTCGATGTAATCGGGGTCGAGCATGATGGTGTAGTTGCCTGAACCCATCTTGGCGCTGTGGGTGCCGCGGGGCGAGAGGGTGAAGCCGAGCCGCTTCCAGGTCTCGGCGGCGGCGTCGAGATCCTTCACCACGACGACCGCGTGATCGATACCAATGACATTCTTGAGGGCCACGCGTTTGTCTCCTTGCAGCGAACTTGGCATATTGGCGGCCGAACTATGCCCAATCGACCCATGCGCCGCAACCGGCGGGGCCGGGCACTGGGCGCAAGGCAAGATCGACCTCCAGGATGGTCGGTCGGCCAGCAAGGATGGGCTGTCCACGATGAGCATGACGACAGGTAACGTTCAATGGCCGCCATCCCTGTGGGCTGCGCAGACCCCGCCCGGGCCCGATCTGCCCGAGCTTCGTGGCAGTGTGCAGACTGATGTCGTCGTCATCGGCGGCGGATTCACCGGCCTCTCGACCGCGCTGCATCTGCGCGAGGCTGGCGTCGACGTTGCCATCGTCGAGGCGATGGAGCCGGGCTGGGGTGCGTCGGGTCGGAATAACGGCCAGGTCATCCCGACACTGTCGCGGCCTGATCCGGATGACCTCGTTGCCCGTCACGGCGCAGCCGGTGAGCGCTTCGTGGCCATGTTGCGCGACAGCGCGGCTGCGCTATTCGATACCGTCCGGCGCTACGGGATCGAAGCCGAGCACGAGCAGGCCGGCTGGGTGCAGCCGGTACATACGCCAGGTCGCATCAAGATTGCCGAGCGCAGGTTCAAGCAGTGGTCGAAGTTCGGTGCTGATGTCGAGCTGCTGTCACGCGATCAGACGCGCGACATGCTGGGCTCGGAGGCATGGCACGGCGGCTTCTGGAACAGGACCGGCGGCCATATCAATCCGCTGGCGCTGGCGCGGGGTCTGGCGCGGACCGTGCTTGGCCTCGGCGCGCGCATCTACGCGCGCTCGCCGGTGATCAATTTCGAGCGGCACGGCGAGCGCTGGGTCGTTCGCACGCCACAGGGCGAGATTTCGGCGCGCGCGCTCGTGCTGGCGAGCAATGCCTATAGCGGCGAGTTCTCGAAGGCGCTCGCTCCGCAAATTGCGCATGAGGTGATGCCGGTGCTGTCCTGGCAGATGGCGACGCAGCCGCTGTCGGACAATGTGCGTCGGACGATCATCCCGGCGCGGCAGGCCATGTCCGATACTCACGGCGAACTGTATTTCGCCCGCTACGATGCCCGCCACCGGCTGGTGACGGGCGGTGCCGTGATCGGTCCCGGCAACAAGGCCGAGCGGTTGAAGGCGCGTGTCGGCGAGCGCCTGCAGCGCTTGTGGCCGCAGATCGGCGAGGTTAGGTTCGACTACGTCTGGAACGGCTATGTCGGCATGACCACCGACTATATGCCGCGGATTCACCGGCTCGGTCCCGACGCCTATGGCTGGACCGGCTGCAATGGCCGCGCGGTCGCGCTCACGATTCCGCTCGGCGCCGAACTCGCGAAAGCCGTGCGCGGGGTTCCGGAGAACGAACTGGCGCTGCCGTTCACGGAGCCGGTCACGATACCGGCGCACGCGCTGCTGCGGCCGTTCGCGCCGCTGATGCTGTTGTTGTACCGCTATCGCGACGCCCGCGAGATCGGTTAGAGCTCAACCATGCGCCGTCCGGGCGAAGTCGCCGCCCGGGATGGCCTCGAGCAGGGCCTGCGTATAGGGATGCTGCGGGCTGCCGAACACGTCGTTCGTGAGGCCGTGCTCGACGACGATGCCGTCCTTCATCACGGCGACGAGATCGCAGATCTGCGCTGCGACGCGCAGATCGTGCGTGATGAAGATCATCGAGAGACCTAACCGCTCGCGTAGGCTCGCGAGCAGCTTCAACACCTGCGCCTGAACCGAGACATCGAGCGCGGACACTGGCTCGTCGGCAACCAGCACGGCCGGTTTCAGCGCGAGCGCGCGCGCAAGCCCGATCCGCTGGCGTTGACCACCCGAGAACTCGTGCGGAAAACGATCGGCAGAAGAAGGATCGAGACCTACGAGGTTGAACAGCTCACGCGCCTCGGCCAGAGCTTGAGCACGTGGCGTGCCGTGCACGATCGGTCCCTGTGCCACCAGCTCGGCAGCCTTGCGCCGCGGGTTCAGCGAGGCGAACGGATCCTGGAACACCATCTGCATCCGCTGCGTCCGTCCCCGGATCTCGCTGCGCGGCAGACGGGCCCAGTCCTCGCCGTCGAGCAGGATCGCTCCCGCATCGGGATCGATCAGGCGAATGATGCAGCGGGCGAGGGTGGATTTGCCGGATCCGGACTCCCCGACAATGCCGAGCGTCGCGCCTTTCGGCAGCGTCAACGAGACGTCCTTGACGGCATGGGTCACGCGCGCGCCGCGGCCGAGGAAGCCGCCGGTGCGATAGGTCTTCGACACGCCAGACAGCGCAAGAATGGTCTCCTCGGACAGCTTGCGCGGCGGCGCCGCCGCGACAGGCGGCACGGCGGCGATCAGTTGCTGCGTGTAGGGATGTTGCGGATTGCGCAGCACATCGGTTGCGGGACCGTGCTCGACCACCACGCCGTGCTGCATCACGATTACGCGGTCGGCGATCTCGGCGACGACGCCGAAATCATGGGTGATGAACAGCACCGCGGTCTTGCGCCGCTGCTGCAGCTCGCGGATCAGCTTGAGGATCTGGGCCTGTGTCGTCACATCGAGCGCCGTGGTCGGCTCATCGGCGATCAGGAGCTTCGGATCGAGCGCCAAGGCCATCGCGATCATCGCGCGCTGCCGCTGTCCGCCGGACAGCTCGTGCGGATAGGCCTTCGCCGCGCGCGGCGGATCGGGGATGTTGACGTCGGACAACAGCGACAGCACGCGCGATCTGATCTCGGCGTTCGCGAGATCAGTATGGATGTCCAGCACCTCGCCGATCTGATCGCCGATCGTGCGCAGCGGATTGAGCGCCGTCATCGGCTCCTGGAACACCATCGCGATGTCAGCGCCGCGGATGCGGCGCATCTCGGCCGCCGTGGCGGCGCAGAGATCGCGGCCGGAGAACAGAATGCGCCCGCCATCCGTAACGACGCCGTCCGGCAGCAGCCGCATGACGGCATTGGCCATCATCGACTTGCCGGAGCCGGACTCGCCGACGATGCAGACGATCTCGTTCTCGGCGATCGAAAGCGAAACCTCGGAGAGCGCATGCGTGCGGTCGGCGCCTTTCGGCAGACGAACGCTGAGGCGGTCGACGGTGAGAATGGGCGCTGTTGAACTCATCGCTGCTTCAGCCGCGGGTTCAAGGCGTCGTTGAGGCCCTGGCCGACCAGCGACACCGCAAGCACGGTGATCAGGATGGCGACGCCTGGGATCGCCGAGACGTACCATTGCACGCGCAGCACGTCGCGCCCGAGGCCGATCAGATTGCCCCAGGAGGCGACGTTGGCGTCGGACAGCCGCAGGAAGGCGAGCGCGCTCTCCAGCAGGATCGCGACCGCCATGACGACGCCGGCATAGACGATCACCGGCGGCAGCGCATTGGGCAGGATCTCGCGCAGGATCAGTTGCGTGTCGCGCATGCCGAGCGTCCGGCCGGCCTGGACGAATTCACGGCCGCGCAGCGACAGGAATTCCGCCCGCGTCAGCCGCGCCGGCGCGGGCCACGAGACGATGCCGACCGCAATCGTGACCGTGGTCAGGGTCGAGCCGAACACCGCCACCAGCACCAGCAGGAGAACGAAGTTCGGTAGCGTCTGGAAGGCTTCGGTGATGCGCATCAGCACGTTGTCGATCCAGCCGCCGTAGTAGCCCGCGAACGCTCCGACCATCACGCCGATCGTCACGGCAATGAGCGTCGCGACGCCGCCGATCAGGAGGGAGATGCGGGCGCCGTAGAAGATTTGCGCCGCGATGTCGCGGCCGGAATTGTCGGTGCCGAGCAGGAAGCGTGGATTGGCGAACGGCCAGATCAAGGGCCGGCCGGCGAGGGCGAGCGGGTCGCGCGGATAGAAATAGCCGGCGCTGATCGCCATGCCCACGACGATCAGCAGCAGGATCAGGCCGAGCACCGCGGCCGGACTGCGGAAATAGCGTTTCACGGCGTCCATGCTCAGCTATCCGCGGCGATGCGCGGGTCGAGCCGCGCATAGAGCAGGTCCGTGATGAAGTTGACCAGGATCACCAGCAACGCGGAAACGAAGACGATGCCGAGCAGCGTGTTGAGGTCACGCTGCACGACGGACTCATAGGCGAGGCGTCCGAGGCCGGGCAGCGAGAACACGGTCTCGACAACGACCGAGCCGCCGAGCATCGTTCCCGCCTGCAACCCGATCAGCGTGACCATCGGCAGCAGCGCGTTGCGCAGCACGTGCCGCGTGATGATGCGGGTCTCGTCGAGTCCCTTGGCGCGCGCGGTGCGGACGAAATCGAGATTGAGCACCTCGAGCATCGAGGCGCGCATGATGCGCAGATAGATGGCAAGAAAGATCAGCCCGAGCGTCAGCGACGGCAGCACCAGATGGCTGGCGATGTCGAGCATGCGCCAGATCCCGGTCCTGACCGCGCCGATATCCTCGAAGCCGCCGGCCGGCAGCCATTGCAGATAGATCGAGAACACGACGATGGCCATCAGGCCGAACCAGAACGAGGGCGTGGCGTAGAAGACCAGGCCCACAGTCGAGATCAGCGTATCCGGCCATCGGTTGACGCCGCGGGCGGCGATCACCCCGAAGACGAGTCCGAAGAAGAACGCAAATGACAGGGCCGAGGTCATCAGCAGCAAGGTCGGCGGCAGCCGCTCCAGGATCACGGCTGCGACAGGCTTGCCGTAGATGGCGGAGAAGCCGAGATCGAGCCGCACCAGCCGCCACAGATAGTTTGCGAGCTGCATCGGGATCGAGAGATCCAGCCCATAGAAGCGGCGCAGCTCGCGGGCGGTGGCCGCATCGCCGCCGCCCATCTGGGCCATCATCGCGTCGACGGTATCGCCCGGCGCAAACTGCAGCAGGAGAAACACGCCGACCAGGATCAGCAACAGGGTAGGGATCGAGGCGGCGAGTCGCCGCCCCGCAAGGTTCAAGATGCGCATGGCCTCATTCTGACCGACTTTGGCTCAGGCGGAAAGCCACAGATCGTGCCAGCTCGACGATCCCCAGCGCGGTGTGTTCGAGTGGTTGCGCGCCTTCGCCGTGATCACCGTGACGAAGATCTGCTCGATCGGCATCCAGACCGGCAGCTCGGTATTGGCCTCGCGCACGAAATCGGCATAGAGCGCCTTGCGCTTGAGCGGATCGACCTCGGTTGCGGCGTCGTCGATGATCTTGTCGATCTTGGCGTCGTCCCAGCCCCACTGGTTGGTCCAGGGCGCGCCCTTCGGCTGGCCGGAGCGGTACCAGACGGTCGTGGAGACGGCGGGATCGTTGCGGTACTGATGCCATCCGGTCGAGAGGTCGAAGGCGTGCTCGTCATAGACCTGCTTCAGGAAGCCGCCGCCGTCATTGCGCACGATCTCGACGGCGATGCCGACTTCGCCGAGCGACTGCTGGATGAAGGTCGACCACAACGAGATGTCCTCACCCCAGGGCGCGGGCAGCAGCTTCAGCGCAAACCGGGTGCCGCCGGCGCCGGGCTTGTAGCCGGCCTCGTCCAGCAGCGCCGCCGCCTTGGCCTTGTCGTACGGATATTGCGGCGTGTTCGTGCCGGGATAGAAATCGGTCGAGGTCGACGGGATCGGCCCGGTGCCCAGCTTGGCGAAATCGCCGAGGAAGTTCTCGATGAAGAACGGCACGTTGATCGCATGCGCAACGGCGCGGCGAACCTTCACGTCCGCCAGCTCCTTGCGGCGGACGTTGAACTCGAGCGTGTTGGTGCGCGCGTTGCCCTCGTTGCCCTTGGTCGAGACGATGAAGCGCTTGTCCTTGCCGAGCCGCGCCATGTCCGAGATCGTCAGTCCGGAGAACGGGCTGTAGTGCAGATCGCCGGCTTCGAGCTGAGCGGCCGCAGCAGCGCGGTCGGTGATGACTTTCCAGACGATGCGGTCGAGATAGGGCGAGTTGGAACGCCAGTAGTCCGCGTTACGCTCGGCGATGATGTACTGGCCGCGCTCGTATTTCACGAACTTGAAGGGACCGGTGCCAACAGGCGCGAGGTTCGCCGGGTTCTGGCGGATGTCGCCGCTCTCATAGAGGTGCTTTGCCGAGACATAGCCGAGATCGGGCAGGGCGCGGAGCAGCAGGTTGAGCGGCATCGGACGCTCGTAGCGGAAGATCGCGGTCTGCGGATCCGGCGTATCGACCGATGTCAGGAACAGCTGCAGCGTCGATCCGTAGTTGAGGATCTTCTTCCACATGTTCATCGCGGTGAAGGCGACGTCTTCGGACGTGAACGGCTTGCCGTCATGCCAGGTAACGCCCTTGCGCAATTTGAAGGTGATGGTCTTGCCGTCGGGGGTGGCTTCCCAGCTCTCGGCGAGCACGCCGACAGGCTGGCCGTTGGCATCGAGGTCGACGAGGTTCTCCTGGATCTTGCCGCCGATGATGTAGACGCCGGTCGAGGCCTGAAGGCTCGGATTGAGCTGCCGCTGCTCGGCGCCGTAGTGCACGTTGAACACGCCGCCCTTGCGCGGGGTCTCCTGGGCGAACGCTCGGAACGGATTGACCACGTTCGCCGCGATGGCAGCGGAGGTCAGAAGTGCGGCACGGCGATTGATCTCGAAACGGCTCGAAGTCATCAAGGTCTCCCGAAGGCCGCGTCAGTACCGGCCGATGGTGCAATAGCGGCGGAGCTTACGCGGGTCGGAAGGTCAAGTCATGCGCGAATTGCGCGAATGGGGCCACGTCTCCGCAAGAGCAGCCGGCGACGGACTGCGAATGGAAAGAAATTGCTTGTATACGAACGATCCGAAGAATGTGGGCACTGCGCCGCCGCAGCCGGTGAGCGTTTCCTGCCGACGGCCCCGATCTTCGCTGGTGCCTGTTTCGATCGAGGGGAGGTTCACGGCAGCAACCTGCAAGCAGGGCGCGGCATGCCGCACTATCTAGGGTCTATGGCTTGGCCGCGATGGCATCATCGATCGGCAGCCGTAACTCGAAACAAACGCCGGTATTTGTCGGCAGCAGCATGATCTCGCCGCCATGGCTCGCCATGATGGCGCGCACGATCGCCAGTCCCATGCCGGTCCCGCCGCTGTCGCGCCGCGTGGTGAAGAAGGCATCGAAGATCCGTTCGCGGTTCTCCGGCGAGATCGGATCGCCGTCATTGCCGACCCTGACGATCAGCATGCTCTGTCTCTGCTCGGCCTCGAGCCGAACGCGCGTCGCTCCGTGGCGCATGGCATTGTCGACGAGATGCGCGAGCACGATCAGCACCGTCTCGTTCGAGAGACTGACCTTGCGCGCGACCGGACCTGACGTCTCGATCCTGGCCGACGGAAAGCGCAGCTGCAGCGTTCCCACGGCCTCCGCGACGGTGCCGGGCTCGGTCTGCGATGCCGTTTCCGCCCGGGCGAGCTCACGCAATCGCTGGGCCGTGGCCTCCAGCCGATCGGCATCGCCCAGGATGTTGGTGAGGAACTTGTCCTGCTCCGCATGTGTCAGCGGCTCGGAACGGCCGGCAAGAGAGTCCAGCAGCAGCTCGGTGGCACCCTTGATCGAGGTCAGCGGCGATTTGAGCTCATGCGTCAGATGGGCAGAGAAGCTCCGGATGTAATTGGACCGCTGCGCCAGCTGCTCGGCCATGGCGAAGAAGTGCTGCGATAGTTCGGCGAAATCGCGCGTGCCGTAATGGACGAGGGGACGGAAGCCGGCCGGGTCACCGCGGCCGATGCGCCCGGCCCGGTCGATCAGCTCGTGCATCGGACGGGTGATCGTGCGCGCCACCACGAGACCAACCAGCAGGGTCGTGAGCGCGACGGCGGAGCCGGCGGCGACGAACTTGCCGCGCTCCTGATAGAGATGCTCGAAGATGTTGCGCGGTGTCCGCGACGTGTAGATGACCCCTGCGACATGGTCATTGACGATGACGGGCATGGCGGAGAACACGTGGACGCCGACGCCGCGGCTGATCGAATAGATCGGCGGCGGCGTCTTGTCCGGAATGCGGATGCGCAGGGCCGCGCTGTATTGCCCGCGCAAAGCGGCGGCGATCTCCTCGATATGGGCCAGCGACTGGCCGACCTCGTCGCGGCCGGCGATGACGACACCCTGCGGATCGAGCACGCGAAATCCGGCAAGGGTGACCTTCTGGGTTTCCAGGATGACCGGCAGCAGGCGCGCGCCGATCGCGACATAGGCCGGGTCGGCGGGAAGCGGCGCCGGCCGGGCGTCGGGCCTGCGCACGAACAGATCGTTGGCCATGAGATCGAGCAGGGGCCGGATCGGCGTCACCGTGTCCGCGGAGTCGGGCCGCGCCTCGGGCGGAATTTCGGCCCCGAGCGGGATGCCAGATGCGAGGCGCGCGGCGACCTCTTCGGCAAACACGGCGGCCAGCACGCGGCTCTGCGCGATCAGCTCGGCCTGCGTCTGGCGGATCAACTGGTTGTCGTAAATGCGGAAGAAGAACAGCCCGACAAGTGGCAGGGTCGCGACCAGCGCCAGCACGCCGAAGACGATTTGTCCGAGCGACGGCCGCCATTTCTTCTTCGGCTTGGGCGCGATCATGGCGAGCTGCAGCGGCCGAGCCGGAAGCCGACGCCATGAACGGTCTCGATGGCGTCATCGCAATCGACCGCGGCGAGCTTGGCCCTGATGTTGCGGATGTGGCTGTCGATGGTCCGGTCCGAGACCTGGATATTGAGCTGATAGGCCGCGCTCATGATCTGCTCGCGGCTGAACACCACGGCTGGGCGGGTCATGAGGGTGCGCAGGATGCTGAATTCGAGCGCCGTCAGGGCAATCGGCGCGTCGCCGAAACGGGCCGCGTGCTGCTGCGGATCGAGGCGCAGCCTGCCCTGAACCAGCTCCTCGGGCTCGGCCCCGCGATCCGCACCGCCAGAGGTGACCCGCCGGAGAATGACGTTGACCCGGGCGACGAGCTCGCGCGGGCTGAACGGCTTGGTGACGTAGTCGTCGCCGCCAATCTCGAGCCCGAGGATTCGATCGATCTCCTCGTCACGCGCCGAGAGGAACAGGATCGGCACCTGCGAGGTCCGGCGGATGCGTCGGCAGACCTCGAGGCCGTCGAACTCCGGCATGCCGACGTCGAGAACGATGAGGTCGGGCCGGTCCTCGGCGAACCTGACAAGGGCTGCCCGGCCGTCGGTTGCTTCAGTCACTGCCATGCCGGCCTTGCTCAAGGCGACGCGCAAGACCTCGCGGATGTGCGGATCATCGTCGACAATGAGGATTCGGGGGGACACGTTCGGGGCTCCGCGGCGAGGCATCAGCTTGGTTGGTGCGATAGAGGATGTGTATCGAGATAGCGCTGCAAGCGCCAGCCGCGAAAGCTCCAGGAGCGCCAGGACGCCATGTTCTTTGCCTGCTCGTTCAGCAGGCGGTTGCGGGCAGCGGCCAGTTCGCTCTTCGCCGGTGACAACAAAATGGCGCGCTCGATCGCCGGGAGGACCTGAGGACTGAGATTCGAGAGATAATTTATGTCGATCGCCGAGCCTTGGCGTCCTGCTTCTCGACTATGGCTCACGTTGTAGTCGGCGATCAGCACGTCGAAATTGATGAGCGCACATCCGTAAAGGGTCGCCGCGAGCACCAGCAGGTTCGCGCGGATGAGCCAGCCATTGGGCCTGTTCCGGACGATCCGGACCACGATCAGGAACAGGCCCGCGGCAACCAGCGCCATCCATATCAACGCCGCGATGCGCCAGCCGGTCAGGAGGTAGCTCTCGACGTAGATGTGGACCCGCTGCATCGAGGACGCGACCAGCATCAGGTTCTGTGCGACCCAGAGATAGACCAGTGGACGGACGAAGCGCCGGTCCTCCGTCGTTCCAGAGCGGACGGCGATGATGACGAAGGCGGCCGCGAGCAGCGCCGTGACGATCAGAGGGTAGGCGCCTCGGTGCGCATAGGCAGCGTAGGTCATGCCGTCGGGAAGCTCCGCGTGTCCCCACAGATACTCGCCGTCGAGGGCGGTCTGGACGGCGAACAGCACGTTGAACAGGATCAATGAGCGGATGACGGTCTCAGGTCCGAGCAGCGAAGCTAGAACGGACGGCGGGCGGTCAGCCACGAGATCGATGGGTGTGCTCAGCGTCGTGTTTCGCTGGCGCCAGCGCAGATTGATGAACGGCCAGATCAGGGACAGGATCACGAGCCAGAAGATTGGACGGCCGAAGCTCAGATTGGACGCGACGCGCTGGGGTTGGAGCTGATCGAGCCACTGCTCGATGACGGGGTTGGCGGCCGCGAACAGGAGAATGAACACGAGGCCCAGCGCCAGCGGGATGCTCCAAGTGAGTAGGACGCGTGTAACATCATTCGCGCGCAACGCGGCAATGATGTCGGGTATCAGCCTGAACGGTCCGGTCAACAGCAGCTGTCGCGCCGCCGTCAGCGGAAGGCGAAATCCGTCCGCGGCCGGATCGGTTGACAGGGCGACGGCCGATATCGTCGTGAGAACGACGATCAAGAACGACAGCGGGTTCGAGTCCTCGATCGCCGGGATCAGGCCTGCGACGAGGATGATCGCCGCCGGGATCGAGCGCCGACGGTCGATCCTGGCGCGATTGACGAGAACGCTGGCCGCGACCAGCACACTTGCAAATATCGGAAGAGCGAGGCCGGGGATCTGGTCGTAGAACAGGATGTCGGCGAGCCAGAGAAGGCCGAAAGCGACGGCGAATTTGTGCCACATGGAATCAGAAACGGCGGGGGCAGCCGTCAGCTCGGCGGAGCCGGTCATTGCGGGAATCCTCGATTGGGTCACTGCTCTGCCGGCAGACGCCAGCCGATGAACCCAGCATGACGTTGGTGCGTGCAGCGGCTCACGAGAGGCTCTGCAGCATTTCAGGATTTGTTTGCAGATTTGGTGCAGACGCGATTCCGCAGCTGGCGCAGGCGGATCGTCGTTGTTACGCAGAATGCCGTCTTTCCCCGGGATGATCGGCTGCACACATGCTCGGACGTATCAGGACGGCGGTCCTCTGGAGCCTCGCTCTGCTCTTCATTTTTATCACGCTCAACAGCAACGAGCCGTATCTGGTTCGCCTGCGCGGGACCGGTCACACCGCCTTGCTCCTCATCGGCATGGCCGCGCCGCTGCTGCTGGTGTTCGGCGGGCATTGGCGCCGCGGCGCGGCCGGGCGGGTGCTGGTACTGACGTGGTGCCTCCCGCTGGTCGCGCTGACCTCGACGCAATTCTCGTTCGCCTGGCGAAAGTACGAAACGTTTCGCACAGCTCCCGAAGTGGCCCGCCTGCTCGGGCGGCATTTCATCATCGGCTACACGGCCGCGGAGGACGCAGCAGCGTTGGCACGGCAGGGCTTGATCACCGGCGTCTATGTGACACACCACAACGTGCGGGGGCGGACCGAGGCTCAACTGCGCGCCGAGCTCGCGCGACTGCAGGCCGAGCGCCTGAGCGCCGGGCTGCCGCCTCTGCTGGTCTCAGCAGATCAGGAGGGAGGCACTGTCGCGCATCTGTCTCCGACCCTGCCCAACATGCCTGGGCTCGCAACGCTGGCCGATCTGCCCGCGGCTCGGCGTGCGCACGATGCGTTCGAGATGGGGCGCGCTCAAGGACAGATGCTGGCTGCGGCGGGCGTCACGTTCAATCTGGCGCCTGTCGTCGATCTACGCCCGCGCTGGAAGCGCAACCGCCTGGACTTTCACACCCTGATTGGCCGGCGCGCGGTCTCCAACGATCCGACCGTGGTCGGCGACATAGCGCTCGGCTATGTCCGCGGTCTGGAAGCGAGCGGTGTTCATGCGGCCGTCAAGCATTTCCCTGGTCTGGGACGCGTCGAAGCTGATACGCATCACTTCTCTGCGCAGCTCGACACACCTGCCGATGTGTTGGAACAGTCGGATTGGCGGCCGTTCCGCCAAGTGCTCGACAACTCGCATGCGGCGATGATGGTCGGTCACGTGGTGGTCGATGCGATCGATCCCGAGCGCCCCGCCTCGCATTCCAAGGCCGTGCTTGACGGTTTGATCCGGGGCCGCTGGAAATACCAAGGCGTGATCGTAACCGATGATCTCGTCATGGGCGCGATCTACGGACACGACCTGTGCAAGGCTGTCGTCGAGGCCCTGAACGGCGGCGCCGATCTGCTGCTGGTCGCTTACGACGGGACGCAGTTTCACCCCGTGTTCGCCTGCGCCAAGCAGGCTCTCGCAGACGGGCGTATTGACCTCGACGCTCTCAGCAGGAGCGATGAGCGGCTGAAGCGCTGGCAGCGAGGGGATGACAAAGCCCGACCTTCGGACGTCTCGACGGTTCTGGAGCAACCGAAAGCAATGCGCAGCACCGTCACGGAGTGAGGGGGGGCACTCGAGCTTGTCAGCGCGGCCCGTTGCCGGTCCAGTTGTGCCACTCGACGTTGGACAGACTGCGCAGGTCGGTCGCGAGTGGACGCCGCGCCTGCTTGTCGTGCTGGCCGATGACCTGTTCCGACTCGCGGATCTTGAACCGGAGTTCCGCAGCTTGTCGCCTGGTCCGTTCGAATGCCTTCGCATCGGCGCTCTCGCCGACGGTGAACCGTGCTGTCTCGATCTGTTTCAAGGCCGCGCGATTCTTTCCGAGCTGGGCGCGATGCCAGGCAACCTTGCTGTCACTATCCGCAACCATGCTGCACTCCCAAGAAATGCCGTGAATACTAAACAACCGAGTCTTGATTCGCGACGTCTTCAAGGGCGGCGCTGGGGCATCCAAATACCTGTGCAGGCGGCGCGAACAATGCTTCGCGCCCGGGGCTTGTGCTCGCGGTTGTTAGTCCGGTCCTGCGCCCCCTTATCTCGTCGGCTGGTTCGGCCGCTCTCGAGTCCCGGCTTTTCTTGATTTTCTCTGCCGTTCTCCGCCACGGTTCGCATTCCAACGTGATGGCTTGAAATCGTTCCCCATTTGTTCTATCATTGCTGATGGCTCATTTCCTTGGTGCTCAATGCCCGACCTCAGTCTTGTTCGATCGGAAATCGAGCGCATGCGGCTGCAGGTCGGTCGGCAACGCCGGGAGATATTGCAGTTGCAGCGCGCCGGTATTGTCACGGCGTCAGCCGAGGGGCTGCTGCAGCGGATGCTCGATATGGTCGACCGGCTGTGCGAGCAACGCGAACACCTAAAGGCCGAGCAGGCGCGAGCCCAGCCGCGTAGAAGGCGTAGCGCGCGCCATGCCTGAGACAGGCACCAGCGCTGGAGCCATGCGGCCGCACAAGGATTTCATGAGGACGTCTTTGTTGTTGCCTTTGTTGCCTTATGAGCTGGAGGCAACGGCTGATTGACTGAACCGTTGCTCATCGCAGAATCTGGGGGGTGGGCGTCGGGCGACACGATCTCCAGGCTCGCGGTCGCGAGTTCTTCCGGCGTGGCCTCGCACGGTTTGATCTCGAAGTTATTGTCGAGGATCTTCTCGCCGTGCGTGCCGAGCGTGATGAGATCGGCCTGCTCCGCGGCTTCCCAGACCTCGCGTTCGGTATGAAACGGCCGGGTCAACTGTTCGTCGTTTTCAAACAATGCATAGGGCACGAGCGGCTCCAGATCGCGATCCATTGAAATGGCGATGCCCCTTCGCTCAGCGCGGCTTGTTGTCCAAGCGGCTTGTTGTCCAAGGCATGCCCGTTCGAACAAACTGCGGGGCATGCGTGGTGGTTCCACATCCGAGTGTCACGTCAGTCGACCAGTTGTGACGACTGGCCGGTCTCTGCCGTCGGAACATGCGGGCGTGCGCCAGGTTGCCCGCGGGGGTCGACGAGATGAGGAGAACTCAATGGACATCAACGGAAAGAAGATTGCGATTCTCGCAACGAATGGTTTCGAACAGTCAGAGCTCGAAGTGCCGCGTGATCGCCTGAAGCAGGCGGGAGCAACCGTCGACATCATCTCGATCGCGCCTGGCGAGATCAAGGGCTGGGATCAGAAGGATTGGGGTCGTCCCGTCAAGGTCGACAAGACACTCGACCAAGCCGCCGCGTCCGACTACGACGCCATCGTGCTCCCGGGCGGTCAGATCAATCCGGATCTGCTGCGGCTCGAGCCGAAGGCGCTGAAGTTCATCGAGGACATGTTCGCCGCCAAGAAGATCGTCGCGGCGGTGTGTCACGCGCCTTGGCTGCTGATCGAGACCGGCATTGCAAAGGGACGTAAGATGACATCCTACAAGTCCATCAAGACCGATGTCGTCAATGCCGGCGCTCAGTGGCAGGACGCGGAGGTCGTAGTCGACCAGGGCGTGATCACCTCTCGCAATCCTGGCGACCTGGAAGCTTTCAGCGCCAAGATCATCGAGGAAGTCAAGGAAGGTCGCCACCTCCAGCGCAGCGCTGCGTGATCTCAGTGTCGGCTGAAAAAGGAGAGCCGGGCTCGGACCCGGGTGGCGTTCGACATTCCGCGTCATAGCATCGCGGCCTGCTACCCTGAGTGCAATGGACTGATTCCGCTGTGGCACCACGCGGAAGGCGGAAAGGTCCCTGCAGCAAAGTCGGTACCGGTTCGGCTGGCGCGTGATACCACGGCCTGAACGCGACCGAGCAGAACGTGCGATCAACCCGCGGCGCGCTGGCGGGCGCCATCGGAGCTGACCGCAGGGTAAGAGTTCGTGATCTCCGGCGGGGTCGCGCCGGTCCGAAGCGGGACGACCAGACGGCAGACGAGTCCTTCCGGACGCCAATCGAACAGGGCGCGTCCGCCGAGCTGGCTTTCGACGCTGGCCATCAGGCTGCGCGTTCCGAACCCGCGCGAGGTCGGCACATGCACCAGCGGGCCACCGGCTTCGATCCAGATGAGATCGAGGCGGTCATCCTCGATCGTCCAGCTGATCGACAGATGGCCGGAACGGACCGATAGCGCACCATACTTGGCCGAGTTCGTCACCAGCTCGTGCATGGCGAGCGCGAGGGTCTGCGCCGTCGCGGGTTCCAGCTGCAACTCGGCGCCGCCGTACACCACCTGTCCGCCGGTCGCATAGGGGGCGAGCTCCTCGGCGACGAGCCTGCTCATCTCCGCGCCCTGCCAGCTTGAAAGCGACAGGATCGTATGAACGCGGGCCAGCGCGCTGATGCGGCCTTCCACCGCGCTGACATAGGCTTTCACACTGTCGGCTTTGGTCAGCCTCACGATCGATTGGGCGAGCGTCAGCGCGTTCTTGGCGCGATGATCGACCTCGCGGGTCAACAGATTCTGACGTTCCTCGGCGCGCTTGCGTTCGGTGATGTCGATGGTGACGCCGCTGACGCGGATGACGCGGCCGGCCTTGTCCTTGGTGGCCGCCGCCGTGCCGACGCACCAGCGCTCCTCTCCATCGGGACGATGGATTCGGAACTCGGCTTCGTACGAGGTCATACCGCGGCCGAACTCGGCGACCACTTGGCGTGCGCGCTCCGTATCATCCGGATGCAGCAGAGCCATGATGTTCACGGAGTTGAGTTCGAAGCTCTGCGGTGTGACGCCGAAGATGCGATACTGACCCTCGTCCCACATCCAGTCGCCATTGGCGCCGTCCCAGTCCCACGATCCCATCTTGCCGGCCGCAATCGCCATGCTCCGCCGCTGCTCGCTTTCGACGAGCTGGGCCGTCGATCGCTCGAGTTCTGCCGTGCGCGCGCGGACTCGGTTCTCAAGCTCCAGGTTCAAATGCTCCAGCTCCCGCGTCTTGCGATAGAGCTCGGCGAAGACCTTGATCTTCGCGCGCAGCACCTCGGGCACGACGGGAACGGGCACGTAGTCCACCGCACCCATCTCATAGCCGCGCAGCCGGTCGAAATCGCTGACTTGAACCGCTGAAATGAAGATGATTGCGATCTTCTGGAACCTTGGATGCTCACGGATCATTTGCGCAAGCTCGAAGCCGTCGAGCTCGGGCATGCAGACGTCGACGAGGATCACCGCGATCTCGTTCTTCAGCAGGATCTCCAGTGCTTCGCGGCCTGAGGTCGCGACCACGAGAGTCTCGCCGAGTTCCTTCAGGATGACTTCATAGGCCAGCAGCTTCGCCGGCTGGTCGTCGACCAGGAGAATGTTGACCTTCTCATGTTCCATCATGATCAACCGTTTCAGCGGTGCAGCCACATGCGAATCGCAAGGAGCAGCTGCTCGGTGTTGACGGGTTTTGCTAGATAGTCGGATGCGCCAGCTTCGAGGCACTTCTCGCGGTCTCCCTTCATGGCCTTCGCGGTCAACGCGATGATGGGGAGCCGGACGAACGTCGGATTTTGACGGATGACGCCGATGGTCTGGTAACCATCCATCTGCGGCATCATGATGTCCATCAACACGATCGCAATCTCCGGATTGCTCTGCACGAGCTCGATGGCTTCACGGCCCGTGGTGGCGGTCAGCACCTTCATGCCGCGGCGCTCCAGCACGCTCGACAGCGCAAAGATGTTGCGCGCGTCGTCGTCCACGAGCAGCACCGTCTTGCTGATCAGATCCTCGTCGGAACTGTTCAGCTTCTCCAGCATGCGCTGCTTCTCGACCGGCAGTTCCGTGATCACGCGATGCAGGAACAATGAGGTCTCGTCGAGCAGCCGTTCGGGCGACTCCACACCTTTGACGACGATGCTGCGTGCCATCGTATGGAGTTCCGCGTCCTCCTCAGCTGACAATTCACGTCCGGTGAAGACGACCACCGGAACGCCCGCCAACGTTTCGTCGGAGCGCAACTGATCGAGGACGTCGAAACCGCTCATGTCGGGCAGACGGAGGTCGAGCACGACGCAATCGCAAGGCGCGCTGCGCAACGCGTCGAGTGCGTCCGCGCCGGTGCCGGCTTCGACGATCTCGATGTCGTCGTGATCGAGCAACTGGCGGATGCTCAGCTGTTCGGCTGCGTTGTCCTCCACGATCAGCAGCCGCTTGCGCCGCGGCTTGGCGTATTCCTTGATCTGCGACAGGGCGGCGCTGACGCCTTCCGTCGTCGTGGGCTTGCTGACGAAGGAGAAGGCGCCACGCGCCAGCGCATGCTGGCGGTCTTCGTCCAGCGTGATGATCTGCACCGGGATATGCCGCGTCAGCGGATTGTGCTTGAGCTGGCTAAGGACCGTCCAGCCGAGCATGTCGGGCAGGAAGACGTCCAATGAGATCGCGGCTGGTTGATATTGCTTGGCCAGTTCGAGCGCTTCCGCGCCGCGGGCGGCAACCAGGACCTTGAATCCCTTGTCGCGCGCGAGGTCGATCAGCACGCGGGCGTAGTGGGGATCGTCCTCGACGATCAGAAGGATCGTATCACCCGGTTCGAGATCGAGCCGATCATCCGCCAGCTGCTCGACGACGCGCTCGGGTGCCGTGGTCTGCTGCAGGACAGGGGTCTGGACGTAGGGAACAGCCGGTGTTGGGCTGACGCGCGGTGTTGTCGCGGGACCCGAATATTTGAGCGGCAGGTACAGCGTGAAAGTGCTGCCCTTGCCCGGCGCGCTCTTGAGATGGATCTCTCCGCCCAGGAGGCTGGCGAGCTCGCGGCTGATCGCAAGGCCGAGACCGGTGCCTCCATATTTGCGGCTCGTGCCCGCGTCGGCCTGCTGAAATGCCTCGAAGATCAGTTTCTGCTTGTCCTGGGGAATGCCGATACCGGTGTCGGAAACTTCGAATGCGATCACGGCCGGTGCTGTGTTGAGCACGGGATGCTCGGTGCTCCAGCCGCCAAGTGCGGCGGATACTTTCAGGCGAACGCCGCCCTCGGCGGTAAACTTGAACGCATTCGAGAGCAGGTTCTTCAGGACCTGCTGCAGGCGCTTCGAATCCGTGACGATGCTCCGCGCGAGGCTCGGATCGACATCGATGTTGAAGGAGACCAGGCGATTTTCGGCCTCGTGCCGGAACGGCCGTCCGACCGTCTCCAGGAGGTTGGCGGTGAGGATTTCCTCGGCATCGACGGTCACCGTGCCGGATTCGATCTTGGAAAGATCGAGAATGTCGCTGATCAGGTTGAGCAGATCGGTGCCGGCGCCATGAATGGTGCGGGCAAATTCGACCTGCTTGACCGTGAGGTTGCCGTCGGGATTCTCGGTGAGCTGCTGACCCAGGATCAGGATGCTGTTGAGCGGCGTACGCAGCTCGTGCGACATGTTGGCCAGGAATTCGGACTTGTACTTCGACGTCAGCGCGAGCTCGGTCGCCTTCTCTTCGAGCGCGCGACGGGCCTGTTCGATCTCCTGGTTCTTGCGTTCGACCTCGACGTTGCGCTCGGCGAGCTGCTGCGCCTTCTGTTCGAGCTGCTCGTTGGTCTGCTGCAGCTCGCGCTGTTGCGCCTGCAGCTCGGCGGCGAGCTGCTGCGACTGCTTCAAGAGACCTTCGGTCTGCATCGTGGCCTCGATCGAATTGAGCACGATGCCGATCGAGTCGGTCAGCTGTTCGAGAAACGTCATCTGTGACGTCGTGAACGGGCTCAGCGACGCCAGCTCGATCATCGCCTTGACCTGGTTCTCGAACAGCACCGGGAGCACGACGATGTTTTTCGGGACGGCGCGCAGCAGGGCGGAGCCGACCGGAATCACATCGGATGGGATCTCGGACACCAGCCGCTGGCGCTTGTCGATCACGCATTGTCCGATCAGTCCCTCGCCGAACTGGACGAACTGGCGGTGCGGGTAGACGCCGTCATCTGCATAGGAGGCGAGCAGGCGCAGCTGCGGCGTGTGCTCGGTGTCGACCTGGTAGATCACGCCACGGTGCGCGTTCACCAGCGGCGTCAATTCGGTGAGGAGCAGGCGGCCGACGGTGGTCAGGTCGCGCTGGCCCTGGAGCATGTTGGTGAACTTGGCAAGGTTGGTCTTGAGCCAGTCCTGCTCGGTGTTGAGGTCGGTCGTGAGCCTCAGATTGGTGATCATGGTGTTGATGTTGTCTTTGAGCTCGGCCACTTCGCCGCGCGCATCGACCTGAATGGAGCGGGTGAGGTCGCCCTTGGTTACGGCGGTCGCGACCTCTGCGATGGCGCGGACCTGGGACGTCAGATTGGCGGCCAGCAGGTTGACGTTGCCCGTCAAATCCTTCCAGGTACCGGATGCGCCGGGAACATTGGCCTGGCCGCCGAGACGGCCCTCGACGCCGACCTCGCGCGCGACGCTGGTGACCTGGTCGGCGAAGGTCGCGAGCGTTTCGGTCATGTTGTTGATGGTTTCCGCAAGGGCGGCGACCTCGCCCTTCGACTTCACCGTCAGGTTCTGCTTGAGATCGCCGTTGGCCACGGCGGTCACGACCTTGACGATGCCGCGAACCTGTTCGGTGAGATTGGCGGCCATGAAGTTCACGGTATCGGTGAGGTCCTTCCAGGTGCCGGCGACGCCCGGGACCTGCGCCTGGCCGCCGAGCTTGCCCTCGGTGCCGACCTCGCGCGCGACGCGGGTCACTTCGCCGGCGAAGGCGTTGAGCTGATCGACCATCGTATTGATGGTGTTCTTCAGCTCCAGGATCTCGCCCTTCACGTCGACGGTGATCTTGCGGGAGAGATCGCCGCGGGCCACCGCCGTCGTCACCTCGGCGATGTTGCGCACCTGCGTGGTCAGGTTGGCCGCGAGCAGGTTGACGTTGTCGGTCAGGTCCTTCCAAGTGCCGCCGACGCCGGGCACGACCGCCTGGCCACCGAGGCGGCCTTCGGTGCCGACCTCACGCGCGACGCGCGTGACTTCGGCTGCGAAGGAGCGGAGCTGCTCGACCATCGTGTTCAGGGTGTCCTTGAGCAGCAGGATCTCGCCGCGCACGTCCACCGTGATCTTCTTCGACAGGTCGCCGCCGGCGATGGCGGTCGCGACCTCGGCGATGTTGCGGACCTGCGCGGTCAGGTTCGAGGCCATGAAGTTGACGCTGTCGGTGAGGTCCTTCCAGGTTCCGGCCACTTCGGGCACCTGGGCCTGACCACCGAGCTTGCCTTCGGTGCCGACCTCGCGGGCCACCCGGGTGACCTCGGACGCGAAGGCGTTGAGCTGGTCGACCATCGTGTTGATGGTGTTTTTCAGCTCCAGGATCTCGCCCTTCACGTCGACGGTGATCTTGCGCGAGAGATCGCCGCGCGCCACCGCCGTCGTCACCTCGGCGATGTTGCGGACCTGGGCAGTCAAATTGCCAGCCATCGAGTTGACGCTGTCGGTGAGGTCCTTCCAGGTGCCGGCGACGCCGGGCACGTTGGCCTGGCCGCCGAGCCGGCCTTCGGTGCCGACCTCGCGCGCGACGCGCGTCACTTCGCCGGCGAAGCGGTTGAGCTGATCCACCATCGTGTTCAGCGTTTCCTTCAGGCTCAGAATCTCGCCGCGCACGTCGACCGTGATCTTGCGCGACAGGTCGCCGCCGGCAATGGCTGTCGCCACCTCGGCAATATTGCGGACCTGGGCGGTCAGGTTGCCGGCCATCGAGTTGACGCTGTCAGTGAGGTCCTTCCAGGTGCCGGCGACGCCCGGCACCTCGGCCTGGCCGCCGAGCTTGCCGTCGGTACCGACCTCGCGGGCCACGCGCGTGACCTCGCCGGCAAAGGCGTTGAGCTGGTCGACCATCGTGTTCAGTGTTTCCTTCAGCTGAAGGATCTCGCCGGACACGTTGACCGTGATCTTCTTCGACAGGTCGCCCTTGGCGACCGCGGTTGCGACCTCGGCGATGTTGCGAACCTGACCAGTCAGGTTCGAGGCCATCGAGTTGACGCTGTCGGTGAGGTCCTTCCAGGTGCCGGCGACGCCGCGCACCATCGCCTGGCCGCCGAGCTTGCCCTCGGTGCCGACTTCGCGCGCGACGCGGGTCACCTCGCCGGCGAAGGCGTTGAGCTGGTCGACCATCGTGTTGATGGTGTCCTTCAGCTCGAGGATTTCGCCGCGGACGTCGACGGTGATCTTCTTGGACAGGTCGCCATTGGCGACCGCGGTGGTCACGTCGGCGATGTTGCGGACCTGCGCCGTCAGGTTCGAGGCCATCGAGTTGACGCTCTCGGTCAAGTCCTTCCAGGTGCCGGCCACACCCAGCACGTTGGCCTGGCCGCCGAGCCGGCCTTCGGTGCCGACCTCGCGCGCGACGCGCGTGACCTCGCCGGCAAAGGCGTTGAGCTGGTCGACCATCGTGTTCAGCGTTTCCTTCAGCTGAAGGATCTCGCCAGAGACGTTGACCGTGATCTTCTTCGACAGGTCGCCGCTTGCGATCGCGGTGGCGACATCGGCGATGTTGCGCACCTGGGCCGTGAGGTTCGACGCCATGAAGTTGACGTTGTCGGTGAGATCCTTCCAGGTGCCGGCGACGCCGGGCACCTGGGCCTGGCCGCCGAGCTTGCCTTCGGTGCCGACCTCGCGCGCCACGCGCGTCACCTCGGATGCGAAGGCGTTGAGCTGGTCGACCATCGTATTGATGGTGTCCTTCAGCTCCAGGATCTCGCCGCGCACGTCGACGGTGATCTTGCGCGAGAGATCGCCGCGGGCCACCGCCGTGGTGACGTTGGCGATGTTGCGGACCTGGGCCGTCAGGTTGCCACACATCGCGTTGACGGAGTCGGTGAGATCCTTCCAGGTGCCGGCGACGCCGGGAACGATGGCCTGGCCGCCGAGCTTGCCATCGGTCCCGACCTCGCGCGCCACGCGCGTCACCTCGGAGGCGAACGAGCGCAGCTGATCGACCATCGTGTTGATGGCTTCCTTCAGTTGCAGGATTTCGCCGCGGACGTCGACCGTGATCTTCTTCGAGAGGTCGCCATTGGCAACCGCGATCGTCACCTCCGCGATGTTGCGGACCTGGCCGGTGAGGTTGTTGGCCATGGAGTTGACGCTCTCGGTCAGGTCCTTCCAGACGCCCGTCACCTCCGGAACCTGAGCCTGGCCGCCGAGCTTGCCCTCGGTGCCGACCTCGCGCGCCACGCGCGTGACTTCCGAAGTGAAAACGCTCAGCTGCTTGATCATCGTGTTGACGATGTTGGCAGACTGCAGGAATTCGCCCCCCAGCGGCCGGCCATCGACGTCGAGCTTCACGGTCTGCAGCAGATCGCCCTGGGCCACCGCGGCGACGGCGCGCGTCACCTCGCGCGTCGGCCATAGAAGGTCATCAATCAGGGTGTTGACGGAACTCTCCATATCAGCCCACGAGCCGCTCGCGATGCCGAATCTCACGCGCTGACGCGTCTTGCCTTCCCGGCCGACGACCTGGCCGACAAGTTCGAGCTGCTGGGCCATCCGCTCATTGGCTGCGATGATCTCATTGAAGGTATCCGCGATCTTGCCGTCGATACCAAGATAGTCGCCGCCCATGCGTACGGAGAAATCGCCGGATCGCATTGCCTGCAGGGCCCGGAGCAGGTCCTGGCTGGCATCGGGTATCTCAGTTCCGTTCCCGTGACGGCTGAGGCCTTGCCGTATCGGCGACGGACCGGCAGCGGAATCGAGATCGCTCATAAAGTTCCCCCGAGGCAGAACGTCCGCCGGCAAGAATCCGAGACTCAAAGACCTGCGGCAATAGAAGCTGCGGCAATTATTCAAATCAAGCCGGATGCCGATTTCTGCGGCGAATGGAACCGGCCTTCACTGGCACGAGCACATCAACTCCATCCCGGCCTAAACGTTTCAAATTTTTCGTCCCCCAGACGAGCGGGCCGATCGTGCACTCGGAACCGGGGGGATCCCAGAGGTTATTTAATAAGGATGAACTCACGAAAAGACCATTTCCTTCACTCTTCCGGGCAATGCGGCGCAGCGGGCGCCGTGACCGGCGACCCCCGCCGCAAGCTCCGCAAATCCGCGGTCGGCGCCGACGATCGAGGCCGCCAGCGGAAATCCGAGCGGCGGCGGCACTCGTCCTCCGGAGGCCGGGACGATAATGGAGACCAGGGCAGGGACGAGATACCGGGAAGCAGCGCGTCAGACCGCTTGAAGAGCAGAACCGTGGCGGGCGCTGAAGAGCTCCCGGTCTTTCATTTGGTCTGTCGGCGGCTCCACCTCGGATCGCGAGGAGGCCGGGTGGCCAGGACGGTTTCATAACTACCTAGATGCGTAGGATGGCTGGTCGACACCGGCTGTCCTGCAGTTCCGGCCCAAACATGGCACATTAATATCGTGTAACGCGGTTGCGGCGTCCTGTTGCGGCCACCAGCTAATTTCAATGAAACAGTCAGATCTTTTCAGAGAAAACGCGGACAACTGTCTCCAACTCGCTCAGCGAGCGGAGGGCGAGCCGGCCTTGAGGCGCTATGAGCGCATGGCCCAGAGCTGGAGCGCGCTGGCGCTCCAGCAGGATTGGCTCGACGGCGAAGTCACGCCGGTCGCGGACCGGAAGGTGGATTCTTTGCAAGAGTAATCTTTCGAATGGAGGACTTTTCCATGGCCCCTCGTACGGTGCTCATTGCGCTGCTGACCGCCTTCAGCGTTGCTTCGGCGGTCGCCGCATTTACGACGATCCGCCAGGTGCATACCGAAGCCTATTCGCTTCCGCAGCCGGTCACGCGCATCTGAGCCCAAAGGGCAGCCTCACGGCTGCCCGGACCCACCGGATGATCCATTGACCTGTCCGTTCGCGTAGCTTGCATCCGCTGCAGCCAGCTGAACGTAGATGGATCCGAGCTCTGCCGGCTGGCCGGGGCGGCCGAGCGGAGTCTGACCGCCGAATTTCTCGAGCTTCTCCATGGTTGCGCCGCCGGAGACCTGGAGCGGCGTCCAGATCGGTCCCGGAGCGACGGCGTTGACGCGAATGCCTTTCGGCCCGAGCTGCTTGGCCAGCGACTTCACGTAGTTCATGGTCGCGGCCTTGGTCTGCGCGTAATCATACAGGTCTGGTGATGGATCGTAGGCCTGCTCGGACGATGTGCCGATAATGACGGACCCGGGCTTGAGGTGCGGCAGAGCGGCCTTGATGATCCAGAACGGCGCATAGATGTTGGTCTTCATCGTCGCGTCGAAATCCTCCGATGAAACGTCCAGGATCGATTGACGGGCCTGTTGCCGGGCCGCATTGTTGACGACGATATCGAGTCCACCGAGCGCTTCAACGGCCCGTTGTACGAGCTGCCGGCAAAAGCCCTCGTCGCGGAGATCGCCGGGAAGCGCAACCGCCTTCCGGCCCTCGGCCTTGATCAATGCGACCACCTCCTGTGCGTCCGGCTCCTCCGTCGGGTAGTAGTTGATGGCGACATCCGCTCCTTCCCGCGCATAGGCGATGGCAGCGGCGCGCCCCATTCCGGAATCGCCACCGGTGATCAGCGCCTTGCGTCCGGCGAGGCGACCCGAACCTCTGTAGCTGGTTTCGCCATGGTCGGGCCGAGGAGACATCTTGCTGGCGAGCCCGGGCCAGGGCTGAGACTGCCGTTCGAACGGCGGCTTCGGAAATTTGTCGGTGGGATCGACGAGTTGTTCGGTCGTCATGGAATCACCAGCCATTGTCTCACGTCCTTTCGCCGTTGCAGGGGCCAACGAGGCAGCCGCCAGCGTTGCAGTGCCTCCGACCATCTGACGGCGGGACATCGACGTCGTGCGATCGTCTGCCATGCTGTCTCTCCTCTTGAGGTTCTCCTTAACGGTCGGCGCCCACCAACGTTTCTTTGGGACGGCTCAAACGGGCGTGTTGTTCTCGGCGGCGCGATCGGCTCTGCGGCGTGTCGGCTCAGCAACGGAACGAACGGGCGCTGCTGGCGTCGTCCCGATCGAACCCCATTGGCGTCGGCGCTATCCGGCGCGACGCACGCCGTGGATCACAATCGAAGGGAACCCCGATGGCGAAGCAGGATCATGGGATCGTCAAGAATGGACGCGGCGAGGATCAGCCCGCCGATAAGGACCGTGCGCAGCAGGCGGATCAGAGCACATCCGGGGATGCACCGTCCCGGGAAGCGACTGGCCATCCCGAGCACGACCGCAAGCGGTCGGAGTCCGATTGAGAGTGTGGGCTGTGGGAACGGCGGGCAGCGGCCGAACGTTGCCAATCGTCTAGCGCAACGGAGGCTCACATGACATCGATGCTCGATGAGCAGGAATATGGCAACCTGATCGGCAGCGACAAGGTTGAAGGCACCGCGGTCTACGGCGCCGATGACACCAAGATCGGCACTATCGAACGCGTGATGATCGACAAGCTGAGCGGCCGAGTTTCCTACGCCGTTCTCGGCTTTGGCGGCTTTCTCGGAATGGGCAATGATCACTACCCGCTTCCGTGGCAATCCTTGAAGTACGACACCCGTCTCGGCGGATATGTCACCGGAGTGACCGAGACTCAGCTGCGTGCTGCGCCGAAATATTCCGATGAGCGCGAATGGGATTGGGGAGATCTCGCCACCGGACGCAAGGTGAACGATTATTACGGCGTTCCCGTCGCCTGACGCGATTTGATTCGTCGTCAGTTCATTGCACGAAGCCGCGGGCCGCGGTGCGCGACCGGCCTTTGGCTTGCGGCGACGCACCCGCAAGCGCGGTGCGGCGCCCGGTCATTGAGACCATGCCGGACGATCGAGACCGTGTCGGGCGAGAGGCGGGCGTCAGGCGGCCGGCGTCTGGATGTCGGCCGCTGATCCCGCCATCATGCTCCGCCGGCTCGACAGCCAGATCGGAATCTCGCGGTAGCAGGTGCCCTTCTCGTTCATTTCGGCAATCGTCCACCGGCTCGGATGCCGTTCCTTGCCGACGAAGATCCAGTCATCGGCCGCCGGCGGCGGCTCGTTGGGCCGCGTCCTCAGCCATGCCGAACGGGCTCCCGTCGGCAAGCGGTCCTGCTTCATCTGATAGAGATCATACACTGGCGAACGCATGACGCTACTCGTCCTCAAAACCCCAATTCCTCACACCCTCAGCGTGTCGCGTCGTCGCGGCGGAATTGTGGGAGCAGCGCGGCCAGGCTGTGCAAAGACTGCAGCAAGCCTGTGATGGCGAGCGTCTGCCACATTCATCGCGTGACGCGCGTATCGGGGCGCGTCTTGCAGAGGCGGCGCGCGGAGCCCTGCGAAGGGCCCGCGAGCCGGAAGACCGACGAGCTACCAATGCGTCGATCAGTGAAGAGCCCGCCGACTTCGACCGGCGGGCTTTCCTAATCAGAAGAAGGCATAGCTGAGATCGAGGCCATATGTGGCGTGAAGAATGAAGCCAAACGCCGTGGCGCCGCAGAGCATCAGGATCGTCCGCAGCTTCTCGGAGTCGAAGCGGGTCGCTTCGAGATGGGTCGGGAGAGCCTTTGTAAGTGTTGTCATTGTGGACCTCTGTACGCGAAACGAAGACGGAGATTTAGCGATGAAAAGTATAGGTCGGCTTTTTAGAACCGGAGTCCGGGAGGTAGTTATTTAGGGCCCCAGACGAGTTCTAATTGTGAAAGAGGAACCCAGCATCGTGCAGTTTTTGGGGCAAAGTTAAGGAAAGTAAATGATCGGTAAATTAAATCTCAGGTTGATGATAGTTGCGCCGAAGTATTGTTGCACGTCTTGGCTGTTGAATGAAGTTGCCAGGTTGTTGAAACCGGCTGCCGCACGTTTTTAAGCTTAACTTCCTGCAGATCAGGGCTTGCAGCTCTTTGTCGCTCGCGACAAGGCCGTTGCAACGACTGTCTCGCAGGCGTCGGCGAGGCGGTTGTAAAGGCAACTCCAAGTATAGGTCCGGGCCATCGCGGCCTCGGCCGATATGTGGCGAGAGATTAACGCTTGTGGCGCCGCTGCCCTGGAGTCGCCGGTATCATTGCCATGACTGGTATCATATGAATGACGGCAACGGAAGTCGGCCGGTCGATTCTCGTTGTGGATGCGCATGTCAAACAACGGCCGCACAATCATCGACGCTGCCACGCGCTCACGCCTCGCGACGCGCCAATTTCGGACGTCGACGTGACGGGCGCGCGTCGGGCGATCGTCGACGTTCTCGCGGCACGCCGTGCCCGAGTGATGGCGTTCGAATGGCCCTCTTTGGAAGAGAGGGCGCAGGGAAGGCCGGGTATCCGCTGACACCCGCGGCCCCCGTGCGGAAAGATTGCACGGGGCAGGAACCACAGGTGTAGCCGGATGCTCCGGCCTTCCCCGCGCGATGGTTTTGACGGTTTATACGTACTCTCCCCGGGGACCGGCTGTTTTGCCCCCGTGACCGGCGGATCATCATCACCACCGGCTTGGCATCAGCATCGGGATGCCAGGACCATACGACTTCACCGGCGCATCGGGCTGTTCGTCCGCATGACCAGCATGCTGCAACCCGCTGCGCCCACCACATCCCGCACCCAACGCTCGTGACGATCGCGATGCGCCCCTCTGCTGCGAGGCGGGACGCAGCCAGAGAAACACGAATTCTGTAAAAACGAAACAGGAATATTTTTGCGCGCAGGACTGGACAGGCCAAATCACGTTGAGCGCATTCGCGAAATCAGTTTTCGCGCGCAGACCGTTTTGGTCGGCCGGCGCGGCTCGCGAAGCGAACGAAGCGGCGACGTCGCAGGGGGATTTGGTCGACGGGCATTTTTCGGTCGCGGGTCGCTTTGCGCTTCGTACGCCGCAGCGCGCGCCGCCGTCTCTGGAGGTGCGTGGGCTTCAACGATTGCCGCGCCCTTGCAGCTCAATGCCTCGGACAAGCCGGGGAGCAACTTCAGGAATCGAAATCAGTCCCGCGCTTGCGCTGAACCTCGCGTCGGGGCCGGCCGAGCAGGGCCGCTACGTCAGCGCTGGAGCGGGAGCGCGCCGGTGGCGGCTGACCACGACCGCGTCAGGCTTGGCAGGACCTGGTTGGGCAGGACCGGGGTTGGGTAGGACTGGCGTGCCGCCCGGACGCGGAAATGCTGTCGGCCGTGAACCTTGCGGCGATGATGCGCGTTCTCTTCGGCTGATGTCCGGGGGGACTGCCTTCGCACGGCCGTGAAGGCCGGTTAGCCTCGCATCTTTCCCAAGCCGTTCGGGACGACAGACATGAACTCGATCATCAAGGCTGTGGCGCTGATCGCCGGCGTGAACTGCTGGAGCGCTGCCGCGCAGGCTGAGCCGGCGCGCTGGACCACCTACAGGATCCCGGAGACCGGAACCTCGGTCGACATTCCCGCCTCGATCTTCAGCGAGACGGCGGGGCGCCCCGACGGCTACGGCCGACGCTTCGAGGGCGCCGACGGGCGCGCCAATCTGACCGTGCAATCGACGCGCAACGACGCGGGTGACTCTCCGGCACGGTTCCTCGCCAAGAAGAACCCGCCGCCGAACATCCAATACAAGCGCGTCACGTCGCGCTTCTTCGCCGTGTCGAGCTACAGGGGCGACTATGTCTGGTACAACCGCTGCAACTTCGCCGGCGGCTACGTGCACTGCGTGCTGATCAACTATCCCAAGGCCTGGGAGCGCGACTGGGACGGCATCGTGACCCGCATCAGCCTGTCGTTGAACCGGAGCTGAGCGGGGAGCCGACATGCTCTGCGGCTTGGTGCCCGGCTCCTGCAGCCGATCGACCGCCACCGGTCCGTTTGATCCACCTCAATGATACCGTCGGGTGCCGTTGCATAAGCTGTGGTTTCAGTTCAGCCGCTGCTTGCAACCGGGCTTGTCGTTCATGGCCGCCGCGCAGTTCACCGTCAGGGCCGAGAGCGCCAGCGCGATGGCCACCATCAGGTGTAGCAGCGCGCAGGACGCGCTGCTCACGGCCAACACCTACCTGCGCCTCGGGGCCGCCTGCGTCAGCATCGAGACGCCGGGCGGCCAGAGCATGAGCCCAGACCGGTTCGACGCCCTGATCAACGAGACAAGGGGACACAGCGGCCTGTGACGCCCGGTGCCCCGCGCCCGGCCGGCAATGACAGCGTGGTCAGGACGCCACGGGTCAGGACGAGGATGCTTCGATGGCGTCGTCGCGCCGTGCCTGATGCCGGGACGCGTCCTCGATGTAAGGTCCGTAAAGCACGTCCTGCCGCCGCTGATAGATGGTGACGAGGGCGACGGCGGCAATGAAACAGATTGCGGTCAAAACAGCCAATTCGAACATGTCAAAGCTCCATCGCCACGACGTGGCGCATGAAGGCGCGGGCGTCAAACGCAAGCGGCAGTTAAGCTGAACAGGAAAGCTTAACGCGGGGCCGGGCACTGCGCCAGCGCGGCTATCACTGCGCGGCGGTCCGGTGATCCTGATCGAGCTCCGGAAACATCGCCTGGTAGCTCAGGCAATAGGACTCGAAGATGAAGCTCAGCAGCGCGGACATCGGTAACTCCCACCGGTCGGTTTGATGGTCGGACCGTGCCGGAGGACTGTTTCAGGACGTCTTCGTGTGGCATGGGAAATGGTTTCACGCGGTGCGCGGCAGGTTTCACCCGGCGAACGCGGGTGTCTGCGGGACGACCGGTAATCGCGGCATCCAAGGCCGATGGAGGGGGGGGGTGATCCGGAGGCCGTCGTCGAAGCAGATCGAGGCTGCCGCGCGCGTCCTGTTCGAGGCGGGGCGGCATCATCATTGGTGGGCGCCATATCGAAGGACGTATGACGAGATGGCGGCGACCGATCCGATCGGCAAAGAGGAGTTCGACGGTCTCGTCGAGCAGATGTTGTTGGCGGCTGCGGCGACGGGAGATTAGGAGTTCATTAGAATGCAGCCCAGCTCTCCGTTGGTCTCGGGCGGGGCGCCGTGCCGGATCAAGACCTTCAGCTGTCAGGACGTTCGCGCGTCCATGCTCCGGAAAATGAAGTTGTTGCAGTAGTCCTTCCGCTTCCAGAACCATTCGCCGTCGGCTCGCTGGTGAACGTCCGGATCGAATGCGGACAGCGGAAGCAGCTTGCCGCGGCTCAGGAACTCGCCCTGATAGCCAAGACCGAGCAGGAGTGAAAAGGTCTCTTTGACCCGGTCGAGCGTCGCGAGGCGGCGATCGCATTCGACGATGATCAGAGGCCGGCATCGGCGCAAGGTGCGCTCGGCACCGCGCAGCACGTCCAGCTCCGCGCCCTCGACATCGATCTTGATCGCGGAGACGGTCCCGGTCTCCGGGAGATAGTCGTCCAAGCAGATGGTCTGCACCTCGATCGCCTTGGAATTTTCGGCGGGTTCGAGAAGCGAGGCGCCTGGCTGATGACCCTCGGGAACGAACAGCGTCTTCGTGCTGGACGACGAATAGACCGCCCGTGGCTCGACCACCACGTTATCCAGGGAGAACCGGCGGCAGAGCCGCGTCAGGCCTTCGGCCAGATCCGGCTGCGGCTCGAACGCGATGACGCGCCCCGGCGCAGACCATCGCGCCAGCCAATAGAGAAAGCTGCCCTTGTTGGCGCCGACGTCGCAGACGATGTCGCCGCGCCGGATATGCCGCCGTAACTCAGAAAGCTCGGTCTTGTGATCGCGGAATCTGGACCGCAGGATCCTCACCAAGAACCGAGACGCCTCACGCTTCGCCAATCCAGCCCCCCAACGGCACCATGACCCCTCGCCCGGCAGACGAAGGCGAGCAGCCTTGGGCGGCAACAGCCTGTCGTTTACGGTAACGAATGGACATGAACAAGCGGCGCGGCGGCAAGATGACAAACCGGGCGGTGACGACTGGCGATCCCAGCAGGACTCGAACCTGCAACCCGCGGAGTAGAAATCCGCTACTCTATCCAGTTGAGCTATGGGACCGTGGTCGCGCGAGAAACGTCACGGGTATGAACGTTACGGGATGACCGCCCCGGGCGAAGCCGGTCGGCGGCCATCCTTACCACGGGTCATATGAAAAATCTTCCGTTTCGCCAAGAGCGGCCGAACCGGATGTGGATCCGGCGCGACCAAGCGGAGGCGGAGGAGGGCTGATGGCCTCCTTCGCGCGTCGGCGGCGCCGGATGAACGGTTGCCGCGGCCTTTGCCGGTATGCCATGTCCTGTGAATTGCCGTTGATGAACAGATTTTCCGGCTGCGCGCACCTGCCGATGGCAGCCCCGGTGACCGGCCGTCATCCGGCCTCATGCAACCTCTGCCATCAGTCCGTCACCATTTCGCGTCCATTCTCGCCACGAATCGGCCAAACACGGGCATCGTTCCCGGTGTCCCGAGGGGCCGTTCAAAGAACCGTCCAAGGAGCCCTCGCATGATCGGTCTGGTTCGCGCCGCCACCATCTGCGCCATCATGGCGCTCGGCCTCGTCTCCTCCGCCGGTTCGGCGCATGCCGCCGACAAGGCGTTCAAGCGCGACGACCTGGCTGACGCCGCGATCAAGCTGGAGGCACAGATCAAGACCGAAGCGGGAGCGGTCAACAAGCCGCTCGCGACCTTGCGCACCGATGCCGATGCGGCGCTCCGTCGCAACGACATGCGCACCGGCCTGCAGATCCTGGGGCAGATCGCGACCGCGGCGCCCGATGATTCCGGCAACTGGCTGCGGCTGGCGCGCACCGTGCTCACCCAGATCAGGCCGTTCAATGCCTCGGAGCAGACCTTCCTGCTGGAGCGGGCCTCGACCGCGGCCTACATCGCCTACCAGCGCGCCGGCAATGCCGGCGAGGAGGCCGAAGCGCTGGCCCTGCTGGGCAAGACCATGGCCGAGCGCAAGCTGTGGCGCCCGGCGCTCGATACGCTCAGGATGTCGCTCGACCTGCGCGAGGTCGCCGACGTCCGTGGGCAATATGAACGGATGCGCGACGAGCATGGCTTCAAGCTGCTCGACTACACCGTCGATTCCGACTCCGCGAGCCCGCGCGCCTGCTTCCAGTTCTCCGAGGATCTCGCCAAGCGTACCGACTTCGCGCCGTTCGTGGCGCAGGCCGGCACCGACAAGCCGGCGCTGACGTCGGAGGACAAGCAGCTCTGCGTCGAGGGCCTCAAGCACGGCGAGCGCTACAACATCAATTTGCGCGCCGGCCTGCCGTCAGGGGTCAAGGAGACGCTGCCGAAATCGGCCGAGTTCAACATCTATGTCCGCGACCGCAAGCCGTTCGTGCGCTTCACCGGCAAGGCCTATGTGCTGCCGCGCACCGGGCAGAAGGGCATTCCGCTGGTCAGCGTCAATACGCCCGCGGTCAACATCAATGTGTTCCGGATCGGCGACCGCAACCTGATCAACACGGTCATCGAGAGCGACTTCCAGCGGCCGCTGTCGAGCTACCAGCTCAGCGATCTCGGCAACGAGCGCGGCATGAAGGTCTGGACCGGCGAGCTGTCGACCGCGATGACCCTGAACCAGGACGTCACCACCGCATTCCCGGTCGACCAGGCGCTCAGCGACATGCAGCCCGGCGTCTACGTGATGACGGCGGCGCCCAAGGGACCGACCAGCGGCAGCGACGAGGACAGCGGCCAGCTCGCCACGCAATGGTTCATCGTCTCCGATCTCGGCGTCGCTGCGTTCTCCGGCAATGACGGCATCCATGTGTTCGTCAATTCGCTCGCGTCCACCGATCCGGTGGCGCGCGCCGAGGTCCGGCTGGTGGCGCGCAACAACGAGATCCTGGCGACACGCAAGACCGACGAGGCCGGGCACGCGCTGTTCGAGACGGGGCTCGCGCGCGGCGAGGGCGGCTTGTCGCCGGCCATGCTGACGGTGTCCGGCGAGAAGACCGACTACGCCTTCCTCAGCCTGAAGACGACGGCGTTCGACCTGTCGGACCGCGGCGTCGCCGGCCGCGAGGCGCCGGCCGGGCCGGACGCTTTCGTCTATTCGGAGCGCGGCGTCTACCGCTCGAGCGAGACAGTCTATCTCACCGCGCTGCTGCGCGACGGCAAGGGCAACGCCATGACCGGCACGCCGCTGACGCTCGTCGTCGAGCGCCCCGACGGAGTCGAGTTCCGCCGTGCCGTGCTGCCGGACCAGGGCGGCGGCGGGCGTTCGTTGAGCGTGGCGCTGAATTCGGCGGTCCCGACCGGGACCTACCGCGTGCGCGCCTTCACCGACCCGAAGGGGGCGGCGGTCGGCGAGACCACCTTCATGGTCGAGGACTACGTTCCCGAGCGGCTGGAATTCGACCTGAGTTCCAAGGACAAGCAGATCAAAGCTGAGACTCCAGTGGAGGTGAAGGTCGACGGCCATTTCCTCTATGGCGCGCCGGCCTCCGGCCTGCAGCTCGAAGGCGACCTGCTGGTCACCACGGCGTCCGAGCGGCCGGGCTTCCCGGGCTATCAGTTCGGCGTCGCCGACGCCGAGAGCGCCTCCAACGAGCGCACCCCGATCGAGGGCATGCCCGAGACCGACGACAAGGGCGCCGCGACCTTCCCCGTGAGTCTCGCCAAGCCGCCATCCTCGACCCGCCCGCAGGAGGCGCAGATCTTCGTGCGCCTGGCCGAGACCGGCGGCCGTGCCGTCGAGCGCAAGCTGGTGCTCCCCGTGGCGCCCAGCGTGGCGCAGATCGGCATCAAGCCGTCGTTCTCCGGCAGAAGCGTCGGCGAGGGCGACAAGGCCGAGTTCGACATCGTGTTCGTCTCGCCGGAAGGCAAGACGCTAGCGCGCAATGGGCTGCGCTATGAACTCCTCAAGATCGAGTCGCGCTATCAGTGGTACCGGCAGAATTCCTATTGGGAATATGAGCCGGTGAAGTCGACACGCCGCGTCGGTGATGGCGACGTCACGATCGCGGCCAGCAAGCCGGCGCGGCTGAGCTTCCAGCCGGAAGCCGGGCGCTACCGGCTCGACGTGAAGTCGGCGGATGCCGACGGTCCGGTGACGTCGTTGCAGTTCGATGTCGGCTGGTACACCGACGGTAGCGCCGATACGCCGGACCTCTTGGAGACATCGCTCGACAAGCCGCAATATCAGTCGGGCGACACCATGGTGGTGACGGTCAATGCGCGCACCGCCGGCAAGCTCACCGTCAACGTGCTCGGCGACCGGCTGCTGACGACGCAGACCACGGAGGTCAAGGAAGGCACCAACCAGGTCAGGCTGGCGGTCGGCAAGGACTGGGGCACCGGCGCCTATGTCGTCACCACCTTGCGCCGTCCGCTCGATGCCGCCGCGCAGCGCATGCCCGGCCGCGCGCTCGGCGTCGCCTGGTTCGGCATCGACAAGTCCGCTCGCACGCTTAATGTCGCGCTGACGCCACCGGCGCTGGTGCGTCCGGGCTCGGCACTGAAGATCCCGGTCAAGATCGGCGGACTCAATCCCGGCGAAGACGCCAAGATCGTGATCGCGGCGGTGGATGTCGGCATTCTCAATCTCACCAACTACAAGCCGCCGGCGCCGGACGACTATTATCTCGGCCAGCGCCAGCTCTCCGCGGAGATCCGCGATCTCTACGGCCAGCTGATCGACGGCATGCAGGGCTCGCGCGGCCAGATCCGCTCCGGCGGCGATAGCGGCGGCGCCGAGCTGCAGGGCTCGCCGCCGACCCAGAAGCCGCTCGCGCTGTATTCCGGCATCGTCACCGTCGGTCCGGACGGCACGGCGGAGGTCGCGTTCGACATTCCGGAGTTTGCAGGGACAGCGCGGGTGATGGCGGTGGCGTGGAGCGCCACCAAGCTCGGCCGCGCCAATATCGACGTCACCGTGCGCGATCCGGTGGTGCTGACGGCGACCCTGCCGCGCTTCCTGCTATCAGGCGATCGCGGCACGCTGTCGTTCGACGTCGACAACGTCGAGGGCGCGCCCGGCGACTATGTCGTCAGCGTCAAGGCCAGCGACCCGGTCAAGGTGTCCGGCAATGCGTCCGTGACGATGAAGCTCGCAGCCAAGCAGCGGGCGTCGTCGACCCTGCCGCTGGAGGCGAGCGGCACCGGCACGGCGCAGCTCGATGTCGACATCAAGGGCCCGAACGGAGTGACGCTGGCGCGGCACTATCAGCTCGACGTCAAGCCGGCCACGCAAGTGCTGGCGCGGCGCTCGATCCGGACGCTGGCGAAGGGCGAAAGCCTGACGCTGACGTCGGACATGTTCTCCGATCTCGTGGCCGGCACCGGCACGGTGTCGCTGTCGGCGGGGCTGTCGACCGCGCTCGATGCGGCGACCATCCTGAAGGCGCTCGACCGCTATCCCTATGGCTGCTCGGAGCAGATCACGAGCCGCGCCATGCCGTTGCTCTACGTCAACGAACTCGCGGCCGGCGCGCATCTGGCGATGGATACCGAGGTCGACCAGCGCATCCGCGACTCCATCGACCGGTTGCTGGCGCGGCAGGGCTCGAACGGCTCGTTCGGGCTGTGGTCGGCCGGCGGCGAGGATCCCTGGCTCGATGCCTATGTCACGGACTTCCTGACCCGCGCCCGCGAGAAGGGCTTTGCGGTGCCGGACGTGCTGTTCAAGAGTGCACTCGACCGCGTCAGGAACTCGGTGGTCAATGCCGCCGAGCCGGAGAAGACCGGCGGCCGCGATCTCGCCTACGGCCTCTACGTGCTGGCGCGTAATGGCGCGGCGCCGATCGGCGATCTGCGCTATCTCGCCGACACCAAGCTCGGCAACCTCGCCACGCCGATCGCCAAGGCGCAGCTCGCCGCGGCGCTGGCGCTGGTCGGCGACCGCGCCCGCGCCGAACGGGTCTATGCGGCGGCGGCCGACAGCCTCGCGCCAAAACCGGTGCTGGTGTTCGGCCGCACCGACTACGGCTCCGACCTGCGTGACGCGGCGGCGTTGGTGTCGCTGGCGGGCGAGGGCAACGCGCCGCGGGCGACCTTGACGCAGGCGGTGGCGCGCGTCGAGGCCGCACGCGGGCTGACGCCGTATACATCCACGCAGGAGAATGCGTGGATGGTGCTGGCGGCGCGCGCGCTCGCCAAGGAGACCTTGACGATCGACGTCAACGGCCAATCCGTGAAGACCGCGCTGTACCGCAGCTACAAGGCTGCGGAGCTTTCGGGCCAGCCGCTCAAGATCACCAACACCGGCGATGCCCCGGTGCAGGCGGTGGTCTCGGTGTCCGGCTCGCCGCTGACGCCGGAGCCGGCGGCGTCCAACGGCTTCAAGATCGAGCGCAGCTACTACACGCTCGACGGCAAGCCGGCCGACATCAAGACTGCGAAGCAGAACGACCGTTTCGCCGTGGTGCTGAAGGTCACCGAGGCCAAGCCGGAGTACGGCCACATCATGGTGTCGGACTATCTGCCTGCGGGGCTCGAGATCGACAATCCGCATCTGGTGTCATCGGGCGACAGCGGCACCTTGGACTGGATCGAGGACGGCCAGGAGCCGGTCAATACCGAATTCCGCGATGACCGCTTCACGGCCGCACTAGACCGTGCCGCGGATTCCAAGGCGGTGTTCACGGTCGCCTATGTCGTGCGCGCGGTGTCGCCCGGCAAATACGTGCTGCCGCAGGCCTATGTCGAGGACATGTATAATCCCTCGCGCTACGGCCGCACCGGCACCGGCTCGGTGGAGGTCCGCGCGGCGAAATGAGCGAGGGTGAGACGAGCGGTAATGGACGCATGACGGAGTCACAAACTCCGTCGTCATGGCCGGGCTTGACCCGCCTGCGCGGCCGAAGCCGCTTCGGCGCGGCGAAGGCCCGGCCATCCACGGCCGCACGCGAGGACGACGTGGATGCCCGGGACAAGCCCGGGCATGACGAGAGGAGAGGGCGCGTCGCAAAACGTGTAGCTGCGATTGCGCTCCTTATGATCGTCTTCCTGGCGACCGCCCTCACCGCCTGGACCATCTCGCTCGGCCCGTTGCCGCTGCAACAGGCCAAGGCGGTCTCGACCACGGTGGTCGACCGCCACGGCAAGCTGTTGCGCGCCTATGCGATGGCCGACGGGCGCTGGCGGCTGCCGGTCCATGCGAACAAGGACGTCGATCCGACCTATCTGAAGCTGCTGCTGGCCTATGAGGACCAGCGCTTTTACGACCATCACGGCGTCGATCCGCGCGCGCTGGCGCGGGCCGCCGTCCAGCTCGGCGCGCACGGCCACATCGTGTCGGGCGGCTCGACCATCACGATGCAGCTGGCGCGCCTGCTCGAGCCGCGAGCCCAGCGCTCGCTGCAGGCCAAGCTGCGCCAGATCGTACGCGCGATCGAGCTCGAGCGTCGCATGAGCAAGGACGAGATCCTCGATCTGTATCTCACGCTCGCGCCCTACGGCGGCAATCTCGAAGGCATCCGCTCAGCCTCGATCGCCTATTTCGGCAAGGAGCCGAAACGGCTGTCGCTGGCCGAGGCCGCGTTGCTGGTGGCGCTGCCGCAATCGCCTGAAACGCGCCGGCTCGACCGCCACCCCGAAGCCGCGCGCCGGGGCCGCGACCGTGTGCTCGATCGCATGGTGTCGGAGAACGTGATCTCGGCCGATGACGCCGCGCAGGCCAAAGCCCAAGCCGTGCCGGCGCTGCGCAAGCCGATGCCGATCCTGGCGCCGCATGCCGCCGACCAGGCCACCTCGCTGGTGAAAGATCAGCCGGTCATCCAGCTCACGCTCGACGCCACCCTGCAGAAAGTACTGGAGCCGCTGGCGCGCGATCGTGCCATCGCGTTGGGTCCGAACATCTCGGTCGGCATCATCGTCGTCGACAATGACAGCGGCGACGTGCTCGCCCATGTCGGCTCGGCGGATTATTTCGACGAGAGGCGGGCCGGGCAGGTCGACATGACCCGCGCCGTGCGCTCGCCGGGCTCGACGCTGAAGCCGTTCATCTATGGCCTCGCCTTCGAGGATGGCTTCGTGCATCCGGAGAGCCTGATCGAGGACCGCCCGGTGCGATTCGGCTCCTACGCGCCGGAGAATTTCGACATGACGTTCCAGGGCACGGTGCCGGTGCGCAAGGCGCTGCAGTTGTCGCTGAACGTGCCGGCGATCGTGCTGCTGGATCGCGTCGGCGCCAGCCGGCTGTCGTCGCGGCTGAAGCAGGCCGGCGCCAATCTGGTGCTGCCGAAGGACGAGGCGCCGGGTCTCGCCATGGGGCTCGGCGGCGTCGGCGTGACCTTACAGGACCTCGCGCAGCTCTATGCCGGCTTTCCGCGGCTCGGCACCACGAGGCGCTTGCGTGAGATCATGGCCGGTGACGGCGCGCAGGAAGAAGCACGCGAGCCGATGCGGCTGATGGATTCCGCGGCCGCCTGGCAGGTCGGCAACGTGCTGCTGGGCACGCCGCCGCCCGAAAACGCGGCGCGCAACCGGATCGCGTTCAAGACCGGCACCAGCTACGGCTATCGCGACGCCTGGTCGGTCGGCTTCGACGGCCGGGTGACGATCGGCGTCTGGGTCGGCCGCCCCGACGGCGCACCCGTGCCGGGCCTGATTGGGCGTGTCGCGGCCGCGCCGATCCTGTTCGACGCATTCGCCCGCGGCGGCAAGCTGCCGGCGGCGCTGCCGAAGCCGCCCAAAGGGGCGCTGGTCGCCAGCAATTCAAAGTTGCCGTTGCCGTTGCGCCGGTTCCGTCCACTCGGTGAGTTGGTGCGGACGGGCGCGGAGCAGGCGCCGCACATCCAGTTTCCCCTGAACGGGTCTCACATCGACGTCGATCGCGCGGCTGGCCTCGAGGCTGCCGCGATGCCGGTGAAAGTGTCGGGCGGCGTGCTGCCGCTCACCATGCTGGTCAACGGATTGCCTGTCGGCGAGATCGACAGCCGGCGCCAGCGGCTGATCGATCCGCCCGGGCCGGGCTTTGCCCGCCTCACCGTGATCGATGCCACGGGCGCAGCGGACACAGTTGTGGTCAGAATCCAGTGACCGTTCGCTAAGCGGTTGTCGACATGGCGGTTTCAGCGTATTCGGAACCCCATGGTCGAGACCTATGCCCGCCCCCGTTTTGGAGAGCCGCGCGAGCCGAAGAACCTGGTCAATCCGGGCAATCGGCTGGTGCGGATGATCGATGCCGTCACCGTCAGCCACGCCAGGGCCGTCGCATTCCTGCTGGTGTGCGGGCTGCTTTTGTTCCTGCCGGGCTTCTTCACGATTCCCGCCATTGACCGTGACGAGGCGCGCTTCGCCCAGGCCACCAAGCAGATGGTCGAGAGCGGCGATTACGTCGACATCCGCTTCCAGGACGACGTGCGCTACAAGAAGCCGGCCGGCATCTACTGGTTGCAATCGGCTGCGGTCGAGACCGCGTCCGCGCTCGGACTGCCGCGCGCGCAGCTGCGCATCTGGGTCTATCGCATTCCGTCGCTGATCGGCGCGATCGGCGCGGTGCTGCTGACCTATTGGACTGCACTCGCCTTCGTCACGCGGCGCGGCGCGGTATTCGCGGCGCTGCTGATGTGCTGCTCGGTGCTGCTCGGCGCCGAAGCGCGGCTCGCCAAGACCGACGCGATGCTGCTGTTCACGGTCGTAGCGGCGATGGGCGCGCTGGCGCGCGTCTATCTGTCCTGGCAGCGCGGCGAGGATCCGGAACATCCGCCGTGGGGACCGCCGGCGATCTTCTGGACGGCCTTGGCCGTCAGCATCCTGATCAAGGGCCCGCTGATCCTGATGCCTGCGGGGCTCGCGATCATATCCCTCGCGATCATGGACCGCGGTGCGAGCTGGCTGTGGCGCCTGCGCCCCCTGTGGGGCCTGATGTGGATGCTGGTGCTGGTGCTGCCCTGGTTCGTGCTGATTTTCCTCCGCGCCGGCGATGCCTTCTTTGCCGATTCCGTCGGTGGCGACATGCTCGCGAAGATCGGGGCGCAGGAGTCCCACGGCGCGCCGCCGGGTCTCTATCTGCTGTTGTTCTTCGTCACCTTCTGGCCCGGCGCGCCGCTGGCCGTGATGGCCGCCCCGGCCGTGTGGCGCGCGCGCCGCGAGCCGGGCGCGCAGTTCCTGCTGGCGTGGCTGGTGCCGTCCTGGATCGTGTTCGAGGCCGCGCTGACCAAGCTGCCGCACTACGTGCTGCCGCTATATCCGGCGATCGCGATTCTCACGGTTGGCGCGCTGGAACGGCGCGTGCTGTCGCGGTCCTGGCTGCAGCGCGGTGCGGCCTGGTGGTTTGCGATTCCCGCCATCACCTCGGTCGTTGCGGTGATCGGAGCCATCATCGTGACGCACCAGCCGGTGTTCCTGGCCTGGCCGTTCGTGGCGGCGTCGCTGATCTTCGGCCTGTTCGCGTGGTGGCTCTATGACGACAGCCGTGCCGAGCGCTCGCTGCTGAATGCCGCAGTGGCGGCGATGTTTCTTGCCTTCGTGGTCTACGGCGCCGTGCTGCCGGCGCTGACGCCGCTGTTCCCGAGCGCCGAGATTGCGCGCGCGCTGCGCAATGTCGTCTGCGTCGGGCCAAAGGCGGCTGCGGCCGGCTTCCACGAACCGAGTCTCGTCTTCATGGCGGGCACCTCGACCCAGCTCACCGATGGTTCGGGTGCTGCGGATTTCCTCAGCCAGGGAACATGCCGCTTCGCCCTGGTCGAGCAGCGCACCGAACGCGCCTTCGTGCAGCGGGCCGAGGCCATCGGCCTGCGCTACAACGTCGCCAGGCGGATCGACGGCTATAACATCTCGCAGGGCCGTCCGGTCTCGATCGCGATCTACCGTTCGGAGGGCACCGAATAGATGTCGGCCCCGGACAGTTCCTCGTCACCTTCAGGTTACTTCTCCCAGCTCGCACTGGTGGGGAAATTCTCACTTGGCCGGCTGGTGCGCCGGCCGCAGACGGCGCCTGACACCGCGACCTGGCCACGTCAGTCGCGCCAGCTGCTCCTGCTCGGCGCGATCGGTCTATGCACGATCCTGGTGCTGATGTTCGCGGTCGATGCCTACGAGATCGGGCTGATGCCGGCCCGCGGCACGCCGGGCTTGTGGCCCTGGCGCATCGTCACCGACTTCGGCCAGGATCAATACGTGCTGGGTGTCCTGGCCACTGCCGTCATCCTGACGATCCTGATCGCACCGCTGTGGCCGGAAGCCTCGCGCAGTCGCCTGCTCAATTTCGCGACCCACGTTCAGTATTTCTTCTTCGCGGTGCTGACGTCCGTGCTTGCCGCGCAGGTGCTGAAATACATCATCGGACGCGGACGTCCGTTCGTGGGCGGTGAAGCGAACGCCTTCAACTTCGTCCCGTTCAACGGCACGCCGGCCTATTTCAGCATGCCCTCGGCGCATGCGGTGACGGCGTTCGGGCTGGCCTTCGCGGTCGCCGCAGTCTGGCCGCGGCTGCGCGTTCCGATGTATATCTACGCCGTTGCCATCGCCGTCAGCAGGCTCGTGCTGCTGGCGCATCATCCGAGCGATGTGGTCGCGGGAGCCGTGGTGGGATTGGCCTGCGCCATGCTCGTCCGCTATTGGTTCGCAGCACGGCGGCTCGGCTTTCGCATCGGCAAGGACGGCCGAATCGTACCGCGCTAAAGGGGTTGATAGCCGGCCCCAAGCCCCATAAGAAGCCTCCGCCGGAGCACCCCGGGGCGGGAACCGGTCCGATCACGCCCTCACGAGTATCATTTTGTCGACCGAAACCCCCGTTGCCGTGTCCATCGTCGTTCCCGTACGCAACGAGGCCGGCAATATCACGCCCCTGATTGTCGAGATCGCAGCCGCGCTCGATGGTCTCTGGTCGTATGAGATCATCTACGTCAATGACGGCTCGACCGACGACACCGCGGCGCGACTCGCGGAGGAGATGGCGCGGCGGCCGAACCTGCGGGTCCTGCGGCATGAAAGATCGACGGGACAATCGGCGGCGGTCCGAAGCGGCATCCGCGCCGCGCACGGCGCTGTTGTTGCGACCCTCGACGGCGACGGACAGAACAACCCGGCCTTTCTTCCCGACCTCATCGCTGCCCTCGAAAAGGGCGGTGCCCGTGTCGGTCTGGTGGCCGGACAGCGAGTCGGCCGCAAGGACACCGGCTTCAAGAAGCTGCAGTCGCGGTTCGCCAACAGGATCCGCAATGCGGTGCTGCATGATGGGACGCGCGACACCGGCTGCGGCCTCAAGGCGGTTCGCCGCGACGTGTTCCTGATGATGCCGTATTTCGATGGTCTGCACCGCTTTCTGCCGGCGCTGGTGCGGCGTGAGGGATACGACATCGCCTATATCGACGTGATCGACCGTCCCCGCCATTCGGGCGTGTCGAATTACGGATTCTTCGACCGGCTCTGGATCGGGATCATGGATCTCGCCGGTGTGTGGTGGCTGATCCGCCGCAAGAAGCCGACGCCGATCGCGATCGAGGTGAAGTGATGCTGATTCAGTTCGGGCAGGCGCTCAACAACTATCTGTACGACATTTTCATCGCGAAGTTCGATTTCTGGCTCGTGTTCGGCCTCGCCGCGCAGCTCGCCTTCGCGGCCCGCTTCCTGGTGCAATGGATCGCGAGCGAGCGGGCCGGCAAGAGCGTGGTCCCGCTCGCGTTCTGGTTCTTCTCCATCGGTGGCGGGCTGATGACCCTGATCTACGGCCTCGTCAAGCGCGAGCCGGTCATCATCTTCGGCCAGCTCCTGTCGAACATCATCTACGTCCGCAATCTCATGCTGATCTTCAAGAGCCGTCAGCAGGGATCGCAGACGCTGAGCAACTGATCCGACCGCTGGGTCCTCAGACGATCATTCGCGCGTCATAGTCACCGTCATTCCGGGGCAAGGCCGCAGGCCTTGAACCCGGAATCTCGATATTGTCTTGCGTCCATTCTAAACAATGTCGAGATTCCGGGTTCAATCGCCAACGTGCAGCCGCTTCGCGTCTGCGCATTGGCGATTGCCCCGGAATGACGGCGATTTTGATGCAGCAAGAGTAAACAGGCGAGTAGGCTGCGCGTGCTTAGCTAGCGCGGCAGTGGATGTGCCTCAGACGCGGGCAGCGTGGCGATGGCGCTGTCGGCCGTCTCGCGGCGGGGCGCGATCTGGCCCGCTGCATCGAGCACGGGATAGGCGACCGAGCAGATGTGCGAATGGATCCGCCTGAGATCGCGCAGCACGTCGAGATGCAGCGAGGTCGTTTCGAGCGTCTCGGAGCGGCCCTCGCGCAGGCGTTCCAGATGCCGCTCGGTGGCACCGAGCTCGGCATTGCGGAGCTCGGCCTTCTGATCCAGCAGACGGTGAGCCTGCTGGGCGTTGCCTGACATGAAGATGCCGAAGGCGATGCGCAGCGCCTCCATGATCTGGCGGTGGAACGCCTGCAGATCCTCGGCGCCCTCAGTCGAGAACTGGAACCTGCGCTTGATCTTCTTGGTCGCAAGCTCGCTCAGGTTCTTGTCGATGATGTCGCCGATATGCTCGAGGTTGATGGCGAAGGAGATGATCTCCATCGCGCGCTTGCCCTCCCGTTCGTCCAGGCTGCCGCGCGTCAGCTTGGTGATGTAGAGCTTGATGGCCTCGTCGAGCCTGTCGACGATGTTGTCCGCGCGCGAGACCTGGTCGACGAGACCGCGATCATTGGTCATCATCGCGGTCATCACGTTGCGCAACATGGTCTCGACCTGATCGCCCATGCGCAGCGCCTCGCGCGCCGCATCGGCGAGCGCCAGCGATGGGGTTTCCAGCGCGGTCTCGTCGAGGTAGCGCGGCTTGGCCGGATCGATCTCGGCCGGGCGATCCGGGAACAGTCTCGTCAGCAGCTTCTCCATGCCGCCAAGCAGGCCGATGAAGACCAGCGCCGTTCCGATGTTGAAGGCCATGTGGAACTGCGCGGTGAGCTTCGACAGGTCGGGCTGCCACAGTTGCAACTGCGCCGCGAGCGGATGCAGGAATGGCGCGATCAGGGCCACGCCGATGATGCGGTTCAGGAGATTGCCGACCGGCAGCCGGTAGCTCGCCGGATTGTCGCGGCGGGCACCTTCGAACACCGGATTGAGGGCGCTGCCGAGATTGGCGCCGAGCACCAGCGCCATCGCCGCCTCGGCCGAAATGAAATGCGCGTAGGCGAGCGACATCACCAGCAGCACGCTGGCGACGCTGGAGTGCACGATCCATGTCACCGCCGCGCCGAAGATGACGCACAGCGTCACATCGGCCGTGATGGCCTGCATGAACACGCGCATGGCCGGCGCGTCCTCGGCCGGGGCCAAGGTGTCGAGCAGGATGTGCAGTGACAGCAGCATCAGCCCGAGGCCGATCGACACCCGGCCGAGGTCCTTGATCCGTGACCGCGGACCGCTGCGGAACGCCACCAGTCCGAGCACGAACAGGACCGGCGCGACGGCGGCGACATTGAACGACAGCACCTGGACGATCAGCGTGGTGCCGATATTGGCGCCGAGCATGATGGCGAGTGCGGGGACCAGGCTGACCAGGCCTTCCGCAGCGAAGGAGGTGGTGATCAGGGCGGTCGCCGTGCTGCTCTGCAGCAGCGCCGTGAGGCCCAGTCCGGCAACAAGCGCACTGAACCGGTTTCGCAGCGCCCGCGACAGCAGCAGCCGGAGATCCGGGCCAAAGGCGCGCAGGATGCCGCTGTGGACCATGTGAAGGCCCCACAACAGCAACGCCACGCCGCCCATCAGATCGAGCAGAACCATGATTTCCGTTCGTTTCCACTTCCGTTCACAGGAAGGCTACGCCCAAACGGCTTGGGATCAACGACATTCTGTCGGCTCCGCCTGCCTGATCGGGAGGCGTTTTGCCTGCCGCTGCGGACGGGCTCAGGCCGCGTTGAAGGCCGCAAAGCCGCGATCGAGATCGGTCTTGAGATCCTCGACGTTCTCGAGCCCGATGTGCAGGCGCAGGGTGGGGCCGCCCGGTGCCCAGCTGGTGGCGGTGCGGTAGCTCGCGCAGTCGAACGGAATCGCGAGGCTTTCGAAGCCGCCCCAGGAATAGCCCATGCCGAACAGCGTCAGCGCGTCGAGCATCGCATCCACTGCGGCTTGCGGCTTCGGCTGCAGCACGATGCTGAACAGGCCGGAGGCGCCGGTGAAATCGCGCTTCCAGATGGCATGCCCTGGATGGCTTTCCAGCGCCGGATGCAGGACCTGGATGACCTCCGGGCGGGCTGCGAGCCAGCGCGCCATCTCGACGCCGGACCGATGATGCTGGGCCAGGCGCACACCGAGGGTCCGCACGCCGCGCAGAGCCAGGAACACATCGTCCGGACCGGCGCAGACGCCGAGCAGCCGGATGCCTTCGACGATCAGCGGCCAGGCCTTCGCATTGGCCGAAATCGTCCCGAACATGATGTCGGAATGGCCACCGATATATTTGGTGGCGGCCTGCATGCTGATGTCGACGCCCTGATCCAGGGAGCGGTGATAGAGCGGCGTGGCCCACGTGTTGTCGTCGATCACGAGTGCGCCATGGGCATGCGCGACGGCCGCGATCGCCGGGATGTCCGGCATCTCGAAGGACTGCGATCCGGGCGCCTCGACAACCACCGCGCGTGTATTCGGCTTGAGCAGTTGCTCAATTCCTGTGCCGATCAATGGATCAAAATAGGTCGTCTCGACCCCATAGCGCGCCAGCATACCGTTGCAGAAATTGCGGGTCGGACGATAGACGCTGTCGCAGACCAGGAGGTGATCGCCGGCCTTGAGCACCGACAGCAGCGTCGTCGAGATCGCCCCGAGACCCGACGGCGCGATGCCGACACCGGCGCATTGCGGACCTTCGAGCGCCATCAGCGCCTGCTGCAGCGCCTTGGTGGTCGGGGTGCCGTGACGGCCGTACTGGAATTCACCGCGGTGCGCGTGCAGGTCCTCGGCGGTGGGGTACAGAACGGTCGAGCCATGAACGACCGGAGGATTCACGAATCCGTGCTGCGCCTTCGTATCCCTGCCCCCGGTGATCAGCCGTGTCTCGACGTTTTGTCGCACCGCCGCAGCGGGGTCGTTCGATGATGCCATTCGCGTGTCTTTTCTCTTTTCAGGCTGCCAAAGCTCAAATCGGGCAGGACTGCGGTCGTTAATAACAGAATGCAGAACAGGGCCGTCAACCCCTTGACCCGGACAGCCAGTCGTTCTGTGATGCTGGCGCAATTCGATCGCTGCACGTTGAGGGGCTTGTCGCGATTTCCGCTCCATTCTGCATGCACGGCTTTGTTGTGCATGGCGGGCGCCATATTGTTGGTATGGCGTTTGCAATGGCGGATTCAGGTCGGCCCACCCACGCGCGGAGATTTCATCGCTCCCCAAGGAACGACCTCGAAAGGCTGTGCTTATGAAACGCGTCACTCTTGCTCTTACTCTTGCTCTCGCCCCGGTCCTGGCGAGCGTCGGCGCTCAGGCCGAGACGCTCAAGACCGTCAAGGATCGCGGCATGGTCGCCTGCGGCGTCAGCCAGGGCCTTCCTGGCTTCTCGTCGCCTGACGACAAGGGCAATTGGACCGGGCTCGACGTCGACGTCTGCCGCGCCATCGCGGCTGCGATCTTCAACGATCCGACCAAGGTCAAGTTCGTGCCGCTGTCCGCCAAGGATCGCTTCACCGCGCTGCAATCCGGTGAAATCGACGTGCTGTCCCGCAACACGACGTGGACGCTGTCGCGCGATACCTCGCTGGGCGCCAATTTCGCCGGCGTGACCTATTATGACGGCCAGGGCTTCATGGTGAAGAAGGCCCTCAAAGTGAATTCCGCGCTTGAGCTGAACAGCGCTTCGGTCTGCGTGCAGACCGGCACAACGACCGAGCAGAATCTCGCCGACTACTTCAAGGCCAACAAGATGAAGTACGAGGTGATCGCGTTCGCCGGCCAAGACGAGACGATAAAGGCCTACGAATCCGGCCGCTGCGACGTGTTCACCACTGACGTCTCGGGCCTCTACGCCGAGCGGCTGAAGCTCGCCAATCCGGCCGATCACGTGGTGCTGCCCGAGGTGATCTCGAAGGAGCCGCTGGGCCCCATGGTCCGCCACGGCGACGATCAGTGGTTCGACATCGTGAAGTGGACCTTGTTCGGGCTGGTGACGGCCGAGGAGCTCGGCGTGACCCAGGCGAACGTCGACGAGATGGCCAAGTCCGACAAGCCGGAGTTCAAGCGCGCCTTTGGCACCGACGGCAATCTCGGCGAGCAGCTCGGCCTCACCAAGGATTGGTTCTCCCGCATCGTCAAGGCGGTCGGAAATTACGGCGAGATGTATGACCGCAACGTCGGCGCCGGCTCCAAGCTGCAGATCGCGCGCGGTCTGAACCAGCTCTGGAACAAGGGCGGTCTGCAATACGCGCCGCCGATCCGCTGATACCTGCACCATAGCGGGGCTGCGGCGATGAGCATCGAAGCGAGGTTACCGCCTCCGCAATACGCGCTTCGGCTGAAGCGCGTATTGGGGGGGAAGGCAGGATGGAACGGCATCATCCTGCAAATCCTGTTCGTCGCAGCCCTGGCGTGGTTTGGCTACGAGATCGTGGCCAACGTGCGTACCAATCTCGCGGCACAACGCATCACCTCGGGCTTCGGGTTCCTGAACAATACGGCCGGATTCGACGTCAACCAGACCCTCATCAGCTATTCCGGGTCGGACAGCTACACCCGGGTGCTGATCGTCGGCATTCTGAACACGTTGCTGGTCTCCGTGATCGGCATCGTGCTGGCGACGATCCTCGGCCTGATGATCGCCTTGGGGCGTCTGTCTCCCAACGGGCTCCTGTCCAGGGTTGCCGGCACCTATGTCGAGCTCATCCGCAACCTGCCGCTGCTGTTCCAGATCACGTTCTGGTATCTCGCGGTGCTGGCTGCTCTGCCGGGCCCACGGCAGAGCATCTCGGTGGCCTCGACCTTCTATCTCAATAATCGCGGCTTTATCGTTCCGCGTCCGGTCGAAGAGCCCGGCCTGATGCCGTTCCTGATCGCGCTCGGCGTTGCGATCGTAGCTTGCATCGGCCTGCGCTACTATGCGCGGCGCGAACTGTTCGTGCGCGGGCATGCGATGCGGATCTGGCCCTATGTGCTCGGTCTGCTGATCGGGCTGCCGGTGATGTCGATGCTGGTGTTCGGGGCGCCGGTGGTCTTCGAGGTCCCGGTACTGAAGGGCTTCAACTTCGCCGGCGGCTCGCGCATCATTCCCGAATTCGTCGCGCTGACCCTGGCGCTGTCGATGTACACGGCCTCCTTCATTGCCGAGGTCGTGCGCGGCGGCATTCTCTCGGTCCACAAGGGGCAGATGGAGGCGGGCCTCTCGCTCGGCCTCAGCCGCGGTACGGTGCTGCGGCTCATCGTGGTGCCGCAAGCGCTGCGCGTCATCCTGCCGCCTTTGACCAATCAGTATCTGAATCTGACCAAGAACTCATCGCTCGCGGTCGCCATTGGCTATCCTGATCTGGTGTCGGTGTTCGCGGGAACGACGATGAGCCAGACCGGTCAGGCCATCGAGATCATCGGGATTACGATGGGCGTCTATCTGGCGCTGTCGCTGATCACGAGCGCGATCATGAGCTTCTATAGCTGGCGGCTCGGCAAGAGGCTTGGCGCATGAAGAGACTTGGCGCATGACCGACATCACGGCTTCCAACTTCATCCGTCAGGACCTGGCGGGCGAGCGGCCCGCGCCGATCAAGACCACCGGCTTCGTGGGCTTCGTCCGCACCCAGCTCTTGAACTCACCGACCAACGTTCTGCTGACGCTGCTCAGCGCGCTTCTGATCTGGTTCACGGTGATCCCCGCGCTGCAGTTCCTGCTGGTCGACGCGGTCTGGGTCGGCAAGGACCGCGAGGCGTGCCTGGCGCAGAATGCCGGTCATCCGGTCGGGGCGTGCTGGCCCTACATCACCGCGAAGTTCAACCAGCTCATGTACGGCTTCTATCCCGAGGCCGAACGCTGGCGGGTCGACCTGACCTACGTCCTGTCGGTGGTGCTGCTGGTGCCGCTGCTGATCCCGCGGCTGCCAGCCAAGGGGCTGAACGCCGGGATCTTCTTCTTCGCTCTCCCGGTGGTCGCGTTCTTCCTGTTGTACGGCGGCGGCCTGGAGGGCTTCGGCGTGAGCTGGACCGCCAGCGCGCTGTCGGTGTTCACCGACAGCATTGATACCGCCGGCAATGCGCTCGTTCGTGCCGGCGCGAACGTGCCGGTCGTCGGCATGCTGTTCTGGCTGCTCGGCAAGCTCGTCGTGCTGATCGGAACGGTCGCCTCGCTGGTGATCTGGCCGCTGCTTTGGATTCGCGATCAACTGCAGGCGTCGCATCAACCGGTCTGGATCGATCTCGCACTCACCGCAATCGTGGTCACGGGTTTGGTATTTTTTCTCGGCGGCGGGGCGCGGGCGCTGCGGACCGTGGTCGGCACCGCCGCGACCTTCGTCGGCATCGCCATCGTGATTGCGATCATGGGCCTGGATCGGCACGGTCTTGCCATCGTCGACACACGGCTGTGGGGCGGCATGCTCGTGACGCTAGTCGTCTCGGTGATCGGCATCGTCGCGTCAATGCCGATCGGGATCGCCCTGGCGCTCGGCCGTCGCTCGACGATCCCGCTGATCCGCTTCTTCTCGATCGCCTTCATCGAGCTGGTGCGCGGCGTGCCGCTGATCACCGTACTGTTCTTCGCGACCTACATGCTGCCGTTGTTCCTGCCCGGCAACATGCGCATCGACGGCCTGGTGCGGGCACTGGTCGGCGTCGCGCTGTTCTCCGGCGCCTACATGGCGGAGGTGATCCGCGGCGGCCTGCAGGCCATTCCGCGCGGTCAGGGGGAGGCGGCGAGCGCGCTCGGCCTGTCCTGGTGGAAGACCACATCGTTCATCGTGCTGCCGCAGGCGCTGCGCCACGTCATTCCCGGCATCGTTAACAGCTTCATCTCGCTGTTCAAGGATACCTCGCTGGTGTCGATCGTGGCGCTGTTCGACCTGCTCGGCAGCCTGAAGGCATCGTTGGCCGATCCGGTCTGGGCGACGCCGACCACGGCATTCACCGGCTTCGCCTTCACCGGGATGATCTACTTCGCCTTCTGCTTCGGCATGTCACGCTACTCCCTGCTGGTCGAGCGCCGTTTGAACGCGCACCGGCGCAATTGAGCATGAGAACCATGACTGCAAATTCGATCGTCGGGATTTCCGGCCTCAACAAATGGTATGGCGAATTCCACGTGCTGCGGGACATCAACCTGTCCGTCGGCAAGGGCGAGCGCATCGTGATCTGCGGGCCCTCGGGCTCGGGCAAGTCGACCCTGATCCGCTGCATCAACGCGCTGGAGGAGTTCCAGGAGGGCGAGATCAATGTCGATGGCATCGATCTCGGTCCGACCCTCAAACGGGTCGACGAGGTCCGCCGTGAGGTCGGCATGGTGTTCCAGAGCTTCAACCTGTTTCCGCATCTGACCGTGCTGGAGAACTGCACCTTGGCCCCAATCTGGGTGCGCAACATTCCCCAGAAGGACGCTGAGGCGGCCGCGATGAAGTACCTGGAGCGGGTCAAGATCCCGCACCAGGCGCACAAATATCCGGGGCAGATGTCGGGCGGTCAGCAGCAGCGCGTCGCGATCGCGCGCGCGCTGACGATGAGCCCCAAGGTCATGCTGTTCGACGAGCCGACCTCGGCGCTCGATCCGGAGATGGTGAAGGAGGTGCTCGACACCATGGTCGATCTCGCCCAGGAGGGCATGACGATGCTCGTCGTGACCCACGAGATGGGCTTCGCGCGCGAGGTCGCCAACCGCGTGGTGTTCATGGATGCCGGGCAGATCATCGAATCGAACACGCCACAGGAGTTCTTCGCCAACCCGCAGCATGCGCGCAGCAAGCTGTTCCTGAGCCAGATCCTGCGGCATTGATGGGTGAGCGAATAGGGAGTTGCGAATAGCGAATAGAGGGGTTTGCTGGCCTACTCGCTACTCGCTACTCGCTACTCGCTACTCGCACCTCAAACGAATGGCGGCTTGATGCCGCTGCGCCGCTCCAGCCAAGCCGGGACGGGCAGGTTTTTCGATCGCATGAACTCGGGGTTGTACAGCTTCGACTGATAGCGATTGCCGGAGTCGCACAGGATCGTCACGATCGTATGGCCGGGGCCGAGCTGCTTTGCCAGCTGCACTGCGCCGGCGACGTTGACGCCGGTCGATCCGCCCAGGCACAGGCCCTCGTGCTGCAGCAGATCGTAGATCGTATTGACGGCGTCCTCGTCCGAGACCAGGAACGCGTCGTCGACCTTCGCGGTCTCGATAACCGGCGTCACGCGGCCGATCCCGATGCCTTCCGTGATGGAATCGCCGGGCGTGGATTTGACGACGCCGTTCTTGAACCATTCGTACATCGCAAAGCCGTGCGGATCGGCACAGGCGGTGACGATGTCCTTGTTCTTTTCCTTCAGATAGCGACTGGTGCCGGCGAGCGTGCCGCCGGTGCCGACCGCGCAGATGAAGCCGTCGACCTTGCCGCCGGTCTGGTCCCAGATCTCCGGGCCGGTCGATTCGTAGTGCGCCTTGGCGTTGTCGAGATTGTTCCACTGATCAGCGAACAGCACGCCGTTGGGCTCGGTCTTGCGCAGCTCGTCCGCGAGCCTACGGCCGACATGCGCATAGTTGTTGGGATTGCTGAACGGCAGCGCCGGCACCTCGACCAGCTCGGCGCCGCAGAGCCGCAGCGTGTCCTTCTTCTCCTGGCTCTGGGTCTCCGGGATCACGATCAGCGTGCGATAGCCGCGCGCAGCTGCGACCACGGCGAGCCCGATGCCGGTATTGCCGGCGGTGGCTTCCACCACGAGGCCGCCCGGCTTGAGGTCGCCGCGCTTCTCGGCCTCGAGGATCATCCACTTGCCGGCGCGATCCTTGACCGACTGGCCGGGGTTCATGAACTCGGCCTTGCCGAGAATGGTGCAGCCCGTCGCTTCCGAGGCGTGCTTGAGCTTGATCAGGGGCGTGTTGCCGATCGCCGCGACGACGTCATTATGAATGGTCATGTTGCAGATACCGTAGGAGTTTCCTCAGCCAGACTTAAGAGGACCCTAGCCTGATATCCAGGGGAGCGTAAGCCGCCCGCGTCACGACCCTGACTTGGCGAAAACGACCTGCCTGACGTCGATGTTCCCCGAGAGGAAACCTGCTTCGCAGTAGGACAGATAGTATTCCCACAGCCGTCGGAAGCGTTCGTCGAATCCTGAGGGCGTGAGGTTCGGCCAGGCTGCGCGGAAATTGTCCCTCCAGATCGCGAGCGTCTTGGCATAATCCTCCCCGAAGATGCGCTCGCGGATGACGGGCATTCCAAACCGTTCGCCGAACGATTTGAGAATTTGCGGAGTCGGCAGCATGCCGCCGGGGAAGACATAGCGCTGAATGAAGTCGACTTCGCGCCGATAATGCTGGAACAGGTTGTCCTGGATGGTAATCGCCTGGACGCCAACGAGGCCGCCGGGCTTGAGGCGATCTCGCAATTGCGAGAAATATTTTGGCCAGAACTCTTCGCCGACCGCCTCGATCATCTCGATGGAGGCGATGCGGTCGTAGCGGTCGCGCTCATCGCGATAATCCTGCAGCCGGATCTCGACCTTCTCGGCGAGCCCGGCCTCGTGAATGCGGCGCTGCGCGAAGTCGCGTTGCTGCTCGCTGATCGTCAGCCCGACGACCTTGGCGCCGAACGTCTTGGCGACGTATTCGGCGAAGCCGCCCCAGCCGCAACCGATCTCGAGCAGCGTCTGCCCCGGCTTGAGATCGATCGCCTCGGCGAGCCGCTTGTACTTGTTGGTCTGCGCGGCGGTCAGGTCCGTGGTGTGCTCCTCGAACAGCGCCGAAGAGTAGGTCATGCTCGAATCGAGCCAGGCCGAGTAGAACGCGTTGCCGATGTCGTAATGGGCATAGATGTTGCGCCGCGCCTGTCGCCTAGTATTGCGGTTGAACCAGTGCCGCACCAGCTGGGCAAACCGGATGAGCGGCTTGTCCTCCAGCATCGATTGCAGGAGGTGCTGGTTGACGCAGAACAGATAGAGAAACTGCGTCAGGTCGGGCGTGTCCCAGTCGCCGTTCAGATAGGCCTCGGCGATGCCGATGTCGCCGCCGTTGATCAGGCGTGATGCGAAGCCGTAATTGGCCAGGATCATCGCGGCCGCCGGTCCCGGCTCGGCGCCGCCGAGCCGGATGACGCGACCGTCCGGCAGGGTGACGTCGAGCGTGCCTTTCCTCAATCGGGAGCCGAAACCCAGGGCCAGCCGGGGCAGGCGGGGCAGATCGGCAAGCACCTTGTCGATGTTGTCAGGAGTGACAGGAATTACGTCCGGCATGGCAGGTCCATTCACGCAAACGGCTCGGCGTCCAAGTCCCCGTTCGGTGGCCGCTCGGGCACCCGTTTGGGGTCGGATGACTGGAACAGAGCGCACCGACCCTTTCCGGTCAGTGCCGTGATATATAAGCGTGGCTGTCGTTTCCCGCCAAGCCGGTATCGGTTCCAGGGCTGGCGGTGATTGCGCCGCGGGGGACGAGGCGGGCGCCCTTGGCCCAGAGCCGCAGCGCCTCCCAATGGATGGCCGCAAAGATCTTGAGGGTGACAAGCGGAAGCGAGACGAAAGCCGCGAGCAGGGAACGCGAGGTCAGGGCGCGTCGGCGGCCGAAGAAGGTCGCGGCGAGCAGCGGGCCATCGGCGCCGGTTTCGAGAATCCGCAACCTCACATTGTCCCCTGGAGGCGTGACCCGGAAATGGTAGCGCATCGCCATGTCGATGAACGGGGACACGTAGAAGGTCTTGTCCTGCGCCTGGCGCAATCCGGCTTCCGTCAGTTCACCCGGCCCGACCGGCAGCACGTAGGGCTTGATCTCGCCGAAGGTGTTGCTGACCTCGTAGATCATGAGCGTCAGGGTGCCGTCGCCGCGATAGCAGAAATACACCGACAGCGGATTGAACACGTAGCCCAGCAGTCGCGGATAGCACAGCAGCAGGACGCGTCCATCCGCGAGATCGATGCCGTGTTCTGCCGCACGGGCCTGGACATAGGCGAGCAGCGAGGAGCCGTCGCGCCGGCCATGGTCGGTCTCGTGGAAGGTGTAGAGCGCGCGGCGGTTGACCCCGAACAGCGGTGATTGCCGGTCCGCCTCGCCAAGCCGGCCGAGATCGATCAGCAGGCTCATCACGCGATACTGGAAACGGTGGGCGGCGGGTCGCATGCGGGCATGCATGACCTCGCCGACATAGAGCGAGGCGGCTGCCGTCCGATTCTCTTGTCCCGGTTTGTCCGTGTCCATGTCGCGCCTATTCCGCGGCTTCGGCGAGCGCTGGCGGCGCCCGCCACGGCACGCCGGCACCGAGCGCCTCGGCAACCGCCAGCCCCGAGCGGAGGCCGTCCTCGTGGAAACCATAGCCGGTCCAGGCCCCGCAGAACCAGGTGTGGCGGCGTCCCTGAATGTCCGACAGACGCTTCTGCGCTGCGAAGGCTGCGGCCGTGTATTGCGGGTGCTCGCAGACATATTTGCCGAAGGTGAGCTCCGGGTCCGGCGCGAACGGCGGGTTGAGACTGACGAACAGCGGCTTGTCGTCGTCGATACCCTGCAGGTTGTTCATCCAATAGGTCACCGCGACATCGTTCATGGGAGCGCCCTCGCGCTGCCAGCGCAGGAAATTCCAGGAGGCCCAGGCGCGGTGCCGCTTCGGCATCAGCCTGCTGTCGCGATGCAGATAGATCGTGTTGGGGGAATATTTGATCGCGCCGAGCACCTCGCGCTCCTGCTCGTCCGCATCGTCCAGCATCGACAGGGCCTGATCGCTGTGCGCGGCGATCACGACGTGGTCGTAGTTGTCGCTGCGGCCGCTACTGTCCTGGACGATCACACCATGCGCCGTGCGCTCGATGTTCGTCACGGCGCTGCCGAGCCGCATCTGGTTGCGATAGGCCGATGTCAGCTTCTCGACGTAGCGGCGACTGCCGCCCTTCACCGTGCGCCAGACCGGGCGGTCGTACTGCAGCAGACGATGGTTGCTGAAGAAGGCGACGAAGTTCTCGGCCGGGAAGTCGAGCATCTCTGCGGCCGGGGCCGACCAGATCGCGGCGCCCATCGGGGCGAGATAGTCGGTGAGGAGCCGGGGCGCGAAATGGTTGCGGCGGAAATAGTCCCTCAGCGTGAGTCCCTCGAGGCGGCCGGCCTTGAAGTCGGCGAAGCTCTGTTGATTGAAGGTGAGGATGTCGCGCAGCATCCAGAGGTAGGACGTCGACAGCAGGTTGCTCGGCTGCGCGAACAGTCCCTTGGCCGTGTCGAGCCAGGTGTGGCCGCCGCCTTTCCACTCGAAGCGGCCGGCATCGGCCGTGACCGCGAAGCTCATGCTGCTTTCGACCGTCTCCACCCCAAGATGATCGAACAGGGCCGTGAGCTCCGGATAATTGAGCTCATTGTAGACGATGAAGCCGATGTCGACCGCGATGGGCGTCCCTTCGTAGTCGATCGTCACTGTGTGGCTATGACCACCCGGGCGAAGTTCGCGCTCGTACACGGTGATGGGATAACGCTTCGACAAGGACCAGGCTGCGGCATTGCCCGCAATACCCGTTCCGATCACCGCAACTCGCATGAATGCCCCCCTGTAGACGATGGTCAAGTTACGGGGCGCCCGCGAAAGGGTTTCAGACCGCGTTCCCTGCGTCACACCGCCGCTCAAAACGCCGATTGACAGATGAAATCTTGGTAAGATTGCCGCATGGGCCGTGAGCTCCTGCGCGTGCAGAAACCCGCTGAATTACGGAGGATTCGTCGATTTTGCCGCATATATCGAGGCCCTCGCGAGGCGGGGATAGGGCTGGCGCAGGACTGTCCGGCGCCGTGACCTGCGGCTAGTATGATTCCCAAGAATTACAGGGAAGCATCACGCCAGTGTCCAACGTGCCGATCGCCGTCGACGAGCCTTGCCGCGCGTCCGCTGACACGCGGAGCCTCGCGGGGAAGCGGGGGAGCCGGGCGTCGGTCGGCCTGCAGCGCTTCGCGCGATGGCTGGCTGCGATCGGATTGGCGGCGAGCTCGGCCGGCTGCCTCCTGACCCAGGACATTCCCGATCCCGCCCTCGACATCCCCAGACGCTACAAGGCGGCCTCCGGCGCTGATACGGCCGTGCCGCCGAGCCTGGACTGGTGGCGGGGCTTCGGCTCGCGCGAGCTGACCCAGCTCATGGAAGAAGCGCAGAGCGTCAATCTCGATATCGCCGCAGCCGTGGCGCGGTTCAGGCAGGCCGACGCCCTGGCGCGGCAGGCCGGTGCGGCGCTGCTGCCCAGTTTGTCGGCCACCGGCCAGGAAACCTATTCGCGCACGTCCGGCTCGAGCTCGAGCGGGCTCACCAACGGCGGTCGCGAGGTGGTCAATTATCAGGCCTCGCTATCCGCCAGCTATCAGCTCGATTTCTTCGGCCAGAATCGCGATGCGCTGCAGGCCGCCGAGGAGACCGCGGTCGCCAACCGCTTCGACCGCGACGTCACCCAGCTGACGACCCTGGCCACCGTCGCCAATGCCTATTTCCAGGTGCTGGCGGCGCAGGATCGCCTGCGTACCGCCGAGCGCAATATCGCCAGCGCCACCCGCGTGCTCGATGCCATCCGCGAGCGTCAGAAGGCCGGCACCGGCAACGACCTCGACGTTGCCCAGCAGGAGAGCGTGCTCGCCAATCAAAAGGCGGCGGTGCCGCCGCTGCGCCAGACGCTCGACCAGAATCGCAACGCTCTCGCCGTGCTGGTGTCGCGACCGCCCGAGAGCGTTCGCGTCGCCGGCGGCTCGCTGGACGACATCAGGACGCCGCGCGTGACGCCGGGGCTGCCGTCCGAGATCCTGACCCAGCGGCCGGACATCCGCCGGCAGGAGGCGGAGCTCGCATCCGCGACCGCCAATGTCGGCAGCGCGCGGGCGCAGTTCTTCCCAAGCATTCAGCTGACGGGGAATGGCGGCTATCAGAGCTCGGCCCTGGTGTCGCTGTTTCAGCCGCACGCGGCCTTCTTCAGCCTCGCCGGCAGCCTGACCCAGCCCATCTTTGACGGCGGCCGGATCCTGGGTAATTTCGAGAACGCGAGGGCACGTCAGGACGAACTGCTGCAGACCTACCGCAAGACGGTGATCCAGGCCTTCACCGACGTCGACAATGCGCTGTTCTCGATCAAGCAGACGACGCTCAGGCTGCAGCTGCAGCGGCAGGTCGTGACCGCTTCCCGCCGCGCATTCCAGCTGTCCGAGCAGCAGTTGCGAGCCGGAACTGCCGACATCGTGACCGTCCTGAATACGCAATTGACGCTGTTTCAAGCCGAGGACGCGCTATGGCAGGCCCAGCTCGCGCGCCTGCAGGCGATCGTGAGCCTGTACCAGGCGTTGGGGGGCGGCTGGGAACCGCGCATGGAGAAATCGGCCGATGCTCTTTAAACCCGATGAGAAGGGGGCAGGGACGGCGAAGCGCGCGCGATCGGGCTTCGGCCGCCGCTTGGTGTCGATCACGCTCACGCTCGTGATCCTGGGCGGCCTCGGTTACATCGGCTGGACTGCGATGCAGCAGAAGCAGCAGAACAATCGCCTCGCACGTCCAGACCTGCCGGTCCCGGTGCTCGCCGCCACGCCTGTCATCAAGGACGTGCCGGTCTATCTCGACGGTGTCGGCGCGGTCCGCGCGCTCAATACCGTCACCGTTCGATCGCAGGTCGACGGCAAGCTGATGGCCATCAATTTCGTCGAGGGCCAGGACGTCAAGAAGGGCGACGTGCTCGCCGAGATCGATCCGGCGATCTATCAGGCCCAATACGACCAGGCCGTCGCCAAGAAGGCGCAGGACGAGGCCCAGCTCGCCAACCAGAAGCTCGATCTCGCTCGCTACGAGCAGCTCGCGGTCAGCAATGCCGGCTCCAAGCAGCAGGCCGATACGCAACGCGCCGTCGTGGCGCAGCAGCAGGCGCTGATCAAGGCCGACCAGGCTGCCATCGACAATGCGGCAGCGACCTTGAGCTACACCAAGGTCGTAGCCCCGATCTCGGGCCGTGCCGGTCTGCGCCAGGTCGACCAGGGCAACATCATCCACGCCTCCGACGCCACCGGCCTTGTCGTCATCACCCAGCTGCAGCCGATCGCCGTGCAATTCAGCCTGCCACAGCAGCAGATCATGCGGGTCAATGCCGCGGCCGGCAAGGGACCGCTTGCCGTCGACGTGTTCGGCAATGACGGTGTGACCGTGATCGACACCGGCACGCTGAAGGGCATCGACAACCAGGTCGATCAAACGACCGGCACGTTGAAGCTGAAGGCCGAATTCCCCAATGCCAAGTTTCAGCTCTGGCCCGGCCAGTTCGTCAACGTCCGCCTCAAGGTCGAGACTTTGTCGCAGGCGACCACGGTGCCGACGTCCGCCGTGCAGCGCGGGCCCGCGGGCACTTTCAGCTACGTGATCGGCGAAGGCGACATCGCCTCGGCGCATCCCGTCACAGTCGTCCAGCAGAACGAGATGGAGGCGGTGATTGCGAGCGGGTTGAGCCCTTCGGACCGGGTGGTGACGACCGGCTTTGCCAATCTCGCCGACGGCGTCAAAGTGGTCGTTGGCCGAGCCGAGCAGACCCCGCAGGCCGATCTGGCGCCGCGCAAGCGCGGCCGCAATCCGCAAGGCAAGGATCAGGCGAAGGAGAGTGGCGCGGCGCAGGAGGGCGGACCGAAGGACGGCGAGCGTCGCCGGCGTCCGCAAGGTGAGGGCCAGAACGGACAGCAGACCGCTCCGGGCAGCACACCGCAGGGGAGTGGCGAGTCGGGTCGTGGCGCGAAAGCGCAGCCGTGACATGAGCGAGAGATTGACGAGCAGGTCGTGATGAGCGTCTCCGAACCCTTCATCCGCCGTCCCATCGCAACGTCGCTGCTCGGCGTCGCGCTCCTGATGGGCGGCCTGCTCGGCTATCTCGCGCTGCCGGTCTCGGCCCTGCCGCAGGTCGACTTCCCGACCGTGCAGGTGACAACCCAGCTGCCGGGGGCGAGCCCCGACGTCATCGCCTCGCTGATCACCGCACCACTCGAGCGCCAGCTCGGTCAGATCCCGTCGCTCTCGGCCATGAACTCGACGAGCTCGTTCGGCGTCAGCCAGATCTCGCTGCAGTTCGATCTTGGCCGCGACATCGACGGCGCCACGCAGGACGTGCAGGCGGCGATCAATGCCGCCGCCGGCGTCTTGCCGAAGTCGCTGCCCTATCCGCCGACTTACGCCAAGGTCAATCCGGCGGATGCCCCGGTGATGACGCTCGCTCTGACCTCGGACACGATCTCGCTGCGCGCGATGAGCGACTTGGCCGACACGATCATGGCGCAGCGGCTGAGCCAGGTCGCCGGCGTCGGCCGCGTGTCGGTGCTCGGCGGCCTCAAGCCGGCGGTACGCGTGCAGGCCGATCTGGCCCGGCTCGCCGCCTATGGCATCTCGATGGAGGATCTGCGCAACGCGATTGCGGGGGCCAACGTCTCCGGCCCCAAGGGCTCGCTGGACGGTGCGCAGCAGGCCTATCTGATCACGGCCAACGACCAGATCGCCGCCGCCGACGCCTACAGACCGATCATCATCGCCTACCGCAACGGCTCGCCGGTCACGATCGGCGACGTCGCCACGATCGTGGACGGGCTCGAGAACGACCGCACCGGCGGCTGGTACCAGGGCGTCCCCGCCGTCGTCCTCGACATTCAGCGCCAGCCGGGCGCCAACGTCATCGAGGTTGTCAAGCAGATCCGCGCCGAGATCCCCAAGCTGCAACGGACGATTCCGGCCGGCGTGAAACTCGCCATCGTCAGCGACCGCACCATCACGATCCGCGCCTCGGTCCACGACGTGCAGTTCACGCTGGTGCTGAGCGTGGTGCTGGTGACACTGGTGGTGCTGCTGTTCCTGCGCTCGCTGCGCGCCACGATCATCGCCGGCGTGGCGCTGCCCTTGTCGCTGATCACGAGCTTCGGCGTGATGTATTTCGCCGGCTTCAGCCTCGACAATCTGTCGCTGATGGCGCTGACCATCGGCACCGGCTTCGTCGTCGACGACGCCATCGTCATGATCGAGAACATCGTGCGCCACATGGAGAATGGCGACAGCGCGATGAATGCCTCGCTGCGCGGCGCGCGCGAGATCGGCTTCACGGTGATCTCGCTGACGGTGTCACTGATCGCGGTGTTCATTCCGCTCCTGTTCATGTCCGGACTGGTCGGCCGCATGTTCCGCGAATTCGCGTTGACGCTAACGATCGCGGTGGTCACGTCGGCGGTGGTGTCGCTGACGCTGACGCCGATGATGTGCTCGCGGCTGTTGAAGCATGCCAGCGAGGAGTGGGTGCTGCCGGGGCTGAATGCGGTCAGCCGCTTCATCGACCGCACGGTCGCGCTCTATCAACGCAGCCTGCTCTGGGTGCTGGAGCGCCAGACCGAGACGCTCGTCGTGACCTTCGCGACGCTGGCGGCGACGCTGGCGCTCTACGTTGTCGCACCGAAGGGCTTCCTGCCGCTGCAGGACACCGGCTCGATCACGGCGGTGACCGAGGCCGGGCCCGATGTTTCGTTCGCCGAAATGAAGAAGCGCCAGGCGGATGTGGCCGCTGCGATCCAGGCCGATCCTGACGTGGTCGGCGTCGTCTCGGTGATCGGCGCCGGATCGGTCAACCCAACCACCAATGTCGGCCGTCTCGTGATGACGTTGAAGCCGCTCGGCGAGCGGCAAGACGGCGTTGCTGAGGTCATCGACCGGCTGAAGCAGAAGACGTCCGGCGTGCCCGGCATGACCGTGTATTTCCAGCCGGTCCAGGACGTGCAGATCTCGACCCAGGCGAGCCGCTCGCAGTACCAGTACACGCTGACCGGCGCCGATGCCGCCGAGGTGTCGAAATGGGCAAGCCAGCTGGTGGCGGAGATGCGGCGCGATCCGTTGTTCCGCGACGTCTCGTCCGAGGCCCAGGAAGGCGGCCTGCGCGCCGAGCTGACGATCGACCGTCAGCGCGCCGGCCAGCTCGGCGTCAGCCTGCAGGGCGTCACCGATACGCTGAACGACGCCTTCGCGCAGCGCCAGATCTCGACGATCTACGGCCAGGCCAATCAGTACCGCGTGGTGCTGGAAGCGCTGCCGATGTACCAGCGCGATCCCTCGATCCTGTCGAAGCTCTATCTGCCGGGGGCAGGCGGCCAGGTCCCGCTGTCGGCGGTGGCGACCCTGAAGCGCACCACGGCGCCGCTCGCGATCTCGCATCAGGCGCAATTTCCTGCCGTGGCGCTCAGCTTCAACCTGGCGCCGGGCGTCGCGCTGAGCGAGGCGGTCGATGCGCTTCGCGCCACCGAAAATCGCATCGGCATGCCCGGCAGCATCCTCGGCGTCTACTCTGGCGATGCGGCTGAGTTCGCCAAGTCGCTGGCCGGCCAGCCCTGGCTGATTCTGGCCGCCATCGTCACGATCTACATCGTGCTGGGCGTGCTCTACGAGAGCTACATTCATCCGATCACGATCCTGTCGACGCTGCCGTCGGCGGGCGTCGGCGCCATCCTGGCGCTGATGCTGTTCGGCCAGGATCTCTCGGTGATCGGGCTGATCGGCATCATCCTGCTGATGGGCATCGTCAAGAAGAACGCGATCATGATGATCGACTTCGCGCTCGAGGCCGAACGGCACGAGAGCCGCACGCCCTATGACGCGATCGTGCAGGCCTGTCTCTTGCGTTTCCGGCCGATCATGATGACCACGCTCGCCGCGTTGTTCGGCGCGCTGCCGCTGGCGATCGAGAGCGGCACCGGCTCGGAGCTGCGCTTCCCGCTCGGCATCTCCATCATCGGCGGCCTGCTGCTCAGCCAGCTGCTGACGCTGTATACGACGCCGGTGATCTATCTGGCGCTCGACCGCATCAATCGCCGCATGGAGCGCGCACTGCCACCGGCGCCTGACCTGCCATCACCGCCGATCGCCGGTGCGACCGAAGGCATCCAGTGATGTTTTCGATCTCCGAGCCGTTCATTCGCAGACCGGTCGGCACCACGCTGCTCTCGATCGGCCTGTTCCTGGTCGGCATCGTCGCCTACATCTTCCTTCCCGTCGCGCCGGTGCCAAACGTCGATTTCCCGTCGATCTTCGTCTCGGCATCGCGTCCCGGCGCCGATCCCTCCGTCATGGCAGGTACGGTCGCAGCTCCCCTGGAGCGGCGGCTCGGCGAGATCGCCGGCGTCGACCAGATCACCTCGACGAGTTCGCTCGGCACGACCAATATCCAGATCCAGTTCACGATCGGCCGCGACATCGACAAGGCCGCGCGCGACGTCCAGGCCGCCATCAATGCGTCGCTGTCGGACCTTCCGAGCGACCTGCCGGCTTTGCCGCGCTTCCGTAAGGCGAACACGGCTGCGGCTCCGGTGTTCGTGCTGGCCTTGACCTCGAAGACGATGACGTCGAGCGCGATGTACGACGTCGCTGACACCGTGCTCGCGCAGCGCCTGTTCCAGGTGCCCGGCGTCGGCAATGTCACGGTGAGCGGCGCCGATCAGCCGGCGGTGCGCATCGCGCTCAATCCTGTCTCGCTCGCCAATGCGGGGATTTCGACCGACGACATCAGAACGGCCATCATCAACGCCAATCCGATCGGGCCGGTCGGCATCTTCGAAGGTGGACGGCAGAGCGAGACCATCGCCATCAATCGGCAGATGCGGACCGCGGCTGAATTCCGCGACATCCTGATCAAGAGCAATAATGGCAGCTTCGTCCGGCTGTCGGATGTCGCCGATGTCGAGGACTCCGTGCGCAACGTGCGCTCGATCGCCTGGTTCAACAAGCAGCCGGCGGTGCTGATCCAGATCGCCAAGCAGGGCGATGCCAACGTGATCGAGACCGTCGATCGCGTGAAGGCGCTTATCCCCGAGCTCAAACAGTGGATTCCGGTCGGCATCGAGATCTCGACCCTGGTCGACCGGACCGGGACGATCAGGGCCTCGGTCGAGGACATGCAGTGGACCTTGCTCGCGACCGCCGTGCTGGTCATGCTCGTGGTGTTCGTATTCCTGCGCCGCTTGGTGCCGACGGTCGCGGCGGGCGTCTCGGTGCCGCTGGCGCTGGCGGGCACTTGTGCTGCGATGTGGCTCGCGGGGTTCTCGATCGACAATCTGTCACTGATGGCGCTGGCGATTTCCGTCGGCTTCGTCGTCGACGACGCCATCGTCATGATTGAGAACATGTACCGCAATCTCGAGCACGGCCTGCCGCCGATGCGGGCCGCGCTCGACGGCGCGCGCCAGATCGGCTTCACGGTGCTGTCGATCAGCCTGTCTCTGGTCGCGGCCTTCGTGCCGCTGATCTTCATGGACGGCGTGATCGGGCGTCTGCTGCGCGAGTTCTCGCTGACGCTGACCTTTGCGATCGTGGTCTCGACCGTTGTGTCGCTGACGGTGACGCCGATGATCTGCGCGCACTACATCAAGGAGGCGATCTCCGATCGCGCCACCTGGTTCGACCGCATCGTCGAAGGCACGCTGTCGCGCATGGTCCGCTTCTACGCCTGGACCTTGCGGGGCGTGCTGGTCTTTCCGTTCCTGACGCTGATCGTGTTCTTCGCCACCATCGCGCTGACGGTCACGCTCTACATCAAGGTTCCCAAGGGCTATTTTCCGACCGACGATTCCGGCTTCATCATCGGTGCGACCCGCGCCTCCGCCGACATCTCGTTCCAGTCGATGCTGGGGCTGCAGCAGCGGCTCGCCGACATCGTCATGGCTGATCCGGCCGTGGCCGGGATCGGCTCGACGATCGGCGGCGGGGGCGGGCCGGGCGGCGCGACGTCGAACCGCGGCACCATGTTCATCAATCTCAAGCCGCCGGCGGAGCGGGACGGCGTCTCGACCCAGCTCGTGATCGACCGTCTCCGGCGCAGCCTGGCAATGGTGCCGGGCATCCGGCTGTTCATGTTTGCCGCGCAGGATGTCCGCGCCGGCGGCCGCCAGAGCGATTCCGACTATCAGTACACGCTGAGCAGCCCCGATCTGGATCTCCTGCAGAAGTGGGCGCCCATCGTCGCCAAGCGGATGGAGACGGTGGAGGGCATCACCGACATTTCGAGCGACCGCGATCCCGGCGGACTGCAGCTCGCGCTCACGATCGACCGCCAGAAGGCGGCGAGCCTCGGCGTCCGTGTCCAGGACATCGACAATGCCCTCAATAACGCCTTCGCGCAGCGCCAGATCTCGATCGTCTACAGCCAGCGCAACCAGTACATGGTGGTGCTGGAGATCGATCCGAAATTCCAGACCGACCCCTCGAACCTCGAACGCATCTACGTCGCCGGGGCAGGGGACGCGCAGATCCCGCTGTCGACGCTGGTCAAGGCCGAGCGCGGCCTGTCGCCGCTCGCCGTGTTCCACTCGCAGTCGTTCCCTTCGACCACCGTCTCGTTCAACCTGCTGCCCGACGTGCCGCTGCAGGCCGCGACGGCCAACATCCAGCGCGCCGTTGACGAATTGCACATGCCCGAGGGCATCCGCGGCAGCTTCGACGGCAACGCCGGCGACTTCAACAAGAGCAGCGGCCGCCAGCCGCTCCTGATTTTGTTTGCGCTGGTTGCGATGTATATCGTGCTCGGCGTGCTCTATGAGAGCCTGGCGCATCCGCTGACCATCATCTCGACCCTGCCGTCGGCGGGGCTCGGCGCGCTCCTCGCTTTGCAAGTGACAGATACGCCGCTGACCGTGATCGCCTTCGTCGGCATCATCCTGCTGATCGGCATCGTCAAGAAGAACGGCATCATGCTGGTCGACTTCGCGCTCGAGGCCGAGCGCCAGCGCGGCATGTCCTCGGCCGACGCGATCTTCGAAGCCTGCCGGGTGCGCTTCCGTCCGATCCTGATGACGACACTCGCCGCGCTGTTTGCCGGTCTGCCGCTGGTGATCGCGACCGGTCCCGGCACCGAGCTGCGCCGGCCGCTCGGCATCACCATCATTGGCGGCCTCCTGGTGTCGCAGATCCTCACTCTCTACACCACGCCGGTGATCTATCTCCTGATCGACCGGCTGCGTCGCCGCTCGGCGCCGGCGCCGCTGGCAGCTCCGGCCGAATGAGCCGTTGTCGCGCTGTCCGCGGGCGCGTATAGCCGCGCCATGTCCGACCTGCCACACGACCACCCGCCGCCCGCCGCTGAGGCGCCTCCCGACTGCCCGCGCTGCCAGAAGCCGCTGCCTTTGTGCATCTGTGACAGCGTGACGCCGCTCGAGAGCCGGCTGGGGCTCCTGATCCTGCAGCACCCGCAGGAGCAGGACCGCGCGCTCGGCACCGCTCGGCTCGCCGCGCAGCATTTCAAGAATGCAGTGGTCAAGGTCGGGCTGTCCTGGCCGAGCCTTGCCAAGGCGCTGGGACGGCCGGTTGCCGATCCCGCGCGCTGGGCGATTCTCTATCTCGGCTCAGCCAAGGCGGCCGATCTGGATCCCGAGAGCGAGGTAGTCGCGCTGACCCGCAAGGGCGAAGTGGCCGACAACCAGCGCGCCATCCTCAAGTCCATCGAGGGCGTGATCCTGCTCGATGGCACCTGGAGCCAGGCCAAGGCGCTGTGGTGGCGCAATCCCTGGATGCTGAAATGCCAGCGCGTGATCCTCGGGCCGCGCCAGCCCTCGCGCTACGGCCGGCTGCGCCGGGAACCGCGGCGGGACGGGCTGTCGACGATCGAGGCGGCGGGCATGCTGATGGCGGCGCTGGAGCGTCGACCGGAAATTGCCTCCGCCCTCGATGCGAGCTTCGAGCGCATGCTGACGCGGTATCGGGAGGTGGAGCAGGAGCAGCCGGAACTCACGCCGCGGCCGAAACCGCGCCCGAAAGCAGATTGGCGCAGCCGTAAACGCCGGAGTTAGGAACTCTGGGTACGCTTCTTGCATTGCAGCATGGCACAAGGATGCGAGCTATGCAGAACGCTGAGAAGTCGAACGTGGTGCAGTTTCGGGATTATGCGAGCCGGCGAGTCAGCCGCACGGGAGCCGAGCCATCGGCAAACTCTGTTGCGGCGGGGCAGCAGGGCGCCATTCTGGCATGGCCGCGCGGCCAGGCGCTCTATCCCGGCGGGATCGACGACCTGCCGATCTAGGCCAGCCAGAACGCCCGGCGCCGTCGGTGGTCCAACTGCTTGATTTGATTGAGTGGAGGCCACGACCAGAATTGAACTGGTGTAAACGGTTTTGCAGACCGCTGCGTAACCACTCCGCCACGTGGCCCCTGTGTGCGGAGCATTATAGGCAATCCCGCGCTTAGGCAACCTCTCTCGTTGGCGCTGCACACCAGCCGCGGATTGGCCTGAAACCTCCGTGCGCGGGGTCAGTTCCGCCGTGCCCGAAGCTCTCTGCCCAAGCCGCCACCGACGATTCGGACTCCTCGATACGGACCCGAGCTTGTCCTCGTGGAGTTGCGCGGCCAGACCCCCCGCATGGAGAGCACGAGGATCCATGGTTGCCACAGGACGCGGTCGTCTGAACACACAACGGCGCGTTCGTGCTGGACGGATGAGACGGACCATCGAATCGGCTGTTGCACCAGCGATGACGCGCAGCAGCGACGATATTTGAAAACACCGCGGCGAAAACACGCCGTGCGCCTTGATTTCGACGGGTTGCGTTTTTCTAATAATTCTACGTTAAGGTGCGCTGCGGGGGCAGCGAGCTGCACAGCAGCATTCACATACAAGATCACACGCGAAGACGTCTCATGGACGATCATCCGACACGTCGCTCGGTGGTTTTCGGCACGCTTACAGCCTGCGCGTCGGTCGCGGTCGCCGCGGCGGCTGACGACGATGATCCACGCAAGGAAAAGCAGCCGCAGAAGGGCGATCTGCTCGTGTTCTCGGAAGGGGAACGCGAAGGACAGACGATCACGCCCGCCGATCTGAAGATCGGCGAGCCGCCCGTTCATGCATGGCCGAAGGATCCGGCGAACGCCATCGTGCGTGACGGGTCACGACTGAACGAGGTGCTGATCGTCAGGCTCGATCCGAACGAGTTCGACGAGGACACGCGTCCGCGCGCAGTAGAGGGCATCGTCGCCTACTCGGCGATCTGCTCGCATGCGGGATGCCCGGTGACGGCCTGGATCAAGGCCACGGAGGGCAACGACGATGTCTTCAAATGCATGTGCCACAACTCTGAATACGACCCGAGGCGTGGGGCCCAGGTCGTGTTCGGTCCCGCGCCGCGGCGGCTCGCTGCGCTTCCCCTCGTGATCAAGGACGGCGAGCTGGCGATTGCTGCACCTTTCATCGGAAAGGTGGGTGGCCAGCAGGGCTGATGAGATCTCGTGTGCCTATCGGAACTCGCGTCGTCACGACAACTGTCACGACAAGTATTGAAGCGAAAAAACGTAAGCAGGGGAGGTTTGTCCATGACCATCAAGTCCACAACCGTCACGTCGAAGACCGTCAAGCAATGGCTGTTGTCGAGCTCCGTCGCGCTCACCTGTCTCGCCGCCCCCGCCGCCATCGCCGGGCCGATCGAGAGCTACAGTTCCGTCACCAGCGCGCGGCTGGAGAATCCGGAGCCCGGCAACTGGATGCTCTATCGCCGGACCTATGATGGCCAGGGCTACAGCCCGCTCGATCAGATCAACACGACCAACGTCAAGAACCTGGTGCCGGCATGGACCTTCGCCACCGGCGTAGTCGAGGGGCATGAGGCTCCGCCGCTGGTCAACAACGGCGTCATGTTCATCACGACGCCGATGGGGCAGGTGATCGCGCTCAATGCCAAGACCGGTGATCAGTACTGGCGCTACAAGCGGGAGCTGCCAGAGGATCTGTTCCAACTGCATCCGACCAATCGCGGCGTCGGCCTGTGGCAGGACAAGCTCTATCTCGCCACCACAGACGATCATCTGGTGGCGCTCGACGCCAAGACCGGCAAGGTGCTGTGGGACAAGAAGGTCCAGGACTACAAGAAGGGACAGTATCTCACGCTGATGCCGCTCATCGTCGACGGCAAGGTGATGGTCGGCGGTTCGGGCGGAGAGTTCGGCGTGCGCGGCTATGTCGCGGCGTACGACGCCGAGGACGGCAAGGAGCTCTGGCGCACCTTCACGATCCCTGCCGAGGGCGAGCCGGGGCATGACACCTGGAGCGGCGATGACTGGAAGTCCGGTGGCGGATCGGCCTGGATGACCGGCACCTACGACAAGGACACCAAGACGGTCTACTGGGGTGTCGGCAATGCGGCGCCCTGGCCCGGCGGGATGCATCCCGGCGACAATCTCTACACCAGCTCGGTGATTGCGCTCGATCCGGCGACGGGCAAGATCAAGACGCATTTCCAGTATCACCAGAACGATTCCTGGGACTGGGACGAGGTCGATGCGCCGATGCTGGTCGATCTGCAGCGCGACGGCCGCAGCTTCAAGAGCCTGATCCATCCCGGCCGCGACGCGATCTTCTGGGTGCTGGAACGCACGCCGGAGCGCATCAACTACGTCAGCGGCTGGAATTTCGTCCACACCGACGTCTGGAAGGGCATTGAGCCGGAGACCGGACGGCCGATCGTCGATCCCGCGCACAAGCCGACGCTCGGCAAGCGGGTCGATTTCTGTCCGTCGCTCTGGGGCGGCAAGGACTGGCCCTCCGCCGCCTACAGCCAGAAGACACGCTTCGTCTACGTGCCGGCGAACGAGAATTTCTGTGGGGGCTTCACCGGTGAGAAGCTGCCGCTCGTTCCAGGACAATTGTGGCTCGGCACGAAGGCCGAGGACATCGGGCTGACGGTGCGGCCCGGCGCGGATCATTTCGGCGAACTGCAGGCCTGGGATCCTGCATCAGGCAAGAAGGTCTGGTCGCACAATTTCCCGAAGTCGCAGCTGTTCGGCTCGGTGACGGCCACGGCCGGCGATCTCGTTCTGGTCGGCGGTACCAACGACCGGATGTTCCGGGCGTTCCACGCCAAGACGGGAGAGCTACTGTGGGAGCAGAAGACGAATTCGGGAATCATGGGTATGCCGGTCGCCTATGAGGTCGACGGCGTCCAGTACATTGCAGTGCAGTCAGGCTGGGGCGTCGACGCGCAACGTATCCAGGATGCCCTTGCGAAGGGCAACACCGGTGTTGAGGACAACGTCCCGCAAGGCGGCGTCGTCTGGGTGTTCGCAGTCAAGCAATAGGCGGCATCCTTCGGTGTGGCGGCGGTCTTGTACCGTCGCCGCACGGAGCGAACACCAGCATCAGGCGGAGGTTTCGTCCGTTTTGTAGGCGAGCGCGGTGACGACACGAGCCTGCCTGAGCCCAGCCAGGCGGTTCAGGGCGTTTCCGTCAGGGCGTCTCCGTATCGGCGCGAGCGGCGGATCGGGTCTTGGCAAACCAACTTTGGCCGCACGCGAATCGCGCAAACGAATCAGCAGGCAGCAAACCATCCGTCAGGGAATGGCAGCAGCGGCCAAGCGCCAAGGTTGTCGTTGGCGGCCTTGGGGAAATTCAGAATCGAGAACATGCGGGCCATGGAATCAGTCTCGGGCTCGGGCGCAATAGCCGTTCTTACAACGTCCAGCAACAATTCGTATTCGGCTTCGCTCATCGTGCCCTCGCGCAAACTGCGAGCCACGATCGCAAAACTCCACTTTGTCCAAATTGAGCGGATCGCTCAAATTGTAGCGATCCGGGACGAAAGACCTAATTGGTTACCGCTGTCTTTCGCTTCTGCGAAAATAGCCAGGTCTGCGAGGTCGGCTTGTGAACGACGTCACATTCCCGATGACTTATATCGCCTCGATGTCTCTGTCATCGATCTCACCACCGGATCACTGCCGGAGCATCGTCGCAACGGCGAGGGAATCCGCGTCGTGAGGGAGAATGTCCCGCATCAACTGCGCGAGGTCGCGCGGTTTGAACGGCTTCGCCAACCGATGAAGGCCGCTCACCTTGGCGGACAGTCCCAGGAAATCGGGTGTCCCGCGCCCGGACTCCAGCACCAGGCCCGACATCAGAACGATCGGCATGTTCGGCCGGGCTGCGCGTGCCGCCCGGATGACGTCATTGCCGTCCATGTCAGCGAGGTTGAGATCGATCAGCGCGGCAGCAAAATCACCGCGGGTTACCGCATCCATCGCCAACCGGCCGTCCGTTACCGCCGTGACCGCGTAGCCTTCGCGGACCAGAAGATGCTGGATCACGCAGCAGACGCCGACTTCGTCATCTACGACAAGGATGTTCGCCATGAGGCCCTCCGCACGGATGCTGGCGTGGAGCGGGGTTGCCGGGCCTCGGCAAGGAGGCGTTGCCTGACCTCGATCGCACGATCTACCGCTTCGAGCAGGTCGAGGATGTCGAAAGGCTTCTGCAGTGCCGCCGTGGCGCCGAGCTTGATCGCCATCCCGAGGAAATCGGGGGCTCCCTGCTTCTTGTCGGTGAATGCGTAACCGGAGATCGCAACGAACGGTACCGTGACATCAATCTTGATCAGTTCACGGATAGTCGCGATCCCATCCATGCCCGGCATGAACATATCGATGACAACGGCATCGAATGAAACGCTGCCAATCAGCCGGATACCGGTAGGTCCGTCCGGCGCAAGAAAAACGCAGAACCGCTTCTTCTTCAGCAATGTTTCCAGCGCAGCGCGCGTGGCATGATCATCATCAATAATCAGGACAGTAGGCACGGGCCACCTCAGTATCAGCGGAACTGAAGGACGCTCACGCTACAAACACAGTGCTTCAAGACTCAGAATGGCAAACTAATTGACACTGAATTAGTTATCTTAAATTTGCAACCAGCAGTTTTATCGGAATCTTTCGCCGTTTGTTGCGCGAGTGGACGTCAATGCACAATGCGATGAACATGGAACTATGATCGCCCGCCGTGAAGTGCGGCCGCTTCAGGCAGCCCGCAGCATCGCGATCAGCACGAGACCGGCAGCCACCAGCGCGGCGCAACCCAGGCGCCATGTGGTTGCGCGTTCGCCGAGAAAGAAGATTCCGATCACAGTCGCAAAGAGAACGCTGCATTCGCGGAAGGCCACGACATTCGCGATCGGATTCCGACTCAGAGCCCAAAGGAAGACGGTGAATGAGGCCAGGCCCAGAACGCCGGCGATGAGCACCGGAATGAAGGCTTCGCGCATATCTGACAGGATGGCTGCACCGCGGTGTGTCGCCGCGACGATGAAGAAGAAGAGGCTGTCGAGCACGACCATCCAGGCGGTGAACGAAGCCCATCCTTCCGCCTGTCGGGTGCCTGCGGCGTCGATGACTGCATAGGCGGCAACCATTGCCGCGGCAAAGATCGCAGCCCAGAAGGCGCGGCGGTCGATCGGACCATGCCTGCGGTCGCGGGCCAAGCCGAGAATGCCGAGGACGACGACGGCGATGCCGATGAACTGTGCCGGCTGAGGCAACTGCTGCAGTCCCACATAGGCAAACAGCGTTGCGAACAGCGGCACCGTGCCCCGGGCGATCGGATAGGAACGCCCAAGTTCGGACGAGCGGTAGGCGATTGCGAGGCTTGCCTTGTATCCTGCGTGCAAGACCAGCGACACGAGGATGATGGGCCAGGTGGATGGTGCCGGGACTGGAACCATGAGCAAAAAGGGCAGCGTGAGCACGCTGCTCACCAGACCCATGCCTGCCAGGATCGACAGACCGCTGCCGGTCTTGACGATCGCGTGCCAGCTTGCATGGAGCAGACCGGCGATCAGCATGAGACTCGCGGCGACGGGGTCCAACGGATCAGCTCTCGGGCCGCCAACCCGCCGCAGCGAAGTAGGGCGCGGGGTCATGATTGAAAGCCTGCCGCGAGATGATTCGGCTCGACGGCGATAACTCGAGCCGTTCCCACTCAAACCGGTCGACGAAGCGCAGGCTCGCGATCTCATCTCCGTCGGGGACGAGCGCGCCGCCAACGAGGGCGGCTTCGAACGCGATCACCGTATAGTAGGTCAGATCGCCATTGGGATAACGGACGAGGAACTCAGGCCCGCCAAAAACGCCGAGCAGGCGCTGTGGCCGAACCAGCAGACCAGTCTCCTCGAAGCATTCGCGCGTGGCTGCGTCGGCCGGGTGCTCGTTTGGATCGATGGCGCCGCCGGGCAGCGTCCACAAGCCCGTTTCGGCGTCGCGCCCGAGCAGGATGCATCCCTGGTCGTCGAACAACGAGATCGAGACCGCCGTGGTGGCCAGCAGATCGTGGCCGATCTTGCTGCGGACGGCTCTGAGATGATCGGAAATGGGCATCGCGGTTCGTCGCTCGCAAGAGGTGGGCCTCGCTTGCCCGAGCACTCATGCGCCGTCAAGGCGGGCAGCCGCGTGCGTCCCATCCGGCCGGGACGCCCGTGAACGGCGGGATTCGCGACGTCGATATGGCCACATCCGCAGCCAACCGGTCTGCGCCAAACGTTCAGAGGCGAAATTGATGGGTGTTGGAGAAGAAGAACCATTCGGCATGGGCCAGAATGGCTCCCCGGGCTGGATTCGAACCAGCGACCATTCGATTAACAGTCGAATGCTCTACCGCTGAGCTACCGAGGAACAGGCGAAGCAATGTTCGCGAGCGGGCAGCGTATAACAAAGCCTTTTCGCCTTGCATAGAACCAAATCGCGTCCTCGCGACGATTGCCCACATATGGGTAAAATCGAAGGAGATCATGCACTTATTCTGTCTTTGAACGCTTGATGGGCAATCGTCGCCCACAATTGGATGACAGGAATTTCACTAGAATGAGGGCAATTGGCCGGGGATAGTCGGCAGGAACTCGCCAGCGCCGGACGTCATGGAGTGTTTTCAGATGTCAAACACCATCATCCAGTTCACGCAAAGCGTCTCAGCCCCATCCTTGATTCCCGATCAGGTCGACCGTCTCTCCGATGACGAATGTCTCAACCGTCTGGTCAACGCTGTGACCCGGGGTGATTCCGAGCACCTGGACGAACTCGCGCAGCTGATCGGCCGTCTGGTTGTGGTGATCGAGTAATCCGTTTCGGCGCATCGACGTCTCCGGGGAGCGCATCGGTGCATTGCGGCGCATCCGTTTGAACCGCGTGTTGCGTTTTCGGAAGCCTTGTACCAAAAGATGACGCAGATCGTTCGCGGTCCATCCGCTTTGCATGCAGGTCTGCTCATGTCTTCCTTCGCGACGGCGCGCCAGAAAATGGTCGATGGTCAGGTACGCACCAACGACGTCACCGATCAGCGTGTGCTGGATGCGATGCTGACCGTGCCCCGGGAAGCCTATGTCCCGTCGGATCGACGGGCGCTGGCCTACCTTGACCTGGACCTCGATGTTGCGGAGGCAGGTTCTGCGAAGCGCTTTCTGATCAAGCCGATGCTGATTGGCAAGTTGCTGCAGGCCGCCGAGATCAAGTCGACCGATAGCGTGCTGATCGTCGGGTGCGCGACAGGTTATCTCGCCGCGCTTGCGGCAAAGCTTGCCGGTAGCGTGACGGCGACCGAGGTTGATTCTGGCTTGGAAGGGCGGGCCAAGCAGTCGCTGGCCGGCGTTGAAGGCTGCCCGGTTACGATTCGCGTCGCGCCGGCCGTGCAGGGCGATCCGGCCGACGGGCGCTTCGACGTGATTCTCCTGAACGGGGCTACCGAGATCGCCGTGGACGGCCTTTGTCGCCAGCTCAAGGAGGGCGGCCGGCTGGTCGGCGTTTTCGCGAAGACCAGGCCCGCCCGCGCCATGATCTTTACGCGATCGCATGATGATATCGGCAGCAGGGTCCTGTTCGATGCTGCGGCACCGGTTCTTCCCGGTCTCGAGCAGGTTCCTGAGTTCGTTTTTTAGATCGCCTGCACGACGTTCTTCGTGGACTCACGGGACTGCGCGGTGATTCCGTAGCGCAGTAAGGTCTCGTCGAGTCGTCTTCGCGGCTGCAGGTCGGCAAAATTCTGTTTCAAATCAGAAGTGTGGCCCGGATGCTGCACGTTGACAGTTTTCCGCACGAGTTCCAGGCTAGGGTAGTTCCGTTGCGCTTTCATGGGGAATAAGGTGCGAGGCGCGCGGGAGTCTCTTCAACAGGTTACGGCCCGGCTCTGGCGTTCGAGCCGGTAACAAATGAATGGAACAGGGATGTTTGGGGTGAAGCTCGTCACCGCAGCGGCGGCTGCGGTCCTCGTGATGGCTTGTGCAGGCCCGATGCCTGCGCTGGCCGACACGATCGAGGCTGCGCTGGTTCGCGCCTATCAGAACAATCCGCAGCTGAACGCGCAGCGGGCTCTCGTTCGCTCGACTGACGAAGGCGTGCCGCAGGCTCTTTCGGGATATCGGCCGAAGGTCAACCTCACTGCGACGGCGGGCTATCAGTATCAGGATGCGCAAGCCGCGCCAGCTACTCCGGGAGCCCACGGTGTGCAGAGGCCGCGAAGCGTCGGACTGAACGTGACGCAGACGCTCTACAACGGTCAGCAGACCGCGAACGGCGTTCGGAAGGCAGAGGCGCAAGTCTCGGGACAGCGCGAAGCGTTGCGCGTGCTCGAGCAGACCGTGCTGTTTCAGGCTGCCCAGATCTACATGGACTACCTGCGCGACTCTGCGATCGTCGAGGTTCAGCGCAGCAACACCCGCGTGCTCGAACAGACGCTCAAGCAGACCCGCGATCGCTTCAATGTCGGCGAGGTGACTCGAACCGACGTGGCCCAGTCGGAGGCGCAGCTGGCAGCCGGCCGTACCCAGCAGTTGACGGCCGAATCCAACTTGACGACCACCCGTTCGAATTTCCGTCGCATCATCGGCAACGATCCGGAGAACTTGGCTCCGGGTGCGCCGGTCGATCGTTTCCTGCCCTCGACATTGCAGCAGGCGATCAGCACCGCCCTGACCGAAAATCCGAACGTCACATCCGCGATGTACGGGATCGATGTCCAACATCTGCAGGTCAAGATTCAGGAAGGCGCTCTGCTGCCAACCGTCACAGTTCAGGCCTCGGCCCAGCAGTCCTACGAACAGAGCCTCACAGCCTATCGCTCGTTCGGTGCGTCTGCCGTAGCGCAGCTCACCGTCCCCATCTATCAGGGGGGAGCTGAGTACGCGCTGATCCGGGCGTCGAAAGAAAGCCTGGCTCAGCAGCGCCTCAACCTCGAAACCACGCGTGACCAGGCTCGCTCCGATCTGGTGTCCGCTTGGGGCAATCTGCTCGCCGGCAAGGCCCAGGTGGCGTCGGCCCAGGCGCAGGTCTCGGCCTCGGAGATCGCGCTCAACGGCGTGCGGGAAGAGGCCAAGGCGGGACAGCGTACGACCCTTGACGTGCTCAACGCCCAGCAGGCGCTGGTCAATGCGCGGGTGTCGCTGGTGACCGCGCAGCATGACCGCGTGGTCGCGTCCTACAACGTGCTGCAGCGCGTCGGCCGGCTGTCACCGCAGGTGCTGAACCTGTCGACGACCACCTACGATCCGACCGTGCACTACCAGCAGGTCCGCGACAGCTGGGTCGGCGTGCGCACGCCAGACGGTCGCTAGTCGAATCTTAACTAACCTCGGTCTCAATCCCTCGGCCATTGGCCGAGGGATTTTGCGTTGTGGCGCATGTTCCGGTTGTGGGGGATGGGTGACGCTTCTCCGTTGAAATCCGTGCTCCACCTGCTTGGCGGCTGGCGTTGCTTGCATTCTTGTTGCCATGACATAGCCTCAAAATGGCCGCGGAACGATTCGCAGTGCGTCGGATGTTGTTCTAAGAATAGTCTCCGATCTGGTCAGTATCGTTCCGTTGTTTTGTATCGATCAGGCCTCGTCTGGAGACAAAGTCGGCATGTCCGAAGAGAAGTCCGAGCCGCTTGGATCCGGCACCCGGGGCAGTTGCGCTGAGACGACGCGTGCGGTGGCGTCGCTGATTTGGAGTCGGAAATGACGCAGCCTGCGAAGGTCCAAGAACCCTCCATGGAGGAGATTCTGGCATCGATCCGGCGCATCATTGCCGATGACGAGGGCAAGCCGCCGGTAGCCGAGAAGGCTGCGGCTCCCGAACCGGTCAAGGCAGAGAAGCCCGCGGCTGCTCCGCCGGCGCCGAAGCCGGTCATGAACGACATTCCTCCGTCCAAGATTGCTGCGGCTCCTGCGAAGCCGGCGCCACCGCCTCCCGCGCCACCGCCACCGGCCGCAGCGGCCGCCAGCAACAACCAGGACGACATCGACGCATTGCTGGCGGGTTTGGATGAAACGACTCCAGCCGCAGAGATTCGACCGGTCCAACCGGAGCCTGATCCCGAACCTGAAGTACTCGAGTTGACGGACGACATGGCAGTGGCACCACCGACCCCCGCTCCAAGCCCGGCCGCGGCATCCTTCCGCAAGGTGGAGCCGCAGGACGACATCGAGTTCATCGAGTCCGGGCGGCTCAACCAGAGGTCTTCGAGCTTCGAGACCTCGTTCGAGCCGGCGCCGCCGAAGCAACCGATCCTGGCGCCGACCACGGTCAACGCCGTCGAATCGGCTTTCAATGCGCTCGCCAACACCGTGTTGAGCAACAACGCCCGGACGCTCGAGGATCTGGTCAAGGAGATGCTCCGTCCGATGCTCAAATCGTGGCTGGACGACAATCTGCCGGCTCTGGTCGAGCGGATCGTCAAGGCCGAGATCGAGCGGGTCTCCCGCGGCCGCTGATTCCCGTCGGCTTGGTCGGGCCAGCCGGACGGACTCGGAACAGGGCTCCCGGCGTTCCAGACGCCATCAATGTTGGCCGCGACAGTTGACTTGCCCCGCCGCGGCGGCTTTCTAGCCCTGTCAGGCTGATGCCCGCCGGGGCGGATCGCGGAGTGCTCTCCGAAAGCGCGGTCAGCGACCTGGGAATCAGCCCAAAAGAGCCCAAGCACCAACAGCTTGCGCGAGCTTTTTCAGGTCGCGACGAAAGACCGGGACGAGTTCGCAACATCCCGAATTGGAAAGCGGCCCCGTGCCCGCTGGAAATGCCATGATCGAGAAGAATTATCAGCCCGCCGACCTCGAAGGTCGCATGTCCCTGATCTGGGAGGATGCCCGGGCGTTCTCCGCCGGCCGTCCCGACCGCCGCGAGGCCGATCCCTTCACCATCGTGATCCCGCCACCGAACGTGACCGGATCGCTGCACATGGGGCACGCGCTCAACAACACGCTGCAGGACATCCTGTGCCGGTTCGAACGCATGCGCGGCCGCGACGTGCTATGGCAGCCCGGCACGGACCACGCCGGCATCGCCACCCAGATGGTGGTCGAGCGCCAGCTGATGGAGCGCCAGCAGCCCGGCCGCCGCGAGATGGGACGCGAGAAGTTCCTCGCGCGCGTCTGGCAATGGAAGGACGAGAGCGGCGGCACCATCATCAACCAGCTGAAGCGGCTCGGCGCCTCCTGCGACTGGGGCCGCGAGCGCTTCACCATGGACGAGGGCCTGTCCAAGGCCGTCGTGAAGGTGTTCGTCGAGCTGCACCGCGCCGGCCTGATCTACAAGGACAAGCGGCTCGTCAATTGGGACCCGAAGCTGCTGACGGCGATCTCCGATCTCGAGGTCCAGCAGATCGAGGTCAAGGGCAATCTCTGGTATCTGCGCTATCCGATCGAGGGCAGGACCTTCAGTCCCGAGGACCCGGCGAGCTTCATCGTGGTCGCGACCACGCGCCCCGAAACCATGCTCGGCGACAGCGCGGTCGCGGTGCATCCCGACGATGAGCGCTATCAGCACCTCGTCGGCAAGCGCGTGATCCTGCCGCTGGTCGGCCGCGAGATTCCGATCGTCGCCGACACCTATTCCGATCCGGAGAAGGGCACCGGCGCGGTCAAGATCACCCCGGCGCACGACTTCAACGATTTCGAGGTCGGCCGCCGCCACGGCCTGCCGCAGATCAGCATCCTTGACCGCGAAGGCTGCGTCGCGCTGGCCGACAACGAGGACTATCTGCGCGGCCTTCCCGAAGGCTCGGAGGAGTTCGCCCGTGAGTTCCACGGCGTCGAGCGCTTCGCTGCGCGCAAGAAGATCCTGGAGCGGCTGGAGGCCTTCGGCTTCCTCGAGCGCGTCGAGCCGAACACGCACATGGTGCCGCATGGCGACCGTTCCGGCGTCGTGATCGAGCCGTATCTCACCGACCAGTGGTATGTCGACGCCAAGACCCTTGCGCAGCCCGCGATCGCAGCGGTCAGGTCGGGTGCGACGACATTCGTGCCGCGCAACTGGGAGAAGACCTATTTCGACTGGATGGAGAACATCCAGCCGTGGTGCATCTCGCGCCAGCTGTGGTGGGGCCATCAGATCCCGGCCTGGTACGGCCCCGACGGCAAGGTGTTCGTCGCCGAGACGGAGGAGGAGGCCGTCGGCCACGCCATAGGCTACTACGTCGAGCAGGAGGTCATCACGGCGGAGCAGGGCCGCGAGATGGCGCTCGACCGCAACAAGCGCGCCGGCTTCATCACCCGCGATGAAGACGTCCTCGACACCTGGTTCTCCTCGGCGCTGTGGCCGTTCTCGACGCTCGGCTGGCCTGATGATGCGCCGGAGGTGAAGCGCTACTATCCGACCAACGTGCTGGTCACCGGCTTCGACATCATCTTCTTCTGGGTCGCCCGCATGATGATGATGGGCATCCACTTCATGAAGGAGGTGCCGTTCTCGACCGTCTACATCCACGCGCTCGTCCGTGACGAGAAGGGCGCCAAGATGTCGAAGTCGAAGGGCAACGTCATTGATCCCTTGGCCTTGATCGACGAGCACGGCGCCGACGCGCTGCGCTTCACGCTGGCTGCCATGGCCGCGCAGGGCCGCGACATCAAGCTGTCCACCCAGCGCGTCGACGGCTACCGCAAGTTCGCCAACAAGCTCTGGAACGCCAGCCGCTTCGCCGAGATGAACGGCTGCGCGGTGCCGGAGGGCTTTGATCCGGCCGCCGCCAAGGAGACGCTGAACCGCTGGATCGCGCACGAGGCGGCCGCCGCGACGCGCGAGGTCACCGAGGCGCTCGAGGCCTATCGCTTCAACGACGCGGCCAACGCGATCTACCGCTTCGTCTGGGACGTCTATTGCGACTGGTATGTCGAGCTGTCCAAGCCGACGCTGTTGGGCGAGGACGGCCCGGCCAAGGCCGAGACCCGCGCCATGGTCGCCTGGGCGCGCGACGAGATCCTCAAGCTGCTGCATCCCTTCATGCCCTTCATCACCGAGGCGCTGTGGGAGACGACCGCCAAGCGCGACAGCCTGCTGACCTTGTCGCCCTGGCCGCATCGCACCGACGCGCCGACCGTCGCAGAGATCGCCGCGCTGTCAGCGGCAAGCTTCGGCGATCCGCTGGTGCCGCCGCTGCTGATCTCGTTCGATGCCGCCAGCTTCAAGGACGAGGCGGCCGAGGCCGAGATCGGCTGGGTGGTCGATCTCATGAGCTCGATCCGTTCTGTCAGGGCCGAGATGAACATCCCGCCGTCGACCCTGATCCCGCTGGTCCTCGTCGGCGCCTCGGCCGAGACCAAGGCGCGTGCCCCGCGCTGGCTCGAGGCCATCAAGCGCATGGCCCGGGTCGCCGACATCTCCTTCGCCGACACCGCGCCTGAAAGCTCCGCCCAGCTCGTCGTGCGCGGTGAGGTGGCCGCGCTGCCGCTCAAGGGCGTCGTCGATCTCGCTGCCGAACGCACCCGCCTGGCCAAGGAGATCGCCAAGGCCGAGGCCGACATCGAGCGCGTCGACAAGAAGCTCGGCAACGAGAAGTTCGTCGCCAACGCGCCCGAGGAGCTCGTCGAGGAGGAGAAGGAGAAGCGCGACGCGGCGCTGGCCCGCAAGGCCAAGTTCCAGGACGCGCTCGCCCGGCTGCAGGGCGTGGGGTAATTCGCACTCTCTCGTCATTGCGAGCGAAGCGAAGCAATCCAGAGCTCCCGCGCAGCCCTGGATCGCTTCGCTACGCTCGCGATGACGGAGCAAACGGCTTGCTCAGGTATCGCGAACCCTTCAGCCCGTAGCGCCAGGGCAGCTCGACTGCCTTGGTGATGCCGATGCGCACGCCTTCCACCACCTCGACCGCGCCGCTCCGCGCGAACAGCTCGATCGGCGTGCCGTCCAGCGCCATGCCGTTGTGGGCGATCGTGATGCCCATCGCCTCCGTCAGCTTACCCGGCCCGGAGCACAGCGCACGGACGTCCTCCAGCCTGCGCCGCCGCCGCATCTCGTCCACGCCCAAGGTCGGCTCGATCGCCCGGATCAGCACCGCGCTCGCCGATCCCTCCGCCTCGCAGACGAAATTCACGCACCAGTGAATGCCGTAGGAACGGTAGACATAGGCAAAGCCGGGCGGCCCGAACATCACCTGGTTCCGCGGCGTTGGCCCCCGGAACGAATGCGCCGCCGGCTCGGTGTGGTGATACGCCTCGACCTCGACGATGATCCCGCCGACACCGTCGACCAGGAAGGTGGCGCCGATCAGGTCCGGCGCCACTTCGAGCACGGGGCGGCCGAAGAACGCCCGCGTCAGCCGCTGGCCTGCGCCCGGGCGCCGGGGCCGTGAAACTGCGGGAGCTCGTGCGGGTTTTTGCGCCATTTTGAGGGGATTCAGTCGGAACGAGCGCCCGTGGGCGCTGCCCATATCTGCCATGCCCTGATAGACTCGGCCAGCCGGTTGCGGTGCGCCGCGGCACGGAATAGCTAGGGCTCAGCAGAAACTGCAAGAATCCCCATGGTCACCATCGTCGACACGCTCTCGAACACGCCGCTGCGCCCCCGCCATCCCGAGAAGGCGAATCGGCCGGATTCCATCTCGCCGGCAAAGCCTGCCTGGATCCGGGTCAAGGCGCCGACGACGCGCGGCTATGCCGACACCCGCAACATCGTGCGCGAGAACGGCCTGGTCACCGTGTGCGAGGAGGCCGGCTGCCCCAACATCGGCGAGTGCTGGGACAAGAAGCACGCCACCTTCATGATCATGGGCGACACCTGCACGCGGGCCTGCGCCTTCTGCAACGTCAAGACCGGCCTGCCGGCCGCGCTCGACGCCGGCGAGCCCGAGCATGTCGCGGAGGCCACCTTCAAGCTCGGCCTGGCCCATGTCGTCGTCACCTCGGTCGATCGCGACGATCTCGCCGACGGCGGCGCCGCCCACATCGCGGCGACCATCCGCGCCATCCGTGCCAAATGCCCGACCACGACGATCGAGGTGCTGACCCCCGACTTCCTGCGCAAGGACGGCGCGCTGGAGCAGGTGGTCGCGGCCAAGCCGGACGTCTTCAACCACAATCTCGAGACCGTGCCGTCGCACTATCTGTCGGTCCGTCCCGGTGCCCGCTATTTCCACTCGATCCGGCTGCTGCAGCGGGTCAAGGAGATCGATCCCACCATCTTCACCAAGTCCGGCATCATGGTCGGCCTCGGCGAGCAGCGCCACGAGGTGCTGCAGGTGATGGACGATCTGCGCTCGGCCGAGGTCGATTTCCTCACCATCGGCCAATATCTGCAGCCGACCAGGAAGCACCACGCGGTGATGAGCTACGTCACGCCGGAGGAGTTTTCCGGCTACGAGACCGTCGCCTACACCAAGGGGTTCCTGATGGTGTCCGCGAGCCCGCTGACGCGCTCCTCGCACCACGCCGGCGAGGATTTCGCCAAGCTGAAGGCCGCGCGCGACGCCATCGCGCGCTGATCGAGACGAGATGCAGAGATTTTCCAACAAGCGCCGCGTGTCGCACTCGGCTGACCAGATGTTCGACCTCGTCGCCGATGTCGAGCGCTACCCGGAGTTCGTGCCGCTGTGCCAGTCGCTGGTGGTGCGCCAGCGCAGCCAGAAGCCCGACGGGCTTGAGGTGATCGTCGTCGACATGACGGTGTCGTTCAAGCTGGTCAAGGAGACCTTCACCAGCCGCGTCACGCTCGATCGCGCCGGCCGCAAGATCCTGGTCGAATATGTCAGCGGGCCATTCTCGAGCCTGGAGAACCGTTGGGGCTTCGAGCCGCGCGAGCAGGGCGCCTGCGAGGTGTCGTTCTTCATCGCCTATGAGTTCAGGAGCCGCGTGCTGGCGATGCTGATGGGCTCGATGTTCGATACCGTGTTCGCGCGCATGTCGGCGGCGTTCGAGAAGCGGGCCGATGCAATCTACGGCCGCAAGCCCGCGGTATCGTCGACGTAAGGCGTTCTTGCTTTTTGTCGTCCCGGCCAACGGTGGGCCAAAGCTGTCGCTTTATCCTCAGCTGTCATCCCCGCGAAAGCGGGATCCATACCCACAGGAGACCGTGTGGTGGCACGCCCGTGGTTCCGAGCTCCTCTCGCAACGTCCGCCGCGGCGTATGGATCCCGGGTCGGCGCCTCGACGACGCTTACGCGCCGTCCAGGCTTGCCCGGGACGACAGCGGTGGGTGGGGATGCCGCCCCATCTCCTCGCTGCCGCCTCTCGACCGCGAGGCCGGGCGAGTGTTGCGTTTCCTATCCACGTCTTCAAACAGCTGCTCCGGGAGCTGAGCTCACGGAGCCGTCCTGATCGCCAACGTCTGCCGCGGAGGCGATTGAAAAACTACGCCGCCTGCACGGCGGTCAGAAAATCCTTCACCTTGCCGCGCAGCGCGTCGGCGTGCTTGGCGAGCTGGCCGGCGGCGCCCAGCATCTGCCGCGCAGCGCCGCCCGCGGAATCGACGGTCTGGCTGACGGCGCCGATGTTGGTGGCGACCTCGCGGGTGCCGCTCGCGGCCTGGCTGACCGAGCGGGCGATCTCCTGCGTGGCGTGGCCCTGCTGATCGACCGCGGTCGCGATGGTCTTGGCGATGTCGCTGATCTGGCCGATGGTGCCGCCGATGCCTTGGATCGCGGCGACGGTATCACTGGTGGCGCGCTGCATCGCGCTGATATGGGCTGATATCTCCTCGGTCGCCTTGGCGGTCTGGCTCGACAGGCTCTTGACCTCCGATGCGACCACGGCGAAGCCGCGGCCGGCGTCGCCGGCACGCGCCGCCTCGATGGTCGCATTGAGCGCCAGCAGGTTGGTCTGGCTCGCGATCGCGTTGATCATGTCGGTCACCGCGCCGATCTTGGCGGCGGCATCGGCCAGGCTGTTGACCAGGTCGTTGGTGCGCGCAGACGCCTCGACCGCTTCGCCGGCGATCGTCGAGGAGGTCGCGACCTGACGGTTGATCTCGCTGACCGAGCTCGACAGCTCCTCGGTCGCGCCGGCCACCGCCTGCACGTTGGAGGAGGCGGAGTTCGACGCTGCCGCCACCGTCGCCACGCGTTGCGCGGCCTGGTCCGCCGTCGTCGTCAGCGAGGCCGCGGTGGTCTCCACCTCGCGCGAGGCGCCGGAGATCGCATTGGCGATTGCGCCGACCGTGGTCTCGAAATCCTTGGCGAGCCGGTCCAGCGCGCGCTTCTTCTCCTCGCGGGCCGCCAGAATGTCGGAGATGTCCCGGCGATAGCTCAGCAGCACCGGCTCACCGTCGATCTTCGCAGGCACCAGCGTGACCTGAACCGGCGTCTGCGAGCCGTCGGCACGGCGCGTGACCCATTCGAAGCTGGTATGGCCGTCGCGGGTCGCCTTGGCGTTGTTCTCCTTGGCGACGTCGGCGGAGCGGCGCCCGTCCGGCTGGAATTCGGGTGCAATGTCGGCCGGGGAGCGTGACAGCAGATCGGATTTGTTGCGGAAGCCGCCGAACCGGACGGCCGCCTCGTTGCAGGCGATGATCTTGCCGTTGGACAGCACCAGAATGGAATCGCGGCTGCGTTCGAAGATCTCGTTCAGCAATAGATCGTGCTTTTGCTGTGCTGCAGTCTTGCCGGAGAAGAAAGCCATGCGTCCGAATCCACCGTCAGAGAACAATGTCCGAGAGCTAGCAGGACAAAATTAACCAAAACCTTTCGGTTTGCGGTCGCGGTCCGTAATTGTTCGGCGCCTGATCTGGACGATCATCGACATGCCCATGCGGCCGCATCTCCCGCGGCGACGATGCGCCCGGGTCATGAAAGACGCCCACCCTCTCAAACGACGAGGGCGCAGGGAATGCCGGGAGCTGGCCGCCCCCATGGCCCCCGTGCGTAAAAGAGTGCACGGGGCAGGAACCACAGGTGCCGCCGAGACATCCCGGCATTCCCTGCGCGATGGTCTTCACGCTTATACGCAGTCTCCCCGGGGACCGGGCTTGATTGCCCCCGTGACCGGCGGATCATCATCACCACCGGCGTGACACCAGCATCGGGGTGTCAGGACGCTGCGACTTCACGTCCGCCAACTGCCGTTCGTCCGCACGTCATGAGACGTGCTGCGGCATGTCCGCGGCCATCGCTCCCCACCTCGCGTGTCGTGACGATCGCGATACGCCCCTCGTACCGAGGCGGGATGAGGAGAGACAATCACGAATTCGGCAAAAGCGAAAGTGAATTATTTCTGCCTCCAGGACTGGACAGCGAGTCGGGTGTTGAAAGCGCTGGCGAAATTCGTGTTTTGGCGCCGGCTGGTTGGATGCGGTTTCGGTACGCGCGAGGCACTCGGATCGCCATTGCTGCGCGCTTATTCGACCTGATTTGCCCGACGAGCACGGCTGGTAGATGTTCGGTGTCCGGCGCCTAGCGGAGAAGAAGGCCGAGCCAGAACAGCAACAACAGGATCAGAACCAGAGGCCACAACAGGATCAATGCAAAATTGAGCTCTGCGGCCACGAGGAAGTCCACGGGCGTATGCGATCGGCTGAAGCCCCCATTATCGTAGATGTTCCAGAGCATCCAAAGACCGAACGCAATGACGCCGATGACATAGATGCCGAGCGTCACCTTCTTCCATCGTGCCGAGAAGCGGATCATGGGGCAGAGCGAAGGCCGAGGTCGCCAACGCAATCCAGACAGAAGACGGTCCGGCCTGCCAGGCGATCATAGGCGGCCTCGTACAATTGCCAACGTCCATCGTCGACGTCGATGGCTTCCTCGATCGGCATTTCTGTCAGGCTGGCGAAGCGATCGAAGCCCAGCTCATCGAAGCAGGCGTCGCAAACAAAGAGATGACCCAGAATGGTCAGGCGATGTCCGGTCGGCGCCATCCGTTGCTCGATCTGCTGCGCGACATGTCCGCAGGTTTCGATGATCGCGGCTCGGCCGTGCGTCTGGCAGATGATGAGGCCCATTTTCTGTCAACATTGCGCGCGGCTACTTGCTCAGCAGCTTGTCGGAGAAGAACCTGACGACCTCGGCGTCAAACTGCCGGTGGAACGTCGCGCGATCGAAATCTGTGGGCGTATCGGCACAGATCCGCGGCACGGCGGCGGCAAGCTCCGCGGAGCAGGGCGCGAGGAAGGCGAAATGCGCGGCAGGTACGGTGTGGACCTCGGGGCTGCCCGGAAGGCTCGCGGTGACGCGTGCCGTGCCTTCCGGATCGACGCCATTGCCGCCGAGCTCCGAGCGCCAGACCTGGAGGGGAATCTTGATGCTCGCAAGATTAGCCTTCGTGAACCCGACCGTGTGTGCGGCGTCGGCCAGCACGGCCGCCTTGATCCTCGCGTCATGCGGCCAGCTTCGGGGAAACTCGCCATTGCGGACCTGTTCGCAGAACGGGTTCTGTTGCGTGCAATATTGAGCGACCCTTTGAAAGTCCGGGTCGACGCCGGCGAGAACGGTTCCAGTGTAGCCGCCGCGCGAAAAGCCGAAGAAGCCGATCCGGTCGGGATCGATCGCCGCTCTGCCTGTCCAATCATCCACCATGAAATCGATCAGATACATGATGTCCTGCGGCCGTGAGAGCCAGACCGACAGGCTGTCGCGCTGCGCCAGGTCACCGACACTGTCGCCGGGATGGTTGATCGCCGCGACGATGAATCCGGCGTCCGCCAGCGCTTCCGCAACGTCATGGTTGCCACCGATCCAGCCGCCGCGGCCGTGGGACATGACGATCAAGGGCAGCTTCGTGCCCTTGATTGGACAATTCTTGACCCCGGGCAGTGTCTCCAGCCCTGGGATCGCGAGGCTTCCAACCGGCACGCTCCCGGCGTCTGCTGCGCACGGCGTCCAGATGATGCCGTGGAGGCCATGATCGGCCTCCAAGAACTGGAGGCCCGCGGCGTGGGCGGAGGAGGTCAGGAGTAGCAGGGGCAGAGCGAGAGTAGCGAGTGTCCGGGGCAGCAAGCGCGACCTCCTCAAGATGAGATCCAAAACAGCACGTCCACGTGAACGTTGTGTAGCTCCACCGCCAGTGGCAGCACCTCAACAACAGACGGAGGATGGACGATCACTTCGGCCGTCACAAGATCTGTCTCGACTGCTTCCTCTCGGTTCATCGCCAGTTCGCAAACGCCAATGACAAAATGAATTGATCCCGCCTTCGAGTTGCGCCAAGTCGAAGTCCGTCAGCAAGATCAAATGATGCGGTGTTGCTATGACTGGCGGGGCACGAGCAGTCGACGGTTGGATGGATTCAGAAGAGATTGCATCTTGGCCGCCTCTCGGGCCTAAGCCGAGCGCCACGAGTTCGTGGCCGACGCCGAGGTCTGCGCCATCTGGGGCCAGCCCGAAACCTCTTGTGCGGTAAAGCGGCCTCCATCGCGTCAAGTCGTTGTGGCAGAAGATGCAGCGGGATTGTGTCGCCGGCTGCTCAGGAGAGCGATTCACGATGAGGCGATTCGGATTTGCAATTGGTCTCTTCTTACTCGGACTATTGACGGGGATCGTGACCTGGCGCTTCGCGATGGCGCATCCTGCGAACGAGGATGTGGCGGCTCGATTCAAGATGAAGCGTGACGGCTTCGAACGGCTACGCGCCATGCTTCTCGAGGACGAGAAGGTCGGACAAGTTGCGCCGTGGGGCGTTCGGACGATGTCGCATGGCTTGCCCCAGCAACCGCCAACCCCTGAGATTTCGCTGGAGCGGTACCGCCTCTATCGATTGATCCTTTCAGATCTTGGAGCGCTCGGTGTGACCCGCTCGGATGGTCTCGGGCCAAGCATATGTATTCTGGTCTGGGCCTCAGGGTGGGCAGGTGACGCAATTCACGTCGCGGTCTGCCGCTTCGAGGGCGATACATCGCCGTTCGCGTCGGATCGATCAGCCAGATACAGCTATTTCTCGCTGGGTGATCATTGGTACGGGATGCGGGACGATATGTAGGCATGTCATTCAATAACGTCGCCCCGCGCATCGATGTCCGCGCTTGGCGCAACGGGACCGCTTGTCGAACGAGTCAAGACCGCCTCCGCGGGGCGCGCCGCCTAGCGCGGAAGAGAGCCGAGCCATCGTGGCGAGAAGCGGATCATGGGGCAGAGCGAAGGCCGAGGTCGCGAACGCAATTCAGACAGAACACGGCTCGGGCTCGGCGATCATGGACGGCCTCGTACATTTGCCAACGTCCATCGTCGCCGTTTGCCAACGAGGCGATGTCCGCTACGTCTGTTCGTTCGCAGTGTCGCCGGGATCGCCGATCACGGCTACGACGAGGTCGGCATTGGTCGTCGGCGGCTCTTCGACGTCAAGGAGGCCCAAAATCTCGGCCGATTCGTAGACCCGTACCGCCTCACGGACACGCTCCTTATGCAGGGTGAGGAGAATCCGATGGCGGAACAGACACAACACGAAACTTGCTGATAGCGGCAAGAGCAAGGCTGACAGGTCGTCGTTGGGCGGGCGCCACGCCCGTGTCATCATGAGGACATAAAGCACAATCAGGAAAAAAAGAATGAGCAACCATACTTGCGTCGCCACATAGAACGTCGATGCGAGAAGTCTATTTTGCGCTTCGAGCTGAATGATCGAACGGTACACGCTGGGAGAACTGATCTCTATCCGCGTCTTGATCGCGTTGAAATTGTCCAAATCCATGCCGTGCTGTCTTTGTACCCTTCTGTGGGCTTGTGCATATCTGTAGAACTCATGTTCATCGGGGGAGCTGGGCTCCCACCTGATATGCCGCGCGATGTTGGGAAGTCCTATTCGCTTGAGGTAGTCCCGCAGGTCGTCATAAGGAAATTCCACAAGCGGCATATCCTTAACTGAGATGCCGAACGCGAAGCGTGGACTGTCGAATAATTTGAATTGTAGATAGGCACATAGTTGTTCAAGTGTCCAAAAACTGGTTGGTGGCTGTCGCGCCTTGCGAGGACGTGTGACAGGACTGTGGTGACGCGGGTTTGAAAATGCGTCCACGGTCTCCGCATAGTAGTAGCTCGCAGTGTCCGCCCATGCGACGGATCGTTTCGAATACGTGATGCCGATCAGATAGGCGACGACGAGTGCCAGAACATCGCCCAACGTGGTGGTCGATTGGTCGTGTAATCCCTGGATCGCACCACAGATGGCGTGGTAGTGGGTTCCCCAGGTGCAGTACAATATGTCTATAGGGTAGAGAATTCCGACATAGATTCCGACCAGCAGCAGCACGCCCGGAAGCAGTGAACCAAAAAAATCGACTGTGAAGGCTTGGACAAAGGACACAAGATTTTCACTCACGAGCGTCCGTCCATGGTTAGAGTCGCTTGAAATCGCGCTGCGACGTTCAGGAAGGTTGGCGACGATGGGAGGCACTACTCCGGCACGCCGCTTTCACGTTCAGCCAGAGGGTTTCCCAAAAGATGCAACTAGAGGTTGATCTAAATCAAACTGCCACGAAATAGCGAAAAACCGATACGCGCGCTGACCACTCCCGCCAAGCCGTTATCTCCTCGCTTGGAGAAAACAATCCCGGCGGGATCGATCGAAGCTCTGTCCTTCCAGAACCTCGAGCACGACATCATGCAGGTGCGCGATGTCCGCAGGCCGAGAGCACCGGACCGACCGGGCATCACGTTGTGACAAATCGTCGGGATGATTGATTGCCGCGACGATGAGTGCCGACCGTACAGCCTGCGAGGCTTAATGACCGACCGCGGAACGGACACTCCATTGGCAGATCACTTCGCGGGGCAGAGGGTCTGTCGTGCCGACCATCTTTGAGTTCACGACTGGCTCGCTACGCCGACGACAAGATTACTTGATCAAGCCTTCGAGGTTCTGCGGCTACTCCCAGCCGATGAACAGGATCGATTGGCGCGGCGCTCATGGTCGCCGTTTCATCGTCTGAACGGATTGACCTCGTACAGTTTTTGGGCGTCGAGCAGGGCATGCCGTTCGTTCGCGGTCAATCGACCCGCGTCGGGGTCCTTGGACGTGCGGCAGCGTCGATCGTAGCCAAGCAAGGCATCGCGGATGTCGTCCGGAAGCGGCGCGACCGAGTCGATCGTGCAGACTGCGCCGTCGGCTTCAAAAGGAATGCTCACGCCGCTCCTTCGGTCGAAGCGGAAGATTTCCTGGGTCGTCAGCGCCCGTGCCGTAAAGGTGCTGTCGTCCCGCGCCGTCACGATACAAATACGGACGGCGTCGTTCGAAAACGCCGCATGGAAGAGATCGTCGACCGTCAGGTCGGAGACGGATGCCTTGCGCTCTTTCATTGTTGAATCGCTGGTACGTTCATCTGATTGAAATCTACCGCTCCATCCACGTCATTGCGAGGCGCCGTTGCGCCGAAGCAATCCAGAGTCTTGAAGCGGGAAAGGTCCTGGATCGCGTCGCTGCGCTCGCGATGACGGTGCGGCGAGAGCGGCGCTTCACTTCCGACTACGTCCGCGGCCGCCGTGGCCGCTTCACCGGATGCAGCCTTGGCGCCCGCGCGACGCGCGGGCGGAGCCGCGTCGCGGCGGCGCGCTTCGGCTTGGCGGCGACCTGGGGGCGGGCCAGCTCCATCAGCAGGCGCAGGGCTTCCAGCACGGAGCGGTTGCGGACGGCGCTGCGGCCGATGGCACCGAAGCGATGCTCGCGGTGGGTGATGCGGCCGTCGCGGGCGGCGACGGCGAAATACACCAGGCCGACCGGCTTGCCGGGCGTGGCGCCGCCGGGGCCGGCGATGCCGGTGATGGCCACCGCGAGATCGACGTCGGCGCGCTCCAGCGCGCCGACCGCCATCTGGATCGCGGTCTCCTTGGAGACGGCGCCGAAGGTCTGCAAGGTCGAGGCCTCGACCCCGAGCATGGCGCGCTTGGCCTCGTTGGAATAGGTGACGAAGCCGCGGTCGATGACATCGGAGGAGCCGGGGATGTCGGTGAGTGCGGCCGCGACCAGGCCGCCGGTGCAGGACTCCGCGGTCGCGATCATCAGCTTGCGCGACCGGCAGAGATCAAGCAGCGAGCGGGCCAGCGCACTGGTGGAGCCGATTTGTCGTTCGCTCGCCATCTGCCGCGTTTCCTCGTAACCGAGAGCAACCTCAGAATTCAACACACCGAAGCGGATGACGTTCGATGGACTCGACGCGCCGCCGCGGTTTTTCACCTCTCCCCGCTCTGGTCCGCCGTAGCTCGAAGAGCGAAGCCGGATGCGAGGTCGCGACGAGCTTCGCTCGCGCTGGAAGCTGGGATTGCATCGCAAGATGCAATTCGGGTGAGGGGGGGTACAGGTCTCACCAAGCACACCACCCGTGCGGCTGCCCCTCACCCCAACCCTCTCTCCGTAAGAACGGGGAGAGGGAGCGCGCCGCGGTTGCGGCGAGAATTCGACTCCAACTTCCGGAATGCTGAGAGTTCAACTCCAAACTTCAACGGACGTGTCAAGCTCGTCGGCCGATGAGGATGGTCGGCGTTCTCTGCCGCGTCAGCTCAACCTCGTCTCATCATGCTACGCGCTCCACGGCAGCCGGATGGTCGCGCTCGCGGTCGCCGCGATGCCTTCCTCGCGGCCGGTGAAGCCGAGCCGCTCGCTGGTGGTCGCCTTCACCGCGATGCGCGAGATGTCGACGCCGGAGATCTCGGCGATGCGGGCGCGCATCTGGTCGCGCAAGGGACCGATCTTCGGCCGCTCGCAGATCATCGTCACTTCGAGATTGGCGATGCGGCCGCCGCGCGCGGTGACGCGCTCGATGGCGTATTTCAGGAACTGGTCGGACGCGGCGCCCTTCCACTTCATGTCGGACGGCGGAAAGTGCGAGCCGATATCGCCATCGGCCAGGGCGCCTAAAATTGCGTCAACCAGAGCGTGCAAACCGACGTCGCCGTCGGAGTGCGCCAAAAACCCCCTGCTATGCGGCACACGCAGGCCGCACAGCCAGACGTGGTCCCCCTCGCCGAACGCGTGGACGTCGTAGCCGGTGCCAGTTCGGATGTCGCCGAGCTCGGCTGCGAGCCGCGCCTCCTCGCGCACGAAATCTTCGGGGGTGGTGAGCTTCATGTTGGCAACATCGCCCTCAAAGGTCGCGACGGTCAATCCCGCCCATTCGGCAATCGCCGCATCATCTGTGAACTCGGTGAGACCCTCGCGCGCGGCGCGCCGATGCGCCTCCAGGATCACCTCGAACTTGAAGGTCTGCGGCGTCTGCGCGATGCGTAAGCGCGCGCGCTCCGGCGTCGCGGTGATGTCGCCGCCCGCCGTGACCTCCTTGATCGTGTCGGTGACGGGCACGACGGGAATCGCTGCGCCGGTCTTGCCGACTGCTTGAATCGCGCGCGAGATCACGGCCGGCGTCACGAAGGCGCGCGCGGCGTCGTGGATCAGTACGATGTCCGGCCTTTGCGGAACCAGCGCTTCCAGGCCCGCCAGCACCGAGGCCTGACGGGTCGCGCCGCCATGCGCGGGGGCCTCGTGACGCAGGCCGCTGACGGCCGCATTGAAGACGTCGATGTCATCTGGGTTCACCACCGGCTGCACGACGGCGACCTCGGGATGATCCGCGAAGGCCGCGAGCGCGCGATGGATGACGGTGCGGCCGCCGATCGTTCGGTATTGCTTCGGACCGCCGGCGCCGGCGCGCAGGCCGCGTCCGGCCGCGACGAGAATGGCTGCAGTCCGCTGAGAAGTCGTCATGGGAACAGGTTATCGATGCTGATGAGAGAGGTGGGGTTCGCGGTTTCTTACATCTGCAGAGATTGTTAAGCGAGCGCGATCACACAGCGGGCATGAGGCCCGTGCGAGCGCCTCGCATTCGGGGAACGCGGCAGCGCGGGCCCTGGTCGCGACAGAGCCAAGCGCGACCGCCGCGTGGCCCATGGGATCGGCCGAGCCATGCAAAAATCCGGCGGCTGCGGGGTTTACCATGACTGCCGAACAAGCATATTTTGCTGCACTGCACTTGAAATGCTGTTGGTTTTGGCTAAAGTGTAGGCATGGCGCTTGACTGCCCAAGAATTGTGCTCAAGACTGAGCGGGCAGGCGCAAATGATGCGTCCGATGAGCTGATGAGTCGTCTGTGACCGGTCCGGCCAATATACCCGCCAAAGTGTTGAAGATAGGCGACGTTTCGCTCGCCAACCGGGTTCTCCTCGCGCCGATGTCGGGCATTACCGACGCGCCGTTCCGTCGACTCGCGGCCGAGCTCGGCGCCGGGCTGGTCGTCTCCGAGATGACCGCCAGCGACGATCTCGTCAGGGGCCGCTGGATGTCGCGTTTGCGCTGCGAAGCCAGCGGCATCGGGCCGCATGTCGTCCAGCTCGCCGGCTGCGAAGCGCATTGGATGGCCGAGGGCGCCAAGGTCGCCGAGGATGGCGGCGCCGACATCATCGACATCAACATGGGCTGCCCGGCGCGCCACGTCACCGGCGGCCAGTCCGGCTCGGCCTTGATGCGCGATCTCGACCATGCGCTGAGCCTGATCGAGGCGACGGTCGAGGCGGTCGACGTGCCCGTGACCCTGAAGATGCGGCTCGGCTGGGACGAGCATTCGAAGAATGCGCCGGAACTGGCGCGCCGCGCCGAGGCCGCCGGCGTGCAGCTGGTCACCGTGCATGGCCGCACAAGGCAGCAGTTCTACAAGGGCGAAGCCGACTGGGCCGCGGTACGCGCGGTCAAGGATGCGGTCGCGTTGCCCGTCGTCGTCAATGGCGACATCACGACTTACGAGGACGCACGCGGAGCGCTCGACGCCTCCGGTGCTGACGCCGTCATGATCGGGCGCGGCGCGCAAGGCGCCCCCTGGCTTCCCGGGCAGATCGGCCGCCGTCTCGACGGCGGCGCGGAGGAGGGCGCGCCGGAGCTCTCGCGGCAGCTCAGCTTGCTCACGACGCTTTACGATGAGATCTGCCGCCACTACGGCGAGCGTGTCGGCCTGCGCCACGCCCGCAAACATCTCGGCTGGGGGCTCGACGTGGCCGCCCGGCATGCCCAAGCGCCGGCCGAAAAACTAAGGGCATGGCGTGAAAATATCCTGACGTCCGAGCAGCCATCTTTGGTGCATCGGGCGCTGTCCGATGCCTTTGACGATTTTGCCTGGAGTGCAGCCGCATGAGCCCAGCCGCAGAACAGCGCAAGCGACTTCCTTCGGATGGCGACGCCATCCTCAACGCGTTGCCGAATCCGGTCCTGGTGATCGGCCCGGACGGCATGGTCATGGACGCCAACATGGCGGCCGAATCGTTCTTCGATTCCTCGACCCAGTTCCTGCAGCGGCAATCGCTGAAGAAGCTGGTGCCGTTCGGCAGCCCGTTGCTGGCGCTGATCGACCAGGTCCGCACCACCAGCGCCCCGGTCAACGAGTACAAGGTCGATCTCGGCACGCCGCGCACCGGTGCAGACCGCCTCGTCGACCTGCATGTGGCGCCGCTGCCGGAGCGGCCCGGCCACATCGTGGTGATGCTGCAGGAGCGCACCATCGCCGACAAGATGGACCGCCAGCTCACCCATCGCAGCGCCGCGCGCTCGGTGATCGCGCTGGCCGCGATGCTGGCGCACGAGATCAAGAACCCGCTGTCGGGCATCCGCGGCGCGGCACAGCTGCTGGAGCAGCAGGCCTCCTCCGAGGACCGCATGCTGACGCGGCTGATCTGCGACGAGGCCGACCGCATCGTGACGCTGGTCGACCGCATGGAGGTGTTCGGCGACGACCGCCCGGTGGCGCGCGGGCCCGTCAACATCCACTCCGTGCTCGATCACGTGAAGCGGCTGGCGCAGTCGGGCTTCGCCCGCAACATCCGCTTCGTCGAGGACTACGATCCGTCGCTGCCGCCGGTGCTCGCCAACCAGGACCAGCTGATCCAGGTGTTTCTGAACCTGGTCAAGAATGCCGCCGAGGCGGTGGTCGACCTCGGCTCGGATGCCGAGATCCAGCTCACCACCGCGTTCCGCCCGGGCGTGCGGCTGTCGGTGCCCGGCAAGAAGTCACGGGTGTCGCTGCCGCTGGAGTTCTGCGTCAAGGACAATGGCCCCGGCGTACCGGAAGACCTGATGCCCAATCTGTTCGATCCGTTCGTGACCACCAAGCCGACCGGAAGCGGCCTCGGACTTGCATTGGTTGCGAAGATCATCGGCGACCATGGCGGGATCATCGAGTGCGAATCGCAGCCGCGCAAGACGACCTTCCGGGTGTTGATGCCGATGTACAGCCCAACCAGACACCCAGACCACAGCCCAGACAAGAGCCATGGCGATGACGTTTCGGGGACGCCGTTGCATGCCGCACAGGGATCAAGATGAGGACCACCTATGCCTGCAGGTAGCATTCTCGTTGCCGACGACGATACGGCCATCCGCACGGTCCTGAACCAGGCGCTGTCACGCGCCGGCTACGAAGTGCGGCTGACCGGCAATGCCGCCACGCTGTGGCGCTGGGTGAGCCAGGGCGAGGGCGATCTCGTCATCACCGACGTGGTGATGCCCGACGAGAACGCGTTCGACCTGCTGCCGCGGATCAAGAAGATGCGGCCGAACCTGCCCGTGATCGTGATGAGCGCGCAGAACACCTTCATGACCGCGATCCGCGCCTCCGAGCGCGGCGCTTACGAATATCTGCCAAAGCCGTTCGACCTGAAGGAGCTGATCGCGATCGTCGGCCGCGCATTGGCCGAGCCGAAGGAGCGGGCGGCGAGCCAGCCCGACGACAGCGAGTTCGAATCGATCCCGCTGGTCGGCCGCTCGCCGGCGATGCAGGAGATCTACCGCGTGCTGGCGCGTCTGATGCAGACCGACCTCACCGTGATGATCTCCGGCGAGAGCGGCACCGGCAAGGAGCTGGTGGCGCGCGCGCTGCACGATTATGGCAAGCGCCGCAACGGCCCGTTCGTCGCGGTCAACATGGCGGCGATCCCGCGTGACCTGATCGAATCGGAGCTGTTCGGCCATGAGCGCGGCGCCTTCACCGGCGCCAACACCCGCGCCTCCGGCCGCTTCGAGCAGGCCGAGGGCGGCACCCTGTTCCTGGACGAAATCGGCGACATGCCGATGGAGGCGCAGACGCGGCTGTTACGCGTGCTGCAGCAGGGCGAATACACCACGGTCGGCGGCCGCACCCCGATCAAGACCGACGTGCGCATCGTCGCGGCCTCCAACAAGGATTTGCGCATCCTGATCCAGCAGGGCCTGTTCCGTGAGGACCTGTTCTTCCGCCTCAACGTCGTGCCGCTGCGGCTGCCGCCGTTGCGCGAGCGGATCGAGGACCTGCCGGACCTGGTCCGCCACTTCTTCGCGCTGGCCGAGAAGGACGGGCTGCCGCCGAAGAAGCTCGACACGGCCGCGCTGGAGCGGCTCAAGCAGCACCGCTGGCCGGGCAACGTCCGTGAGCTGGAAAACCTCGCCCGCCGCCTCGCCGCGCTGTATCCGCAGGACGTGATCACGGCCTCGGTGATCGACGGCGAGCTGGCGCCGCCGGCGGTGACCACCGGCTCCAATGCGCCGACCTCGATCGACAATCTCGGTGGCGCGGTCGAGGCCTATCTGTCCTCGCACTTCCAGGGGTTCCCGAACGGCGTGCCGCCGCCGGGCCTGTATCACCGCATCCTCAAGGAGATCGAGATCCCGCTGCTGACGGCTGCGCTGGCCGCGACCCGCGGCAACCAGATCCGCGCCGCCGACCTGCTCGGCCTCAACCGCAACACCCTGCGCAAGAAGATTCGCGACCTCGACATCCAGGTCTATCGCAGCGGCGGCTAGCCTGCCGACGGGTTCCCCCGGCTGTCTGCCGGGGGACACCCGCGGGCTGCGGGCGCGAAAAGATGTCGCGACGAAGCGTACATGTCGTCGACGACGGGCGTTCGCCAGAACGGCGCCAGCGTCCGCGCCGGCTGCGCGGCATGGCGGCCCCTTCAGCTGCTTCGATTGCTGACCTCCTGTCCGCTTGAGGCGGGACACCTTCCGCGGCTGCCGTCAGAACCTCGGCCTGCGGCCATTCACCCGTGACATATCGATGCTGCCGGTTCCAAGCCGGCGTGCGCTTCGCGCCCGTCCATGTGCGGGTTCGGCTCCGCTCGACCGTCGGGCGCGGTGGTCGACGATGCGTCAATTCTAAAATGAAACGTCGTTGCATAAATTTCGTTCGCCAAATATGGTGCTGCCGAACAGGCCGAAAGAGGCCGAAGACGTGCCAGGGAGGAACGGAATGGAGAGCGAGGCCGCGCCCGCGGCGCCGGCGGTCGACATCACGCCAACAATGACGAAGGTGATGCGGCGCATCATCCCGTTCATCTTCGCCTGCTACGTCGTCAGCTATCTCGACCGCATCAATGTCGGCTTCGCCGGCCTGCAGATGAATCGCGATCTCGGCTTGACGCCGTCGCAGTTCGGCTGGGGCGCGGGCTTGTTCTTCCTCGGCTATTTCCTGTGTGAAATTCCGAGCAATCTGATGATGCAGCGGGTCGGTGCGCGGCTGTGGATCGCGCGCATCATGATCAGCTGGGGTCTGCTGTCGACCTTCACCTGCCTGGTCACCGGGCCGACGAGCTTCTCGGTGATGCGGCTGCTGCTCGGAATGGCGGAAGCGGGCTTCACGCCGGGCGTCTATTTGTATTTCACCTACTGGTTTCCCGGTGCCTGGCGTGGCCGGGCGACCGCGGCTTTCCTGGTCGGCATTCCCGTGGCCAACATGATCGGCTCGCCGATTTCCGGTGCCCTGCTGACGATGGACGGTTTCGGCGGACTGGCCGGCTGGCAATGGTTGCTGATCATCGAGGGCCTCCCGGCGGTGCTGCTCGGCGTCGCCTGCCTGTTCGTGCTGTCGGACGGACCGGCCGACGCCAAATGGCTCGATGAGAACGAACGTCGCGACCTCGGCGCGCAATTGTCCGCAGAGCAGGCGACGCTAGCCGCACGTCACGGCAACACGCTGCGCGACGCCTTCGCCAATCCGAAGGTGTTCGTGCTGGCGCTGGTCAATTTCTGCGGCATCTGCGGCTCGCTCGGCGTCGGCCTGTGGCTGCCGCAGATCGTGCGCGGCTTCGGCGTGAGCTACGTCGCCGTCGGCTTCATTTCTGCGGCGCCTTACGCGCTGGGCGCCATCTGCATGTTGCTGTGGGCTCGCCTCGCCAACCGGGCCCGGCACCGACTCTGGTTCGTCTGCGGCGCGCTCGCCACCGCCGGCGTCGCGCTGTCGGTCAGCGCGAGCTTCAGCGCACCGCTGACGGCGATGCTGGCATTGACCGTCACGGTGGTCGGCATCCTGTCGTTTCAGGCGACCTATTGGGCGATCCCGTCAGGCTTCCTCACCGGCCGCGCCGCCGCCGCCGGTCTCGCGCTGATCGTGTCGATCGGCAATCTCGGCGGCTTCGTAGGGCCCTACATGATCGGCTATCTCCGGGAATCGACGAAGAGCTTCTCGACGCCGCTCTACGTCCTCTCGGCGATCCTGCTGGTTGGCGCGACCGTGATGTTCCTGCTCGGCGACCCCGCCGGTGACAAGCCCGCCCTTAAGGAGGCCGCATGATCAGCCGTCGTAGCCTATTGGCCGCCAGCGCAATCGTCCTGGCAGGTGGCAGGACCGCGGCAGCAGACTCCGTCCCGAACTCCGCAGGCACGGAGGCACCCAAGCTGAAAGCGCCGGCCAATGCCTGCGACAGCCATCACCATATCTACGATGCGCGGTTTTCCGTCTCGCCGCATTGGCGCGGCGGGCGGCCCGATGGCGCCACCGTCGCCGACTATCGCCTGCTGCAGAAGCGGTTGGGCGTTACGCGCCACGTGATCGTGCAGCCCTCGACCTATGGCGTCGACAACAGGTGTTTGCTCGATGCGCTCGAACAGTTCGGGGACGAGGCACGCGGCATCGTCGTCATCGACGAGACGACCAGCGACGATGAGCTGAAGCGGATGGACGGGCTCGGCGTGCGCGGTGTCCGCGTCAATTTCCTGACGCCGCAGTCCTGGGGCGTGACGACGGCCGAGCGTCTGGTGCAGACCGCCAAGCGGATCGCCCCGCTCGGATGGCACGTTCAGGTGCTGATGTCGGGTGACCAGATCGCCCAGCACGAGGCGGTGCTTGCGGGTCTTCCCGTGACGGTCGTATTCGATCACCTCGGGCGCATTCCGCAACCCGCAGGGCTTGCTCATCCCGGCGCCCAGGCGATGCTACGTGTGGTCAACAAAGGCGGCGGCTGGATCAAGCTGTCGGAGCCTTATGCCGACACCAAAATCGGTCCGCCGGACTATCCGGACACGAGCGCAGTTGCGCGCGCCTGTGTCCTGGCCGCGCCGGACCGCGTCATCTGGGGCAGCGACTGGCCGCATCCGACCGAAAAGGACAAGCCGGACGACGCCGTGCTGTTCGACCTATTGTCCGATTGGGCGCCGGATCCCGCGGTCCGCGAGAAGATACTCGTCACCAATCCGGCGAAGCTGTTCGGCTTCGCCTGACGGCGCGGAGGGTCTCACGCGTGCGAATACATCGGCAGGCCCGGCGTCTCGAGCTCAGCCCGCAGGATCGAGCCGGTCCGGCTCTCGGTGATGAACAGGCTGCGATTGCCGGCGCCGCCGAACGCGAGATTGGTGGTGCCGACGCCGGCGTATGACACGATGCGGTCGAGCGGTTCGGCCACGGATGACACGCGCCACACCGAGCCGAAGCCGGTGTGGCAGATCAGGAGATTGCCGTCGCGGTCGAGCGCCAGACCATCCGGACCGCCGGGGCCACCATGCAGGTTGACGAACACGCCGACCTTGGTCGTGATGCCGCTTTGCGACAGCGGAATGCGCCACACTTGGTTGGCGCGGGTCACGGCCACCAGAAGGAAGGTCTCCTCGGGATCGACCACGATGCCGTTCGGACTGGGGATCGTGTCGACCAGGCAGGTCAGACGGCCGTCCGTGCCGAGGAGCCAGACGCGGCCGGTCGGGTCGTGCATGCCGGTCTGGCCCTGGTCGGTGAAATAGAGCGTGCCGGAGCGTCCGAACACCAGATCGTTGACGCCCTTGAAGCTCTCGGTCGCAGCGGTCTCGAGGAACGGCGTGACTTGACCCGTCTCGGGATCGAGCAGCATCAGGCCGCGTTTGTAGTCGGTGATGAAGATGCGTCCGTCGGCGTGGATCTTCAGGCCGTTCGGCCAGCCGTCATATTCGGCGATCTGAGTCCACGCACCGTCCGGACTGATACGAAAGATCCGGCCGAACGGAATATCGGTGACGTAAAGCCGGCCGTTGCGATCGAAGGAGGGGCCTTCGAGAAAGCTGTCGATGGCGCGGCCGCCCTGATTGGCGTCGGCCCAGGCGCTGCGCCTGGCGTTGCGGAAGTGATCCGGCAGCCGGGTGAAGATTTGGGTGTCGATACGACGGGGCGGTGCGAACCAGCTCATGTCGCAAATCCATAGAGCTCCGCCGGCGAAGAGACCAGGACCCGCTGCAGCGCGGCCTGGTCCGGCATCGCGTTCGCCATCAGATCGAACAGCTCCGCATCGTCAGGCTTGTCGTCGGCCTTCCGGGTCGGGTGCGGCCAGTCGCTGCCCCAGACCACGCGTTCGGGGGCGGCGCGGACATAGGCCGCAGTGATGGCGGCACTTTGGACATAGGGCGACTTGCTGCTGAGATAGGCACCGGAGAGCTTGACCCAGGTGTTGCCCTTGTCGAGCAGCCTGCGAATGATTGCATAGGATGCGCTGTTGAGGCCGTCGGCCGGCAGCGCACCAAGATGATCGATCACAATGCGCGACGGCAGCCTCGAGAGCATGTCCTGCGTCGCTTCGAGCTGCTGCGGCCGCATGTTGATCTCGCAGTGCCAGCCAAGCGCCGCAAGCCGCGGCGACAGTTTTTCGAGCGAAGCGACCGAGAGCGGACCGGGGAAGGGCAGGTTGAAACGGACGCCGCGGGCGCCGAGCGAGTCGAGCCGCCTGAGCTCGGCATCCGAGACATCCTCGGCGACCACCGCCACCATCCTGAAATTGTCGGGGCCGAGCGCCTTCATGGATGCAAGCTGCAGGCTGTTGTCCGTGCCGTAGGTCGACGGCGTCACCAGCACGCCCCTGATAGTGCCGATACGCCGCTGCAGCGCCATGTAGTCATCCGGCGAAGCGTCAGGTGGGGTGAGCGTCGCGCCGGGCGCGGCGGGATAGTTGGAATCGTAGGTATGGAAGTGACAGTCGGTCGCCTTCGGCGGCGCCTTTGCCGCAGGCGAGGCCGTTCCTGCCGACCAACGGACGGCTTCCGTCGATTGGGCCGTTCCAAGGCGCGGCAGCGTGGCGGCGGCAGCAGCGCCGATCAACAGGCCGCGGCGCGAGATGGTGGCGCATCTGCTCATGTCATGCCCCCTTGGCGACGACGGTGCTCAAGGTCTCCGCACGCCGCGGTCGGCTGATGAGGAGGATCAGCGAGGCACCGACGATCGTCACGATCGCGATCGGCAGCAGCGCCAATCCATAGTTGCCCGTGGCTTCGAGGACGCTGCCGTAGATGTTCACCATCAGGCCGCCGCCGATCAGGTTCGACACGGCATTGATCATGGCCAGGCCCGCCGCCACCGATCCGGCACCGAGCCAGCCCGACGTCAGCGCCCAGAACGGACCCTTGAATGCGTAGGCGCCGACGAGCACGAGGCTGAGCAGAATGACCGTTCCCAGGAGGGAATGAATGACGAAAACGCCAAGGAACCCGCACGAGATCAACAGCAGCGTCAGCGCCGTATGCCAGCGCCTTTCCTTGGTCTTGTCGGAGTGACGGCCCCACAGCACCATCAGGATGCAGGCAACTCCGTAGGGGATCGAGTTGATCAATCCGGTCTCGAGGTTGGTGAGCCCGAATGATTTCAGGAATTGGGGCTGCCAGACCCCCAGCACGGATCCAGCCGCCGAAGCGCCGGAACAGGCAAGCGCCATCGCCCAGACATAGGGATTGCGTAACAAGTGTACGAAGGAGCCCCATCCGGTTTGTCCTGTTGTCGCCGGGCGGCTCGCCGTCTCCCGTTCGAGCTCGGCACACAGCCACGCCCGCTCGTCATCACGCAGCCAGCGCGCCTGTTCCGGCCTGTCGGTCAGGATGAACAGACAGACCAGACCCAGCAGCACCGAGGGAACGCCTTCGACGATGAAGAGCCATTGCCAGCCGCGCAGACCCAGCATGCCGTCGAGACTCAGCAGCAGGCCGCCGAGCGGAGAGCCGATGAAGGTCGCGGCGGGAATCGAAATGCCGAACAGGGCGATCAGGCGACCGCGATAGTTGGCCGGCAGCCAATAGGTGAGGTAGAGCAGCACGCCCGGAAAGAAGCCGGCCTCCGCTGCGCCGAGAACGAAGCGCATCACGTAGAACGAATTCTGGCCCTGCACGAACGCCATGCCGGCCGAGATGATGCCCCATGTGATCATGATACGGGCGATCCAGCGCCGTGCGCCGAAGCGCTGCAGAGCGAGATTGCTCGGCACTTCCATCAGGAAGTAGGAGAAGAAGAACAGGCTGGCGCCGAAGCCGAATGCCGATTTCGACATCCCGAGATCCTGGACCATCTGCAAGGATGCCATGCCGACATTGCCGCGATCGAGGATCGCGAACAGATAGCAGATCATTATGAACGGCATGATGCGCCAGGTTACCCGGCGCATGGTCGTCTGCTCGAGCGCGCTCGGCGCCGTCATGGCTTCTGCCATCGTCTCCTCCCAGTTTTGTTTATGTGCGCCGTTCAGGCGACGCGCAGTTGCTTCTTGTTGACCATCGCACGAATGTCGACGGTCTTGCCTTCCAGGACATCCATGACGTGATTGACGGCGATGACGCCCATGGCATCGCGGGCGGCCTGAGTGCTGGCGCCGGCGTGCGGCGTGACGACCACGTTCGGCAATGTCAGCAGCGGAAGATCGGGTCGTGCCGGCTCCTCTGCGAAGGAATCCAGGCCGGCGCCGGCGATGACACCGTCGCGCAGCGCCTCGAACAGCGCGGTCTCGTCGATGAGACCGCCGCGAGCGGTGTTGATCAGGATGCCGTCGCGACGCATGCGGGCGATCTGATCGCGGCCGATCATGTTGCGCGTCTGCGGCGTCAACGGGCAGTGCAGGCTGATCACGTCGCTCGACGCCAGGATCTCGTCGAGGCTGCCGACGCGCTCCGCACCTTCGATGCCGATGTCTGCCGGCATGTATGGATCAAAGACGCGCACCTGCATGCGCAGCGGCTGAACCAGGCCGACCAGGATCCGGCCGATCTCGCCGAACCCGATCACGCCGAGGCCGCGGCCGAAGAGTTGCGCGCCCTTGGTCGTCGCCTTGTCCCAATGCCCGGACTTCACCCGCGCGTCGAGATGCGGAATTTCGCGCGCGACTGCGAACATCAAGGCGAAGGCGAGTTCGGCGACCGATTGCGAATTGGCGCCGCGCGCGACGAAAACGGGAATTCCGCGGCGGTCGGCCGCGTCGATGTCGATATTGTCGTAGCCGACGCCGTGTTTGGCGATCACCTTGAGCTTCGCCGACGCGCCGATCACCTGATCGTCGATCCTGCCCTGACGCACGATGATCGCATCGGGTTGTTGAACGGCTGCGACGTCGGCCAATTCCTCGGAGCTCACGTAGTGAGGGTGGTCCACGAGCGTTGCGCCGCGCCGGGCGGCGGCTTCGGTCGCTTCGCGAGTCAGAGCGGGGCCGGTGATCAAGATCTTGTAGCGCATGTCGCTGCCTTCACGTCTGGCGGCAACGCCCTCGGCCGTTGTGCGATGTCGCACGGCCGAATCCTGCGGCAACCCGAGCCGCCCGACCCGTCCTTTTGACGAGGCGTTGACCGTTTCCCGTATCGCCATTTTAAAATTGAAACGGCGTTGCATTTTTTGTAGGTATCGCGCCGATGGCCCGTATTGTCAACCGCCGATCGGCAGGGCCGCTGGGATGACCCTCAAGGAGCACGCCATGACCGTCGGTTTCCGCATCTATCCAAACCCGCAGCAGAAGGCCTCGCCCGATCTTGTCGAGCGCTATCGCAAGCTGCCGGTCGCCAATGTGAGCGACAGCATGTCGCGAATGAATGCTGCAGGTGCGCGCCTGCGTCCGATGCACGGCAGCGGCGTTCTCGCCGGTCCTGCGATCACGGTGAAGTCGCGTCCCGGCGACAATCTGATGCTGCACAAGGCGCTGGACATGGCGGAGCCCGGCGACGTGGTCGTCGTCGATGCCGGTGGGGATCTCACCAACGCCCTGATCGGAGAACTGATGATCGCGCATGCGGTGCGCCGCGGCCTTGGCGGCGTGGTCATCAACGGCGCGATCCGGGACGCGGCCTCGGTCCGTGCCGGCAAATTCCCGATCTTCGCTGTCGGCGTCACCCATCGCGGTCCGTACAAGGACGGTCCCGGCGAGATCAACGTTCAAATCGCGATCGATGGCATGGTCATCAACCCCGGCGATCTCATTCTCGGCGACGACGACGGGCTCGTATGCATTCCGCTGGTCGACGCAGAGGCCGTCTACGCCGCGACCAAGAAGAAGCACGACGCTGAGACCGCACAGCTGGAAGCCATCGCCGCGGGGCGCAATGACCGCACCTGGGTCGATGAGGAGCTGAAAAAGCGCGGCGTCGAATATATGGGCTGAACATTCGTCGCCGACCCGTGAACTTCGCAGCGGGGATGTGTATACCGTCCCGAAACGGCCGCCTGACCGGCGGCCTGTTCGGGATGAGGACGTGGCGAAGACATCGAGCAAACCCCGGAAGACCGTCAAGCCGGAGAAGTCGCCGGGACTGAAGGGCGTATCCGCCGTCGATCGCGCGCTGAGCGTCCTGACGGCGTTTCAGCGCGGCGACGGAGAGGTCAGTCTTGCCGAACTGACCAAGCGCACCGGCCTCGTCAAGACGACGGTCATGCGCATGGCGCTTTCATTGGAAAGCTTCGGCCTGATCCGACGGGTGGACGATGGCGGCTACCGGCTCGACGCGGAGGTGATGCGCCTTGCCGCCTGCTACCAGCATGCGTTCGGTCTTGGCGATCACGTTACGCCCGTGCTGGAGCAGCTGGCGCGCTCGACCGGCGAAACCGCGTCATTCTACACGCGTCGCGGCGACCAACGCCTCTGCCTGTTTCGCGTCGAGAGCGCCAATCAGATTCGCATGCATGTCCAGCCCGGTGACCTGCGCCCGATGGACAAATCGGCCATCGCCCAGGTGCTGCGACACTTCGATCGTGGTCGCGCAGCGGCGGCGATCGACGTGCCGATCTTCACCAGCGGCGTCACGGACCCCCACGCCGCGGCGCTCGCGACGCCGGTGTTCGGGCCCAGCGGCGCGTTGCTCGGCGCTCTCGCGCTGTCCGGTCCGGTCACCCGGTTGACGGCGGCGCGGGCCGACGAAATCCGTCCACAGTTGAGGAATGCGGGTGTCGATTTGACGAAGGCATGCGGTGGCTAGGGCCAGCAAGTGCGAGCCCCACGCCACTGCGCGTGATGACGCCTTTTTCCGCGTCACGGTCCCCGAGCGCGCCCTGACGGCTCCAGGGCCGTGCGGACCGGCCCAAAGAGCACATGAATTCGGTATTAAAACACCCTCAACTGGATTGACCTGACCCCGCAAGTGTATGCAAACAAATTTGTGGCGTCGCCGTTCGCCGCGGATTTGTCGCAATTTGGCAACAGCGTGGTAGGAATGCATCAGTCCGATTCCCGGACGTGCCACGTTCAGCATCACCCCACTGCCGGAATGACCAGCGCAGAGACCTCGGCCACACCTTTCGATTCGTCCACCGCCGAGGCCCGGCGCTGGACCTGGCGTACCTGGCTGGCGCCGGCGGCGGTGGCGCTCGCGTTGCTGTCGGCTTTCCTGACCTTCATCGTCCTGGTGGGCTTAAGCCCGATCGAGCCGACGCCTGAGGTCGTCAGCACCTTCCTCCTGATCGACGCCGGAACGATCCTGATCCTGGTCGGGATCATCATCCGCGAGGTCTGGCAGATGGTCCAGGCGCGGCGGCGGGGCCGGGCGGCGGCGCGCCTGCACGTCCAGATCGTCAGCCTGTTCTCGGTGATCGCGGTGCTGCCGGCGGTGCTGGTGTCGCTGGTGGCCAACGTCACCATCGACCGCGGCCTCGACCGGCTGTTCTCCGGCCCGGCCAAAGAGGCGATCCAGAACTCGCTGACGGTCGCGCGCGCCTACACCTACGAGCACGCGCAGCTGATCCGCGGCGACATCTTGGGCATGGCCAACGACGTCGCCCATGCGCGGCCGCTCTACGACCAGGACCGCGGCACCTTCCGAGAGCTGCTGACCGCCAGCGCCGCGTCGCGCAACCTGCCCGGCGCGATGCTGATCGACAAGGATCGCACCGTCCTGGAGACGGCCGAGACCGGCATCCAGCAGACGTTCCAGACGCCGCCGGCCGATTTCCTCAGCAACGTCAACGAGACCGAGCCGCAGATCGCGGTGTTCCCCGACGCCAACTACGTTGCGGCGGTGATTCGCCTGCGCGCCTTCAACGACACCTTCCTCTACGTCGCCCGGCTGCTCGATCCCCGCGTGATCGCGCAGCTCAAGCAGACCGAAACCTCGGTCGCCGAATACGCCCAGGTGGAGGCGCGCCGCTTCGGCATCCAGGTCGCCTTCGCACTGATGTTCGCGGTGATCGCGCTGACCATCCTGATGGCGTCGGTGCTGATCGGATTGAACTTCGCCAACTGGCTGGTGTCGCCGATCCGCCAGCTGATGAACGCCGCACACACGGTGGCGACCGGCGACCTCAACGTCCAGGTTCCCGTGCACAGATCGGAAGGCGACCTCGCCCAGCTCGGCCAGACCTTCAACAAGATGACGCAGGAGCTGCGCACGCAGCGCGACGAGCTGGTCAGTGCGAGCGAACTGATCGACAGCAGGCGCCGCTTCATCGAGGCGGTGCTGTCGTCGGCATCCGCCGGCATCATCGGCGTCGATGCCTCCGGAAGCGTCGCCATCCTCAACCGTTCGGCCGAGAAGCTGATCGGGCATGCCGAATCCGAGACGCTCGATCATCCGCTGTCCGACGTGCTGCCCGAGCTCGACGACATGATGAAGACGGCGCGCGAAGGCAAGCAGCGTCTGGTGCAGGGACAGGTCACGGTCCAGCGCGACGGCAATGAGCGCAACCTCTCGGTCCGTGTCACCGCCGAGCAGACCAACCAGGCGCGCGACAGCTACATCATCACGCTCGACGACATCACTGAGCTCGTCTCAGCGCAGCGCACATCGGCCTGGGGCGACGTCGCACGCCGCATCGCGCACGAGATCAAGAATCCGCTGACGCCAATTCAGCTGTCCGCAGAGCGCATTCGCCGCAAATTCGGCAAGGTCATCACCGAGGACAAGGCCATATTTGAGCAATGTACCGAGACGATCGTGCGGCAGGTCGACGACATCAGGCGAATGGTCGACGAGTTCTCGCGCTTCGCGCGGATGCCGAAGCCCGTGATGGAAGGCGAGGACGTCGCCGATGCAGTGCGGCAGGCTGTGTTCCTGATGAAGGTCGCGCATCCCGAGATCGACATCGAGACCGAGCTCAGGCAGGACCCGCTGCGCGCGCAGTTCGACCGCCGGCTGATCTCGCAGGCGCTGACCAACATCATCAAGAACGCCACCGAGGCGATCGAGGTGGTGCCGCCGGAGGAGCTTGGCAAGGGACGCATCGACGTCGTGGCCTCGCGCGAAGGCGACGACGTGCTGATCGACGTGATCGACAACGGCATCGGCCTGCCCAAGGTGGCGCGGCAGCGGCTGCTCGAGCCTTATGTCACCACGCGCGCCAAGGGCACGGGCCTCGGGCTCGCGATCGTCGGCCGCGTGCTGGAAGACCATGGCGGCAAGCTGGAGCTGAAGGACGCTTCCGATTTCCGCGCCGGCCAGCGCGGCGCCTGGATGCGGCTGCGCTTTGCCGTGTCCGGCCAGGCGGCAAAGCCCGGCAAGGAGCCGGCGACCGCTACGGACAATGTGCAGAAGACCGAGGCGAGCGGGGAAACCGCGAGCACGGTTCAAACGACCAATGACCAACCAAAAGTCCAAGCCGCAACAGGCAGCTGACGAGACAGGCGTGACCCATGGCGAGTGATATTCTGATTGTCGACGATGAAGCCGATATCCGGGAGCTGGTAGCCGGCATCCTGGATGACGAGGGCTTCACGACGCGAACCGCTCGCGACAGCGATTCGGCACTGGCCGAGATCGCGGGCCGCCGACCGAACCTGGTATTCCTCGACATCTGGCTTCAGGGCTCAAAGCTCGACGGCCTGCAGCTCCTGGAACAGATCAAGAAGGATCACCCGGATCTGCCGGTCGTCATGATCTCGGGCCACGGCAACATCGAGACCGCGGTCGCCGCGATCAAGCGCGGTGCCTATGACTTCATCGAAAAGCCGTTCAAGTCCGACCGCCTGATCCTGGTCGCGACGCGCGCGCTGGAGAATTCGCGGCTGAAGCGCGAGGTGCGCGAGCTCAAGCAGCTCGCGCCGACCGCGAGCAGCATGACCGGTCGCTCGCCGTCGATGAATCAGCTGCGCCAGACCATCGAGCGCGCCGCCAAGGCCAACAGCCGCATCCTGATCGTCGGTCCTCCCGGCTCCGGCAAGGAGCTTGCCGCCCGCACGCTGCATACCCAGTCGCCCCGCGCCGAAGGTCCATTCGTCGTCATCAACGCGGCCGCGATCACGCCGGAGCGGATGGAGGAGGAGCTGTTCGGCGTCGAGCAGTCCAACGGCGAGCATGCCCGCAAGACCGGTGCGCTCGAAGAGGCGCATGGCGGCACGCTGTTCGTCGACGAGATCGCGGACATGCCGCGCGAGACGCAGAACAAGATCCTGCGGGTCCTGGTCGACCAGACGTTTCAGCGTTCGGGCGGGACCACCAAAGTGCACGTCGATGTACGCATCATCTCCTCCACGGCACGGAACCTGGAGGAGGAGATCTCGGCCGGCCGCTTCCGCGAGGATCTCTATCACCGCCTCTCGGTGGTTCCGATCCGTGTCCCGCCGCTCTCGGAGCGGCGCGAGGACATTCCCGAACTGATCGACTACTTCATGGAGCAGATTTCGGCGACGACCGGCTTGCCGAAACGGCAGATCGGCCAGGATGCGATGGCCGTGCTGCAGTCCCATGTCTGGCCGGGCAACGTCCGCCAGCTCCGCAACAACGTCGAACGCGTGATGATCCTGGCCGCCGGCGGGCCGGAGGTGATCATCACGGCCGACATGCTGCCGCCGGACGTGGGATCGATGGTTCCGGCGATGCCGACGAGCAACAATGGCGAGCACATCATGGGCCTGCCGTTGCGTGAGGCCCGCGAGGTGTTCGAGCGCGACTATCTGATCGCCCAGATCAGCCGCTTTTCCGGCAACATTTCGCGCACGGCGGAGTTCGTCGGCATGGAGCGATCGGCCCTGCATCGCAAGCTAAAGGCGCTCGGGGTCGGCTGAAATTGCCGACCTGGACCAAGGCCGGCACGACTGGACGAATTTACATTGGAAAATTCGTCCGATCCCGGACTTTTACGGACGAATCCGGTTCTTTTGGAACCGGGTTCCGTGCAATCGGCTTGCCTAATATGCTCGCCTGTCTTCTAATCCGGCATCTCATGATCCCTCGAGGGGGATCTCAATGGATCATGGGCCACCGCGACGAGTCCGCGACCTGCAATCGGACCGCCGACGGTTCAATAAGAAAAAGCAACAAGACTGCGAGATAACAACAATGGCGGCAGACCGCGCACAAAACCTACAAGACACTTTTCTCAACCATGTCCGCAAAACCAAGACGCCGCTCACGATCTTTCTGGTCAATGGCGTGAAATTGCAGGGGATTGTCACATGGTTCGACAATTTCTGCCTGCTGCTCCGGCGCGACGGTCACTCGCAGCTCGTCTACAAGCATGCGATCTCCACCATCATGCCGGGCGCCCCGATCCAGCTGTTCGAGGGTGGCGAGGACGCCTCTGCGTGAGAGTAACCTGACGTGAGAGTGACCTGATTGGAACCCCGCGATCGCGAAGGGGGCATCGGCCTTTCCAGGCCGGATGACATCAAGACGACAGGGCTGGTCATCGTGATCGGCCCTTACTTGCGGGCGCGCCGTGGTGACGACGGCGCGCAAGCTGGTCATTCCGACATGCGTGATTTCGAGGCGCGGATCGATGAGGCCGCGGGGCTAGCGCGCGCCATCGAGCTGACGGTGGCCGAATCGATCCTTGCACCGATCCAGCAGATTCGTCCCGCGACCTATCTCGGCAAGGGCAAGGTTGACGAGATCGGGGGCGTGATCGCAGGCCACGGGGTCGAGCTCGTCGTGATGGATTGCGCGCTGTCGCCGATCCAGCAGCGCAATCTCGAGAAGGCCTGGAATACCAAGGTGCTTGATCGCACCGGCCTGATCCTGGAGATCTTCGGCCGCCGCGCCAAGACCAAGGAAGGCTCGCTGCAGGTCGAGCTCGCGCATCTCAACTATCAGCGCAGCCGCCTGGTGCGCTCCTGGACCCATCTCGAACGCCAGCGTGGCGGCTTCGGCTTCATGGGCGGCCCGGGCGAAACCCAGATCGAGGCCGACCGCCGGCTGATCGGCGACCGCATCACCCGGCTCGAGAACGAGATCAAGAAGGTCCAGGCGACGCGGCGGCTGCACCGCGCCGGCCGCCAGCGCGTGCCGTATCGGGTGGTGGCGCTGGTCGGCTACACCAATGCGGGCAAGTCGACGCTGTTCAACCGCCTGACCCGCGCCGACGTGCAGGCGGCCGACATGCTGTTCGCGACGCTCGACCCCACCTTGCGTGCGATCGGCCTGCCGCATGGTGGCAAGGCGATGCTGTCCGACACCGTCGGCTTCATCTCCAACCTGCCGACGCAGCTCGTCGCCGCCTTCCGCGCCACGCTGGAGGAGGTGCTCGAGGCCGACGTGATCCTGCACGTGCGCGACATGTCGCATGAGGATGCCGAGGCGCAACAGCACGACGTCGAGCTGGTGCTGAGCCAGCTCGGCATCGATCCGGAGGCCAACGACACCATCATCGAGGTCTGGAACAAGATCGACCGGCTGGACGAGGCGGCGCGCGAGAACCTCGTCAACATCGCAAGCCGGCGGCCGCCGGAGCGGCCATGCCTGCTCGTGTCGGCCGAGACCGGGGAGGGCGTCGCGCCGCTGCTGCAGGCGATCGAGGACCGGCTCGCCGCGGCGCGGACGACGCTCGATCTCACCATCGACGCCGCCGACGGCGCCGGCATCAGCTGGCTGCACCGCAACGCCGAGGTCCTCGCCAAGGAGCTGCACGAAGGTCATTACGACATGACCGTCCGCGTCGACGCGACGAAACGCGACATCGTGGTCGAGCGCTATCACGGCGTGCCGCGGGTGGCGTGATTTCGAGCGGCTCGCCAACTCTCAGACAAACGCCGCAGCCAGATGGATCTGGACTCCGGGTACGCGTAAAACGTCACGACGTGGCGTAAGGGGAGCTGTATACGGCCGCTCTGCACGGTTCAGCCGTGCTTCGCCTTGCGGCCGCGTCCGCTCGGCTTTGCCGGGACGCTCTTCCCGTACTTGGTCCACCAGGCAGTCAAGGCCTTCATTGTAGGGCCAAGGCCTCGTGCCTTTTCGGTGATCTTGTATTCAACCCGAAGAGGCACTTCCGCGAACACCGTGCGCGAAACCAGGCCGTCTGCCTCAAGTTCGCGAAGCTGCGCGGTCAGCACGTGCTGGGTGATGCCGGGAATTGCCTTCCGCAGCTCCCCGAAGCGGTAGATCCGCTGGTCCAGCAGCCACATGATCTCCAGCTTCCACTTGCCTGAGAGCAGCGCGAATGCGCGCCGCATCTCCGCGTGCATGTTGGCTTCCTTGCCGGCCATGGTCTGCTTTTCCATACTTGGTGCAAATAATTCATCCTACTTGCGAAAATCAATCTTATTCGACATTTTCCGTGTCAGCCGCGCGCAAGTGAATGCGCGCATCCTGACAGACCAAGATGAAACAGAGATTGCTGCTTCAACAGCGATCAAAGAGAACCCATGCCTGCAATCTATACCTACTGGATCAGCACGGCGCTTCTGTCGCTGCTGTATCTGACTTCCGCCTATGTGTACGTCGCCAAAGGAGATTGGGTCCGGCAGGTTCTCGCCGAGTTGGGCTATCCGGGCTACCTCGTGCCGTTCATGATCGTCGTGAAAGTCTTGGGCCCGGCCGCAATCCTGCTGCGCATCAGCACGGCGCTCAGCGATCTCGCCTATGCAGGCATGTTCTATCACCTGCTGCTGTCCGGCTTGGCGTATATCGGCGTCCGAAAGCCCAGTGGCGCCCTGCCAGCCGTAGTTGGCCTCGTCCTGTTGGCCGCCTCGTTCATCACGCAGAACGCTGCCCGGGTAGGCCCATCACCCTATGTGCAGACGATGTTCTGACGCGCCGGATTCAATCAAAGATGTTGCACTGCCGGCGGCAGTGCAATCGTCGACAGTGTGCGGAAAATATGAACGGAGCGTCTCGACGACCATGCTTCCTATTACATCGATCTTTGTGGCGATCTTCGCCATCGCTCTCGTCGTTCTCTCGGTCCCAGTTTCTGTTCTGCGAGCGAAGGTGGGAGTCATGGTGGGTGAAGGCGCGGACGAGTCTCTGCGCCGCCGTATCCGGGCCCAAGGCAATTTTACCGAATACGTGCCGCTCGGGGTGATTTCTCTCGGTTTGGTGGAAGCGCATGCCGCTCCGGCCTGGATGGTAATCGGAATCGGGACAACCCTCGCTCTTGGGCGGCTGGTGCATGCGATCGGGATGCTTGGCGGATCTGCGCCGGTGCGCGGCTTCGGGATGCTCTTGACCTATCTGGCGCTGCTCGTTGCAGCCGGACGCCTCGCGATCGACGTGGTCCCCCTGTGAGTGCGCAGACGGCCTCGGCACGAGCGCCCTTTGGACCACCCGGCGCGGTTCTGCGTCGGTCGCTACGGCTACAACGGCGTGATGTCGACGTGCAGCACTGCGGCGCGCCCACCGTCGAGGATTGCGAGGCAGCGTTCGATCGCGGCATCGAGCTCGTCCGGGTCATCAACCCGTTCGCCGTAGGCGCCGAACGCGCTTGCGATGTCGGCGAGACGCCGCTGCTCATCCTGGCGTCCGGTGCGAAGCCTGGAGAGGAAGGCGTCCGTCCGCTGCGCGGCGCCGTCCGGATAGACGCGTTGCACCGAGGCCTTCACCGCCTGCCATCCATTGTTGTCGAGGATGACGGTCAGGATCGGCAGCTGATACTGCTGCGATACGGCGTAGACGGAATCCGGCGCGGCGAAGTGATAGGCGCCGTCGCCGACGATCTGCACCACGCGGCGCGAGGGATTGGCCAGCTTGAGCCCGAGCGCCATGCCGCCGCTGAAGCCGAGGCCGCCGCCAGCCAGGCCCACATAGGTCATCGGCTTGGTTCGGCGAAGCTGCTGCTGCAGCACCGGCGCGTTGCGGACGGCTTCGTTGACGACGATGTCGTCCTCAGAGAGAAGCGCCTGCAGCCGCGCAAACAGATAGGCCGGATTGATTGCGCCGGGCCGGCCCTTGTGGGCAGCCGCCGACATCCGTTTCGCCTTCGCGGCTTCGCGTGCGGGCTGCCAGCTCGCGATCCGGTCACGCACTTTCCTCAAATAGGCGTCGTCGCCACGGGCGACGACGATCTCCAGCACCTGGCGAAGAATGACAGCTGAATCGCCCTGAATGCGGAGGTCGGTGGCAAATCCCCACATCGGAATGTCCGCCTTCAAGGCGTCGATATCGATCTGGACCCAGCGCAGTCGATCGGCGGCCTTCAGCATCTGCGGAATGAATGGCACGTCTATATCGATCAGGAGCCCAAGGTCGGCGCCTGCCACGAGCTCGGCCGGGTCGGAGCCGGCGAAGCAAGGCGAGTCCTGGCAGATGTTCATCGTGACGGGATTGAACTCGGCGACACGGATGCCGCAGATGAGCGCCAGCCGTTCCAGCACCGAAACGGCGTCGGCGCTGCGTCCGAAGTAGGCGGTCAAGGCGATCGGGTTGTCCGCCTTCATGAGGGCGTCCGCTATCGCCTGGGCGCGCTGCGGCTCGATGCCGCCGGCTTTGACGCTGCCATAGCGCGCGGGCAGGTAGGCCGGCATCACCTCGTCGTCCCAGGTCTCGGCGAGGGTTTCGCGCGGCAGCATCATGTAGACCGGGCCGGGCGGATCGCTGTGCATGAAGGCGGCGGCGCGGGCCAGCGCTTCCTTGACGACCACGCCCGACGGCAGCGTGTAGTCCCATTTCACGTAGGGACGCACGATGCTGGCCTGGTCAAAACTGTCCTGGACGAAGTGGACGTAGGTATCGCGCCCTCCCGGCAGCTCGCCATGCACCGCGAACGGAGCTCGTCCGGCAAACAGCAGCACCGGCAACCGGTAGCGAAAGGCATTCTGAATCGCCATGCACGCGTTCGCCGTGCCGGCGTCGACATGGACGAACACGGCCTGGCCGCGGCCGGTGGTGATCGCATAGCCCATTGCCATGTGCACCGCGACCACCTCGTGGGGACAAAGGATCACCTCGGGATGCCGCCGACCTTCGCCGTCCCAGCGCGCAATTTCCTCGATCAGCGACACATGATCGGTGCCGAGGTTGGCAAAGATGTAGTCGACCCCGAGATCGACGAGGGCCTCGAGGAAGTAATGCGCGGTGGTGTGGCTGGTCATGGCGCGGTGACGCGGATCAGGCAACGACGGCATCGTCACGGCGCATGGCCTCCGGCTGCGTTACGATGCCACGCAGGCGATCGAACAGTTTGTCGGGCTCGTGCGCTGCTGTCGTGCCGCGCCAGGCGATATGCGAGTCCGGCCGCACCAGGAGCAGGCTTTCCGCGAAGCCATAGGCGGCCTTGGCGCGATCGACGTCCACGAGCGTCAAGGGAACACTCTGTCGTGCCGCAGCGTCGATCAGCGGCGTGACATCGACAGCCGGATCGAACCGGACCAGCGTGTAGGCCGGGCCGATCACGTCCAGCAGCGAACGTCCGTCGGACAGCCAGACATGCGGCGCGCGTGCGCCGGGCACGGTGGACGCCGTGAAATAGCCCATGCCGTAGGCCGGCGGGGTTTCGCCATCATAGGAGATGGCCGGCGAGCGGTCGTAGTAATAGCCGAAGTTCAGGCCGGCGCAGCAATATTGCTGCACGTTGAGATCGTAGGCGGCCTTGCCGACCCTGTCCCGCGCCGCGTCGCCGACGGGACCATCGATCTCCACCTCGGCAGGCACGGCGCGCCGCTGGCTCATGACGGCGAGCGCGTGGTTCATCGCGAAGTGCGACACCTGCTCGGTGATCGGCTGCCGCTCCGCTTCATAGGCGTCGAGCAGGGCAGGGGCGGCCCATCCCGTGATGACGCCGGCGAGCATCCAGCACAGGTCGACCGCATCGGCGATCCCGGCATTCATGCCGTAGCCGGCATAGGGGATCCACAGGTGCGCCGCATCGCCACAGATGAAGGCACGACGGTCCCGGAAGCGATCGGCCACCAGGCGACGGCCGATCCAGTCCTCCTTGCTGATGATCTCATACTGGAAACGGTCGTCGACGCCGAGGATGGTGCGCAGGGCCCAATCGCGGTCGACGCTGTCGAATTCCACTTCCTCCGCAGCAAGGTGGTTGTGGATCAGCCAATTGTCGCGACCGTCGATGGAGACGGTAGTGCCGCAGCGGCGCGGATTGAGCGACATCGTCATCCACGCCGGCTTCTGGGCGATGAGGTCCTTCAGCGCCGGAGCGTGGATGTAGGTGGACTGCACCCGCTGCACTACGTCGGTGCCGCTGAGCCGTGAGCCGATGAGCTTGCGCACCGCCGAGCGGCCGCCATCGCAGCCAATCAGATAGTCGGCGGTGATGGTGATGTCCTGGTCGGCGTCGAGATCGCGCGCCCGCGCGACCACGCCGTTGTCATCTTGGTCGAACTCATCGACCTGGACACGGTTGAGAATCGTGACGCCGCGCTGCGCCTCGGCGCACGCGAACAGGATGGGCTCGAGATAGATCTGATTGATGCGATGCGGCGGCTCGGGCGTCGGCCAATCGGTGTCCGGCCCTCCGGTCGCCGTGTAGCGGTCCTGGCGGGATGGAATCGGGATGCGCGTCAGCTCGCGGCCGACGACCGCAGTCCGATAGGCGCAGTCATTGGGAAAATCGGCCGGCAGGCCACCTTCGCGCACCTCGCGGACGATGCCGAGGCGGCGAAACACCTCCATCGACCGCGCGGAGACGTGGTTGCATTTCACGTTGGGCGGCTCGCCGGCGCGTCGGATCTCTGCGACCACGACGTCGATGCCGCGCGAGGCGAGATCCATGGCGGCGGTCAGTCCGACCGGGCCGGCGCCCACGATGAGCACCTGGGTTTGAATCGTCTTCATGTCAGTTCTCTTGCTTTGATCTACGCACGCTCGGGAGTGGAGAGCGCATCCCGCTGTGTGTCGTCGGAGGTCGGAAGACTGCCGCGCATGCCGAGGACAGCGAGGCCGAGGATCACCAGTGCCGAGCAGAGCTGCGGCACCGCGCTCGCCTGAAACAGCGAGGAGACGTCCCATTTTGCGGCGAGCATCAATCCACCGAGGGTGACGCCGAGGATCGAGCCGAAGCGACCGATGCCCAGCGCCCAGCCGATGCCGGTGCCGCGGATGTAGGTCGGGTAGATCCGTGCCGCATAGGCGTTGCAGCCGATCTGCCCGCCGATCACGGCCACGCCGGCAATGAAGACGGCCGGCACGAGGATCGGCAACGAGGCCCCTGCGAAACCGACGGTGATGATCGAGAGGAAGCCGGCAATGTAGGTCGCGAACAGGACACGATCGAAGCCGAACTTTTCAATCAGCAGCCCGAGCCCGACGGTGCCAAGCATGCCGCCGAACTGGAACGCGATGCCGACGGCGATCGCCGCCTGGACGTCGAGCCCGACACCATGCGTGAGCGTCGGCAGCCAGCTATTGAGGAAATAGATGTCCATCATGTTCATGAAGAACATGACCCACAGCAGCAGGGTCGGCAGCAGACGCCGCTTGGTGAACAGCTGTGGCAACAGAAAGCCCTTGCCGCTCTCCTCGACGATCGTAAAGCGCGCGTCGGCCGGAAGGCGAGCCGAAGGATCGATGCGCATCAGCAGCGCGCGCACGCGATGGCTCTTGCCGTTGTCGAGCGCCAGCAGCGAGAGTGATTCCGGCAGCCAGACGATCAGGACCGGACAGAGGATGAGCGGGAGGATGCCGCCGATCAGGAAGATGATCTGCCAGCCGTAGGCAGTGATGAGCTTGGCCGCGACCGCTCCGCCGATCGCCGATCCCAGTGAGACCGTCATGAACATCAGCATGATCAGCAGGGTCCTGCGGCGCTGCGGCGCATATTCACCGGTCAGGGCGATGGTGTTGGGCAGGACGCCGCCGAGCCCGAGGCCGGTGAGGAACCGGATAGTAACGAGGTCGGATACGCTCGTTGCCTGGGTGGTCGCCAGCGATCCGAGCGCGAACACGAGGACGCCGGCGACGACGAGCCATTTGCGGCCGAGATAGTCGGCGAGGGCGCCGAACACCAGCGAGCCGATCATCACGCCGAACAAGGACGCGCCAAACACGGGCCCCAGGGCTCCCGGCTGCAGATGCAGGTCCTTGCTCAAGGCCGGCGCGACGAAGCCGAGCGCCTGGGCATCGAACCCGTCCAGCCCGACGACGAGCGCGCACAGGCAAATGACCCGAATCTGGAAGCCCGACAACGGGCGCTCGTCGACGTAGCGCGCGAGATTGATCCCCTGCGTCAAAGTGTTCCTCCCCCTTGCTTGTTGCTGCGCGGCCGGTTCGCTGCGGCCGCGCTATTTGCAAATATGTTGCATGATCAAACTCTTTCGATTAGCCACAAAATTCTCATTCATTCATGAGGAAAGCTAATGCCCCCCAGCTTGCGGCAATTGGAGGCCCTGGTCGCGGTGTATCGGCTCGGCAGCATTACTAAGGCGGCAGCCGAACTGCGCGTCACCCAGTCGGCCATCAGCCTGCTGATTCGGCAGATCGAGGAGAACTTTCAGCTCAGGCTGTTCGATCGGACGACGCGGGCGCTGCACCCAACGGCGGCTTGTCGTGAGGCGATCACGGCGGCGGAACGCATCCTGAGCGGTGCGCAAGGGCTGTCCCGCAGGATGCGCGATCTCGCCGAGATCAAGGCCGGCCGGATCTCGATCGCAGTCTCAGCAGGGGTCGCTTCCGCGCTGCTTCCGCGCGTCTTCGCGGCGTTTCGATCCCGCCATCCCGAGGTGAGCATCGACTTGCGTGATGTTGCGCCAGACGAGCTGCTGACCGTGGTGATGGCGGGGCATGCGGAATTCGGCCTCGGCAGCGTCGAGGACGAGGGCGTGCCGGAAGTGAGGATTGATCCCCTCATGCAAAGTCCGCTTTCGGCCATCGGGATCAAGGACGGCCGGTTCGAGAAGCACCGCCGTCTGTCGTGGGACGCCATCATGAGCTCCGACCTGATCACGATGCGCCATGGCACGCGAATCCGCCGTCAGATCGATGAGGCACTAGCGCAAACCGGGCGAGCACTGAAGCCGGCCTGGGAGGTGTCGCTAATCACGACCGCGCTGGCGCTCACCGCCGAAGGAGCGGGCATCAGCATCCTGCCCGGGCATATGCTGCCGAAGACCCAATTCCCGACGCTTACCGCCATCCCTCTGTCGCAGCCGACGATCTACCGGCACGTGTCGCTGCTGAGCCGCGCCGATTTCGGATTGTCGCCTGCCGCGCAACGCTTCGTCGACATTGCCAAAGGCGTGCTCTCGACCAAAGGCGGCTGATCTCGATGCTGGAGCGGGTCAGGCTATTTCTCCAGCGCCTTCGCCTCGTTCCACAGCTCGTCCATCTCGTCGAGCGAGGCTTCCTCGAGCGTGCGGCCCTTGGCGGAAAGTGCGCGCTCGATATGGCCGAAGCGGCGCTCGAACTTGGCGTTGGTGCCGCGCAGCGCCGTCTCCGGATCGACGTCCGCGTGGCGGGCGAGGTTGACCAGGGCGAACAGGAGATCGCCGGTTTCCGCGGCGAGCTCGGTCGCGTCCTTCGCGTCGAGCGCGGCCTCGATCTCGTCGGCCTCTTCGCGGATCTTCTGCAGCACCGCGCGCGGATCGTTCCAGTCGAAGCCGACGGTGGCCGCCTTGCGCTGCAGCTCCATCGCGCGCACCAGCGCCGGCTGTCCAGCCTTGACCCCCGCCAACAGCGATGACCGGCTGGTCTGCTCCTCTGGCGGCCGCCGCGCCGCGCGCTCGGCCTTCTCCTCGGCCTTGATGCGATCCCAGGTGCCTTTGCTGGGCTGGGTGACGTTGCCGTCCTTGTCCGGAAACACATGCGGATGGCGGCGGATCATCTTCCTGGTGATGCCTTCGACGACGTCAGCGAACGCGAACGCGCCTTGCTCCTCGGCGATGCGGGCGTGATAGACGACCTGCAGCAGGAGGTCGCCGAGCTCCTCGCGCAGATCGTCGAGGTCGTTGCGCGTGATCGCGTCCGCGACCTCGTGGGCTTCCTCGATGGTGTAGGGCGCGATCGTCTGGAAGGTCTGCTCCACGTCCCACGGGCAGCCGGTGACGGGCGTGCGCAGCGCCGCCATGATCTCGATCAGGCGTGAGATGTCGCGGGAAGGGGTCATTGCAAGTCCTGACAGCGTCTTTCGGTTGGGTCCTGTATGCCCCAAGCGGCGTGCGGGTCCCAGCAAAAACGGCCACGAAGCCGGCTGCCCCGCGGTTGGCCGGACCGGACGATGATGCTAAGCGGGGTGCCATGATTGAGCAGGACATGACAGCCCTGGTGCTATTCTCAGGCGGGCAGGATTCGACGACCTGCCTGGCCTGGGCGCTCGACCGCTTCACGCGTGTCGAGACCATCGGCTTCGCCTATGGCCAGCGCCATGCGATCGAGCTCGACTGCCGCGACCGCCTGGTCGAAGGGCTCGTGCATGTCCGTCCCGATTGGGCGGGCAAGCTCGGCGACAGCCACACGCTGGACATTCCGACGCTGGCGGCGATTTCCGAGACCGCGCTGACGCGTGACGTCGCAATCGAGATGGGGGCTGACGGCCTGCCCAACACCTTCGTGCCGGGCCGCAATCTCGTGTTCCTCACCTTCGCCGCCGCGCTGGCCTATCGGCGCGGCATTCGCCACATCGTCGGCGGCATGTGCGAGACGGATTATTCCGGCTATCCGGATTGCCGTGACGAGACGATCAAAGCCCTGCAGAACGCGCTCAGCCTGGGCATGGCGCGGTCGTTCGAGCTGCACACACCGTTGATGTGGCTGTCGAAGGCGGCGACCTGGCAGCTCGCGCATGATCTCGGGGGCACCGGCCTCGTCGATCTGATCCGCGACCAGTCGCACACCTGTTATCTCGGCGAACGTGGTGCGCGCCATGACTGGGGCTACGGCTGCGGCCATTGTCCCGCCTGCGAGCTGCGCGCCAGGGGATGGCGGGAGTACGCCGCAGCTGGCGGGCCGTCCTGAAACGGATGCGGGGCCGCGAGGCCCCGCATCAGATCGGCGATGATGTCTGCGATATCCGGCGTCAGGCCGCTTCGTGGTCGGCCGGCTCGCGCTGGCTGACGATCACGAGATCGGCGTCCGCGACATCGTGGCCGTCGTCGGTCGCGTTGGCAGCGGCAGACGCTGCCTGCGCCGCCAGCCGTGCGGTGATGTCTTCCCCGGCATCGCGGCCGCCCTTTTCCCATCCCGGCGCATTGAGCACGACGATGTCGTCGTCATGGTCGGTATCGGCGTCACGGTCGGCCGGCACGATGGAGGGCGATTTGACCTGCGTCTCGACAACACGCAGCGTCGGCGCATCGGCGGCGACCGGCTCGGGCGTCGTGTCTGCATCGTCCTCTGGCTCCGGCACCTGCTCGTCCTCGGGCTCGGACTGCGCGACCGTGTCGGCGCTCTCGACGGACTGAACTTCAGTCGTCGCAGGGCTCGTCTCGGCCACTGCATCGTCGGCGGCGGCGGCGAGGCCGAGATGCTGCGAGATTTCCTTGATCACCTTGTCGATGGCCATGAGCACACGGTATTCCGGAATCGAGGCCATATGCTGCTCGAACCGGGTGCGCGCATATTGCAGCGAATCGATCACGTCCGTGGCGATCGATGACGACGACGCCTCGGTGCCGTGCAGGGCCCCGGCGGCCTTCTCGGTCGAGCTCTCGATCAGCAGGAAGGCCTCGTATTGCGGGATCGATTTGAGCTTTTCGTGATAGTCCTGACGCACGCCGGCGAGCGTGTCGACGATGTTGGCGAAAGACTCTGGCGCGGGCATTTCGACGTCCCCTCAACTCCATCAAAGTAGATGTGCGGGACGCTACGGACGCACTGATGAATGTTCAATTTCGAACGAATACGGCTCTTCGCATCATGAATACTCAGCCGTTAAGGCCTGAACGCCAAAAGCAGCGCGAGCCGGTCACGCAAGTTTAACGATCGACGCCCGCCGTACGCCGCGGTGTAGCGCTCAGCCCGCGAAGTCCTCGGGCCTGAGTTCGATCGGCTTGCCGTGCGGGGTGCGGTCGGCGGCGTGATCCCAGGCGTCGCGATAACGCGTCAAGGCCTCCGCGGATGCCACGCCCTTCTCCGCAACGAGACGCTCCAGGGTCGCGAGCCAGTGCCGGTAGTAGGTATCGCCGCAGTCGGCGTCTCCCGCGGTCTGTGCGCGGGAAATCTCGTCGGCGAGCGCGGCAGCCCATTCGGGCCAGGTGAAGAGCCCGCGGGCGTGGAGCGTGACGGCCATCGCGAACGCGTGCGCTTCCCAGGGCTCGCGAAACACCGGCCCGTCAGTGTCGATCGGAAGATCGGGCAGGGCGCGTGCGGCCGCGAGCGCCGCCGCTCGGTCGGGCATCATCATGCAGGCTCCAGATAAGGCTCGAAGGCGTCGACCGTCACCTCCAGCAGCGGATCGGGCGCATCGGCCCACAGCTCCGACCCGCTGAACGACACGGTGTAGAGCCATTGCGGGTCTTCACCTGCGCCCTGCGCGTTGCAGTCGGGGAAGACGTGCACGCCTCTGACGGCCTCGATGCGGCCGAGATGGCCGCGTACATAGCGCGGCAGCCGGGTATGCGTCGGCGGATGCATGTCCCTGGCGCGCACGCGGTCGCCGACCGCAAACAGCGCCGGCTTCGTTGCCGCGCGTTCGGTCGGGCCGCCCCGATGCAGCATCGCGGCAACACCTTCGGCGGTCAGGATCTTCGCCACGGGCTTTGCTGGATGCAGCACCTTGCCGGCAGCGAGCTCATCGGCTTCGACCAGGTGCCGCTCCTGCATCAGGCGCTCGAGGCCTGCGAGCCAGATCTGGTAGTAGCTCATGGCGAGATAGTCGGCCGGTGGACGGTTCTCGCGCGCGAAGCGCGACATGTCGATGTTCCAGCCACCCGGCATGGCCATCGCCAGGGTGATGGCCAGAGCGCGGCGCTCCCATGCGGCGTGAAACACCGGTTCGTTCGGCTCGGGGCGGACCGGACCAAATCCGGCCACGCCGCCCATGTCGTGTGCTCCGTCCATCAGCCGGTCACCTTCGCAGGCTGCTTCGGCAGACCGGTGCCGATCATGCTGTCGCGCGTGACGAGCTCGGCGAGCTCTGCCTCGCTCCAGCCGTCCGTTCCTTCCGGGCGCATCGGCAAGACGAAGTAGCGGATCTCGGCCGTGGAATCCCAGACCCGGATCTTCGTCGCCGGCGACAGCTCGAAACCGAAATCCTTCAACACGCCGCGCGGATCCTTGACCGCCTTGGCACGATACGGCGCGGATTTGTACCAGACCGGCGGCAGGCCGAGCACCGGCCAGGGATAGCAGGAGCAGAGCGTGCACACGACCATGTTGTGCAGCTCCGGGGTGTTCTCGACCGCCACGATGTGCTCGCCCTGGCGGCCGGCATAGCCGAGCTCGCCGATCGCTGGCGTGGCATCGGCGAGCAGCCGCGCCCGGAAGGCCGGGTCGGTCCAGGCCCGCGCCACGACGCGGGCGCCATTGCGGGGGCCGACCTTGCTCTCATAGGTTTCAATGAGCACATCGAGTGCGGCCGGATCGATGTAGCCCTTCTCGGTCAGGATGCTCTCGAGGGCACGGACGCGCAGATCGGTCTCGGACAATTCCGAGTGATCGTGCTGATGGTCGTGATGGTGATCGTGATCGGTCATGACGTCAAAATAGGGGTATCCCCCTGCGCTGTCGAGCGATGCCTGGCGCAGGTCGTGACGTGGACCGGAAGCACGCCAAGCATGTAACTTCAATTCGCCCGGTTCCATCGGTTCAAATCGGCGCCGAGATGTGGTTCCTGGTGACATCTTGCCGGCCGCGCCGGGGGCGAAATGCTGGCCCGAACACGAGCTGATTGAGGTTCATCAATGCCGAACGACGTCTCCCGCCGTGATCTTGCGAAGCTGGCCGGACTGGCTGCCCTCGGGGCCGCCAACGGGCCCGCGCAGGCTGAGGAGGGCGCCGTGAAAGAGGATACCGGGCGACGTTTTCCCGCCGATTTCGTGTGGGGTACGGCGACGTCGTCGTACCAGATCGAGGGCGCGGCCACCGCCGATGGCCGCGGGCCGTCGATCTGGGACGTCTTCACCCATCGGCAGGGCAATATCGAGGACGGCAGCACCGGCGACGTCGCCTGTGATCACTACAACCGCTACAAGGACGACGTGCGGCTGATCAAGGAGCTCGGCTGCCGGGCCTATCGGTTCTCGATCGCCTGGTCGCGGCTGTTTCCTGACGGCGGGCTGACGCCCAATCCGAAGGGCCTCGACTTCTACAATCGTCTCGTCGACGAACTCATGGCAAACGGCATCGAGCCCTATGCGACGTTGTATCATTGGGACCTGCCGCAGGCGCTGCAGGACCGCGTCGGCGGCTGGCGCTCGGCCGAGACGGCGAAGGCGTTCGCGCATTATGCCGGCTATGTTGCACAGCACCTGAGCGACCGGGTCAAGACCATCTTCACCATCAACGAATGCGGCCGGTTCGTGCCGTTCGGCTATGGCCTCGGCATTGACGCGCCCGGCTTGAAGCTGCCGCAGGCCGAGGTCAACCAGGCGCGCCATCACGTGGCGTTGGCGCACGGCCTTGCGGTGCAGGCGATCCGTGCCAAGGGGCGGGCCGGCACACGGGTCGGCATGGCCGAGAACATCACCGCCTGCCTGCCGGCGATCGATACGCCGGAGAACATCCTCGCCGCCGAGATCGCGACCCGCGAGATGAATGCGGGCTTTCTCAACGTCATCCTCGAGGGTCGCTACACCGAGCCCTTCCTGGCCGGGGCCGGCAAGAATGCGCCGACATTCACCGCCGACGAGCTGAACACGATCTCGGCGCCGGTCGATTTCGTCGGGCTCAACATCTACGCGCCGCAAGCCTATGTCGTCGCGTCCAATCGCGCGCCGGGCTTCGACGTGCTGCCGATGCCGTCCTCGTTCCCGCACATGAGCTCGCCCTGGCTGCTGGTCGGTCCGGAGACGGCCTATTGGGTGCCGAAGCTCGCGGCCAAGATCTGGAATCTGAAGACGATCTACATCACCGAGAACGGCACCTCCTCGGACGACAAGGTGACCGCGGACGGCAAGGTCAACGACCTCGACCGCGTGATGTATCTGCGCAACTATCTCGCCCAGCTGCAGCGCGCGACCTCGGAAGGCGTGCCCGTGAAGGGCTACTTCCTATGGAGCCTGATGGACAATTTCGAGTGGGTGTTCGGTTACAAGCAGCGCTTCGGCATCTACCACGTCGATTTCGACAGCCAGGTACGAACGCCAAAGCTCAGCGCAGCCTACTACCGCCACGTCATCACCAGGAATGCCGCCAGCGCCTGAGGCGCCACAACGATCGTCACGATTCGCGCGCAAGATGTTCGTCTGGCGCTGCAGCTCTGAAAGTTGCATGCTGCCCGGCATCGTCCCGGAGGTCCGTCATGGCGCGCATCACGACGCTCGTTCTCGTTCTGCTGGGGGTCCTGGTCCTGCATACGGAGCGGGCTGTTGCCTGGGGCTATCAAGGCCATGAGGTGGTCGGCGCCATCGCCGACGCGCTGATCGCCGACAATGCCAACGCGAAAAAGCAGGTGCGCGACGTCCTCAATGGCCCGCTGCCGCCGGAAGCTGAGATCAAGCTGCAAAAGGAGTTGCGGGTCTGGCGCGAGCTCACCCTGCGCGAGGCCGGCCCATGGCCGGACTGCGTCAAGGCCGTCGTCCATCACGACGGCAACCGTTTCAAATACGAGGTTGATCCCGAGCATCCCGAATATGAGACGCCGTGCATTCCGTTCAACTCGGCGTTCGAGCGCGCGCGCATGGAGGATTATGCCAAGCGCAACTGGACCTCATGCTCCTACGTCACCGGCGGCGTCGAGCGCGGCTGCCACAACACGTTCCATTTCACGGATGTCGCGATCCAGCGCAAGGACTATGCGCTCGGTGAGGCCGGCACCAACGACCACGACCTCGTCGCCGCCGTGAATGCCTGCATCGCCGTCCTGATGGACAGGCCGGCGCCGGGGCCGTTCTCGATCCGCGACAAGAAGGAGGCGCTGCTGCTGCTGGTGCACTTCATCGGCGACCTGCATCAGCCGCTGCATGTCGGCGCGGTCTATCTCGACAGAGAGGGCACGCGGGTTGATCCCGATGCTACCGCCCACCCGTATGATGCCGCGACCGAGACGGCCGGCGGCAATCTGATCTGGGACGAGAACGTCAATCTCCATGCGGAGTGGGACGACATCCCGTTCGACATCGGCCGCAAGGCCAACCGCGACCTGCTCAACGCGGCGCGTGCCGTGCCGGCGACCGGCGCACCGATGGAGGATTGGGCGAGGCTGTGGGCCACGGCCTCGCTGAAGGCCGCCCAGGACGCGTTCGAGGGCCTCACCTTCGCGCCGAGCGTGGCGCCGATTCCGCCGAAATGGACCGTGACGCTGCCGGATCGCGCCGCCTACCTGCAGCGCGCCGACGCGGTCAAGCGTCAGCAACTCGCCAAGGCAGGGGCGCGGCTGGCGCAGATCCTCAATACGATCTGGCCGCGCAATTGAGGCTCGTGCGCGAGGCGGTGCATGCAAGGCCGCTCCAAGGTTGAGGGCGCGTCCCTCGTCTAGCAAGACGGCCAGGATCGTGGATCGGGGCGAGCGCGTCAGCACCGGACTTCGATTGCCGGCACGCTCGCCTTCACGCGACGATTGCAAATGCATGATGCGGAAAGCACACCGCGTGCGACTCTTTTGCGCGCGCGAGGTTTTCGAGGGGAAAGCCCGGGAGATTTGACGTAAACGGCAATCTGCTGGTCCTTCAACCGAGATCTTCTGCATGCACATGTCCGTTGTTCGTTCGCCTGCCGTCGTTCTGTGCGCCGGCATCCTTTTCTGTGTGGTCGGCGCGATCGCCAGCCCCGGTGCGTGGGCGCAGGGCTCCGCGAGCGATGCGGCCAAGCCCGCCACTGAGCAGCCCTCGGAGCCAGCTGCCAAGCCGGCGGCCGAGTCGGAGAAGGCTGCGGCCGAAAAGCCGACCGAGCCCGCCGCGACACCGGCAGCTGCCGAGGAGGCCAAGCCGGTTCAGGCCGAAGCGAAGCCGCAGGCTCCCGATACGCCGGCAGCAACCGAAAAGGCTCCCACGGAAACGGCTGCAGACAGCAAGCCGGCCGAGCCCAAGATTGAAAACAAGGTTGAAATCAAGGCCGAAGAGAAGGCTGAACCGAAGGCCGACACCGACGTCGGTCAGAAGCCCGCCGTGACCGAGGCAAAGCCAGCGGAGCCGGTCGTCCAGCCGCCGGCCGTCGCCAAGGACGCGCCGGTGCAGGAGAAGGTCCAAGAAAAGGTTCAAGAAAAGGTCGAAGGGAAGACGGAAGAGAAGGCTGCCGAGAGCAAGCCTGCCGTCGCCGCACCGGCCGACAAGCCGGCCACTGCTGAGGCGAAGACTGCGCCGGCACCGACCGAGACCAAGAAGCCCGAGCCTGCGGCGGCGTCCACCGCTGCCGCCCAGGACAAGTCCGGCGCCAAGCCGCCCGCGGCGCGCCCATCAGCCGGGCATGAGCATGCCCATGCACATCGTCACCGTGCCCACGACGAGGACCGGCCCGCCAGGCGCAAGCACCACGCCAAGCCTGAGGATGAATCGAAGCGTGAAGCGAGGAAAGGCTGCAGGAGCTTCCGCACCTATGATGCGGAGAAGGCCTCGTATCGCGGCTACGACGGGCGCATTCACGCCTGCTCGTAGGTATAGACGTCTCGATCCTGCCGGGGACGCTGCTGATCGCGAGATCAGCGCGGCATCGGCGACTGGATGCCAGAGGTATTGCGGGTCAGGAACGTCCCGAGCGATGATCCCTGCGACTGCGTCGTTTGCGGCCGGGCCAAGCCGGTCGTGGTCCGCTGCGGCGTCACGATGATCTGCTGAGGCGGAGGCGGGGGCATCGTGCCGCGCGCCTGTGCGGCCTGGTTCGACATGCGCGACACCAGGCGCATCAGCTGGTCCTGCCCAGCCTGCAATTGCTCGATGGCGCGGGTATGATCGCGGCTCGCCTGATCCTGCGTGGACTTGATCTGCTCGATGCCCTGCTGCAACTCGGCGATGTCGCGCGCCATGCGCTGCATCAGCGTCGTCGGACCGCCCGAGCCGTTGGTCGCGCCGTCTTCCGTCGCTCTCAGAGAGGCGTTCGACATCATGGTGTCCTCATTGCCCGGCTGTGCGGACGCCTCATCCTGCGACGTCTCCGTCGTCGACGACGGCATCCAGCGGTCCATCAGCGACGATCCGACATCGCGCTGCGACCAGGCGACAGAGCCACCGACCAGCACAACCAGCAATGCGAGACCCACCGCGTTGCGTCCGCGGAGCTTGCCCAGCGGCGCCTTCATGCGAGCCCAGCGGCCGCCCACGGCTGCCGCGTCGCTGGTGCTCGCTGCTGCTGCGGCGTCTGCCGCCACACCTGGCTTCTCGATCGCCGCCAGCCGCGTGTCGATCCGCGTCAGCACCTCGCGCAGGACCCGCCGATACAGCTGGTCGTAGCTGGCCTTCTCCGGCTTCCCCGGGGCGAGACCGACTTCGCTCGGATCAATCTGTTGCACATTCTGTGTGGACTGCATTGGTGATCCCCAAACCCTTGCGCCCGCCGCGACGCCGCTTTTCTCTTTGAATTTTCAAACGTGACTCGACCCGCCGCTTTGGCCGAAAGCAAGACAGCGTCGTGACGAGGAGGGGGCCTTTTCGGACATTCTTCCTCTCGTCGCAGGCGTCCGCAGATCAATCGGCCCCGGGAAAAGCGGCCTTTCTTGCGTGACGTCGAACCTTCGCGGTACTATCCGACCAATTATCTTGGGGTTGAAGGATTGGGGCCGGTGCAAAGTTTGATGATCATCGCGCGCGCAGTGTTGTGCGCAGCATTCGTGGGTCTGTCGGCACAGGTGCAGGCTGCGCCACCTGATGAGGCCGCGCTCAAGGCGGAATTGACGGCTGCCTGGCAGGCGGCGAGCACAGCGGGCACCGACGGACCGAGCGACATCGCGCTGATCGATCAAGGCACACTGAAGCTGCCGGCCGATTATTTCTACGTGCCGAAGAGCGAGGGCCTGCGGGTGCTGCGCGCGCTCGGCAACGTCGTCAACGACGCGACGTTCGTCGGCCTGATCGTCGGCAAGCGCCAGGACGACCACTGGATGGTGGTGATCAAGCACATCAAGGACGGCTACATCAAGGACGACGACGCCAAGAACTGGAACGCCGACGAGCTCCTGAGCAGCCTCCGCGCCGGCGCCGAGGAGGCGAACCAGGATCGTGTCGCGCGGGGATTCCCCGAAATGGCCGTCATCGGCTGGATCGAGCCGCCGGCCTACGATGCAGGCACGCATCGTCTGGTGTGGTCGCTGCTCGCCAAGGACAAGGGCCAGCCCGACGATGCGCCGAAGAACGTCAACTACAATACCTTTGCGCTCGGACGCGACGGCTATTTCAGCCTGAATCTCCTGTCCGGCTCCGAGCGCATCGCCGGCGACAAGGCGGTCGCGCATGAGCTGCTTGCCGATCTCTCCTACAATCCCGGCAAGCGCTATGAGGATTTCAGCGCGGGCACGGATCGGATCGCCGAATACGGACTGCTGGCTCTGGTCGGCGGCGTCGCCGCGAAGAAGCTCGGATTGCTCGCGCTGGCCGGCGCCTTCGTCCTGAAGTTCGCCAAGATCATCATCTTCGCGGTGGTCGGATTCGGAGCTGCGGTGATGAACTTCTTCCGCCGCAAGCCGCGCAGCGACAACGCTGGCGGGCCTGCGTGAAAGCGCTCCTGCTGATCCTGTTCTCCAGCCTGAAATGGGGCAAGCTCGCCATGAGCGGCGGCACCATGCTGCTGTCGCTGGTGGTCTATGCCGGCATTTGGGGCTGGCGCTATGCGGCAGGCTTCATCGCGCTGCTGTTCGCCCACGAAATGGGGCACTACATCGCGGCGCGGCAGCGCGGCCTGAATGTCGGTGCTCCCGCCTTCATCCCGTTCGTGGGCGCGTGGATTGCCTTGAAGGAGCAGCCGGTCGACGTGGAGACGGAGGCCTATGTAGCGCTCGCTGGCCCGCTGGTCGGGACAGCGGCGGCGCTGGCCGTCTATTTGTTGGCGAGGTCGGAAGACAGCGGTCTGCTGCTGGCGGTCGCCTATTCCGGCCTGTTCCTCAATCTGTTCAATCTGCTGCCGATCTCGCCGCTCGACGGCGGTCGGGTCACGAGCGTGCTCAGCCCGCGCATCTGGCTGCTCGGCGTCCCCATGCTGCTGGCGTTGATGCTGTACCGCCCGAGCCCCATGCTCATCGTCATCGCGATCCTCGCAAGCCCCCAGCTGATGAAAGCCTGGCGCTACGATCCCAACGCGCCCGAGAACGTCGCCTACTACGGCGCGACGTTACAGACCAAGCTCGAATATGCCGGCACTTATCTTGCGCTGGCGGCGCTGCTCGCCGTCATGACGTACGACGTCCACGAGATGCTGAGCCATTTCAGGCAGCCTGCGTAATCCGCGCGTCTAATTCGAGACTGGAGCAGGGGAGGAGGACGGGCGGTGTCGTGCCAAGATGCACGGGCATCCCGCTATCCATCGTGCTTATGATGCGATCACTGCTTTACCAGAACGCGTATCGCCCCGAGACTTGTCTTCATCGACACGCCGGCGAACGCTGAAGGCCGATGCGTTGGCATCCGGAGCGCTAAATCGCGACCTCTCGATCAAGGAGGGATGTTGCACACCGATCATCCCCGAGTCGCATCACTGCGCGGCTCCGCACGAACTGCGGTTCGCATTTAGGTTGTCAGGTATCCACACGTCACAGGCTTGTTGCGTCCGAGCGGTAAGCAGTCACCGGTTGTTTTGGCGACTCTAAGCTCGAGGACTACAAACAATGAGAATTCGCAGGATAAAGGATCGGCTTGTTCGGTCGCTTGCAATTCCGATTCTTTCCCGGATCTGGCGTGTTACGCCCGGCGGGACCATTCTTGTAGCTGGCCTTGCGCTTATCCAGACATCGGCTGCCGTGAATGCGGAACCAAACAACGGTCGGACCGAGACGCCGATCAAGCACCTGCTCGTCATCATCGGCGAAAATCAGAGCTTTGATCATGTTTTTGCCACCTATCGTGCACCTTCGGACGATCATGTGTCGAACCTGCTGTCGAAGGGCATTGTCGATATCGACGGCCGGCCGGGTCACAATTTCGCTGCAGGTGCGCAATCGAGCGCCGTTGAGACGGGTACTTTCCAATTGGCGCCGGGAAGCAAACAAGCCTACGCATTGCTCCCACCGCAAACCACAGGCAACTTGCCACTAGGTGGGAGCGACACGGCGGGTCCGCCCTTTGCGACTGATGCCGGTGCGCTTGCGTGGGAGACGATGTTCTATCATCAGTATGCGCCGCTGTTTGATCCGCACGATATGACCATCGGCACGAATCCGTTTCCCAAATATGTGCTCGATGGGCGTATCGCCAACGTGAATAATTTGCCGAACGGGCCTTTTCAGGTCACCGGCTTAACGCCCTATGATTTCTACATGTCCGATCCCAACCATGGATTCTTTCCAGAGTGGCAACAGGCGGATTGCGACATCACCCACGCCACGGCAGACAACCCGAGCGGCTGCCTCAATGATCTATTCCCATGGGTCGAAGCAACCCGCAACGCCAACGGCATTGGTAGCGGTGGCGTCGCGCTTGGATTCTACAACGTAGCGCACGGCGACGTTCCATATTTTCACGCGCTTGCACGCGAGTATACGTTGAGCGACAACTACCATCAGGCCATGCGTGGGCCGTCGTCGCCCAACTGGAACTTTTTCGGTACTGCGGACGAAATCTACTTCAGCGATGGTTACGGCAATCCGGCAACCCCGGATGCCAGCCTCATCATGAATCCCAATCCAAAGCCTGGCGCGAACAATACGCCGATCAACGACGGAGGCACCTTCGTCAATTGTTCGGATCTGAACCAGCCTGGTGTGGCGACGATCCGGTCCTATATTGCTTCGCTGCCATATCATCCTGATCCACATTGCGTGCCGGGCACTTATTATCACGTCGCCAGCAGGCATCCGGCTTACTTTCCGGATGGAACAATTGACACTCTTCCCAACGCTTTGCCGCCCTCGAGTGTGCCAACGATCGGAGAACGGCTAAGCGAAAAAGGAATTTCCTGGGCGTGGTATGCCGGTGGATATAATCGCTATGTAGCCGACCCCAATCATACGGCTTCTCCGGGCTATTGCGATAATTGCAATCCGTTCCAGTTCTCGACTGCGGTCATGTCGACGGCCGAGAGCCGTGCGGCGCATCTGCATGACGCGGAGGATCTGATCCGGGACATTCGCAACGGCAAATTGCCGGAAGTCGCCTTCCTTCGTTCGGAGGATGCTCCGAGCGGTCACCCGGACAGCTCCAAGCTCTCGTCCTTCGAAAATTACGCAAGAGTGTTCATCGAAGAAATTCAGTCGCAACCAGAACTTTGGGCTCACACCGCCATTCTCATCACGTTCGACGAAGGCGGCGGCTTCTGGGACTCGGGCTACGTCCAGCCGGTTGACTTTTTCGGGGATGGCGTCCGCGTTCCTGCGATTGTTGTATCGCCTTATTCGCGTGGTGGTCACGTTGGGCATGTCTACGCTGATCATGCGTCCGTCGCGAAGTTCATCGAGCGGAATTGGCATCTCGACACGCTGTCATCGCGGAGCCGTGACAACCTTCCAAATCCAATCACTGGACGTAATCCCTATATTCCAGTCAATGCGCCCGCGATCGGTGACTTGATGGACCTATTTCGGTTCGGCCACGATCGCGAGGACGCCCCCCGCAAGAACCGACTTGATGGACAGAACCACGATCGAGATTGACGGCAGTCACACCTCGCGCGCCAACCCACGGATGGGATATCCGCGGGTCGGCGCTCGTGGTGCGGCGGAGGCTGACCTCGGGAGAGGACACCGCGCCGCTCAGGCGGCGAGGGTCGGTGCCCTGCCGCTGAGATTGTGCAACGCAGCAATCCGACACGCACTGCAACCATGATCATGCAGGGAGTGCAGGGCAGGGCCTGTACGGAGCACTTGCGCACGCCAGGATGCACGATCACAATCCCAGCAGCCCGTGAGAGGCGCATAAAAGATTCGGGAGGTACCCATGTTTTCGCTCAAGTCACTCTTGCTTGCGAGCTGCGCGACCGCGCTCGTCTCCTCAGCCGCATGGGCCGCGGACCCGATCAAGATCGGTGTCATCGCCGAAGCGCAAGCCGTCGCCGGTTCGTCGATTGCGCCCGCCGCCCAGCTAGCCGCGGAGGAAATCAACGCCAAGGGCGGCGTCGACGGGCGCAAGATCGAGATCGTCGTCTACG